>JBBSBA010000035.1:0-26576 GCA_038251725.1 Actinomycetales bacterium
ACTCCGTCGCGCACCGCCCGGGGCACGCGAAAGGCCGCCACCCGAAGATGACGGCCCTTCTGCGAGACGGCGCGCGTCTCGAACGTGCTAGCGGACGGTGAGCGCCTGGTCCAGGAGTTCGACGAGCTCCTGTGCGCTGCGCTTGGACGATCCGGTCGCGGGGCTTGCGGAGGCCGGGCGCGATGCGACCGCAATCGAGCGGGCTGGCGTGCTCTTGGCCAACTCGAGGGAGAGGAACGGCCAGGCCCCCATGTTCTCCGGCTCTTCCTGAACCCAGACCAGTTCGGCGTTCGGATACTGCGCAAGAACCTCGTCGAGTTGGGCCTTGGGCAGCGGGTAGTACTGTTCGAGACGCACGAGCGCGACGTCCTT
Source organism: Actinomycetales bacterium (assembly GCA_038251725.1). Taxonomy (GTDB): domain Bacteria; phylum Actinomycetota; class Actinomycetes; order Actinomycetales; family Microbacteriaceae; genus Lacisediminihabitans. Next base: position 373 of record JBBSBA010000035.1, read on the forward strand.
CTGCTGGCGCTTCTCCACCTCGGCAAGCAGGTCGTAGTGGATCTTGCCGGCGTGCAGCACGATGCGCTTGATCGCGGCCTTGTCGGTCACCGCGACGTCGTCGAGAACCGGTTCGAACTTGCCGGTGGTGAACTCGGAGACCTCGCTCGTCGCGCCGCGCAGGCGCAGCATCGACTTCGGGGTGAAGACGATGAGCGGACGGCGCGGACGCGCGTACGCCTGGCGACGCAGCAGGTGGAAGTACGATGCCGGAGTCGAGGGGCGCGCGACCGTCATGTTGTTCTCGGCGCACAACTGCAGGTAGCGCTCGATGCGGGCGGACGAGTGGTCCGGTCCCTGTCCCTCGTAGCCGTGCGGCAGCAGCAGCACGACGCTCGAACGCTGGCCCCACTTCTGCTCGGCGCTCGAGATGAACTCGTCGATCACGACCTGGGCGCCGTCGGCGAAGTCACCGAATTGTGCCTCCCAGAGCACGAGGGCGTCGGCGCGTTCCACCGAATAGCCGTACTCGAAGCCCATCGCGGCGTACTCGCTGAGGAGCGTGTCGTAGATCCAGAACCGGGCCTGGTTGTCGCTGAGGTTGCCGAGTGGCAGCCACTCCTGGCCGTTCTGGCGATCGTGCAGCACCGCGTGGCGCTGCACGAACGTGCCGCGTCGGGTGTCCTGGCCGGCCATGCGCACGGGAGTTCCCTCGAGCAGCAGCGAACCGAGGGCGAGCAGTTCGCCGAAACTCCAGTCGATGGAGCCGTTGCGACTCATCTCGCTGCGTTTCTTCAGCAGCTGCTGGAGCTTGGGATGCACGGTGAACCCGGCCGGCGGGTTGCCGTGGGCATCGCCGATGAGGGAGATCACGTTCTCGTTCACGGCGGTGGATGTCGGCTCGCCGACGCTGTCATCCTGCTGGGACCCGGGGCGTTCGATGTCGGCGATCGCGTGGCCGTCATGCACCACGATCGGGATCGACCCGGTCTGTGCGGCGTGAGTCTCGGCGAAGGCGCGCTCCAGGCGGTCCTGGAAGTCGGCGTGGGCCGCTTCGTATTCCTCCTGGGTGATGTCGCCTCGACCGACGAGCGCATCGACGTAGAGCGTGCGCACGGAGCGCTTCGCCTCGATGAGGTTGTACATGAGCGGCTGCGTCATCGACGGGTCGTCGCCCTCGTTGTGGCCGCGGCGGCGGTAGCAGATGAGGTCGATCACGACGTCGCGGTGGAACTCCTGGCGGTAGGCGAAGGCCAGCTCCGCCACGCGGATGACGGCCTCGGGATCGTCACCGTTCACATGGAAGATCGGCGCCTGGATGGTCTTGGCGACGTCGGTCGAGTAGATCGACGTGCGGCCCTCCCCTGGAGGGGTCGTGAAGCCGACCTGGTTGTTGATGTTCACGTGCACGGTGCCGCCGGTGCGGTAGGCGCGCAACTGCGACATCTGCAGAATCTCGACGACGATTCCCTGACCAGCCATTGCGGCGTCGCCGTGCACCATGATCGGAAGCACCGAGAAGGTGCCGATCGGCTTGCGATCCTGCTTGGCGCGCACGATGCCCTCGAGCACCCCGTCGACCGCCTCGAGGTGCGAGGGGTTTGCGGCGATGTAGACGGGGATCTGGTCGCCCTTCGCGCTCGTGAAGTTGCCCTCGGTGCCGAGGTGGTACTTCACGTCGCCGGAGCCCTGAACGGTGCGGGGATCCTGCGTTCCCTCGAACTCGCGGAAGATCTGCCCGTAGGTCTTGCCGGCGATGTTGGTGAGCACGTTGAGGCGGCCGCGGTGGGCCATGCCGATCACGACCTCGTCGAGGTCCGCCTCCGCGGCTCCCTGGAGCACGGCATCCAGCAGGGCGATGGTCGACTCTCCGCCTTCGAGGCTGAAGCGCTTCTGGCCAACGTACTTGGTCTGCAGGAAGGTCTCGAAGGCCTCGGCCTCGTTGAGCTTTCCGAGCACGCGCAACTGCGAGTCCTTGGTGGGCTTGGTGTAGGCCTTCTCGACGTGCTCCTGGATCCAGGCGCGCTGTGCCGGGTCCTGGATGTGCATATATTCGATGCCGAGCGTGCGGCAGTAGGAGTCGCGGAGCACGCCAAGGATCTCCCGCAGCAGCGCCGATCGCTTACCGCCGAATCCGCCGGTGACGAACTCGCGGTCGAGGTCCCAGAAGGTGAGTCCGTGGCTCGCAATGTCGAGGTCGGGGTGCGTGCGCTGCTTGTACTCGAGCGGGTCGACGTCGGCCATGAGGTGGCCGCGAACCCGGAACGAGTTGATCAGCTCGTGCACGCGGGAGGTCTTGCCGACCTGGTCCGCGAGGTCCACGTGGATGTCAGACGCCCAGTGGATCGGGTCATCGGGAATGCGGAGGTCGGCGAAGATGCCCTGGTAGAAGTCGCGCTGGCCGATGAGCAGCTCGTGCACCTTCTTGAGGAACTCGCCCGAACCGGCACCCTGGATGACGCGGTGGTCGTAGGTGGAGGTGAGGGTGATCGTCTTGCCGATGCCGAGATCGGTGAGGGTCGTGAGCGACATGCCCTGGAACTCGGCCGGATACTCGAGAGCCCCGGCGCCGATGATGCTCCCGGCCCCCCGCATGAGGCGCGGCACCGAGTGCTCGGTGCCGATTCCGCCCGGGTTGGTGAGCGAGATCGTGTTGCCGGCGTAGTCGGCGGCAGTGAGCTTGTTGTTGCGGGCCCGGCTGACGACGTCCTCGTACGCGACGAGGAAGCGTTCGAAGCCCATCGTCTCGGTGTTCTTGATGCCCGGCACGAGCAGCGCGCGCGTTCCATCCGGCTTCGGGATGTCGATGGCGATCGCGAGGTTGATGTGGGCGGGCGCGACGACAGAGGGCTTGCCGTCGACCTCGTCGTAGTAGACGTTCTGGCTCGGGAACTCCTTGAGCGTCTGCACGAGGGCCCAGGCGATGAGATGCGTGAACGAGACCTTGCCGCCGCGGGTGCGCTTGAGGTGGTTGTTGATCACGATGCGGTTGTCGATCATGAGCTTCGCGGGGATGGTGCGCACGCTCGTCGCCGTCGGAACGGTGAGACTGGCGTCCATGTTCGCCGCGAGCGACTTCGACATGCCCTTGAGCGGCGACACGACGTCCTGCGGCTCGGCGTTCGGGACATCGGACGGCGCGGTGGGTTCCGGCTGCGCTGCCGCGGGCGCCTGGGCCGGGATCGGCTGCGGGTTGGGCCGCAGCGAAGTGGTGCGGGCGACCGGCTGGCTGCCGGTCGTGGTGGGCGGTTCGACCGGTGCGGCTGGCGCCGGCTGCACGTCGACGCGCGGCTGCGGCGCGAGGGGCTCAGCTGGGGTGGGTGGCTGCGGCGGAGCGATCGGCTCTGCGGGGGCGGCGGGCGGTGTGGCAGCCGGGGGAGTGGACGATGCCTCGACCGTTGTCTGGTGGTAGCTCTCCAGAATCGGCCACCACGACTGGTCTACCGAATTCTTGTCGGCGATGAAACGCTCGTACATTTCATCCACGAGCCATTCGTTGGCTCCGAATTCGCCCGACGAACCATCCTCAGATGCCACTCCGGTTACTTGGCTAGACACAGCCATCGCCCCATCTCTTTCATTCACAGTCGTCATGTCGCTGGCTTAAATTGTGTTCGCGGCCGTCGTCGGCCATACGCGTTTCAAGCTTAATCGCTTCCAATCGACCTCACGGACCGGAGGCGCCAGGGATTACCTTTAAAACATGGAGTTTTTTGGAACGACGCCCCAGCACGACCTGACCTATTCAGACGTGTTTCTTGTGCCGAGCCACTCCGATGTGGGAAGCCGGTTGTCCGTCTCGATTGCCCCGAACGATCGCTCGGGAACGACGGTCCCCATCGTCTCGGCGAACATGAATTCGGTCACCGGCCCGAGGCTCGCCGCAACTCTGGCCCGTCGCGGCGCGCTCGGCGTGCTTCCCCAGGACCTGCACCTGCAAGACCTGGACTCCGCGATCCGCTGGGTCAAGGCGCAGCCGGTGCCGTTCGACACCCCGCTCTTCCTGTCTGAGGGGCAGACCGTTGGCGACGCGCTTCGCCAGATTCCGGCGATCGAGGGACACGGCATCGTCATCACGGACGATCGGGGCGCCTTCCTCGGCTGTATCTCCGCCGCGCGACTGGCGACCGCCCTCCCCGCGGCGCGCCTCGGTGATTTGCTGCACGGCCGGCTCGCCTCGATCGACGCCGACGACGTGACGGATGCCCGGGCGGCCTTCGACCTGATGGTCGCCGCCGACCTCGAATTCGCGCCAGTGCTGCACCATGGAGTCGTCGTCGGAACCCTCAGCCGCACGAGCGCGTTGCGCTCCACCCTGTACCGGCCGGCGCTCGACGCGGGTGGTCGGCTTCGGGTGGCCGCGGCCCTCGGCATCAACGGGGACGTGGCCGGTCGCGCTTCGGCGCTCGCCGCCGCCGGCGTCGACGTGCTCGTGCTCGACACGGCGCACGGGCACCAGGACGGCATGCTCGCGGCCATCCGCGCGGTCAAGGCGCTCGGCCTCGACCTGCCCATCGTGGCCGGCAATGTCGTGACCGCCGCCGCGGTGACGGACCTGGTCGCCGCTGGCGCGGACATCGTGAAGGTGGGCGTCGGCCCCGGCGCGATGTGCACAACGCGCATGATGACCGCCGTCGGGCGCCCGCAGTTTTCCGCGGTGCTCGAGACCGCGGATGCCGCACGGAACCTCGGTGCCCAGGTCTGGGCGGACGGCGGGGTGCGGTACCCACGCGACGTGGCGCTCGCGCTCGCCGCCGGTGCCTCATCCGTCATGATCGGCTCGTGGTTCGCCGGCACGATCGAATCGCCAGGGGACCTGGAGACCGATGCCGCGGGCCGCCTCTACAAGGAGAGCTGGGGAATGGCCTCCACCAAGGCCGTGCACGACCGCTTCGACCGGCTGGATCCCTATGAACTCGCCCGCAAGACCCTGTTCGCCGAGGGAATCTCGTCGTCGAAGATCTACATCGACCCGCTGCGACCCTCGGTGGAGGACCTGCTCGACATGATCACCTCTGGCGTGCGATCGTCCCTCACATATGCCGGCGCCTCTGACCTCGCCAGTTTCCACGAGCGTGCGCTCGTGGGCATCCAGTCCGCGGCCGGCTATGAGGAGGGCAAGGCGCTCCCGGTGTCCTGGTAGAGCCATCCACCCGGCCGAGACCTCACGTACACTTGTCCGAATAATGGACGACCCCCCTTCATGGCGCCGCGCCCGTTTCACCCACTCCGGTGACGCCCGTGTCTGAGCTGATCATGCTCGGCATCGGACTGCTGCTGACCGTCGGCACGGGATTCTTCGTGGCCTCGGAGTTCTCGCTGGTCAATCTCGACCGGTCCGACCTCGAATCCCGCGTCGCCCGCGGTGAGAAGCGGCTCGGTCTCACCATCGGCGCACTCAAGATCACCTCGACCCACCTCTCCAGCGCCCAACTCGGCATCACCATCACCACGCTGCTCACCGGGTTCACCCTGGAGCCCGCGATCGGCCGGCTGCTCACCGGCCCGCTCGGCGCTCTCGGATTCGGGGCGGCGGTCACCGCGGTGATCGCCTCCGTCCTGGCGATCGTCATCGCGACGCTGCTCTCGATGATCGTCGGCGAGCTGGTTCCGAAGAACTTCGCGCTCGCTCTTCCCCTGGCGACCGCCCGGCTCGTCATCCCATTCCAGGTGGGTTTCACGAAGCTGTTCCGCCCGTTCGTGACGCTCCTGAACAACACGGCGAATGCCATCCTGCGCTCGATCGGAATCGAGCCGAAGGAGGAGCTGTCATCGGCGCGAACTGCCGAGGAACTCCGCTCGCTCGTGCGCCGTTCGGCGACCGAGGGAAGCCTCGATCGTGACACCGCGACGCTGCTCGCGCGCACCCTCGTCTTCAGCGAGCACATCGCCGCCGACGTGATGACACCCCGGCCGCGCGTGTCGAGCGTCGACCGAACTGACTCGGCCCAGACCGTGATCGACCTCGCCCGCCAGACCGGCTACTCCCGCTTCCCCGTGATCGACGACTCGATCGACGATGTCGTGGGCCTCGTGCATGTGAAGCAGGCGGTCGCGGTGCCCCGCGAGAAACGGGCGGATGTGCCGGTCTCGGCACTGCAATCCGAGGCGCTGCGGGTTCCGGAAACCATGAAACTCGACGTTCTGCTCGGCGAACTGCGCGGACGCGGCTACCAGATGGCCGTTGTCGTTGACGAGTATGGCGGGACAGCCGGGGTGGCGACCCTGGAAGACCTGGTCGAGGAACTCGTCGGCGAGGTGTCGGACGAACACGACCGCACCCTCGTCGGCGTCGTCCGATCCCGCGACTGGCTCACCTTCCCCGGCATGCTGCGCCCCGACGAACTGCTCGAACGGGCCGATGTCGTCATTCCCGACGAGGGCCCGTACGAGACGGTCGGTGGATTCATCATGAGCGAACTCGGCCGGCTGCCCGTCGTCGGTGATGTCGTGGCGGTCGAGGGCGGCGTGTTCCGCGTCGAGCGTCTCGACGGCCGCCGCATCGACCGCGTGCGCTACACGCCCACCGCGGACCCGTCCGCCCCGAAGGATGCCGCGGGGCCGGCCTCATGAGCGCGGGCTGGGGCATCGCGTGGCTCGCCATCCTGCTGCTGATCAACGGATTCTTCGTCGCGGCGGAGTTCGCCGTGATCTCGGCGCGCCGCTCGCAGATCGAACCGCGGGCGGAGGCGGGGGGCCGGGCAGCACGATCCACTATCTACGCGATGGAACACGCGACGATGATGCTCGCCACCAGCCAGCTCGGCATCACCGTGTGTTCGCTGTTGATCCTCAACGTGTCGGAGCCGGCGATTCACTACCTGCTCGAGTTCCCTCTCGCCCTCACCCACTGGCCGGAGGAAGTCATCGGCACGATCTCATTCGTGATCGCACTGGTCGCCGTGTCGTTCCTCCACGTCGTGATCGGCGAGATGGTTCCCAAGAACCTCTCGTTCTCGGTTCCGGATCGCGCGGCACTCATCCTGGCGCCGCCGCTGGTCTTCCTTTCGCTGGTCTTCCGGCCGATCATCTTCGCGCTGAACGCCTCGGCCAACGGGGTGCTGCGGCTGTTCGGGGTGCAGCCGAAGCACGAGGCCAACAGCGCCTTCACCGTGGACGAGGTGGCCAACATCGTCGCGCATTCCACGAAGGAGGGCGTGCTCACCGACAGCATCGGCGCCCTCAATGCGGCATTCGAGTTCAGTGCCAAGAAGGTGAAGGACATCGCCGTGGGGATGCCGCATCTCGTGAGCCTCTCCGAGGCGGCGACGCCGGCCGAGGTCGAGCGTGCCGTCGCGCGGAGCGGCTTCTCCCGCTACGTGCTGGTGAACGACGACGGGGAGCCCACCGGCTATCTCCACCTCAAGGACGTTCTCGACCTCGACGACGCGAGCGAGTTCGATGAGCCGGTGCCGCCCAAGCGCATCCGCAAGCTGATCTCGATCTTCCGCGACATGGACCTCGAAGACGCCCTCGCCGCGATGCGCCGCTCTGGCGTGCACCTCGCGCGCGTGTTCGACGACACCGGGGCGACGCGCGGTGTGCTCTTCCTCGAGGACATCATTGAGGAACTGGTCGGCGAAGTGCAGGACGCCACCCGCCGCAACTGACCGCCGCGACGATCTCTTACGTGGCTGGCCACCTGGCGCGCAGGTACTGGGACGGCCAGTAGTCGAGCTCATGACCGAGTTCGTGCGCCGCGCGCAGCGGGAAGTGGGGGTCGCGCATGATCTCGCGGGCGAGCATCACGGCGTCCGCCTTGCCCGATGCCACGATGTCTTCGGCCTGCTTCGCCTCGGTGATGAGGCCGACCGCGCTCACCTCCACCGACGACGCGTGCTTGACGTAGTCGGCGAACGGAACCTGGTAGCCCGGCGCGAGCGGGATCGAGGTGCCAGAGACGAGGCCTCCGCTGGAGATGTCGAAGAAGTCCGCGCCGGAATCCTTCGCCCAGCTGGCCACGACCGCGGTCTGTTCGCGGTCCCAGCCGCCCTCCGCCCAGTCCGTCGCGGAGAAGCGCACGAACAGCGGCACGTCGTCGCCGGCCTCGGCGCGAACGGCGGATATCACCTCCAGCAGCAGGCGTGCCCGGTTCTGAAGGCTCCCGCCATAGTCGTCGGTGCGCAGGTTCGACAGCGGGGAGAGGAACTGGTGCAGAAGGTAGCCGTGGGCGGCGTGCAGTTCGATCACATCGAATCCGGCGTCGATCGAGCGCCGGGCGGCAGCGGCGAAGTCGCGCACCACGCCCTCGATGCCGTCCCGGTCGAGCGCGGCCGGCACGGCGTAGCCCCTGAAGGCGACCGGGGACGGCGCGACGGGCGTCCACCCGCCCTCGCTCGCCGGCACGGTTCCGCGTTCGACGGCCCACGGGCGCCAGGTCGAGGCCTTGCGGCCCGCATGGGCGAGCTGGATGCCGGCGGCGGCACCCTGGGAGTGCATGAACGAGACGATGCGCGCCCAGGCATCCCGCTGTTCGGCGGTGTAGATGCCGGTGTCCTCCGGCGAGATGCGCGCCTCGGCGTTGACGGCTGTCGCCTCGGTGAAGACGAGTCCCGCGCCTCCGCGAGCGAAGGCCCCGAGGTGGACGAGGTGCCAGTCGGTGGGCACGCCGTCGTGCCCGTCCACCGAGTATTCGCACATCGGGGAGACCCAGATGCGATTGCGTACCGTGACGGAGCGCACCGTGTACGGCGTGAAGATGGCGGGGGTCTGCATGATTACCTGTCTGCGAGGGATTCGAGGAAGCGGCGCAGCTCCGGCGCCCCGACGTAGAGGTGCCCGGTGATCCCGAGCGCCTCCGCGCCGTCGACGTTCGTCTGCTTGTTGTCAATGAAGACCATTTGCCCGCAGGTTATTCCGAGCCCGGCCGCCACCTCGCGGTAGATCTCGGCGTCCGGCTTGATCCGCAGCATCTCGGCACTGATGAACATCCGCTCGAAGAACTGGGCGATCGGCGAGAAGCGGAATGGGCTGGCGAAGTCGAAGCCGGCGTTGGATAGCAACGCCACTCGCGTGCCGCCGGCATGCAGGTCGGCGATCACGTCGAAGGTCGCTGGCTCGACGCTGATCCAGCTGGTGAAGTCGGCCACCCACAGCTCGTGAATGGTCGCCTCGGACCACTCGGCACCGGTGTCGGCCGCCACGAGCCTCCAGTAGTCCCGGATGCTCGTGGTGCCGCGATCGAGGCCGTCCCGGTGGGCGTCATAGGAGGTCCAGAACGGCTCCTCGGCGACACCCGCGATGCCGATGATGGTCGAGCGGGCCTCGTCGCTCGGCCGCCTCGAGATCACTTCGCCGTAGTCGAACACGACGACCCGGTCGCGGATTTCAATGGGGGAGGGGATGTCGCTCATGCAATTCAAACTATCGTGAGTGCATGAACAGCTTCACCGACTGGACGGCAGGCGACGCGGCACGCTTCATCGACGTGCCGACGCCCGACGACGACAAGTACTCACGCGGTGTGCTGGGGGTCGTCACGGGGTCGCCAGCGTATCCCGGTGCCGCGGTTCTCGGGGTGGAGGCCGCGCTGCATACCGGCGTCGGCATGGTTCGTTATCTCGGTGGCGAACGCCCGACGACCCTCGTGCTGCAGCGGCGCCCGGAGGCGGTGACCGCGAACGGTCGAGTGCAGGCGTGGCTGGTCGGATCCGGGATGGACGCGGCGCTGCGCGATACCGACAGCACCGATCGGCTGGAGGCGGCACTCGCGTCCGGGCTGCCGATCGTGATCGACGCCGGGGCACTCGACCTGCTGGGCCGGGCGACCGGACCGGCGATCATCACCCCGCATTTCGGCGAGCTGTCGAGGGTGCTCGGCGGATCGAAGCAGGAGATCGCTGGCGACCCGGGGCGGTCCGCGCAGCGGGCCGCGGAGTCGCTCGGCGTCACCGTGCTGCTCAAGGGCCACCACACCTACGTCGCCGCGCCGGACGGCACAACGCTCGTCGCCTCGTGCGCTCCGGCCTGGCTCGCCACGGCGGGAGCTGGGGATGCCCTCGGCGGCATTCTCGGGGCACTCGTCGCCACCCATTCCGACGAGATCGCGGCCGATCCACTGATGCTTGCCCGGCTCGGAGTGACGGCCTCGGTCATCCACGGGCTCGCGGCGGAGCGCGCCGGCGGCGGCGGGCCGTTCACGATTCTCGGCCTGATCGACGCGCTGCCGCCGGTAATAGCGGCACTGCTCAGGCGTTAGGTGCGGCGGGATACTCTGGGCGTCATGCGCGTGACTCGAAGTCCCATCCTGCTCTGGGTGGCATTCATCCTCGCGCATCTGTGGCTTGGAGCGCTCAACCTGTACGGTCCGGGGAGGCCGTTCGGCGATGTCACATCGGTGTACAAATTCTGGACCGACCAGGCCGTCGTCTCGCATTTCTGGGTGGGCATCGACAGTCCCTGGGTCTACCCGATCGTCGCCCTCGTGCCGATGATGATCGCCCGCGCCTTCGGACCGGACCGGTTCGGCGGTACCTGGCTCAGCCTGGTGATGCTGCTGGATATCGCGGCGTTCGGCGTGATCACCGGCTGGGGCCGCAACCGCCGCAACACGTCGGTCGGCTGGTGGTGGGTGGCCTTCCTCCTTCTGCTCGGACCGATCGCGCTCGGCCGCATCGACTCGATCACGGTTCCGCTGGCGATCGTGGGGGTGCTGCTGCTGGCGACCCGGCCGCGTGCGGCAACGGTGCTGCTCACGGTGGCCACCTGGATCAAGGTGTGGCCGGCGGCGATCATCGCCGCAATGCTGATCTCGCTGAAGTCCCGGACGAAGGTTCTCGTCGCTGCCGCGGTCACGAGTGGAGCGATTTGCGCGGCAGCCCTGGCGCTCGGGGCGGGGACCAACGTCTTCGGCTTCATCACCCAGCAGACCGGCCGCGGACTCCAGGTCGAGGCTCCGATCACGACCGTGTGGCTCTGGGAGGCCTTCGCGCATGTTCCGAACACCGTCGTCTACTACGACCAGGACATACTCACCTTCCAGGTGCGGGGTGCGGGCGTGGAGGTCGCCGGCACGCTCATGAACACGTTGATGCTGCTCGCGGTGCTGGCGCTCACGGTGCTCGCGCTGCTCGCATTGCGCAACCGCACCCCCGTTCAGGATCTGCTTCCGTCGCTCGCTCTCGCCTACGTCGTCGCGCTCATCGCCTTCAACAAGGTGGGGTCGCCGCAATACCTCACCTGGCTCGCCGTGCCGGTGATCCTCGGGCTCGCGACCAATGCCGCGGGCCGGGGTCGGCCGTTTCGCACGCCGGCGATTCTCGTGGCCGTGCTCGCCGGCCTCACCCAGCTGATCTATCCCTACTTCTACGACTACCTGCTCGCTCTCAACCCGGTGATGCTCATCGTGCTGTCCGCCCGCAATGTGCTGTACTTCGTTCTGCTCGGCTGGGCGGTCGTGTCGGTCTGGCGCGCCTCGCGGGAGAGCGTCGAGTCGCTCTCGGGCAACGAGGCCGCGCAGATCTGGTTACCCACCGTGTGGCCATTCGGAGCGGACAACGCCATCCAACGCGGGTTCGACGATCGTGGCAGGCTTGAAGAAGACGAATTGGCCCGCTGACTTTCGGTCGGCCATCGAAGGGAGATTCTCATGCTCGTTGCATTCTCGGTCGCACCAAGCGGCGCCCCCGACGCGGATGACTCGGTGCACGCCGCGGTCGCCGCGGCCGTGAAGATCGTGCGCGATTCGGGCCTGCCCAACCACACCGACTCGATGTTCACCACGATCGAGGGTGACTGGGACGAGGTCTTCGACGTGGTGAAGCGGGCGACGGCGGCCGTGGGAGCGTTCGGCACCCGCGTGTCGCTCGTGCTCAAGGCCGACATCCGTCCCGGGCACACCGGCGAGCTCACCGGCAAGGTCGAGCGGCTCGAAGAGGCGATCGCGTCGGCTGACTGAGGAATGCGTCGCCCGGGAGTCGTACAGTAGAGGGCGGGGTCGTCGTCGATGCCCCGACGATGCTCGATGGAGAGTCTCCTCGACGTCCTCGATCCTCGAACGGATCCCGCCCCACTGTGAAGAATCTCTCTCCCGCTCGCACGCGATGGGCTCTTCTGGCCCTCGCCCTCGGTGGCTTCGGCATCGGATCGACCGAGTTCGTCGTGCTCGGCCTGCTGCCGAACATCGCGCACGACCTGCTGCCAACCCTCTATGCTCGGTCGCCGGAGGCCGCCAATGCGCAGGCCGGATGGCTCGCCTCCGCCTACGCCCTCGGCGTCGTCGTCGGGGCTCCCACAATCGCGGCCTTCGCCGCGCGCTTCCCCCGAAAGAAGCTGCTGCTCGTGCTCGCGGCAGCCTTCACCCTCAGCACGGTGCTCTCCGCGGTGCTGCCCACCTTCGGACTCGTGCTTGCCGCGCGATTCCTCGCCGGCCTGCCGCACGGCGCCTACTTCGGCATCGCATCCCTCGTGGCGGCATCGCTCATGGGACCGGGCAAGCGTGGCGCCGGAGTGGCGTATGTGCTCTCCGGGCTCACCATCGCCAATGTGATCGGTGTTCCCGCCATCACCTTCCTCGGCCAGCAGGCCGGTTGGCGCATCGCCTACCTCGCCGTCGCGGTCATCTTCGGCCTCACCTTCGTTGCCCTCGCCCTGCTCCTGCCGGCCCAGCCGGGTGACGCCAGCGCCACTATGAAGCGCGAACTCACCGCCTTCCGCCGTTCCCAGGTCTGGATCACGCTGCTCACCGGTGCGATCGGCTTCGGCGGATTCTTCTGCGTCTACACCTTCATCGCACCGATCTCGACGGACGTCGCCGGCCTCAGGCCGCTCTTCGTGCCGATCGTCCTCGTGGTCGTGGGACTCGGCATGACCATCGGCAACCTCGTGGGCGGCTGGGCGGCGGACAAGAACGTCGTGCGTTCGATCTACGCCTTCTTCGGGCTCTTCGTCGTCTCCCTGACCGGACTCGCCCTCACTGCCCACACGATCCCGGGACTGTTCGTCTTCGTCTTTCTGGTCGGGGTCGCCGCAGCGGGCATCTCGCCCTCCATCCAGACCAGGCTCATGGATGTCGCGGGAGACAGCCAGACGATTGCCGCGGCCGCCAACCACTCGGCCCTCAACCTCGGCAACAGCCTCGGCGCCTACCTCGGGGGGCTCACCATCGCCGGCGGGCTCGGCTACATCTCACCCGTCTGGGTCGGAGTCATGCTCTGTGCGCCAGGCATCGCCCTTGCCACCTGGAGCGTGCTGCTGCAGCGCCGACGCGGCGGCACCCTCGACGGCTCGCACCGCACGATGCCGGTTCCCCTCGGCGCCGAATAGGACGGCACCGTGCTTCCCGGTGCCACCAGCCTGCCCCGGTGGGATGCCCGGGCTAGAAACTGTTCGGCGCGTCGGTCGAGATGAGGATGCCGTCCTGGATGGCACGCTTGCGCAGCGCCACCTTCGTGCCGACATCGATTCCCGCCACGCGGTATTTCTCGCGGATGCGCTTGAGGTAGGACTTGGCCGTCTCCTCGGAGATGCCGAGCTGGAACGCGACGGCCTTCACGGGCTCGCCGCCGCCGTAGAGGGCCATCACGCGGCGCTCCTGGGCGCTGAGCTTGGGGGCGCCTCCGACGTCGCCGGCGTTCAGCGCCAGGTCGAGTTCGGCGGAGATGAAGGACTCGCCCTTCGTCGCGGCACGGATCGCTTCGACGATCATGTCGGCGTCCTCGCTCTTCACCAGGTAGCCGAGGGCCCCGGCCGCGAGGGCCTCGCGCACCACATTCGGCTCGGAGTAGGTGCTCATGAGCACGGTCTTCACGCCGGTGGTCTTGAGGGTGGAGATCTTCAGGGAGATCGGGATGTTGTCTTTGAGGTCGAGGTCGAGCAGTACCACGTCGACGGGGAACTCGCTGTGGGTCAGGAGTTCGGGCCAGGTGGACACGGCGGCGACCATGTTGATGTCCGACGCGGCGTTGCGAATCCACTCGGTGAGCGCGCCGAGCAACATCTTGTGGTCGTCGACGAGGGCAAGTCGGATTCGATCGTCTAGTTCTGGCACAAGAGTTCCATTCTGTGATCGCGGCACTTCAGCATGCTATTGGTCCGCCGGGTTGTTGACGATGCACTCGATCTCGACACGCAGGCTCGAGTTCTGGGTGGAGTCCATGAAACGGCCGACCTTGCCGATTGCATCCCAGGTGGTGGGATCCACCCGATTGCGGGCGACGTCGGTGGTCGTGATCACGAGCGGCACGGTGATCGTCCTCGATCCGGGTTCCGGGATCGCGGTGACCGGCCCGACGGCGAGGTGGGCGGTCGGCGAGGCCTTTCTCTGGTCGCTCAGGAGCAGCCACACCGCGGCGAGGAGGCCATCTCGTTGCTGTGGGCCGAGCAGGCCCGCGAGGCTTCCCCGGTCGGCGAGGGTCACGGACTTGCCCAGCTGCTCCGACTCGGTGATGGCGTGGTAGAGCCAGGTCTCGCGCCGACCCTCGATGAGGTGCAGCCGCAGTTCGGTGGCGAGGGATGCCGCGGTCGAGGCGGTCTTGGGGGAGAGCGGAAGCGAGGTGCGCCCCGTGGCCACGGATTCGAGAAGTTCCTCGGCGGCGAGGTCGAGCCGGGCGAGTTCCTCCGAGGCGAGCATTCCCACCGCGAAGCGCGGCGCCGAGACGGTGCTCTGCACGAGCACGCGGTCGAGCTCGCGTTGCACGATGCGGCGAAAACGTCGAACGACGTAGAGTCCGAAGATCACCGGCATGACCGCGGTGGCGACCAGCAGGATCTGGTCAGGAATCGTCGCCGTGGTCAGCCTGGTGGTGAGCAGCACAGCCGCGCCCAGCACGAGACCGAGCACCATGGCCGCGGCAAGCAGCTCTCGCCCGCGTCGCAGCGTGAGGGCCGCGAGGAGGCCGAACCCGACGGACGAGGAGGCGGTGGAGTAGGCCCCGATGTTGCCGAGCGGCCAGATTGCGCTGAGGTCGAGCACGACGACTCCGGCGAGACCGAACAGGAACGTGCCGAACAGCCAGTCGGGCATCCGCTCGCCGCGAGTTGCGATGGTGACGGCGACGCCGATGAGGGCAAGCGCGTAGACGAGCCAGGCCCCCACGGCCAGCCCGACGTGCGGATAGTCGTGCACGTGGCTGATGAACATGCCGATGCCGTACACGCCCTGCAGGGCGGCGAGCATGCTCGCGCCGATGCCGAGATAGCCCGTGCCGAGGCTCGCACCGCGGGCACTTGCCTGACGCATCGCGCGGCCCGCGGTCGAACCGAGCGGAACCCCGGCGCGGTTCTTCTTACCGAGGATCACCCCGAGGGTGTTCTCCTCCGGGCGGACGTAGGCGGTCACTTGGGTACCTCAAGCACGACGGTGGTGCCGGCACCGGGGGAGGAGAAAAGCCGGGCGTTGCCGCCGACATCCTTGAGCCGGGCGACGACGGAATCCTTGAAGCCGAGCCGGGCTTCGTCGATGTCCGAGATGTTGAAGCCGACTCCGGCATCCGTCACCATGGCCCGTACGGTCGACTCGTCGTCGGTGATGGTCACGTGGGCGTCGGTCACACCGGCATGACGGCGCACGTTCTCGAGGCATTCGGCGAGGGCGAGCAGAAAGGCGTCCAGAACGTCGCTCGGCAGCAGGACCTGCCCGGTGCCATGCCAGCTCACCTCGAGCCCCATTCGGCCGAAGCGCTGTTTGACCGATTCAAGGGTGGTGCCAAGGGCGCTCTCCTCCACCGGTTCGAGGTTGTAGACCCCCGACGACTGCGGGACCGGGCTCGCGCCGAGCCGCAGCTGCCGCAGCAGCCGGGCATCCTCGCCGGCCTGCTGCTGGAGGGCGGATGCCGCGACGCCGATGCCGGAGTGCGCGAGCAGTGTGAGGGTGGCGAGCACGGTGTCGTGCAGCAGGCGCGCACCCTGGCGCCGCTGCGCCTCGGTCTCACTGGCCTGGCGCTCGGCCCGGTGGGCGCGCCCGATGCTGTAGATGCGGCGCGCGGCACGCGGGATGCTCGCGGAGAGCCAGTAGCCGAAGATCACGGCGAGCGCCCAGCCGACGATGATGGCCTCACCCTGCACCGAAACGGGACCGGGGATCGCCAACTCGGCGAGCACGAGGGTCGCGATGAATCCGACGGAGAGCACCACGATCCCGCCGATGCTGGCGGTGAGGACGACGGCGAATGACGCGATCGCGCCAGCGGCCAGCGGCACGATCGCCGTGCCGAGCGATGCGCTCGCCGCAGCCTCGCCCGGAATCTGCACCACCACGAGGATGCCGAGACCCGCGGCCATGCCGAGGATCACCCAGAGCAGCGATTTGCGGACTCCCACCCGGTACAGGCAGAAGACCAGCAGCGCGAAGAGCGGGAGGGTGGAGAGCAGCGTTTCGAAACGGAGCACTCCCGGCACGGCGAAGCAGGCGAGCGCGAGGAATGTCGACCCCAGCCCGATCAGGCGGGCAGAGCGTTGCAGAAGTCGGTCGCGTTCCCTGGCGATGAGTTCCACAGAGCAATGGTCACACATGACCGAGCCGCCCGGTGTGCGACACCACGGACCCGCAAGGCCGCGCGCACACTATTCCGGCGTGACCCAGCCCTCACGGATTCCGTGGCGCCTCAGCAGGATCTTGGTGCCGAGGTCGATTCCGATCTCCCGATACTTGCGACGGCCACGCTTGATGTACGACTTGACGGTCTCTTCCGTGGTGCCCATGTCACCGGCGACCTCGCGGATGGAACGCCCGGAGGCGTAGAGCATGATCGCACGCAGTTCCTGGCGGCCGAGCCCCGGATCCCCGGCCCGTCCGTTGGTGGAGAGTGCCCCGGTGAGCGAGCCGTTCTCGTACTGTCGATCGTCCGCGGCGCTCAGGATGGCGCGCACGAGTTCGTCTGCGCCCTCCGACTTCGGCACGAAGCCCAGCGCGCCGGCGCGGATCGCTCCGTGGATCGACGACGAGTCCGTGTGTCGGCTGATCACGATGGTGCGGCAACCGGCGGAGCTCAGGGCTCTCACCTTGGTGCCGATCGAGATGTTGTCGTCCAGGTTGAGGTCGAGAACGACGACGTCCACCGGGAACTCCGCGTGCGACAGCAGCCCGTCCCAGCTCGACTCGCTGATGGCCACCTGGATGCCCTGGCGGCGCGAGTTCAGGAGCGAGGTGAGTCCATCGAGGACCAGGCGGTGATCATCGACGATCGCAACCCGGATGGTGGGGGGTCTCGCCCGCTTAAGAACCACTGATATCGACTTCTCCCCAGTGGTCAGGCTGGCTCGGGTGCCGGCACAGACCACTCTGTACACTCAGCATAGCCAAGCTGAAAGAGGCTCGGGTGCGCCGGACGCCCTTCAAGAGGCGAGAAGCCGTGCCACGTGCGGACCGACGAGGTCGTTCTCGATGAGGAAGCCGTCGTGGCCGAATTCCGAGCGGATGACGATGGCGGTTCCGCCGTCGATATTCCCCGTCACGCCGCCCGCGATCGCGATCTGATTGGCCAGCGGAAAGAGTCGATCGCTGTCGATGCCGAGCACGACATTCTTGGCGGTGACCCGGGCGAGGGCGGCGGCGATGCCCCCGCGATCGCGCCCGATGTCGTGCGAGTTCATCGCCTGCACGAGCAGCACGTAACTGTTCGCGTCGAACCGGCGGGTGAACTTGTTGCCGTGGAAGTCGAGGTAGCTCTCCACCGCGAACTTCCCCTCCGCGCCGAGGGGGCTCACGCTCGACTGCCAGCTGCGTTCGAATCGTTCGTTCAGCTCGGTGGGCGATCGATAGTTGAGCAGCGCCATCCGACGGGCGAGGGAGAGACCGCGGGAGGGACCGTCGCCATCCGGCGCCTCGTAGTAGTCGCCGTCGGCGAAGTGGGGGTCCATGTGGATCGCCTCGATCTGCACCGAATTGAGGGCAATCTGGTCGGCGCTCGAGATCGTCGGCGCGGCGATGACCGCCACCCGGTCCAGGCGGTCGGGATGCCCGATCGCCCACTCAAGGGACTGCATTCCACCCATGGAGCCGCCGATCACTGCGGCCCAGCGTCCGATGCCGATGGCGTCGGAGAAGGCGACCTGGGCGGCCACCTGGTCACGGATGGTCAGGTAGGGGAACCGGGCACCCCATTCGCGGCCCTGCGGGTCGAGGGAGGCTGGTCCCGTGCTGCCCTGGCAGCCCCCGAGCATGTTGGGGGCGACGACGAACCAGCGGTCCGTGTCGATGTGACGACCGGGTCCGATGATGCCCGACCACCACCCGGCCGTCGGATGCCCGGCGGCGGCGGGACCGATGACGTGGCTGTCGCCGGTGAGGGCGTGCAGCACGAGCACGGCGTTGCCGCCGTCGGCATCGAGCTCGCCCCAGGTCTCATAGGCGATGCGGCCGGAGGGGATGGCGCCGCCGCGTTCGAACTGCTGGGCACCGATCGACGCGAACAGCCGCCCGCCAGCCGGGTCTCCCTCACGCCAGGCTCCCGAAGCCGGTGGCTTGCCGAGGATGGACCGGGTATTCGCCTCGGTCACGAAGCTCGATGGGACCGTGTCCTCGGGTGTTTGCCAATCCATGTCCGTGCCAGTATCTCAACTCAGGGCGCGGGCCGCCCACTATTACGGTTCCGCCGGTCGGGGAGCGAGCCGCCCGACCGGCAGCGGGCTACGCGCGCTGCGCGGCCGAGGTCACCGTGCGAGCGGCCGCAAGTCCATCGGCGAGGTCCGCGAGGATGTCGTCGATGTTCTCGAGGCCGACCGAGAGTCGCACGAGACCCGGGGTCACACCCGCGGTCAACTGCTGCTCCGGCGTGAGCTGCGAGTGCGTCGTGGACGCGGGGTGGATGATGAGGCTGCGCACGTCGCCGATGTTGGCGAGGTGGCTGAACAGCGACACGCTGTCGACGAGAGCGGCGCCCGCGTCCACTCCGCCCTTGAGCTCGAATGAGAGCACCGCGCCGACACCCTTGGGGGCGTATTCGTTGGCCTTGGCGTACCACGGGCTCGACGGCAGTCCTGAGTAGTTCACCGAGGCGACGTCCTCGTGGCTTTCGAGCCACTCGGCCACGGCCTGAGTGTTCTGCACGTGGCGCTCCACCCGCAGGCTGAGGGTCTCGATGCCCTGGATGAGCTGCCAGGCGCTCGCCGGCGCGATCGACGAACCGAGGTCGCGCAGAAGCTGCACGCGCGCCTTGATGATGTAGGCGATGCCGTCGCCGAGTACGGTCGTGTAGCTCGCGCCGTGGTACGAGGGATCGGGCTCGGTGAGGCCGGGGAACTTCTCGACGTTCTTCGACCATTCGAACGTGCCGCCGTCGACGATGACGCCGCCGATGACCGTTCCGTGGCCCCCGAGGAACTTGGTGGCGGAGTGCACGATGATGTCGGCACCGTGCTCGAACGGACGGATCAGGTACGGCGTCGCGATCGTGTTGTCGACGATGAGCGGCACGCCGTGCTCGTGGGCGACGTCGGCGACCTTGCGGATGTCGAGGATGTTGATCTTCGGGTTGCCGATGGTCTCCGCGTAGAGGAGCTTGGTGTTCGGGCGCACAGCCCTGGCCCACTCCGCCGCGTCATCCTGGTCCTCCACGAAGGTGGTCTCGATGCCGAGCTTCGCGAGCGTGTACTTGAACAGGTTGTAGGTGCCGCCGTAGATGGAGGACGACGAGACGATGTGGTCGCCAGCCTCGGCGATGTTGAGCACCGCGATCGTCGCGGCCGCCTGGCCGGAGGAGAGCAGGAGCGCCGCCGTTCCGCCCTCGAGGGCGGCCACGCGCTCTTCGACCACGTTCTGGGTCGGGTTCTGGATGCGCGTGTAGATGTTGCCGAATTCGGCAAGGGCGAAGAGGTTCTTCGCGTGCTCGGCGCTGTTGAAGACATACGAGGTGGTCTGGTAGATGGGGGTCGCGCGGGCATTCGTGGTCGGGTCCGGAGCGGCTCCCGAGTGGATCTGCTTCGTCTCAAACTTCCAGTCGGCCGAGTTGTCGCTCATGGTGTCTCCTCACAAAGTGGTGCGGGCAGGGTAATCACTCGCTGCAGCGAGCCTAGGCAGGGGAGCCGGGAGCGGCAACGAAGGATGACATGCGGCGTAACACTTGCGGTTCCCCACACGGCCCGGTGGCGGGAGTCGGACGGATTGACGCGCGGGACTAGTCATGCGAGAGTGGTCGCGTGTCGTCCATTCGTCTGTTCATCCTGGGGTCTCTCGACCAGCGTGGGCCGATGCATGGCCGTGCACTGCTGCTGCTCGCCGAGGAGGAGCACATCGACCTCTGGACCGACTTCGCGCCGAGTGCCGTCTACGGGGCGATCAAGCGCCTCGCCGCGGATGGCCTGATCATCGAAGACCGGGTGGAGAAGCGGGGCAACTACCCGTCGCGCTCCGTGTACCGCATCAGCGACACGGGGCACGAGGCGCTCCGCGAGCTGCGAATGCAGGGGTTGGAAGAGATCGTGATCAAGTCCGATCCGCTCGATCTCGCTCTGACCCGGCTCGATCCCGACGCGCTCGGCGACCTTCCTGCGATTCTGAAGAGGCGACTCGACCTGTTGACATCCACCCTCGATGCGAACGAAGCCCACCTCGAGTCCATCACCCACTTCCTCACCGTCGCGGAGGTCTGGGCGATGCGCCATCAGACCGCGCGCTGGCGAAGCGAAATCGCCTGGCATGAGAGTCTTCTCGCTGCCCTGCCCGAAATCATCGCGGACGAACGATCCCGGAAGGTGACCAGCTGATGCCTCTCACTACCACGGCGCCCAAAATTCTCGAGGTATCGCCGCGTCGTGCCTGGCAGGCGCTCTCGGTGCTCCTGATCGGCATGTTCATGTCGCTGCTGGATGCCACCATCGTCAATGTGGCGCTGCCCACCATCCGCACGAGCCTCGACGCGAACGAGGCGACGCTGTCGTGGATCATCTCCGGCTACGCGCTCGCCTTCGGCCTCGTCTTGATTCCGGCCGGCCGACTCGGTGACCGTTTCGGCCACAAGTGGGTCTTCTTCACTGGCCTCGCCCTTTTCACCGTGGCGAGCCTCGCCTGCGGCCTGGCCCAGGACAGCACGCAGCTCGTCATCGCCCGCATCGTGCAGGGCCTGGCCGGTGGCATCTATCTTCCCGCCGTCACGGCGTTCATCCAGCTCCTGTTCGTCGGCAGGACCCGCGGAAAGGCCTTCGCGATCATGGGCGCCGTCATCGGCGTCTCCTCCGCCCTCGGCCCGATCGTCGGCGGCCTGCTCATTCAGGCCTTCGGGGAGAAGGAGGGCTGGCGCTACGTCTTCGACGTGAATGTGCCGATCGGCATCATCGCGCTCATCGCCGCCGCCGCGCTGCTGCCGCGCGGCGGGGCCGTGACCTCCAGAGCGTCGGGCGGCGTCGACTGGATCGGCCTCGCGCTGCTCGCCGGCGGGCTCGTCGCGATCCTCGTTCCGCTCATCGAGGGGCAGACCGTTGGCTGGAAGCCGTGGACCTACCTCTCGCTCGCCGGCGGCGTCGCGCTCGTCGCCCTGTTCGCGCTGTGGGAGGTCTGGTACACCAAGCGTGGCAAGAGCCCGCTGGTTCCCCCGCACCTCTACTCGCACGCTGCCTTCACCGGCGGAACGATCCTCGCGCTCGTCTACTTCGCGGCGTTCACCAGCATCTTCTTCTCCATCTCGATCCTCTGGCAGGCCGGCCTCGGCCACACCGCCCTCGAATCGGGCTTCGTGTCCATCCCGTTCGCGATCGGCAGCATCGTCGGGGCGTCGCAGAGCGGCCGTCTCGCGCCGCTGCTCGGGCGCCGCGTGCTCGTGATCGGCGTCGGCATGCTCACCATCGGCCTCGCGGCGGTCTGGATCGTGCTGCTCACGGTCGCCGCGGCGGACCTCACCAACTGGGCCCTTCTCGGCCCGCTCCTCGTCGCCGGCGTCGGCAGCGGCCTGTTCATCGCCCCGAATGCGCAGTTCATCGTCGCGACCGTTGACCCGCAGGAAGCGGGCGCGGCGAGCGGCGTCATCGGCACAATGCAGCGCCTCGGCAGCGCCATCGGCATCGCCGTGATCGGCAGCGTGTTCTTCGGAACGCTCACCGGCATCGCGCCGACCTCCGCCCAGATCGCGGCGGCGGCACAGAAGCACGGCGCCGCGGGAGCCGCCGCCGTGAAGACGGCCATCGCCGAGATCGCCAAGCAGAATGCGGCGGTGAGCTTCACCAACAGCGCCGCGGCGGCGATCGCCGTGAGCGCGGCCTTCGCCCTCGTGGCCTTCTTCCTGGTCTTCGCTCTGCCGAAGCGCGTGAGCCAGGGCTGGGAGGCCAAGCCAGCGCATGCCGCTCCGGTGCCCGCCGACGGGGGAGTGGATGCCGCATCCGCCGCCCCGAGCACGCACGGCGCACACGCCCTCGCGCACGCCCACGTGGCCGAGCCGGCCGGTGAAGCCGAGCGTCCCGGCGCCCCCGAGACGGCCTAGCGCTCGTCATCGGATCGCCGTGGCCGCGCTACGGTTGGGGAAAGGCTGACAAGGGAGAAACATTGACTTCACGACGTGTTGTGGTGACCGGGGCGAGTTCCGGCATCGGTGCGGCCACCGTCCGCCTGTTCCGTTCGCACGGCTGGGATGTCGTCGGCGTTGCCCGACGCACCGATCGGCTCGAGGCGCTCGCCGCCGAGACCGGGGCGGATGTCTTCACCGCGGACCTCACGGATCAGGCCCAGGTGGAGGCCCTCCGCGACTATCTCGCCGCCCTCGGTCCCGTGCACGCCCTGGTGAACAACGCCGGCGGTGCCTTCGGGATGGCCTCGGTCGAGGAGAGCGTCGCCGACGACTGGACCCGCATGTTCGACGTCAACGTCGTCGCGGTCAAGCGGGTGACGAGTGCCCTGCTGCCACTGCTGCGTGCCGGGGCCGCCGGTGTCGGTGGCCACGCGGACATCCTCACCGTCACATCCATTGCCGGTCACATCGCCTACGAGGGCGGCGGGGGATACAACGCTGCCAAGTTCGCCGCTCACGCGCTCGTCGGAGTGCTGCGGCTCGAGCTGGCCGGAGAGCCGATCCGCGTGCTCGAGGTGGCGCCCGGGATGGTGAAGACCGACGAGTTCTCGCTCGTGCGATTCGCCGGCGATCAGGCCAGGGCCGACGCGGTCTACAACAACGTGCCCGATCCGCTGAGCGCTGACGATGTGGCAGAGGCGATCGTCCACTCGATCGAGTTGCCCGGCCACGTGAACCTCGATCTCGTGACCATCAAGCCGGTCGCCCAGGCGGCGCCGCACAAGGTGATCCGCGGAGAACTGAAGCCGAGATCCTAGCCAGGCACGGGTGGATCGCGCCTCAGGGGGCCGGAACCTCCTCAACGGCGAACTCCTCGTCGGTGACGTCGGCGAACGCGAGCTTCGGCACGAAGAAGAGCAGCACCGCGGCGACGAGAGCGCCAACGCCGCAGATGATCCACACGGCGAGGTAGCCGCTGAGGCTCGAGGCGGTGCCAGAGGCGACGGTGAGCACCCCCATCGCGAGCACGATGCCGAAGATCGCGGAGGCGAATGAGCCGCCGATCGTCTTGGTCGTGTTGGTGAGGGCCGCGGCGATGCCGGTCTGGCCGCGTGGAGCGGCCGCCGCGGCGGCGGCTGGCATGGCGCCGACCAGCGCACCAGAGCCGACGCCGGCAATGAACATGTTGAGGAAGACCTGCCAGGTCTCGAGGTGGAACGGCACGAACAGCAGGTAGCCGATCGCCACGAGGAAGGCCGCGATGATGAGGGCGACCCTCGGCGAGAACCGGCGGGAGACCACCGGGAAGAGCAGCGCGCCGCCGATCATCGAGATGAGATACACCCCGATGAGCGTTGACCGGTCGCTCGAGTCGAGGCCGAGCCCGTACCCGTTCGACGGATCCGTTCCGGCGTAGGCGCTGAGCGGCGCCTGGGCTCCGAGCAGGCTGATGCCGATCAGCGCAGCCGTGAGCTGCACCGGCCACATGTTCGGCTGGCGCAGCACCCGCAGGTCGATCGCGGGATCCTTCTGCCGGAGCTC
The DNA here is from genome assembly GCA_038251725.1 of Actinomycetales bacterium. Classification (GTDB taxonomy): domain Bacteria; phylum Actinomycetota; class Actinomycetes; order Actinomycetales; family Microbacteriaceae; genus Lacisediminihabitans. The sequence goes on from JBBSBA010000035.1 coordinate 24,264, forward strand.
GTAGAGGCCGAACGGCACGAACACCAGGACTCCGACGGCGATGAGGATGTACACCCACCACGCCCCGAGGCCATTCAGTCGCAGGAAGGTGAGGCCAGAGGTGATGAGCAGCAGACCGAGGGTGAGGATGCTGAAGCCGATGATATCGAGCCGTCGACCGGGAAGCGGAATCGACTCTGGCACCCCGAACAGCACGGCGAAGAACACCAGCGTGACGGCGATGGCCGGCACCGTGAGGGTGAGGGGAACGTTGTGGTCGAACCATCCGAAGATCCGGCCGCCGAGGAGTGCTCCGACGATGGCGCCGGTCTCAAGGGCGACGACGAGGAATCCCGCGGCGCGGCGGGTCTGCGATGCGCCGCGTCCGGTCCGACGCCCGCGGTCGAAGATGAGGGCAACTTCGAGGGGCAGCCACACCACGTAGAAGCCCTGCAGCGCCCAGGCGATGAGGAATGTCGTGAAGGAGTCAGCGAACACCAGCGCCCAGCTCGCGAGGGCGGTGAGGATTGTGGAGACGAGCAGGATTCGCTTGTGTCCGAACATGTCCCCGAGTTTGGCGAGGAAAGGAACGACCAACGCCGACAGCAGAAGCTGGGCCGCCTCGAACCAGTTGAAATCGGCGTCCCTGATGTGCAGGTACTTCACCAGGTCGCTGATGAGCGGAACGTAGTATCCCTGCAGGATCCCACTGACGATCTCCACCAGGAACAGGAACCCGATCAGGCCGAATGTGATCGCGCCCGCCTTCGTGCGCACGGTTGTCATTTACGGATGCTATCGGGCGATGCGGCGGGAGACCACGAGGTGGATCGCCGTGCCCGTGTCGTCGCTTCCCCTGGTCACCGCGCGCTACTCCGCCCGCCCGCGGCTTCCGCTTCCTGTCTAGGCTCGGGAGATGATCGCGCGACCCCTCACCGACCTGATGGACCCCGGCTGGGCGGCAGCCCTCGAGCCGGTTGCCGGCACGATCGCCGCCCTCGATTACTTCCTGCGCGACGAGGTGGCCGAGGGGCGGGGCTACCTTCCGGCGGAGGAGAACGTGCTTCGCGCGTTCAGCCTGCCGCTAGCGGAGGTGCGGGTGCTCATCGTCGGGCAGGACCCCTATCCGACGCCGGGGCATCCGATCGGCCTCTCCTTCGCCGTCGACCGCTCGGTGCGGCCCGTTCCGCGCAGCCTGCAGAACATCTACCGGGAGCTGCACGACGACCTCGGGATCGACCCGCCGCCGCACGGCGACCTCAGCGACTGGTCCCGCCAGGGCGTCATGTTGCTCAACCGGGTGCTCACGGTGCGGCCGGGGGTATCGGGATCGCACCGCCGCAAGGGTTGGGAGACCGTCACGGCGACCGCCATCCGAGCACTCGCCGGGCGCGGAGGACCGCTCGTGGCGATCCTCTGGGGGCGCGACGCGGCCTCGCTCGAGTCGATGCTCGCCCCGGTTCCGGTGATCACGTCGGTGCATCCGAGCCCCCTGTCGGCGTCCGGCGGCTTCTTCGGCTCGAGGCCATTCAGCCGCGCGAACGCTCTGCTCGTCACGCAGGGTGCGGCGCCCATCGACTGGTCGTTGGAAGCGTAGGCTCGTTTCATGCTCGAGGAGGAATACCAGGCCACTCATCGCCCGCGGGAGGCGCAGCGCAATCTGCCGCCGCTCGAGGTCCCGTTCGAATATACGATCCGGGATGCCCGGCTCGAGGACATGCCCGACGTGCGCGAGATCTACAACCACTACGTGGCCAACTCCACCGTCACCTTCGACGAGGTGCCGCAGACACTGCGCGAGACCCGCTCGAAGTTCGTGCACCTGAAGAAGCTCAACATGCCATACCTCGTGGCGGAGAGCCCGAGCCAGCAGATCCTCGGTTACGCCTACGTGTACCCGTGGAAGGAGAAGGCCGCCTACCGCTACACGGTGGAGAACTCGATCTACCTGCGCGCCGCGTCCACCGGCAAGGGGCTTGGCAAGGTGCTCATGGGCGAGCTCATCACGCGGTCGAAGGAGGCCGGCCTCAAGGAGATCATCGCGGTGATCGCCGACCGGGGCGCCGAGGCATCCATCAAGATGCACAAGGACTTCGGATTCAAGGAGATCGGCCGCATGGGCAAGGTCGGCTTCAAGTTCGAGCGCTGGCTCGGAACCGTGCTCATGCAGAAGTCGCTCAAGTAGGCTCGCCTCGTTCCGCTAGGAACGGCCGAGGATGTCGCGCAGCGTCTCCTCGATGTCGGTCACCGTCCGGGGGGCGCCGCGCCACAACATCCGCAGGATGAGGCCGTCGATGGCGAGGGCGATCACGCGGGCGTGTCGCGGGTGCGAGG
>JBBSBA010000036.1:0-26348 GCA_038251725.1 Actinomycetales bacterium
GGTGACCTGTCCCGGGTTGCCGTGCAACAGAACTGGCCTCTACACAGGAAGCGGCCCGGTGTGCCCGTAACCTGAAGTAGTGAATGATGCCATCAAAGACCGACGCGACGTTCTTCGACGACGGGTGCGCCGGTCTCTAATCGAGCTGGCCGGCGGGGCCATCCGGGGCATCGATGCTCCCACCCAGGTGCTCTCCATTGTCGGCGGCGACGATCAGTTGTCGCAGAAGCACGCCCGATCGGTGATCGACCTGTGTCTGCGGACTGCGGAGGCGATGCTTGCCACCGGCGCCTCGGCGTCGGACGTCGTTGCCACGGTGTTGCGTATCAGCAGTGCGTACGGGATCAGCGCCATGCACGTGGACATCACCTTCACATCGGTCATCGTCTCGGTTCATCGAGGCATGAATGAAGACCCGATGTCGGTGATGCGCATCGTGAAGGTGCGCACCACCGACTACACGCGGCTGCAGGATGTCTACCTGCTCATTGACGAGATCACCGGCCCGGGCAGCCCTGTCAATGTGGACGACGCGCGAGAGCGGCTCACCTTGATTCTTACGAGCCCACACCCGTACCGTCGCTGGGTCATGACGGCAGGCAAGGCCATCCTCGCGAGCGGAGTCGTGGTGATGTTCAATGTGAGCATTGTGCTCGTAATGGTTGCGGCCGCCTCCGCGGTCATCTCCGACCTCATCACCCGAAAACTGGGGAAGTTGTCGGTTCCCGGATTCTTCGCCCAGATGGTCGCCGCAATGGCGACGACGAGCATCGCGGTATTGATTTTCTGGTTGCACTCTGTGGGCATCGAATTGCCCGGTTCGAACCAACCGACCGTCATCGTCATCTCGGGAATCATCATGCTGCTCTCGGGGATCGGCCTGACCGCATCTGCCCGCGATGCGATCGATGGCTACTACGTCACCGCGACCGCACGAGGCATGGAGGTCTTTATGCTCACTCTCGGGCTCGCGGTCGGAATCTCGATCGTCTTGGGTGCCGCACTCCGGATGGGAATACCGGTGACGATCGCGACCTCCCTCGGCGGCGGAATCGACCTGATTCCGGGGGTGGCGGGATCCGCACTCATCGGGGTCGGATTCGCGCTCACGTCTTACGTGCGGCTCCGGTTGGTGCCGCTGATGGCGGCTGCGGCTGGTGGTGTTTTCGCCGTGTACTGGGTGGTTTTGCCTCTGGCTTCGCAGCCGGGGCTGGCGCCGGGTATCGCCGGGCGGTCGCGGGCGTCATCGGTTACCTCACATACCGTTGGCTCAAGGTGCCGGAGGGAGCGATGACCATGGCGGGCATCATCGCTCTGATCCCCGGGTTCGCCGTGTACAGCGCGCTCTACGGATTCATGAACTCCGAATATGCCGTCACTACGGGGCTCCCCGCCATGGTGCTCGCGCTGGCCACGGGGATTGGGCTCGCGGCGGGCACGACGATCGGAGGTTTTGTGGCCAGACGGACCTTCGGTCTTGACCGTCAGGCCATGCTCGCCGGTCGCCGGCCGCGGGGGGCGAGGTAATCCCTGCGCCTGCCGATCCGGTGAGATCGCAAACCGAACGCGTTACTGCTGTGCCCTGGTGAATGCGGCCGACTGCGCCGGCAGCGGATGGCCGGCCTTTGGCTCCTCATTGCGCGGGGCGTCTGCGCCGGCCATCCAGCCCACGACCGCCAGCGCCACCGAGACGGCGAGCACGGCCGCTGCACCGGCCAGGTGCAGATCCTGCCAGGCTGGTGGCGCCTTCAACAGTGCACTCACGATACCCAGGGAAGCAGTGGCCATGACGAGGGCGATCAGCATGGCTGCCAGGGCGCGGGCTCCCGCCAAGGCCGACCAACGTCGCAAAGCATGCACCGCGAAGGTGAGCAACGCTGCACCCGCCAGCACGGCGATGCTGCGGTGGACGACGTTCAATGCGACAAGGCCGCCCAACTGGTCAGGTGGGCAGAGGGGAAAGCTCGCGCACGACCTCTGGGCATCCGCATTGACCACCAGTGAACCGGACACGAACAGCACTCCTGCGGTTGCGACGGCTGCCCAGCCCAGAGGTCGCAGCCGACGGCCGACAGTGGCGCGCAGGGGCACCAGGGTACAGACTGCCGTGACCGTGGCACCGGCGAGCATCGTCAGCCCGGCTAGCAAATGCGCAGCCACTGTCGGTGCGCCATTGCTGTCGATCACGGTCAGGGCGCCGAGACCGATCTGCACCGCGATGACGCCGACAGTGAAGAGCGCTGGTCGGATCGCCGCTGACCGGGACCGGTGCCGCCAGGCGAGCAGGGCTGTGGCGAGGACCAGAAGCGTGACCACGGCAGCGAGATAGCGGTGCGTCTGCTCCATGAGGGCGTGAAACTCCAGCGACGGTCCCAGCTTGCCGTCGCAGAGGGGCCAGTCCGGGCATCCCATGCCCGAGTCGCTCACTCGCACCTGACTGCCGAAGATGATCAGCACGTAGGCCATCGCCGCTGTACTGATGGCGATACCCGACAACCACCGTCTCGCGCGGGGTCGAAGGGTGTTGGGTCGTCCTGATACGGGGGTCTCCACAATTTGACAACTTATCGTATATTCGGAGTCGGTTTCTGCGAGCGGTCCGACTCAGCCGATCTCGAAATGGTCCTCGACGCCTACATCCGCAACAAGCCACCCGTGGGCTGAGGCTTTGAGGTGCGTGTCGCCCCGCGCAATAGGATCGAAAAAGACAAGGCGACGAGGGAGACGAATGAGCGAGCGAGAGCATCTGGTTCGGGCAATGTGGACGCTGTTCGAGCCGATCCACGCGGTGACCTATTTCTCGCCGGAGGCGAGGGAGGCTTTCGCCGGGATCGGACTCACCCGCTACTGGGACGGATACTTCGCCGGTCGCGCCGCCCCTCTCGGGGCCGTGACGGCCGCCCCCGTTGTGGCCATCTTCAGCGGATTCGCTCCGTTCCTCGTCGAGCGCGTGCTGCCGGCAGTGTGGTCGACGGTGGCGGTGGACCGGGTACTCGACGCGCGGTCCCGAGGTGCGGCCGCCACGTTGCGCACGCTCGTGCCCGATGAGCGATCCGTCACCGAGGCGGCTGACTTACTCGCCCAAGCCGCGGCTCGCGCCGACACCATCGGCCGACCACTGGCCGCGGCCAACAGCGCGCTGTCAGTGGAGTCGGATCCGTATCGCCGACTCTGGCAGGCCGCCGCAACTCTTCGCGAGCATCGCGGGGACGGTCATGTGATCGCGCTTGTCGAGGGCGGGATCGCGGGCCTCAGCACCATCGTGTTGCGCAGCGCGGTGGACATCGACCCGACGACCATCAGGAAGGCGCGCGGCTGGACAGAGGAACAGTGGGCGGCCGAAGTCGAAGAACTCGTGTCCCGCGGGCTGCTGAACGACCAGCGGGCGATCAGCGAGAAGGGCACGGCGGCACTCGGTCGCGCCGAGCATCTGACAAACCGACTGGCCCTCGGCCCGTGGAGCGGATTGACCGACGACGAGCTCGCGGGAGTCGCCCGAACGCTCCTGCCGATCGCGAGAGCGAGCCAAACGGTCTCCCCGTTTCCGAACCCGATCGGGATGCCCCGGCCGTGGGATCCGAACGTCGACCCGAACGCATCCTCAGTGCCCGCGGCGCCGCGCGCGAGCTGAGAGATCCCTGACGGCGCGTGCCAGCCGGTCCAGGGTCTCAATGACCGTGACGCGCACCGTGCGCGAAAGCGCAATTGCCCCTTGGCCGGAATCACGGCGAGGTCCCCAGCCGCAAGACAAAGGAGTCGCACATGAGCAACGAAACAACTGACTGGGCTGCCTATCAGTTCGGGATCTATACAGCCGGACTCGTCAACGGCAGCGTTCCGCGATTGCCGACGGATCTCTCGCGCCTTGAGGAACTGGTGACTCAGCGACTTGCGCCGGGTCCGGTGGGCTACGTCGCTGGATCCGCCGGTGATGGCAAGACCCAGCGCGCCAACCGTCGGGCACTCGATTCCTTCGAGATCGTGCCGCGGATGCTCCGGAACGTCGGAACGAGGGACCTCTCGGTTGACGTGCTCGGCACGACGCTGCCGGCACCGATGGCGCTCGCCCCGATCGGCGTCCTCTCGATCATGCACCCCGGAGCAGAACCAGCCGCAGCCAGAGCCGCCGCCGATGCTCATATCCCGTTCATCTTGTCTTCGGCATCCAGCAGCCCCATGGAGGATGTCGCCGAGGCGATGGGTGACGGGGAGAGGTGGTTCCAGCTTTACTGGCCCAAGGATCGCGATGTGACGATCAGCTTCCTGAACCGCGCAAAGGCCGCGGGGTACACCGCTCTCTTCGTCACCTTGGACACCTGGCTGCTGGCATGGCGCCCGCGAGATCTTGATCAGGCATACCTGCCCTTTCTCAAAGGGGTTGGCACGGCGAACTACTTCACCGATCCGGCATTCCAGGCGGGGCTGAAGAAGCCCATCGCCGAGGACCCCCGGGCCGCGGTCATGCATTTCGTGGATCTGTTCACCGACCCCACCAAGACCTGGGACGACCTGGCATTCCTTCGGGAGCATTGGGACGGCCCCATCGTGCTGAAGGGCATCCAGCATGCGGACGACGCGCGCCGCGCTGTGGATACCGGCATGGAGGGCATCGTGGTCTCCAACCATGGCGGTCGCCAGGTGAACGGCGCGATCGGCTCGGCCGATGCTCTGCCGGGCATCGCGGCTGCGGTCGGCGACCAGTTGGACATCTTCTTCGACAGCGGGATCCGCACCGGCGACGACATCGTCAAGGCACTCGCGCTCGGCGCCAAAGCCGTGCTGCTCGGCCGGCCGTATGCCTACGGCCTCGGCCTCGACGGCCAAGCCGGCGTCGATCACGTCATCCGCAGCATCCTCGCCGAATTCGAGCTCACCCTCGCCCTCGCCGGACACGCCTCACCCGGGGAACTCGGCCCCGATGACCTCCACCACACAGGAAGCTAGGGATTGCCAAGAATGTCGTCACGCAAAGAACTCCTCATCGTCGTTTCGCCTCACGTCGGCGGACGCAAGGTCGGCAACAGCATCGCCCAGGCATTCGAAGACCTCGCGAACGTGAGCGTGGTCGAGGCCGCAGACGAAGACGCCGCGGCACTCGCACGGGCCCACGTGATCATCACCGGCCTTGGACCGGTCACGCGCGAGAACATCATGGCGGCCCAGAACCTCGAAGTCATCCAGTGCGCCAGTCACGGCTACGACTACGTCGACCTCGGTGCAGCCCGCGAGCGAGGCGTCCAGGTCGCGAACATCGGTTCGTCGGGGGCGGAGAAGCAGAACGTCGCGGAACAGACGGTGGCGCTGATGCTCGGCCTGGCCAAGCAAATGATCCCCGCACATAACGCCCTGGCTCGCGGCGATTGGGCTTTGCCCCGGCTGCAGTCATCGATTACCGAACTATCCAACAAGACATTGGGCATCGTCGGACTCGGACAGATCGGTCGCGAAGTCGCGAAGCGGGCGCGCGCGTTCGACATGACCATTCTGTACTCGGATAACGCGCCCGCGCCCGTCGAGGTGGAGCGCGAACTCGGCGCTACCTACGTGGCGTTGGACGAACTGTTGGCCACCGCCGACTACGTGACTTTGCACACGCCCCTCGTGGACGCCACACGGGGTCTGATCGACGCCCGCCGCCTCGCGCTGTTCAAGCCCACGGCGTTCCTCATCAACACGGCGCGCGGTGCGATCGTCGATCAGCAGGCGCTGACCCACGCCCTCAACACGGGAGTGCTGGCGGGCGCTGGCATCGACGTGTTCGACCCCGAACCGCCGGCAGCCGATTTTCCCCTGCTCCGTGCCGCGAACGTTCTGCTGTCACCGCACGTTGCCGGCGTCACCCGCGAGACCCTCGTTCGAATCGCCCAGGCCGCGGCGGCCAACGTCAGCGGATATCTCTCTGGCCGTTCCCTCGTCGATGTGCTGAAGGCAAGGCCGTGACCACCTGATTGAATCGGGACAGCCGAGCTCGGTGGCGCCCGATTCTTCGGTCTCCAGACCGCTTCCTAGTCTGACGCCATCATCCGGGGCAGCGGCTGGGGGCGCGATCAATTCCGTGAGGGAGGCGAGATCTGCGCGCAGTGCCTTCATCTCGGCTGTCATTTCTCTAATCTGTGCGCGGGTCAATTTCTGGGACTTCACTTCGGTGTCCTGAACGCGCTCAACGAACCACGTGGCGAGTGTGGCGGTGACAGTGCCGAGGAGCGCGATGCCGGAGATTATGAGCTCCACCGGGACAAGGCGGCCGACCGGGGTGATCGGGCGAACTCTCCGCAGCCCCTGGTGATGGTGGTGATGGCCCACCACAGTGCGTCGCCGAAGCTCGTGATGTGCGCGCCCGGTTGGTTCTGTTCCGAATCGAGTACCGCCACGGCGGCGACGAAGATGATCAGGCTCGCAGAGACGAAAACATAGATCGAGAGCCGAGACGGCTGGATTCGGCGCCGGCGAGGCAGTCACCGGCAGCCCCGCCGATCAGGACAACCCGACGATCTCGCCGTTGTCGTCGATGTCGATGCGTTCGGCCGCCGGCGCGGACGAGAGACCGGGCATGGTGCGCATGTCGCCGCAGATGGGATAGATGAACCCGGCCCCGATCGACGCACGGACCTCACGGACCGGCAGTCGCCACCCGGTGGGTGCTCCCTTGATGCTGGGGTCGGCCGACAGGGACAGGTGTGTCTTGGCGATGCACACCGGCAGGCTGCCGAAGCCTGCCCGCTCGTACTTCTCGAGTTGCCGAGCTGCCAGAGGCGAGATGTCCAAGCCGTCGGCACCGTACATCTCGCGCGCGATTAGATCGATCTTGTCGACCAGGGGAAGTTCGTCGGGATAGAGCCGGTGGTAGCCCGACGGTTCAGTGCACGCCTCCGCAACCGCCTCGGCCAGCTCGACGGCACCCGTGCCGCCCTCGGTGAAGTGGTAGCTGATTGCCACACGCACACCTTCCTCTGCGGCGACGTCCATGATCGCCCGATGCTCACTGTCAAAGTCGGTGGGAAACGCGTTCACCGCAACCACCGGCGTAACTCCGTGCCGTCGGATGTTGGCTATCTGCCGGCGCAGGTTCGCTGCCCCGGCGAAGACGTCGTCGGGATTCTCGGCGAGCATCTCCGGTGGCAACGGTCGGCCGGCGACGACCCGGTACTTGTTGGAGTGAGTCTTCAGATCACGCACAGTCGCGACGATGACGGCAGCATCCGGCGTCAGTCCGGAGGCGCGGCACTTGATGTTGAAGAACTTTTCCGCGCCGATGTCTGCACCGAACCCCGCCTCGGTGATGAGGTAGTCGCCAGCATGGATGCCGATCAGATCGGCGACGACCGAGGAGTTACCGGTGGCGATGTTCCCGAACGGACCGCTGTGGACGAGGACTGGTGTCTGCTCGACGGTCTGCATCAGGTTCGGCTTGATGGCGTCCTTGAGCATCACCGTCATGGCGCCGGCCACCTTGAGCATCTCGGCCGTCACCGGTTCGCCGCCGCGGTTGTAGCCGACGATGATTCTTCCCATCCGTTCACGGAGATCCCGTAACGACGTGCACAGCGACAACAACGCCATCACCTCGCTGGCCGCGGAGATGTCGAAACCGGACTGCAGCGGATTGCCGTCGTCAGGACCGCCGAGCCCGGTGATGATGTTGCGCAGCTCGCGGTCGTTGACGTCGAGGACACGCCGCCAGGTGATCTCATGGGGGTCGAGCCCGAGGCGGTTTCCCTTGTGGATGTGGTTGCCGATCATGGCCGACAATAGATTGTGGGCCGCGGTAACGGCGTGCATGTCGCCGGTCAGATGCAGGTTGAGCGCCTCCATCGGGATCACCTGGGCGTAGCCGCCGCCAGCGGCTCCACCCTTGATACCGAACGTCGGCCCCATCGACGGCTGCCGTATGGCGACGATCCCGAGCTTGTCGATGTGCCGGAAGCCCTGACCGAGCCCGACCGCGGTGGTCGTCTTGCCCGATCCGAGTGGAGTCGGCGTGATTGCGCTGACGACGACGTACTTGGCCCGCGGACGGTCGCGGAGCTCATCGATCGCGTCGAGGGAGATCTTCGACGCCGCACTTCCGTATGGTTCCAGGAGGTGCGGACCGATGCCCATGTCGGCTGCAACCTCTTCGAGCGGACGACGGGCCGCGGCGCGCGAAATAGCGAGATCGGATGGCATGGCCGCAGTGCTTGATCGAGATGGCTTAAAAATGGTGCCTCCTCAGTACTTCTGGTGCCGGGTGATCTCAGCGTACTGTCAGGCCTCGGGTTCGTGCCGGCGTGGCGTGGAGCAGTTCGGATGGAGACGACGGTTTCCGCGATGGGATCGCCACGGACTACGGGCCGGGTGTGGGCTGGCCCGAGGAACTGAACACCGTCCACTGGCTCGAGAACCGGGGTACGGTTCCGGCCATTGAGGTCTCGGTCGATCTCGTCAGCAACGAGCAGGCGGACGCCGGTCACACCCACAGTCGGCAGCCCGGAGCGGGGTAAACGCCCGTGTTCGTCGCCCTCGGGGCAGCGGCCCGCGCTGCCTTCGATCGCGAGAACATCGTCTCGCTTGAGTCCATGAGGCGTCAGGCGCGGGAGGAGGACTTCTCCTCGCGGCGCTGCCACATCCGGCGTAGCCCGTTCCCGAGTGAGCCGATCAACATGAAGATCGAGCCGACGACGAACATCGACACCGCAAGGGCGTAGTACTGCCCGAAGGCTTTGTAGAACAGCACCGAACCCACGACGAACAGGAGGTTCCCGCTGATGCCGATGGCCATGTGGATGTGCTCGTAGTCCTGGACGAGGGTGCGGATAAGGATGATATTCCTCCGGGTTCCGATCGGCGTTCGCGGTACCCAGCCTCACGCGGTCGGCCGATGTCCGAAATGCCAGCGTACCTTCCTTCCGTTGGTCATCGGGTGTGTGCCCGTCTGGGGCGGGATCACGGCCGCCGAATCAGCCGCGCATCATGTCCCCGGTGGGCGTCCGGTTGTACTTCCGGGTCCCTACGCGATCAATGTGTGCAGATCGACCCCGAAGAGGGCGACGAGGGGCCAGAGCAGGATCGCCGCCAGGCCTTCCAGAATGTTGCCGGGAACGTTCCATGCCACCAGATAGCTGTGGGTTGCGGCGACCACTACCCCGATGACGAGGTACACGATCCCGATCAGGCCTATTCCGCGTCTGCCCATTTTGCGCCTGCCATCTCACGAATCATCGTTCATCTGCCACTGCGGATTGGGACACACACTAGTGGCGCTGGGGTTTCTTGGGAAGGCCGGGCCCCCGTCCGGTCGATGTTCCGAGAGCAGGGTGAGGCATGGGTTCGCGAGGAGGATCGCGGCATCACTAGATGGGCGGTTCGGCGACCCTCGACAATTCGGGCGTCTTGAGCAGGAGCCGAGCCAGCAGGGACTTCAGGTGGGTGATTTCCTCGTCGCTGAGGTCGCTGAGAATGATTTCCTCCCCTTTGAGGGAGATCGGCTTCATCAGGTCGTGCATTTCCGCGCCGGCGTGCGTCAGATACAGGGGCCGCGAACCACGCGGCCCCTCCGCAGGGACGATCAATTCCCGTGTGATGAGCGTGTTTGTGGCCTTGGAAACGACGGCCTTGTTCATTCCCACGAAGTCCGCGATGTCGGTCGATGCAGCCCCGGGCCGGATCGCGAGAGCCGAGATGACGCGCCAGTCATTTGTTCCGAGGTTGAACTCGCGCCGCAGCAGCAACGATTCACGCCAGACGAGGGCGTTTGACACAAGGGCCAGCAGGCGCGGAGTGAAACTCTCGCTGTCGATGACGTCGCTCAGTGGTTCCAATATCACGATGATCTCCCTGGGTGCATGCGATGCTCCGGCGACCGGGTCGACTCCGGTGCGCGCGACCGTGTGGTTCGGTGCCGCCTTCATGTGCGTGAGGCTGCTCAGGCGGTGTACGGACAGTGGGCCGTGGCCGACGGGCTCGATCGGTTTCGCCGAGCGCGTCGGCCACAGCCCTTCATCAGTGCGCCTGTGCAGCGAGCGCGGCCGCATCGATCGTGGCGATGGCACGGGTGTCCTGGAACGCTCGAATGCCCTCGATGCCTTGTTCCCGTCCGAAACCGGACTGTTTCATGCCGCCGAACGGGGCACGGAGGTCGAGGCGGGTGGCACCGTGGTCGTTGACCCATACATATCCGCAGGCCAATTGGGAGCCAACGCGGCTTGCCGAATCCGGACTCGCTGTCCAGACGGAACCGCCGAGACCAGCCCACGTGTCGTTCGCAGAGGCGACGGCGTCATCTTCGCTCGTGAAGGCGATAATCGGGATGACGGGGCCGAACTGCTCCATGGTTACGACCCGCAGCATCGGATCGGGGTTGATAACCAGAGCAGGGCGAACGAAGTTCCCTCCGGCGAGGTCGCCGGAGGGAAGCTGCCCGAATTCGTGCACCGTGGCACCCGAGTCCTTGGCTTCCTGAATCAATTCGTCGACAAACGCCTTCTGCACGGGGGAGTGCAGCGGTCCCATGTTCGTGTCGGCATCCAGTCCATAGCCCAGCTGCACCTTCTCCAGGCGGGCCGTTAGTCCCTGAACGAGCTCGTCGAGGCGGGACGCGTGCACGTAGACGCGCTTTGCGTTCATGCAGATCTGCCCGGTCGTATCGAAGATCGCCGCGTAGAGGCGGTCGAGATGGGTGTCATCCAGGATGGCGTCTTCGAGGAAGATCGCGGCGTCGTTCCCGCCCAGCTCGAGCGTCACGCGAGTGAGCGACTTGGATGCCATTTCCATGATTCGCTTCCCGCCATTAACGCTGCCGGTGAAGCACACCTTCGCGATGTCGGGACTTTCGATCAACCCGGCCATGTTCTGGTCCGACCCGGTGACGACGTTCAGCACACCGGCGGGGAGCTTCTCCGCGATCCGCTGCACGACTCGTGTCGTCGCCAGGGGAGCCGAGGGCGGTGGCTTGACGATCGCGGTGTTTCCGGCCAGCAACGCGTGCGGCAGTGCCGCGCCAAGAATGGCGATCGGCCAGTTGAATGGCACGATGACGCTGACCACGCCGAGTGCCTGGTACGTCACGTCGGTGGACACCGGGATTCCCGGAACCACGGGGAGGGTCTTCCCGGTGTCGACGTCCCCGGCGAGCATCAATGCCAGATTCCAGCGGATTTCGAACACCAACGCGTCGATCCAGCCTTCAAAACGGACTTTGCCGTTTTCCCGCGAGAGTACCTCGGCATCCATGTCACGCTCATCAGCGATCCCGGCAATTGCCTCGGCCATGAGTGCGGCGCGTTCCACCGACGACATCGCCGACCATGCGGGGAATGCCGCTTTCGCCGCGGCCACCGCATCCGCGACATCCTCCTTCGAGGCGGATGCCGCGTACCCGACCACCGCACCGGGCTTCGCAGGATCCGCGATCTCGAGTTCATCCACGGTGTCGCGCTGGACGCCCCCGATAAACAGACCAGTACGGATTGTCTCCATTGTTTCAGCCATAAGTCAAAGCACCTCTCTGTGTCTTGATAATCGCTTGCAGACCCCGTAGTCCGCAGTCGAGAGTAAGCATAGATCATTCTTGTTTACTTATAAACAAGATCGTGTTACGGTCCTCCCATAATCTTTTTGTTTACTTATAAACAGGATAAGTAAAACCGGTCTGGATACGAAGCTCGAGAATCTGGACCGGGCCGCACGTGAGTCGATGAAGACGCCAGGCACGGCGGCAAGTCGACAACCAATGTCATCAATGAGGAGGCATCTGATGGGCCAATCGACCCTTCAAGTGGACGAAAATCGGCACACCGTCGAGGAGCTCGAAGACCTCGCATTCGAGCTGAGATCGAAACTGCTGCAGTTGTGCGGCACCTACGAGGGAGCCGTCCACATCGGCGGCGATCTCTCCGTTGCGGACATCCTGACGGTGCTCTACCACTACGGCATGAATGTTGATCCGACCGACATCGCCAACCCGGCACGGGATCGTTTCGTGTTGAGCAAGGGGCACGCGGCCGTCTGCATGTACATCGCGATGGCGATGCGCGGCTTCTTCTCCTACGAGGGGATCGTGGAGACCTACGGCCAGCTGGACAGCGCCTACGGAATGCATCCCTGCAAGGTCCAGTTGCCGGGTGTCGAGTGCTCGACCGGCTCTCTAGGTCACGGACTGCCGATTGCCGTCGGCATGGCGCTGAGTGCCCGTGGTCGCGGCGAGTCGCACCGCGTATTCTGCGTGCTCGGCGATGGCGAGACCGGCGAGGGCTCGGTGTGGGAGGCGGCGATGGCCGCTCGAAGCAACGAACTCGGAAATCTGGTGGCCTTCGTCGACCGCAATCGCCAGCTGATGACGAGCTTCGATGAAGAACGAGTCGTCTTCGAGCCATACCCCGACAAGTGGGCGGCATTCGGTTGGAACGTTGTCCTCGCCGACGGCCACGACATGGGGCAACTCGTTGCTGCGATCGATGCCCTTCCGGCGGCGGACAGCAACCGGCCAACGGTGGTCATCTGCGAAACCATCAAGGGCAAGGGCGTCGACTTCATGGAGAGAAACCTCGCCTGGCATGCCGGTCGACTGGGAGCCGCCGACCTCGAGCGTGCACTGACCGCGCTCAATTCCACGCGTAAGAAGGAGACGGTCTAATGGCTGAGACATTCACTTTCGGGGAGATGCTCTCCGCTCGCTCCGTCATCGGTTCGACCCTCGCCGAGCTGGGCGAGCAATACGACAACCTGTGGGTACTGACTCCCGACATCGGCGCGACGCTTGTGGAGTTCCGCGACAAGTATCCGGAGCGCTTCCTCGACGTAGGGCTCGCGGAACAGGTCTGCGTCGGCATCGCGTCCGGTCTCGCCTACGACGGCAACATCCCCGTCGTCTCAGGGATGCTGCCCTTCCTGAGCATGCGCGCTCTCGAGCAGATTCGCACCGACGTCTGCTACCCGAACCTGCCCGTGAAGATCATCGGAACGCACGGCGGGCTGGTGGGCAACGGAGGCTCGACGCATTACGCCGTCGAGGACCTCGCGCTGATGTGTGCGCTGACAAACATGACGGTCACCTCCATCGGTGATCCACTGATGGTGGGGGAGATCCTCCGCCAGTCGATGACGATGGCGGGCCCGATCTACATTCGCCTGGCCGTCGGCAAGAGTGACAAGGTGCTCTACGAGCCGGGCCAGCACGAGATTCGCATCGGCAAGGGAATCGTCGCTCGCGAGGGTACCGACGCCACTATCTTCACGCACGGCACGGTCGTCGCCCAGGCACTCCAGGCGGCAGAAGACCTCGCTCAGGAAGGCCACTCGGTTCGGGTGGTGGATATGTTCACCCTCAAGCCCATCGACGAGGAGCTCATCGTGCGGTGTGCGGCCGAGACCGGCGGCAGGTTCGTCGTTGTGGAAGATCATCTGGCCTATGGCGGACTCGCGTCACGCCTCGCGGATGTCATGGCAGATCGAGGAGTGCACCTCACGGCGTTCGAGCGACTCGGGATACCTCAGGTCTACGCCGGTTTCGGCGAGGACGAAGAGCTTCGCGACAAGTACGGCTACGGTCTGGCCGCGACTATCGCTGCCACGCGTCGCGTGATGGCCGCGCAGCCCTGACCCACCGGAAGAGCAAGAACGTCATGAGAATCAATGGAGAAACTTCATGAGAACCGTCGCCGTAACGAAAATCGGAAGCCTGCGGGATCCCGATGAGGACACACGTGGGCGCATCGGTGTGGTCGATTTCCCCGAACAGCCCCTTGGCCCGGAGGACGTTCGCATCCGTGTCGCCTTCGCGGCGATCTGCGGTTCGGATCCTCACCTCGCCGAGGGCTTCTTCGGCACCGATGTGCCAATCGGCCTCGGCCACGAGGTCTCTGGAATCGTCGAGGCCCTCGGGGACAGGGCAACCCGCAATGGGTTGCGCATCGGCGATCGGGTCGCCGGAAATTTTCTCCGCTTCTGTGGAACCTGCACGCCGTGCCGCGCCGGCACGCAGCAGTTCTGCGAGCACATCCAGGACTACAACCGCCCGGGCATGGCCGAGACGGTAACGTGGCACGAATCCCAGGTTTATCCGCTGCCCGTCGGCGTGAGCCTCCTGGAGGGATGCCTGCTCGAACCGACGTCGGTGGCCGTTCGCATCGCCGACAAGACCAACATCCGTGTCGGCGACAGAGTCGCTGTCTGCGGCGGCGGCCCGATCGGCCAGCTGGTGCTCCAGGTGATGAAGATGGGCGGGGCGACCTCCCTCACGCTCATCGAGCCCATCGCGGAGCGTCGCGAGATGGGCCTGCGTCACGGGGCCGACGCGGTGATCGACCCGATTGCGGAGAACCAGTCCCTGCGCGCGGACGAGATAACCGTCGGCAGAGGTTTCGACGTCGTGATCGATGCGTCCGGATCGCCCCGTGCGGTCGGCGGCCTCCTGGATATCGCCGCCAAGGGCGCGACGGTCGTCTATGGCGCAATGTATCCGCACGACTTCCAGATGCCGCTGAACCTCTCCGAATACCTGTACCTCAAGGAGCTGACGCTCACGGGAGTGTTCATCTCTCCGTACGCCTTTCCTCGGGCTCTCCAGATCTTGCCGTACCTCGACCTCGCCGAGCTCACCCAGTCGACATTCGACCTCGAGGATGCGACCGAGGCATTCGCCGTTCACGTGAGTGGTCGCTATCCCAAGGTCATCATCCGGTGTAACGACCTGTCCGACGGGGGAGGAGCCGAATGAACGTGATGACTCAGGTCCACGACCTCAGGAGCTCGATGGCGCTCGAGGCTTACGGCATCTTCAAGCATTTCGACGGCGTGCACGCCCTCAGCGGGGCACAACTTGCTGTTCGCAAAGGTGAGATCCATGCGTTGCTCGGTGAGAACGGCGCCGGCAAGTCCACCCTCGTGAAAATCATTACGGGTCTCTACACACCTGATTCGGGGAAGCTGCTCCGAGACGGTGAAGAAGTTGAGTTCGCCAATGTGCGGGTGGCGCATCGGGCTGGTGTCGTCGCGCTCTACCAGGAGCTCTCCATCATCCCCTCGATCAGCGTGGCCGAAAACATCATGCTGGGGGAGCAGACCCCCAGCCGGGGTGGCCTGGTGCAATGGAAGACGCTTCGTCGCCGGGCTCAGGAGCAGCTGGACACCCTCAACCAGAAGATCCCGCTGGGGGAGCTTGCCGGTGAGTTGTCTCCGGTGCAGCAGACAATGGTTGCTTTCGCTCGCGCGCTCGCCATGGACGCTCGTGTTCTCATTCTCGATGAACCGACCGCATCGCTGACGGACACGGAGATCAAGGACCTGTTCGCGGTCCTTCGCTCATTGCGTGATCAAGGCGTGGCAATCGTCTACGTGTCGCATCGCCTCGAAGAGGTGTTCGAACTCTGCGACCGCCTCACGATCATGCGCAACGGTGAAACCATCATCACTAAAGACGTGGCCGATTCGAACATCGACGAGGTTATTTCTACGATGGTGGGCCGCTCCGCCGGTGAGCTGTACCCCAAGCGGGGAACGGCCACGACGACGGTCGCCCTCACCGTGGAAAGACTCGACGGCCGCCGGGTGAAGAACATCTCTTTCACTGCCCACAAGGGTGAGGTTCTGGGGATCGGTGGTCTTGCCGGGTCGGGGCGAAGCGAGCTGCTGCGCATTCTCTCGGGTGCCCAGAAACACACGGCGGGAACCATCGCGGTCGGAGAAATCACCCTGCCTCGTTCCCCGGGCGTTGGCAAGGCTCTTGCCGCGGGCATCGCCCTCGTTCCGGAAGAGCGTCGAAGCCAGGGTGTAATTCTCAGTGCGACGATCCAGGACAACATCGCCTTGGCGAACATTCCCGAGGTGAGCTCCATGGGATGGGTCTCGGGAGCGCGGATCGCGGACATCACCCGGAAGGGAATGTTGGACCTGCAGATCAAGGCCCGCGGCCCGCATCAGCCGGTGGGTGAACTCTCCGGAGGCAACCAGCAGAAAGTCGTTCTGGCCAAGATGCTGGCGCGCAAGCCCAAGGTCCTGCTGATGGATGAGCCGACCCGCGGAATCGACGTGGGCACGAAGGCCGAGATCTACCGCTTGATCCGCGAACTCGCTGCCGGTGGCACCACAGTGATCGCCGTCAGTTCCGAGCTTCCGGAACTGCTCGGCATGAGCGACCGAATCATCATCATGCACGAGGGACAAATCTCCGGCGAAGTCCCGGCCGAAGATGCCGACGAGGAACTCCTACTCACTTACTGCTACGGAAAGGCAGACTGAAATGACAACGACTGGCATGCCTGCCGGGCACGGCAGGACCTTGGGAAAGATGCTCATCCAGAGCGGCACCGTGGTTGCCCTCGTCGCGCTGATCGGGTTCTTCTTCGCCATGCGGCCGGACATCTTCCTGACCTTCACGAATGTGAAGAACATTCTGTTCCAGGTCTCGATCCTGGCGATCATCGCCGGCGCGCAGACCGTCGTCATGGTCGTCGGTGACTTCGACCTGTCACTTGCGGCAACGTCCAGCCTCGCCGGTGCTGTCGCCGCGTCCCTGATGTTGGCCGGGGTGCCAATGTGGGCGGCGATCCTCGTTGCATTGATCGTGGGGTTACTCATCGGTATCGCCAATGGGCTTCTCATCGCCTACCTCAATCTGTCGGCATTCGTGGCGACATTGGCGACGATGACCTCCGTGATCGGTTTGGCCTATCTCGTCACGGCCGGAACGACCCTCTTCAGCCTGCCGCCCGCGTTCAACAATCTCGGCCAGGGAAAACTCTTCAACGTTCCTCTGCCCGTGTACATCGCGGTTGTCATCTCGCTGATTCTCTGGGCGCTCCTGCGCTTCACGACCATCGGCCGCAGCTGGCACGCCACCGGCGGGAACGCGGAGGTCTCCCGGCTCTCCGGTGTCAACGTTCGACGGGCTCGCCTCTTGGCCTTCGCCGTCGCGGGCCTCGTCGCGGCGATTGGAGGAATCCTGCTTGCCGCTCGGCTGGGAAGCGCGAGCGCGGTGCAGGGCAGCGACAACCTGATGTTCTCGGTTGCCGCCGTGTTCCTCGGCATGACGGTCATCAAGTCGGGGCAGGCAAATCTGGGCGGCACCATGGTGGGCGTCAGCATCATCGGCGTCATGAGCAACGGGCTGAACATCCTCGGCGTCAACTCGTACGTACAACAGGTCGTCACCGGTTTGATCATCATCGCGGCCGTGACGCTTTCCTCCCTCAAGACACGTGAGAGATAGCACAGGCTCTCCTTCACGAAAAGCTGGGTGAGATCACGCTCACTCGGGCACCACAAGAGAAAACGCAATCACAACAAAGGAGTAACAGATGCGTACCAAATTCAAGGGCTTGGTGGCCATTGCTGCAGTTGCAGCACTCGCGCTTACCGGGTGTTCAACCTCCGGTGGCGGAACCACCGACAAGAAGCCATTCAAGGTCATTGCATTCACCTCGGGAAACCAGACCCCCATCGGCGCCTGGTGGGTCAAGGCCGTCACGCAGAAGGGCAAAGACCTCGGCTGGGATGTGACCATGATCCAGGGAGACTTCGACTTCCAGAAGATGAATCCTGCCGTCGAGAGTGCTATCGGCCAGGGCGCGGACGTGATCCTGGACGGCTACACCGACGTGGCGTCCATCGGTTCGATCATCACCGCAGCCAAAGACGCGAAGATTCCCATGTTTGCGATGGACAGTGCGACCGCGCCGAGTGACGCATTCGCCGTGAACATCACCACCAACCAACAGGGCATCGTCGACAGCACTATGGGTGCATTCGATAAGGCACTCGGTGGCCTCAAGGGCAAGAACGTCATGGTGATCGGCCACGATCCTCACCCGGGTATCCGCCTGCGTGCCAGCCTCGCAGAGAAGGCCCTCATTGCGGCCGGGGCCAACATCGCCGGTGGCGAGATCCAGAAGGTCAAGTCTCCGGCGACCGGGCGTACCGAGGCACTTGCCTTGGTCGCCGACTACCTCACGGCTCACCCGGGTGGACTCGACGGCGTGTGGGTCGGCTGGGATGACGCCGCACTCGGTGCATCGAAGGCCATCACCGAGGCTGGTTCACAAGCCAAGGTGACCGGTGTCGACGCCACGAGCGAGGCAATCGCCGAAATCCAGGCCGGCGGCGCCTTCCTTGCAACGATCGAGCAGCCGTGGCCGAAGATCCTCGACACGGTAATCGGTGACATGACCACCTACCAGAAGGATGGCACGCTCCCCACGAAGAACTTCGAGGCCGTTCAGACGACCCTCGTCGACACCTCCAACGCGTCCAGCATCACGCCGTCGGACAAGTTGCAGTAGCTCGAGTCCCATGGCAGCGGGGGTGGGGAGACCCTCCCCACCCCCGCTGCGCCTCACGACCAACATCACAGGAAAGTAAACACATGCGTTTGGCAGGCAAAGTCGCCATCATCACCGGGGGCGCCAGTGGAATCGGTCACGCGACCGTCAAGAAGTTCGTCCAGGAAGGCGCGAAGGTGATCGTAGCCGACATCGATCTGGCGAAGGCCGAGTCGGTTGTCGCCGAGCTCGAGTCGATGGGATTCACCGGGGCCGCCTCCGCGGCTCGAGTCGACGTGTCGGTATTCGCCGAGGTCGTGGCCGTCGTGGCCCGTGCGGTCGAGGTGTTCGGCAAACTCGACGTCATCTTCAACAATGCCGGTATCGCCGGCGGCAAGCCGTTGCTCGATCACGACCCTGAGGTCGACTATCTTCCGATGATCCGTGTGGACCAGGACGGCGTGTACTACGGCATCCTCGCTGCCGGTCGACAATTTCGCGACCAGGGCACCCCTGGCGTGATCATCAGCACCTCCTCCATCTACGGTGAGGCCGCGGCCGAGCTGTCCTTCAGCTATAGCGCGGCCAAGGCGGCCGTCATTTCGTTCACCCGGTCCGCCGCCTACGAGCTTGCCGAGTTCGGAATCCGTGCGGTGGCGATCACCCCTGGCCGCGTCGCCACACCCATCATCAATCAGTTCAGCGAAGCGTTGAAGGCGACGTTTGCCTCGGAGCAGATGCGCAACGAAATGACCCAGCCAGAGGAGATCGCGAACGTCGTCGCGTTTCTCGCTTCGGATGAGTCCAATGTCATCAACGGCACGGTCGTTCATCTCGACGACGGCTATTCCTCATTCAAGCAACGACTCGACCTGCCGACGTTCTAGCGACCACCGGAGAGTCTCATGACCACTGCACGAACGGAACGACGTCCTCTTTCTGTCGCCTGCCACTCGACCATTCTGGTGGGTGAGGCATCGCGTGAGTCTCTCCCCGGCGCCCTGGACGCGATCGCCCAACTCGGATACTCCCATGTGGTGTTGCCACCGATGGACCCGGCGGCGACAAATGTGGCCGCGCTCGGCCGCATGATCTCTGAACGCGGGCTGGCCCCGATCACGATGGTGGGCGGACTGACTGCGGCGACGGATGTGGGCTCGGCGGATGCCGACGTGCGCGAAGCCGGTGCCGGGAGCCTCCGGGCCGTGATCGATTTCACGGCGGAGTTGGGCGGCGACCAGGTGAACGGTGTGCCGTACGGATTGTTCGGGCATCCCGCGGGGGCCACCTCCGCCGATGCGTTCGCGCGTTCAGCCCGGGAGGTTGGCCGGGCCGCCGACTACGCGCACGAGCGGGGCATCGCGATGACGTTCGAAGTGCTCAACCGCTACGAAACGTCTCTCGTGAACACCGCCGCCCAGGCGATGGAATTCGTCACGCTCAGCGGATCTGAACACCTGCGAATCCACCTCGACACATTTCACATGGCCATCGAAGAGGCCGACATGGGTGAGGCAATTCGAATGGCCCTGCCGAGGCTCGGCTACCTCGAGCTCGGTCAGTCGGGTCGCGGACTGCTCAGTACGGGAGTTGTCGACATCGCCGATGTCGTCCGGGTCGCACTCGATGCGGGGTATTCCGGGCGGTTCGGGGTGGAGGCATTCTCCCGCGGCATCCTTCCTGCGGCGGTGGGCGACGCGCTTGCCATCTGGCGGGAAACCTATTCCTCCGGAGCGGACTTCGCCGCGGACGCCGCGCGAGTGATCCAGCGCGGGGTCGGCCTGAGCGGCAGTTGAGATCCATCCCAAGGATGGGCAAGCGGCGTGCAACGGCCCCCGCCGGCCCCGATCCACAGCAGAATGGCATTCAACGATACGGAAGCAGGGAGATTCGATGGAGTTCCTAGTGAGGTTCGAGGTGAGTCCTCCGCCGACAATGACGCCCACCGAACGGGAACGACTCCGCGTGCTCGAGCGCGCGAGAGCGACGGAGCTCCGCGAGCAGGGAGTTCTGCGCCGCTTGTGGCGCGTGCCCGGACGTCGCGCCGTCGTCGGTCTCTGGGAGGCAGCTGACGCCACCATTCTTCACGAGGCCCTCGCGTCGCTGCCGATGTTCCCCTGGATGGACGTCACGGTCGAAGCGCTGGCGACCCATCCCCAGGAGCAGAAATGACCGCGAAGCCCGAGGTCGAGGGGACCTATCTCTTCGGGCTGGACGACAGCCGCCGCGGATATCCGTTGAACAGACTCTGCGCGTCCCTTGTCACGGCGGAGAATCGCGAAAGCTTCCTCGGCGACGAGGCGGGGTATTGCGACCGGTTTGCCCTCAGTCTCGATCAGCGGGCCGCGATCCTCGCTCGTGATTGGGTGGCGATGCTCGATCTCGGCGGTTCAATCTTCTATGTGTTCAAGCTTGCCCAGGTCGACAAGAAGTCAATGCAGTACCTCGGCGGGATCTTCACCGGCATGACCACCGAGGAATTCACCGCCGCGCTGAGAGCGGGAGGCCGCAGTCTTGGCTGAGATCGTGTGGGGACTGGCCACAAGCCACGTGCCGTCCATTGGGGCGGCGATGGACAACCTGAAGACGCGGGACCCGTACTGGAGATCGTTGTTCGACGGTTACGCGCCCGCCCGCCAGTGGATGGCAGAACACACCCCTGATGTCATTCTTGTCGTCTACAACGACCACGCCAATGCGATCGACATGAGCCTCGTCCCGACGTTTGCCATCGGGACCGCGGAATCGTACCCCGTGGCCGATGAGGGCTGGGGCAGTCGGCCCGTTCCACCGGTCATCGGGCATCCCGCCCTATCGGCGCACCTGGTCTCAAGCCTCGTCGACGACGAGTTTGATGTCACGGTGGCGCAGGAGCTCGAAGTCGATCACGGGCTGACGGTGCCGTTGTCGGTGTACTGCCCGGAACCGGGAGATGCCTGGCCGTGCCCTGTCGTTCCCATCCTCGTGAACGTACTCCAGTACCCGCAACCGACGGCGGCACGGTGCTACGCACTCGGCGCGGCGATCGGTCGAGCGATCGCGTCCTACCCGGAGGACATCACGGTGGCGATTTTCGGGACAGGGGGTATGTCGCACCAGCTTGCGGGAAAACGAGCGGGTCTCATTAACGAAAAATTCGACCGGATGTTCCTCTCGGCAATCGAGACAGATCCGCAGGCCCTCGCGCGTATCTCCCGCGAGGAGTTCGTGCGCGAGGCGGGCTCCGAGGGCATCGAGCTGATCATGTGGCTCGTCATGCGTGGAGCCATGAACGACGAGATCACGCGAATCGCGGAGACTTACCATGTGCCGGCGTCGAATACCGCCGCCGCGCTCGCTCTCTTTCACAATGTGGGGTCGAAATGACGACGTACGTACTATTACACGGAGCATGGCACGGCGGTTGGTGCTGGACCAGGGTGGCCACCAAGCTTCGCGCCGCGGGGCATGCGGTTTTCGCCCCGACCTTCACCGGGGTGAGTGACCGGGCGCACCTCCTCTCGCCGGCGGTCGACCTGAGCACGCATGTCGAGGATGTCGTGCGCCTCATCGACGCGGAAGGCATCACGGACGCCGTCCTGGTCGGCCACAGCTACGCGGGGATGGTTGTGAGCGGGGTCGCTGAGCGCCGCCCGGAGGCGCTGAGGCTCCGTGTGCACCTCGATGCCTTCCTGCCCGCCGACGGTGAATCGGCGATAGATCTGCTGCCGGAGGGGCCGGCGCACCACTACCGGGAGTCGGTCGAAGGTCCAGGTTTCGGTTGGCTCATCCCCCCGCGTTCGCTCAAGGTACTTGGAGTCACCGATGAGCTCGATCTCGCCTGGCTCACGCCTCGGCTGACGCCGCACCCGTGGGCCACCTATACCGAGGAAATTGCGCTGAGCGAAGCCGAAGCGGGGGTGCCGGGTGCCTACATCGAATGCACGGACTGGATGCGGGTATTCAGGCCACAGGCCGAACGGGCGCGTTCCCGGGGCTGGGCGGTTCATGAGCTACCGACGGGCCACGAGGCAATGGTGACCGCCCCGGATGCCCTCGCCATCCTCTTGGGGCAGATCGTCACCTCGCCCGACCTCTAGCTTCACCCGCTATTCCGATGATCGGAATCGGCGGCGGCTCGCGACTTTGGGCCGCAATAGCATGATGCAATCCCCGTTCCGGAAGGTGTAGACGCCGATGTCCACTGAACCCCGTTACTCGTTCCGCTCGCCACGGAGCACCCCGGAGTCCCGGCGCGGGGTCCCACCGCGGCCGCGCACCGAGACGCTGCCCGGCATGGTCATCGACCGCGATGTGGAGGTCGAGACGCGCGCGGGACACACCGTGCAGGCCGACGTCTACCGACCCGCCTCGGGTGAGCCGGCCGGCGTACTCATCGCCTGGTCGCCCTACGGCAAGCACGACCCTGCGCCGATCGGGAAGATCTACCCGGCGAGTGGCGTCCTGCCGGAGCACATGAGCGACCTCACGACCTTCGAGGCGCCGGACCCGATGTTCTGGGTGCCTCGCGGCTATGCACTGATCATCGCCGACATCCCGGGCACATGGTACGCGCGCGGACCGGCGACCTACGCGTCGCCCGAGGAGGCGGAGGACTTCTACGACCTCATCGAATGGGCGGGTGTGCAGCCGTGGAGCAACGGCAGGGTCGGACTCACTGGCGTGTCCTACCTCACGGTCGCCCAGTGGCGCGTCGCCGAGCTCAGCCCGCCGCACCTCGCTGCCATCAACCCGTGGGAGGGATGGTCAGACACGTATCGTGAGGTGGCCCGGCATGGGGGGATCCCGGAGACCTCGTTCTGGCCCTACATCTGGGAGCGCTGGGGTGCCTCGAGTGGTGAGGTCGAGGACCTCGAGCTCGAAACCGCGGAACATCCGTTCTTTGACGAATTCTGGGCGTCGAAGGCATCGGATCTGGAGAAGATCACGGTGCCGGCGTTCGTCGTCGCGAGCTGGACCGACCAAGGGCTGCACACCCGAGGCACGCTCGAGGGTTTCCGCCGGATGTCCTCGCCGCAGAAGTGGTTGTATGTGCACGGCCGAAAGAAGTGGGCCGAGTATTATCTGCCGGAGAACGTGCGGCTCCAGGCCGAGTTTTTCGACCACTTCCTACTGGGCAAGGGCGAGCTGAATCACTGGCCGCCCGTGCGTGCGGAGGTTCGCACGGGTTACAACGTTGGCGAGTTCGTCGAGGCCGACGACTGGCCGATCGCCGCCACCGAGTACCGCCGCCTGTATCTCGACGGCGCCACCGGCGGCATGGGGGAGTGGGTGCCCGAGGGTGAGACGACGCTCGAATACCACGGGCTAGGGGACCCATTCCGCACCGAGCGTCTCGTGTTCGAGCACCGATTCGCCGAGGGGATCGACCTGATCGGCCACAGCACCGCGACCCTGTACATGTCTGCCCCGGATGCGGACGACATGGACGTCTTCATCGGCCTCTTCAAACGCGACGCGGCGGGCGAGATCGTGCCGTTCGCCTTCTACGCACAGTTCGAGGACGGTCCCATGGCGCTCGGCTGGATCCGTGCATCTCACCGGGAATTGGACATCGAGCGGTCGACCGACTTCCTGCCGGTGCTCTCGCATCGGCGGAGCCTGCCGCTCGAGGACGACGGCCCAACCGAACTCGTGATCGAGATCCTGCCGTCGGGCACCCGGTTCTCTGCGGGTGAGTCGCCGATTCTCGTCGTGCAGGGCACCGATATCAAGCGCTACCCGAAGCCCCTCGTCTATTCCAGACACCAGTCCGATGTGAACCGAGGGGGTCAACTCCTGCACACGGGGGGACGCTATCCGTCGAAACTGGTGATCCCCGTGGCTCAAGACCGGCTGAGCCGACACGACTAGGCCCAACCGCCGGCCGACGAGCACAGGGCGGGGCGCCCCGGGCCGAGACCCGGGGTGCCCCCCATTCTGCCGCTAGTCAGTACTTCTCAGTACTTCACTTCGAATCAGTAGGTCGAGACCGGTGCGTAGCCAGTGCCGTCGTACTTGACAAGCGACAAACCGCTGATTGCGGGCTGGTCGTTCTTGGTGGTGTCCACGATGGCGCTGCTGAGCAGCATCGGTGCATGGAAGCCCTTGATCGATTTCAGCGCCGTCATGAACGATGCACGCGTGGGGTCCTTCATCCCCTTGAACGCCTGCTCCAGGATCGCGCCCTCGGCGTAGCTCCACGCGCAGTGCGGCGTGTAGACGGTGGCGATCTTTGAGCCATAAGACGCGAACGCGGCGTTATACGCCTTCACGTCTGCGTCGTTAGCGAATGCCGGCGATGACGGGACCTTCGACAGCGACGTGCTGTAGACCGCCGGATACGCGCTAGCGTTGCCCGGCTTGAGAATCGTCGCCGGCGTCGCGGTGTTCGACGGCAGGAAGATCCGCGGTAGCCAACCCAGGGACTGGGCCTTCGTGAGAACGCCGACCTGCAGCGGTGTGACGGAAACGGCGCTCATCAGAACGTCGGCCTTGCTTGCGGCGAGCTGCGTCACCTGGCCGTCGAGCGTCGTGTCGGTCGGCTCATAGGTCGCCTTATCGACGATCTTGACATCGCTGCCGGCAATGGCGTCGGTCAGGCCCTTCACGTAGTCCGTGCCATAGTCGTCATTCTGCGCGAGGACGGCGACGGTGAGCGGCTTGCCCGCGCCGGTGAGCAGCGCTCCGAAGGTGTGGCCTTCGTCGTAGTAGGTGGGCAACAGGCCCGAAGTCCACGGGTTGGCTTTCTGGTTGCTCGAGAAGGCGGTGGCGCCCGTCACCAGAAGCACCTGGGGCACCTTCTCCTGGTTGGCGACCGGCATGATTGCCGCGTTGGTTGGTGTGCCGAGCGCGCCGACGTAGGCGAATATGCCGCCGCTCACCAGTTGCTTGAAGTTCGACAGCGCCTTCGCCGGGTCATACGCGTCATCGAGATAGGTGAGGTTCACCTTTCGCGTCTTACCGTCACCGAACGTGAACCCGCCGGTGGCGTTCTTCGCCTCGAGATAGGCGTAGAGACCGGCGACCGAGCACGATCCGGGCCCCGCGACTGGGCCGCTGAGGGGGGAGCTGATGCCGAGGCTGAGCGTCGTGTCCGTGATACCGGGGGACGCGGTGTTGTCCGTCACGTTGAATGACGATGAGGCGTCATGCTGTTTGACGATGAGTTTTAGGGGTGTGGTCGGCACGGTGACGTGGTGGTCGTCAGCGGTGACGGCGGGGATTGTCGTGGTCGTCACGATGACGGCGGTTTTCGGGCACGCGGGAGCGCCCCGGCGCGGGATCTCAGGTGCGCCCGGGTGGGGGCAGGAGCCGGCCGCGGGTGAACATGCCGATCAGCGTCCATACTGGCAGCGGGGAATCCCAACGCTGCTGGCAGGCCAGCGCCGCGCCGGCGAGGAGGTTCAGTGCGTCCCCGAGCGGAGTCGGCCAGACCAAGTCGCGATTCAGGATGTCAGGATCGGCACGGTACGCGTGCTGCACGCCCTGTTCCTGCAACCAGTCGGCGTGTGGTTCCCTGGCCCGACGCAGCCAGCGGCGCACCGTGGAGACCGGGCGGCCCAGCTGGGCCGCGATCGTGCGGTGCCCATCGCCGCGGGCCTTCGAAGCCAGGGCCGTGCCGATCACCTGGGCCGTGTCCGCCCGCCGCAGAACCAGTGCTGCGGGCAGGAGCACGTGCGTGGCTGCGCACTCCGGGCAGCGGGCACGGCGGGGTCGCACCGTGACGGGTGCCTCGCAGAGGCTGCGCACCCTGCGGATGCGGCCATACCCGTGCGGGCGTAACGCCCCCGAGCAGCCGGGACAGCCCAGCTGCCCCGCGTCGAGCAGGGCCTCGGCCTGCTCCGGCGAGGCGACGACGATCATCGCGTCCGGCTCCATTCTGCTGCCACAAGGTCATGCCAGTAACTCTTGACTACCACACCCGGCCGGGGAAGGGGCCACCTCGTGTTGAGGGTATGGCGGTCGCCGTCAACGTGCCGAGCAGCCCGGCCAGGATCCTCGTGACGATCACGGCCCGGGCGTTCGTCCGCGACCATCGCTGCTCGTCACGATGACGCCGCCGATATCGACAACCCCATCGTCACCCACCGCGACGCACAACCCCGGCCTCATCGTCACCCACGGAGACGTGCAACA
>JBBSBA010000037.1:0-26095 GCA_038251725.1 Actinomycetales bacterium
CCGGGCTCGTCGGCGCCCAGATCGACCTGCCGGCGACGGCATCGCTCGATCTGCCCGTCGACCCGCGATTCGAGCATGGCGTGCTGGTGGATACCGGGAACCTGGCCCTCGAGGGTGAGGCGGTTCCGACATCCCATCTCGGTTTCGTCGGCGAAGGGCGCAACGTCCTGCGGCTCGCTGCCGGGGACGAGCCGGTGCGGGTGCTGCTCATCGGCGGGGAGCCGCTCGGCGAGCAGATCGTCATGTGGTGGAACTTCATCGGTCGCAGCCACGAGGAGATCGTGGCATTCCGCGACGACTGGCAGGCGGATGTCGTCGCGGGCGGCAACGACAGCGGTCGCTTCGGCACCGTGCGCGGCTATGCGGGCCGGCCCCTGACCGCGCCGGAGCTGCCAGGAGTCAGGTTGAAGCCGCGCGACTAGCCTCGGCGCCACGCCATCGCCGAGCCTGTTGCCCGTTCCGCCGTCCGTTCTGCTGCCCGTGCTGCCCGTTCTGCCCGTTCGAAATCCATGCTGCACGTGGAGGAGCCCGGCGTGTCACCGCTGGCACGCCGACGGCCCACCAGAAATGCATGGATTTCGAACGAGACGGGGCTGCGGGACTGCGGGGCTGCGGGACTGCGGGAGGGGATGGGGTGGCGGGGCGGGCAGAGCGGACTCAGCGAGTCGCGACCTTGTTCTCCGCGTCGAATTTCGCCCGCTCCTCGGCCTCGATCTCCGCGTAGACCTTGCGTTCGGTTCGGTCCGCCCGCAGGATCGAGCGCATCACGAGCCAGAAGATCAGACCGAGCAGGATCGTGGGAATCAACGAGTACGCGAAGTTGCCCCAGTAGTTTTCGATCACGACAACAGGATACGACGAATGGCTGGGGAAACGTCAGCCGTGCTGCACGACGCCGATGATGCCCTGGATGATCGTGTAGACGGCGATACCGCCGACCGCGATCCAGAGCACGAGGCGGGTGTTCGAGACCTTCTTCGGGTCCTGGGGTTCCTTGGGCAGGTAGTCGCTCATCAGTCCCCCGGCCCGCTCTTGACCAGGGGGAACAGGATTGTCTCGCGCACCCCGAGGCCGGAGAGCGCCATGAGCAGGCGGTCAACGCCCATCCCCATTCCGCCGGAGGGCGGCATCCCGTATTCGAGCGCGCGCAGGAACTCCTCGTCCAGCCGCATCGCCTCCGGGTCCCCGGCCGCCACGAGTTTCGCCTGCTCGACGAAACGATGGCGCTGGATGACCGGGTCGACGAGTTCCGAATAGCCGGTGGCGAGCTCGAAACCGCGCACGTAGAGGTCCCACTTCTCCACGAGACCCGGCTCGGAACGATGATCCCGCACGAGCGGCGAGGTGTCGACGGGAAAGTCCATCACGAAGGTGGGGCGGGTGAGACCGGGCTTCACGAAGTGCTCCCACAGTTCCTCGATCAGCTTGCCCGGGGTCGGCTGCGGCACCTCCGCGCCCACCGATGCGGCGTAGCCCAGCAGTTCCGCAAGCGGCATATCGGCGGTGATGCTCCAGCCGGATGCCGCGTTGAGCGAGTCGAGCATGCTGATGCGATCCCACTCGCCGCCGAAGTCGTATTCGGAGCCGTCGGCGAGCGTGACGAGGAGGCTGTCGCCGATCGCGAGGGCCGCGTTCTGGATCATCTCCTGGGTCAGGTCCGCCATCTGGTTGTAGTCGCCGTAGGCCTGGTAGGCCTCGACCATCGCGAACTCGGGCGAGTGGGTGGAGTCCGCGCCCTCGTTGCGGAAGTTGCGGTTGATCTCGAAGACACGCTCGATGCCGCCGACGACCGCGCGCTTGAGGAACAGCTCCGGCGCGATGCGCAGGAAGAGTTCGGTGTCGAACGCGTTGCTGTGGGTGACGAACGGACGAGCGGATGCCCCGCCGTGCATCGTTTGCAGCATGGGCGTCTCGACCTCGATGTACCCGTGGTCGGCGAAGGTCTTTCGGAGCGAGGCGACGGATGCGGACCGGTCGCGCACCATCTTGCGCGCACCCTCGCGCGCGATCAGGTCGAGATACCGAGCGCGCACGCGAGTCTCCTCGTTGAGCTCGACATGCAGGTTCGGCAGCGGGCGCAGCGTCTTGGCCGCGACCTTCCACTGCTTCACCATCACGCTGAGCTCGCCGCGGCGACTCGAGATGACCTCGCCGGAGACGAAGATGTGGTCCCCGAGGTCGACGAGGTCTTTCCAGTCTGCAAGGGACTGCTCCCCCACCTCGGCGAGGGAGACCATGGCCT
This sequence comes from Actinomycetales bacterium, assembly GCA_038251725.1. GTDB lineage: Bacteria > Actinomycetota > Actinomycetes > Actinomycetales > Microbacteriaceae > Lacisediminihabitans. The sequence continues at coordinate 2,243 of JBBSBA010000037.1, forward strand.
GGATGCGGGATCCGTCGCCGGACTGCAGCGATGCGAAGCACAGCTTTCCCGTGTTGCGGAGGTGCACGATGCGGCCGGCGAGGCCTACCGTGTTGCCGGTGGTGGCATCCGCTTCGAGGTCAGCGTAGGTGGCGCGCATCTGCGGAATCGTGGCCGTGATCGGTAGTCCCACCGGATACGCCTCCGCGCCCGACTCGATCAGGCGTTCGCGCTTGCCCAGCCGCACCTGGGTCTGTTCGGAGAGTTCTTCATCCGTCGGCTCGGGCGCTGGGGTGGTCTGGGACATGCGTGTGTGCTCCTGAAGGTTGCGGCTCGACGAGTTTACCGTCGGGGCGGGGCTGGCGGATCGACGCGGTCCGGCCCCGCGCTTCGGCTCACCTACGAGTGGGCTCCCGTGAGGACGATGGCGGTATTGTCGATCAACCGGGTGGTGCCGACCCGAGCGGCGACGAGCACAATGGCCCGGCCTCGGTGGTCGTCGTCCACCGGAAGGAACGTGTCAGGGTCGACGACGACGAGATAGTCGAGTTCGACGAGCGGCTCCCCCATGAGCACCGACTGGGCAGCGGCGAGCACCGCGTCGATGCCACGGTCGGCGGATGACTCGGCCGCCTCGAGCGCGATCGACAGTCCGCGGGCGGCCCGCTTCTCTTTCGCGTCGAGGAAGCTGTTGCGGCTGGAGAGCGCGAGCCCGTCGTCCTCGCGAACGATCGGAACGACCTCGACGGCGACCGGCGTATTCAGGTCCGCGATCATGCGCGAGACCAGGAACACCTGCTGCGCGTCCTTCTCGCCGAAGAGCACGACGTCGGGCTGGGCGATGTTGAGCAGCTTGGAGACGATGGTGAGCACACCGTCGAAGTGCCCTGCGCGGGTGCGGCCCTCGTAGAGCGAGGCCACCGAGCCGGCCGTCACGCGGGTATCGCTCGCCCCGGTCGGGTACATCTCGGAGACGCCCGGCGCGAAGACACTCCGCACGCCGAGCGGCTCGAGCTTCGCAAGGTCGTCCGCGAGAGTGCGGGGGTACTTGTCGAGGTCTTCGCTCGGGCCGAACTGCAACGGATTGACGAAGATCGAGACGATTACGGTGTCGGCGATCTCGCTCGCCCGCCGCACGAGGGCGAGGTGCCCGGCGTGGAGGGCGCCCATCGTCGGAACGAGCGCGATGCGCCGGCCGCTGGCCCGAGCGTCCGCTGCCGATTTCCGCAGCTCGGCAATGGTTTCGGCTACGACGATCGGCATCCCTCGATGCTAGCGGTCGACGCGCGACACCCGCGCCGCATGCCCGGGCCGAGGCCGGGCGGGGCGGCTCAGCCGCGGTGGCGGAGGGCGTTCTCGACGGAGGAGCGCACGAGCGGTCCGAGCACCGCTCCGGGGCTCTCGATGCCGATCGAGGCGAGCAGACCGGTGGCCTGGTCGACGATGGCGGTCGAGAAGCTTGTGGCCGTGGCGATCGCCTCGGCGTACGCCGCGCGATCGTCCTCGGCGACGATGATCGGCTCGCCCCCCATCTCCACGACGAGGGCCTGCCCGATCGGCTGTACCGGGCCGGGCGCGGTCACGGCGAAGTAGGCGCCGACGAGCTGGGCGATGTCGATCGTCGTGCCGGTGAAGGACACCGCCGGGTGGATCGCCAACGGGATCACCCCGGCCGCGACTGCCGGCGCGAGCACGGCCGTGCCGAACTCCGCGGCCGTGTGCAGCACCAGTTGTCCGGGCTGCCAGGCGCCGGTGGAGGCGAGGCCGGCGACGAGGGCCGGAAGCTCATCGGCGGGCACCGCGAGGATCACCAGTTCACTGCGTTCGATGATCGCCGGCACGTCGAGGATCGGCACCCCGTGCAGCATCGCCTCGGCCCGCTCGCGGCTGGACTCCGAGATGGCCGAGATTCCCACGATGGCGTGGCCCGCACCGGCGAGCGCGGCCCCGAGGACCGGTCCGACCCGGCCGGCCCCGATGATGCCGACGCCGAGTCGGCCGGACCGACGCCGGGCATCCTCCTGCCGGTCGGTGAAGCCCATGCTGTCGTCGCGTTCAGATGTCATACCGGCAGCTCCCCTGCTCGCCAGCGGTGCGACGTGTCGGACTGGCCGGCGCGCACCGCGACGTCGGCGACCTGGCTGAAGAAAGCGAGCGCCGCATCCCGGTCGATCGCGCCGAGGTCGGCGCTGATCGGTCCGTGCACGGTGTGTAGTTGAACGTCGGCCAGTCGCAACCAGCGCAGCAGCGGCCCCTGGTGCAGGCCGACGCTCTGCAGCCTGGGTTGCGGCACGATGATGAGTCGGCGCCAGAACGCGCCCTTGCGCAACACGAGCGATCCCGGCACGATCGCGAAGCCGTTGCGGCGCCACGAGAACGGCCGAAGCCAGGCCGCGCGCCGCGGAGAGTTGGTGAAGCCGTCGGGAGCACCGCCGGGCGAGGTGAGGCCGCTCTCGATGAAGGATGCCGTCTCCGGACCGATCAGGTCGGGGAGCATCAGCTCGAGCACCCGAGTCACGTCGGCGCGATTGCCCACCGGAAGGATCGTGGTGTTCGCCTGGTTCTCCGAACCGCGGCCGGAGGTGTGGCTCGCGCGGTTCACCCGGATTTGCCACCAGCCCGCCGGCCGCCAGAGCGGGCTCTGACTGACCTCGATCGAATGGATGCGACCGGGAGGCAGCGTCTCGTTGCTGGTGGAGAACAGCCCGAAGCCGACGCGTACGCCGTCGGGAGTGCCCGCGATCGTGTAGCGGAGCGACCGGGAGAACCGTCGGGCGTAGTAGCCGGCGAAGCCGAGGGCGCTCGGAAGGGCGAACAGGAGCACGAAGAGGCGGCCGGTGGCCGAGATCCAGATCGTCACGGCGATGACCACCAGCACCGCGATGACCGTTCCGGTGCCGAGGAGCATCGACCCAAACAGGCGGCCAAGGTGGATCTTCACAACCGACTCTGGCGGCGCCGCATCCGGATCGAGTTCTGGTGCGAACAGCTCGTTCATGCGGCGATCGAGCACGGTGCCGACGGGGACCGCAGACATCCGCTCCGCCTCGCGGGTGCCGGAGGCCCGCCGAAGGATCTCCCGGCGGAGGTCGTCCGCCGCGGCAGACGACAGGTACGACAGGTGCACATTCGCGTCGTGACCGGCCTGGCTGATCTCGAGCTTCGCCGCGCCGAACAGCCGCGAGACGAACGGGCGCACGATGTTGATGCCCTGGATGCGGTCGAGTCTCGCCTTGCGGTTGGTGCGGAACAGGATTCCCGACCGCACCTCCACCACCTCGCTGGTGATGCGGAAGGTGTGCATGCGCCACGAGACGGTGAAACCCGCAATCAGCAGGATGAGCAGCGCGGCCACCCCGACGAGCACCTGCAGCACGATCCCGTGGTTGAGCACGTAGTCGACCGGGTCGCCGCCATCTCCGAACCGCGGAAGGAACATGCCGAGCAGTCGTTCGCGCAGGTTGCTCACGATGTATCCGAGCACCACGATCAGGGCGAAGCCGCCCTTCAGCAGCGGGGTCGCCGGATGCAGCCGGTGCCACTCGCCGTCGGTCAGGCGCGCGACCACGGTCGGCACCGACGGCGGAGCCGGCGGCGCGGCGGGTGCGGGCGACGCGTGGTCCGGTTCGCTCACAGGCCCGCCCTGCGACTCTCCGCAACCGACACGAGGTGGTCGCGGAGGCGTTCGGCCTCCGCCGCGGGGAGCCCGGGGATGGTGACCCCGGCGGCGGCGGCGGCGGTGACGAACTTCAATTCGCTCAATCCAAGGCTCCGGGCGAGCGGACCGCGATTGATGTCAACAAGCTGCATGCGCCCATACGGCACCGCGACAAAGCGCTGCCACATGATGCCGCGGCGGAACAGCAGGTCGTCTTCGCGCAGCTGGTATCCGATGGAGCGAACCCGGCGCCGGGTGAGGGCGAGATTGACGATCGCGGCGACGGCGACGGCGGCGAGGGCCGCGACCACCCACCAGATCTGCAGCAGGTACATGATGACGCTCGAGGCAATCACCACGACGAGGAAGCCGGCGCCGGCGGCGAGCTCGACCCAGACGAGCTTTGGCGACACCCGCTTCCAGGTCACACCCGGCAGTTCGAGTCGGTCCACGCTGCTCCTCGGTTCCCGATATGCGCTCATGGGATGCCTACGGCCCCGCCCTGACGGTCCCGTTCGGCTGGTTGTCGTCATCGTCTTTGCCGGGCGGAATGGTGCACATGTGCTCGGCGACGAGGCCCCCGGCCAGCAGGCACGCTGCCCCGACGATGGCCGCCACGGCCGGCCCGATCGAGCCTATCCCCGGCACGACCGAGCGGGTGAGGAGGTAGACGAGCACGCCGGCACCGAAGCCGGTGATGAGCGATCCACTCAGTGCGCTCGCCTTGGCGAGCACCAGGACCCGGGTCGAATAGAAGGGGTCGACCCGCTGGCGCGACTTTCCGTGCGTGAGTCGGCGGATCGGCATGGCCAGCACGATCACCATGATGCCGATGGCGAGAAGCGCGACGGCGAGCGTGATGGGCGGAAGCACGATCGGACGGCCGCTCACCGCGAGGGCTGTCTCGAGCAGGCCGCCGCCGACACCGCCGATCAGGGCGACCAGCACGAGGGCAAGGATGCTGGTGCGCTTCATCTGCTCGGCCGTTTCATTTGTCGTCCTCCACCATCAGAGGCGCCGCCTCGAACGTCCACACCTGGCTCGAGTGCGCCGCGGCGAGTTCGTCGATGCGTCCATGGTCGACGGTCTCGGCATCCGGCTGCACCTGCAGCCACGGCACCACGACGAAGGGTCGTTCCCAGGCCCGCGGGTGCGGCAGGGTGAGTGTCTCGCTGTGCCGGCTCAGTCCCGCGAAGTCGACGATATCGAGGTCCAGCGTGCGGTCGCCCCATCGCTCTGCTCGGACACGCCCGTGCTCCGCCTCGATACGGTTCAGCTCGACGAGCAGCTGCTCGGGATGCAGCGCGCTCCGCACGAGAATCACGGCGTTGAGGTAGTCGGGCGCCCGCGCATCGGTTCCCGCCGGCTTGACGGCGTGGGACTCGACAATGCCCGATGCGGCAGTCACGGCGACCCCCTCGATGGCCGCGATGGCGCGCACGGCTGCACGAAGGTTCTCCTCGCGGTCGCCGAGGTTGGAGCCGAGCGCGATCACGGCGGGGAGCACGATGCGGCGCCTCACGACGTGACCTGCCCGGATCGGCTCCGGGTGATCGTGACGGAGACGTCTGCGAACGGCACCGTGATCGGCGCGGTCGGCTTGTGAATGGTGACGGTGACCGCCCGGGCCAGCTCGTAGCCGAGCGTCACGCCCGCGACGCGTTCGGCGACGGTCTCGATGAGATTCACCGGGTCGCCCTGCACGGCGCGTGCGACCGCCTCGGCGAGCTCGCCATAGTGGATCGTGCTGGCCACGTTGTCGGAGGCGGCGGCGGGCGCGAGGTCCACCACGATCTCCAGATCGATCACGAACTCCTGGCCGTTCTGTCGCTCGAAGTCGAGAACACCGTGGTGCGCGAATACCCGAAGGCCCGTGAGCCGGATGGTGTCGGTGTCGCTCATGGCTGCATCGCCTCCCACACGTCGAGGGCGCCGCGGGTCGCCGCCACGTTGTGCACGCGCACTCCCCACACCCCGGCCTGGGCGGCGAGCGCGCTTATCGTGGCGGTGGCCGGATCGCGGGCCGCCATCGGGGCATCCGGCGCGAAAGCGGCGAGGAAACGCTTGCGTGAGGCGCCAACGAGCACGGGGTAGCCGATCGTGCCGAGTGAGGCGATGTTCGACAGGAGCGTCCAGTTCGCTTCGGAGTTCTTGGCGAAGCCGAGTCCGGGGTCGAGGATGAGTCGATCCGGCCGCACCCCAGAGGCGACCAGCTGCTCGACGCGGGCCTCCAACTCGTGGCGCACGTCGCGCAGCACGTCGCCGTAGACGGCGTTGGACTGCATGGTCGAACTCGGCCCGCGCCAGTGGCTCGCGATGAAGTGCAGCCCGGTCTCCGCCGCCACACGCGCCATGTCGGGGTCGGACAGGCCGGCCGAGACGTCGTTGATGATCAGGGCTCCACGTTCCGCCGCGGCGCGCGCGGTCGACGCGTTCATGGTGTCGACGCTCACCATGATGCCGCGAGCGGCGAGAGCCGCGATCACCGGGAGCACCCGGCGCTGTTCCTCGTCGACCGGCACGCGGGCGGCGCCGGGTCGGGTCGATTCGCCGCCGACGTCCACGAGTTGCGCGCCGGCCGCGACGAGCTCTTGCCCGTGCGCGATCGCGGCGTCGATCTGCAGGTAGTCGCCCCCATCGCTGAACGAGTCGGGGGTCACGTTGACGATGCCCATGATGCGCGGCCGGAGAAGCCCGACCGGGCGGTACGGGTGCGCCGTGGGCAGCGTGCCGCTCATGCGGGTGCCCACGTCGGCCTGGCGCCGTTCGATGCCGTGGCAACCCCGATGAGCGCCATGATCTCCGCACGCGCCACGGGCTCGGTGAGGATGCCGCGGCTGGCCATGGTCACGGTGGAGCTGCGGGTCTGACGCACCCCTCGGGTGGCGACGCAGCCGTGGGTGGCCTCGAGCACGACGAGCACGCCGCGCGGGTCGAGGCCGGTCTGGAGGGCATCCGCCACCTCCTCGGTGAGGCGCTCCTGCAGTTGCGGGCGGGCGGCAAGGGTGTCGACGACACGGGGAAGCGAACCGAGGCCCACGATGCGCTCGCGGGGCAGGTAGGCCAGATGAGCCACCCCGACGAACGGAAGGAGGTGGTGTTCGCACATCGACCGGAACTCGATGGCCCGCAGCAGCACCAGCTCGCTGGTGTCGCCGGAGCCGGTGCTGAAATCGGTGCTGTCAGTGAGGTGGTCGAGGGGATCGACGGCGAGGCCGCTGAAGAACTCGCCGTAGGACTGCGCGATCCGCCTGGGAGTGCTCTGCAGGCCCGGCCGGGTCGGATCCTCGCCGATTGCGGCGAGGATCTCGAGAACGGCGGCTTCGATGCGCGCGGTATCGATACTCACGATTACGAGCGTAGGCCCGTTAGGAGACGGCCGGAATCACGCGGGCGCGATGTCGGGTTGCTTGCGCGGCCGTGGCGTGTGCGCCTTCTTCACCGGCTCAGACGTCACCCCACCGTCCACGACACCCTCATCGATGGGCGCCTTCTGCGGCACGAGAACGGGAGGAAGCGATGAGACGGGACGCGTTGTGCTCGAGAGCCACTGCGGGCGCTCCGGCATCTTCTTGACATCCTTGAAGATCTCGGCGAGCTCGACGTGGTCGAGTGTCTCCTTTTCCAGCAGGGCGGTCGCGAGGCGGTCGAGGATGTCGCGGTTCTCGTTGAGCACCTCCCATGCCTCGCTGTGCGCGGCCTCGATGAGCGCGCGCACCTCTGCGTCGACCTGCTCGGAGAGCCGCTCGGAGTAGTCGCGTTGGCTGCCCATGTCACGGCCGAGGAACATTTCGCCGGATCCGGAGCCGAGCTTGACCGAGCCGATGTTGGAACTCATGCCGAACTCGGTGACCATCTTGCGGGCCGTCGAGGTGGCCTTCTCGATGTCGTTGGATGCGCCGGTCGTCGGGTCGTGGAACACGACCTCCTCGGCGACCCGTCCGCCCATCGCATAGGCAAGCTGGTCGAGCAATTCGTTGCGGCTGATCGAGTAGCGGTCTTCGAGCGGCAGCACCATCGTGTAGCCGAGGGCCCGGCCGCGCGGAAGGATGGTGACCTTCGTCACCGGGTCGGTGTTGCGCATCGCGGTCGCCACGAGGGCGTGTCCACCCTCGTGGTACGCGGTGATGAGCTTCTCGTGGTCGCGCATGACGCGGGTGCGGCGCTGCGGGCCGGCCATCACGCGGTCGACGGCCTCATCAAGCGCGCGGTTGTCGATGAGCTGGGCGTTGGAGCGCGCGGTCAGCAGTGCGGCCTCGTTGAGCACGTTGGCCAGATCCGCTCCGGTGAAGCCTGGCGTCTTGCGGGCGAGCACCTCGAGGTCGACTCCGGCGGCGAGGGGCTTGCCCTTGCCGTGCACCTCGAGGATCTGCTTGCGGCCGAGGAGATCGGGCGCATCCACGCCGATCTGTCGGTCGAAGCGGCCCGGGCGCAGTAGCGCGGGGTCGAGGATGTCGGGACGGTTGGTCGCGGCGATCAGGATGACGTTGGTCTTCACGTCGAAGCCGTCCATCTCCACGAGCAGCTGGTTGAGCGTCTGCTCGCGCTCGTCGTGGCCGCCGCCCATGCCGGAACCGCGGTGGCGCCCCACGGCGTCGATCTCGTCGACGAAGATGATGGCCGGGGAGTTCTCCTTGGCCTGAGCGAAGAGGTCGCGAACGCGGCTTGCGCCGACGCCGACGAACATCTCGACGAAGTCCGATCCGGAGATGGCATAGAACGGCACGTTGGCTTCGCCGGCCACGGCGCGGGCGAGAAGCGTCTTGCCGGTTCCGGGAGGGCCGTACAACAGCACTCCCTTCGGAATGCGAGCGCCGACCGCGAGGAACTTGGCCGGTTCCTTGAGGAAGTCCTTGATCTCCTCGAGCTCTTCGATCGCCTCATCGGCACCGGCGACATCCGCGAACGTGACCTTGGGGGTCTCCTTCGAGACGAGCTTGGCCTTCGACTTGCCGAACTTCATCACCTTCGAGCCGCCGCCCTGCATGCTCGAGAGCAGGAACCAGAAGATCAGTCCGATGATGACGAACGGGATGACGAGGCCGAGGAGCGAGGAGAGCCAGTTGCCCTTGTTGACCTGGTCGTCGTAGCTGGCACCAGAGGCGTCGACCGCCTTCACGATGTCGGGGCCACGCGGAGCGGCGTAGTAGAACTGCACCAGCTTGCCGTTGCTGCCGGCCGCGGTGAGGGTGAGGTCGACGCGCTGTTCGCCGTCCACGATCTTGGCGGAGGCGACCTTGTCATTCTTCAGGAGCGAGAGCCCGTCTTTCGTGCTGATCTCCTTGTAACCGGAGCCGCTGAGCAGGCTGAAGCCCACCGAGACGACGATCACGGCGAGCAGGATGTACACGAGCGGGCCACGAAGAAAGCGCTTGAAGTCCATAGTGTTGCGGGGTTTCGCCCGGCACCTTTCTGACGAAGAATGTGACGCCAAGGCTACCCGAGCGGTACTGGGTGGCCCCTCCATGTTTGCCGTGGGCGTAATGTGGAATCCCGGCCACTGCGCGCCCCCTCTGCCCCCACAGAAAATGCAGGAGATGCGCCGCGAAAGCATCCATCCCGGTGGCGGACGCCCCGCATGATGGCGAAACTCCTGCGTTTTGGGAGAGGGGCTATGCGTAAGTGTGCGGGGCAAGCACTCCGATGTCGCGGTAGTTGCGGTATTTCTCGGCGTAGTCGAGTCCGTAGCCCACCACGAAGGCGTTCGGGATCTCGAAGCCGACGTACCGCACGTCGACGGCAAGCTTGGCCGCGGCCGGCTTGCGCAGCAGCGCGCAGATCTCCACCGAATCCGCTCCCCGTGTTCCGAGGTTGGCTCGCAGCCAGGAGAGCGTGAGCCCGGAGTCGATGATGTCCTCCACGATGAGCACCTTGCGGCCGTGCAGGTCGGTGTCGAGGTCTTTGAGGATGCGCACGACGCCGGACGACTCGGTGCCCGAACCGTAGGACGACACGGCCATCCAGTCCATTTCGACCGGCAGAGCCAGTTCGCGGGCCAGATCGGCCATCACCATCACCGCGCCGCGGAGCACGCCAACGAGCAGCAGGCTCTCACCGGAATAGTCCGCCTCGATGCGCCGCGCCAGTTCGGCGATCTTGTCGCGGATCTGCTGCTCGGTGATGAGTACGCTCTCGAGGTCGCCGGCGATATCGCTGTATTCCATTGCCCCATTCTTTCACTTGACCGGCGTCGGGCGAGTCGACCGGAAGACGAGCAGGCCGCCCTGCCGCTCGACAGCGATGCCGGGCAGGTCGATCGTCCCCTGCCCGCGCCAGTCGGTCACGAGCTGCGCCGCCTCCAGCGTGTGGCTTCGGCTGAGGCTCACGCCGAACTCGGCGAGCACGGTGGCCCGGATGATCCGCTGCCGCAGAGCGGGTGGATTGGCGGCGAGGGCCGAAACCGGCAGGGAGATGCCGGCCTCGGCATGTTCGGCGAGTTCCTCGAGCTGGTCCTCGGCGAAGGCATCGAGGGCCTCGGTGTCCTCGCGGAGGAGGCCGGCCGTGCGGGCGAGCGCCTCCGCGAATCCGGGACCGAGTTCGCGCTCGAGCATCGGCAGCACCAGCGTGCGAACCCGCACCCGCGCGAACCGCTCGTCGTCGTTGTGTGGATCGGCCCACGGGGTGAGCCCGGAGTCCGCGCAGAACGCCTCGGTCGTCGCGCGCCGGATGCCGAGCAGCGGCCGCATGAAGAGCCCGGTCGCGGCATCCATGCCCTTCAGGCTTCCGGCACCGCTGCCACGGGCGAGTCCGAGCAGTACCGACTCGGCCTGGTCATCGAGCGTGTGGCCGAGAAACACCGAGGCCGCCCCGGCCTCCGCGGCTGCCTCGGCCAGCCCGGCATACCGCGCGGTCCGGGCGGCGGCCTCCGGTCCGCCCTCGGCCCCGACGCGCACCGTCTTCACGACCACCGGGTCGAGTCCGAGCGCGCGGGCCTGCCGTGCCGCGCGAGCCGCGACATCCGCCGAACCGGCCTGCAGTCCGTGGTCCACGATCACGGCTCCGGCCCGGATGCCGGCCCGGGCCGCCTCAAAGGCGGTCGCCGCGGCGAGCGCGAGCGAATCCGGGCCGCCGCTGAGCGCGACAAGCACCGGGCCCCGCTCCGCTACCCCCGCCATCCGTGCCACCCCCGCCACCCCTGCGCGCAATGCAGGCCGTGGCGTGACAGGAGTCGTCTCTGGCTCGACACCTGGCACAGGAGTCACACCCGCTCCTGCATTTCGGACCGGCGCGACCACCGACGCGGCCGACGCGGCCGACGGGGCCACCGGGGCGGCGGTGCTCGGCGGCAGCGCGCCGAGCACCGAGCGCACGGCCGAGCGCACGTCGGCGATCGCGGGCGTCAGGCGGGGGCGTGTGGTCATCCGATAACGTTATTGCGTCCGCCAACGAATTTTTTAGGAGCGCCAACAATGGCCAGCTACGACGCGATCATTGAGATCCCCAAGGGCAGCAAGAACAAGTACGAGGTGGACCATGTCACGGGCCGCGTCTACCTCGACCGCGTGCTCTTCACCGGCTTCGTCTATCCCACGGACTATGGCTTCTTCGAGAACACCCTCGGCCTCGATGGCGACCCGGTCGACGTACTCGTGCTGCTCGACCACCCGCTCTTCCCCGGCGTCGGCGTGAAGGTGCGCCCGGTGGCCGTCTTCAACATGACGGATGACGGCGGCTCCGACGCAAAGGTGATCGCCGTGCAGGCGAAGGACCCGCGCTGGTCGTGGATCCAGGACGTCGACGACATTCCGGAGTACACCCGCAAGGAGATCGAGCACTTCTTCGAGCACTACAAGGACCTCGAGCCCGGCAAGTGGGTCAAGACCGAGGGCTGGGGCAACGCCGCCGAGGCCGAGGCGATCGTGCAGGCCGGAATCACGAAGCTCGCCGAAGAGGGCGCACACTAGGCAGATCCATTGGACCGCGCCGGCGCTCGTCGTCGGCGCGGTCTTTCGATGCCACCGCACCGCACCGCACCGCACCGCACCGCACCGCACCGGGCACGATGCCGGCGGCGGCCCGGCCTGGCTGGAGGCCTAGCCGAGCGCGGCGCCGCGGGCTGACATGAACGGTGCGGCGTCGATCGCCGTTCCGTTCGGGCGCACCTCGAAATGCAGGTGGCAGCCGGTGGAGTTGCCGGTGCTGCCGACGCTGGCAATCTGTTGGCCCTCAGCCACCCGCTGGCCGATGCTCACGCGGATTCCACCGGCCACGATGTGGCCGTAGCCCGTGGAGATGTTGTCGCCGTTGTCGAGCAGGATGAAGTTTCCGTATCCGCCGTTCCAGCCCGCGTAGGCGACGACGCCGGAGTGTGCCGCCACGATCGGTGCGTTGCACCCGGCCGCAAGATCCGTGCCCGCGTGCAGGCTGTAGACACCGGAGTACGGATTGACACGCCACCCGTAGGGGCTCGAAATGTGTCCACCGGCGGGCCTGACCCAGCCGCTGGGGCTGACGCTGGTGCTCGCGCCGCCACCACCGGTGGAAGCGGGCTGGACCGTCGGATGCGCCGCAGCGTAGTCTCGCGCCGCCTTGGCGTCGGCCTCGGCCTTCGCCTGCGCCGCGGCAGCCGCGGCGGCCGCCCGAACCTGCACCCCGGTGTTGTACTGCGCCTCGGTGATGCTCGTGTTGTTCACCAGTGCCGCGCGCTGCGCTTCGAGCCGGTCCTTGTTGCCCTGCTGCTCCGCGAGAGCGGCGACCGCGTTCTCGGATGCCGTTGCCGCGTCCTTGAGCGCCTTCTGGGCTGTCTCTGACAGAACCTTGAGCGCATCGCCGGCAATCTTGGCCTGGTCGGTGAGCGACTGGGCCGAGTTCTCGTTCTGGACGGCCTTCTCGTAGATCCCGGCGGATTGGGTCTTCACCATGCTCGCGAGGCCGAGCTGGGCCAGCAGGCTCTTGGACTCGCCGCCACTGAAGAACAGTCGGGCGGAGAAGTCGGTCCCGCCGGCGCGGGCGAGCCGGGCGGCGAGCTGGCCGGCCTGCTGCTTGGACTTCTCGGCCTTGGCGCGCGCGACATCCGCCTGCTTTTGCAGCTCGCCGGCCTTGAAGGCCGCCTCGTCGGACTTCTGCTGCGCCGTCTGGTATTCGGCGCCCTTCTGCTCGGCGAGCGCCTGGCTGGCCGTGACCGCGGACTGCAGCCCGGCGAGGAGACCATCGAGCCGGGTGATCTGCGCCTGCTTGGCGCTGACGCTGCTGCGCGCGGCCTGCACGTCTGCCCAGGTGGGATAGTCGGCGGCGAACGCGGCGGACGGTGGCTGCACGAGAATCGTGGCGCTCACGACGATCACGAGGGCAGCCACGATCGCGGTTGCCCTGGTCGCCTTCACGCCGATAGTCGTTCGTGCATCGCGGAACGATGCACCGCGGCCGTGCCAGGTCGATTTCATCAGTCCCCGAGTCGTACCGCAGATCCCCCCGCAGTCACATGAGTAACAGTGTCAACAGGTGACACAGTAGCAATTGCCCGACAAACCCACCAGCCCCGCGAATCAGCGGCGGATCGGCGAAGCCTACGAAAGGTCAGTTCGCGAGTTCGACGCCGTGTGCGCGCATGAACGGCACCGGGTCGATGGTCGAGCCATTGTGGTACACCTCGAAATGCAGGTGGCAGCCGGTCGACCAGCCGGTGCTGCCCACCCGAGCGATGTTCTGGCCCACCTGCACGGTCTCCCCGATGTGCACGAGAATGCCGCCGTTGACGATGTGCCCGTACGCCGTCCAGTAGTTGCCGTCGGTGTTCCGGATGCGCACATAGTTGCCGTAGCCGCCGTAGGGACCGGCGAGAACGACGGTTCCGCTGTGCGCGGCGTAGATCGGGGAGCCGCATCCGGGTGCCAGGTCCGTTCCCTCATGCAGCGCGTATCTGCCCGTATACGGGTCGAGCCGGTAGCCGTATGGGCTCGAGATGTGCCCCGCCGAGGGCCGGGCCCAGCCAGCGGCAGAGACGGTGCCGGCATGGGGGGCGGCCGCAGCGGCGGCGCGGGCTGCGGCAGCCGCGGCTGCGGCGGCCGCGAGAGCCGCCTGGCGGGCCGCTTCGACACCGGCAGCGTAGGCCGCTTCGGTCTGGTTGGTGTTCGACACCAGGATGGCCAGCTGTGCGTTCAGCTCAATCTGGTGCGTCTGCTGGTCGGCCAGCGCCGCGGACACCGCCTGAACAGCCGCCGCCGCGTCGTCCATTGCCTTCTGAGCCTGGGCGGAGAGCGCCTTGAGCGCCTCCTTGGCGAGGTCGGCCTGGTCCGTGAGCGATCGGGCGACGTTCTGGTCCTGCACCGCCTTGGCGTAGATCCCCGCCGATTGGTTCTTCACCATGCTGGCGAGCCCGAGCTTGGCGAGGAGGCTCGTCGATCCGGCGCCGCTGAAGAACAGCGTCGCACTGAGGTCACCACCGCCGGTGCGGGCGAGCAGCGCGGCAAGCTCACCGGCCTGCTTCTTCGACTTGTCCGCTTCTGTCTGGGCGGCATCCGCCTGGCTCTTGAGTTTGTCGGCCTTCGCCGTGGCGTCGTCGTAATTCGACTGGGCGACCTGGGCGTCCCGGCCCTTCTGCACTGCCACCGCCTGCGCCGTGGTGACGGCGGCCTGCAACGAGGTGAGTAACTGGTTGAGCGTGGCGATCTCCGCCTGCTTGGCGGCCTCGCTGCTGCGCGCGGCCTGCACGTCGGCGTAGCTCGGGTAGTTCGTGGCGTATGCGGCGGAGCTCGACCCGATGATGGATCCGGCGGCGAGGATCGAGAGCGCGGCGAGGGCCGACGTCCAGCGCGTCGCCCGCCGTGACCGTCGCGGTCGCGGCGCGATGCCTCCGTGAGTGAACGTCATCAGTCCCCGATCCTGTGACGTCGAACTTCGTCGGTCACTCCAGTCACACTGTTACCACCAGCCACACTAACAAGCGCATGGCCGATTGGCGACCCTAGGACCCGGGCATGTCGTAACGGCGGGTCCCCCGCGATCCGCACTCGACCGGATTAGTTGGCCAGCTCGATGCCGTTCGCGCGCATGAACGGCACGGCATCGAAGGCGATCCCGCCCCGCCGCATCTCGTAGTGCAGGTGGCAGCCGGTGGAATGGCCGGTGCTCCCGACGAGAGCGATCGGCTGGCCGGGACCGACGGCCTCGCCGATTCTCACGTGGATTCCACCGTTGACGATGTGCCCGTAGCCGGTCGTAATCCCGCCGCCGTTGTCGATCAGCACGAAGTTGCCGTAACCGCCGTTCGGGCCCGCGTAGATGACGGTTCCACCGTGAGCGGCGAAGATCGGCGAGTTGCAGTTGGCTCCGAGGTCGGTCCCCGCGTGAAACGCGTAGTAGTGGGTGAACGGATTGATGCGGAAACCAAACGGGCTGGAGATGTGCCCGCCGGACGGTCGCACCCATCCGGTGGAGGAGATCTTGCCGGCACCGAGACCGGCCAGGTCACCCCATTGGGCCTTGACACCAGCCACATACTCGGACTCCAGATGGTTGGTGTTCGTGACGAGCGTAGCGAGCTGGGCCTGCAGCCGGGCGTTGTTGTCCTGCTGCTCGGTGAGCGCCGCGGCGGCCGTCTCCGCGGCCGCGGTGGCGTCCTCGAGCGCCTTCTGGGCCGCGGCGGCGAGCAGCTGCAGCGCAGCCTTGGCCACGTCGGCCTGGTCGGTGAGCGATTGGGCCGTGTTCTGGTCCTGGATGGCCTTCTCGTAGAGACCGGCCGACTGGTTCTTCACCATGCTCGCGAGCCCGAGCTGGGCGAGAAGCGTCGTGGAGTCGCCGCCGCTGAATAACAGCCGGGCTGAAAGATTGTCGCCGCCGGAACGAGCGAGCCGGGCGGCGAGCTGGCCGGCCTGCTGCTTCGATTTGCTCGCCTTTGCCTGCGCGGCATCCGCCTGCTTCTGCAGCGCGGCGGCCTTGAACGCGGCCTCATCGTACTTCTGCTGGGCGGCCTGGTACTCGTCGCCCTTCTGCTGGGCGACGGCCTGGGTGGAATCGACGGCGTCCTGCAGCCCGGCGAGCAGTCCCTGCACCTTGGCCACTTCGGCCTGCGTCGCCACCTGACTCTGGCGGGCGGCCTGCACATCGTCCCAGCTGGGATACGCGGCGGCGAAGGCGGGGCCGGCTGCCTGACCGAGAATCGACCCACTCACCAGCACCGACAGCACCGCGAGCGTCGCGACCAGCCGCTTGCCGCGAAGCGAGCGGATGATGCGGTTCGTACCGCGCGGTACGCCGATGATGTGGCTCATGTCTCCCCGAAGTCTCGACAACAAGTTGAATCTACCTTCGCCCTCCCCCGAAAACCCGCATCCCCACGGAGTGGCGCATCGATCCGACGCTCGGTGAGGGCGCTGTCGGACCCTCCGGAGGGAGCTGGTTTGGAAAAGGGGCCGGGCACCCCTATGCTTGTTCCTCGGCAGCTATGAAGGATTTTTCTTCATGGCCCCATCGTTTAGTGGCCTAGGACGGCGCCCTTTCACGGCGTTAACACGGGTTCGAATCCCGTTGGGGTCACAAAACATAGCTAGGCCCTGTAGCGCAGTTGGTTAGCGCGCCGCCCTGTCACGGCGGAGGTCGCCGGTTCAAGTCCGGTCAGGGTCGCAAAGGCACGGTCATCTCTCGCCAGACGGCCGTGCCTTTTTCAATAGGCATTTCTTTCAATCAAGTACGGCTCTGTAGCTCAGTTGGTAGAGCGCACGACTGAAAATCGTGAGGTCACGGGATCGACGCCCGTCGGAGCCACGAAGGCCATCTGCAGGCTTCTACTGCGGGTGGCCTTTTTACTTCCCGGGACGAGCGGCAATGGCGCCTGTCATCGGCCCGGGCCAGAATGTGGCCATGTGCGGACGCTTCGCGATGGACAAGAGCACCGACGAGCTCATCGAGGAGTTCGTGGCGGTGGGCGGAGACTTCCGTGACTGGCGTCCGGGCTGGAACATCCGTCCGACCGACCCCGTCGCCGTCGTGCTCGAATCGATGAAGCAAGGGCCCGAACCGGTTCGCCGTCTCGAGCTCGCCCGGTGGTCGCTCACGCCCGGCTGGTCGAAGACGCTCACGATGAAGGTTCCGACATTCAATGCCCGGAGCGAGGGGATCACCGAGAAGGCCTCGTTCGCCGCCGCGATCCGGTCGAAGCGGGCGCTCATCCCCGCGTCCGGCTACTACGAGTGGCAGACGGATCCGGTGACCAACAAGAAGACGCCGTTCTACATCCACGCTCCCCACGGCCAGACGATGGCGTTCGCCGCCATCTACTCCTGGTGGAAGGACCGTTCCCTGTCCGACGACGATCCGCGGGTGTGGACGCTCACCACGACGATGCTCACCGCCGACGCCGTGCACACGCTCGAACAGATCCACGACCGCAATCCGGTTCCCCTGCCGCGGGAGCTCTGGGGCGACTGGCTCGATCCCCGCATCGAGGGCACCCAGCACATGGTGGATGCCGCTGTCGCGGCGGGCGCGCAGGTCGCGGAGACGCTCGAGATCATGCCGATCGTCGCCGTGACCGATGAACGGCCCCAGCCGGCCGCGCCCGGCTAGCCGACCCGACCGGTGATTGCCGCTACCGCTTGGCTTTGGGCGACTTCTCCTTCGCGGGCGCGGTGCCGCTTGCGCGAAGAGCACGGAAGTATTCCGCAGCCTCGTCCTGGCGGTCGCGCTCGGCACCCGACGCGATCGCCGCCCGCACGTGCTCGGGTTCGAACCCGAATGCGTTCACGAGGTCGAGAGCGTGCGGTCGAAGCCGCGGCAGCAGTCGATCATCGATGTAGTCGGTGACCGCCTGCGCGCGCTGGCCTGACAGCCGGCCGTTGATCAGATACCAGGCGAGGTTCTTCTCGATCAGGCCGAAGCCGAAGAGGTCGCGGAGCCACGTGAGCACCTTCTTCGTCTCCGGGTCGTCGATGCCGTCGAGGGCCTCGGTGAAAGACTCCCACTGCAACAGTTCGGCGTGCGCGCGCGCCGCCTCGATGAGCTCGTTCTGGTTGGAGTTGAAAAGATCCGCCGCCTCCGCCGCCGAGGCTCGCGCCGCGCCTCGTAGCCGGCCGGCCAGCGAGCCGACCATGGTCTCCACTCGGTCGGTGAGCAGCTGACGCTGGGATGCCTCGTCCCGCACGAACCCCACCGACCTGGCCGTCGAGCCGAAGTCCGCTACGTTCTGCGCGAGCCGGCGCAGGCCCGAACGGTTGACAGCGGCCTCGCCGACCTGCCCGACGACATAGCCCGCCATCGCCCCGACATCCGCGCTGGCGAATTTGCGGGAGTAGTCGGTCAGCAGTCGCTTGGCGACAAGCTGCAGCAGCACGTTGTTGTCCCCCTCGAAAGTCACATAGATGTCGAGGTCCGCGCGCAACTGGGTCAGGCGATTCTCGGCCAGGAATCCGGCTCCGCCGCACGCCTCCCGGGCCTCCTGCAGGATCTCAAGCGCCGCCCACGTGCCGAGCGGCTTGAGGGCGGCCGCGAGGGTCTCGAGATCCTCGCGGTCGGCATCCGTCGCCCGCTCACCGGAGAAGACACCGTCGAACACCGTAAGCAGCTTCTCGTGCGCGAAGGACA
Source organism: Actinomycetales bacterium (assembly GCA_038251725.1). Taxonomy (GTDB): domain Bacteria; phylum Actinomycetota; class Actinomycetes; order Actinomycetales; family Microbacteriaceae; genus Lacisediminihabitans. Next base: position 20,397 of record JBBSBA010000037.1, read on the forward strand.
TGGCGTAGGTGGTGGCCAGCTTCGGCAGCAGCCGGCGCTGGTGGCGCTGGTAGTCGAGAATGACCTCCTCCCTCGTCGGGTCGGCCGCGGTGAACTGGCGGCGCTGAGTTCCATAGGTGATCGCGATGAAGAGCGCGAGCTTCGAGGCGACGACGGATGCCCCGTCGAGGGACACCCGGCCCTGCACGAGGGTGCCGGTCATGGTGAAGAAGCGGCGCCCGGGGCTCTTGATTGGCGACGTGTAGCTGCCGTCTGCGGCGACATCACCGTAGCGGTTGAGCAGGTTCTCGCGCGGAACCCGGACCCCGTGGAAGTGGAGCCGGCCGTTGTCGATGCCGTTCAAACCGCCCTTGAGGCCGTCATCCTCACCGCCGACTCCCGGAAGGAAGCCATCCTCGTTTCGGATCGGCACATAAAACGCATGCACGCCATGGTTGACACCCCATGTGATGAGCTGCGCGAAGACGACGGCAGCGATGCCGTGCAGGGCGGCGTTGCCGAGGTAGTCCTTCCACGCGGCGCGGAACGGAGTGTCGATGACGAACTCCTCGGTGTCGGGATCGTACGTGGCGGTCGTGCCGATGGCGGCGACATCCGATCCGTGGCCGGTCTCCGTCATGGCGAAGGCTCCGGGAATGGCGAGGCTCATGATGCCGGGAAGCAGCTTCTCGTGGTGACGCTCGGTGCCGAGATGCAGCACGGCCGCACCGAATAACCCCCACTGCACACCCGACTTGATCTGGAGAGACGGATCGGCGGTGACCATTTCCTCGAAGGAGGCGATATTGCCGCCGTGGTCGTCATGCCCGCCCAGCTCGGTGGGGAAGGCGCGGAGCACGGACCGGGATTCCACGAGCAGGCCGAGCTGGCCGAGGACCCGCGCACGCTGCTCGTCGAGACCGAGTCCGTCAATGCGGTGGAATTGGGCGCCCTTCAGCAGTTCCCGGGAGCGCCGTCGGGAATCCGCCCAGCTTCCGAGCAGGTATTCGCCGAGCCAGGCCGTGTCGATTCCCCGCGGCTGCGCCGTCGATTCGGCGCCGGTCGGGGTCGAGAGGGGCGTCGGGTGGTTTTCGAGCTTGGTCATGATGCCACGTCTTTTCGGTGTGATCTCGCCGGGCTCTGCCGCGGGAGGGAGTCAGAGCCTCGAACCTACGATCGCCGTCGTTGCGAGCAAAAGCGGTCGTGCGGGCCGCACGAAACGAGGGCGCGGCAGGCCCGTTTCCATTGTGGAAATCCACAATGCCGTGGCCCCGGGGAATGCGAACACCTACTAGCGGTGTTGGGGTGAGTGACGCGCATCGCGTCCGACAAACGAAGGAGAACCCCTTGCCGACCACCACCCTGACCGCGGATGCCTTCGAGGGCACCGTCACCTCTCCCGGAATCACGCTCGTCGATTTTTGGGCCGACTGGTGCGGACCGTGCAAGATGTTCGCGCCGATCTACGAGGCCGCCAGCGAGCGCAACCCCGACATCACCTTCGGCAAGGTCGACACCGAGGCCGAGCAGGCCCTCGCGAGCGCCGCGGGCATCTCCTCGATCCCCACACTCATGGCCTTCCGCGACGGAGTTCTCGTCTTCGCGCAGCCCGGCGCCCTTCCGGCACCCGCACTCGACCAGGTGATCGATGCCGTCAAGGCGCTCGACATGGACGAGGTGCGCGCCAAGCTGGCGGAACAGGAAGGCACTGCCGAGCAGGCCGGAACCACTCCGGCCTAGTCGGAGTTCCACCGCTCCGCCGCCGCCGCCGCGATGATCTCGAGGAGAGCCGCGCGCATCGTCGGGGTATCGGCGGCGGCGGGAAAGAGATCGGCCTCGAGGGTGCGGGCGGAGTCCCAGGCCGTGTCCCCCTCGGGTGTTCTGGTCACGATGTGGCGGCGCCCGTCTTTCGGATGCTTCTGGCGGGCGACATAGCCCTCACGTTCCAGCCGTTCCAGGGTGCGGGACATCGTCTGCACCTCGACCCGCGCACGACTGGCGAGTTCGGTCTGGCTGAGCGGTCCCGACCCCAGCAGATGAAGCACGATCAGGCCGGCATGAGTGAGCCCGATCTTCTCCAGCGCCTCCGCCCACGCATGTTCCACGAGGCGCGCGGCGGTGGAGAGCAACCGGCCGGTGGGCCAGCTCAGCATTCCGGCGGAATCGGTCATCGTGGCGATGCTTCCATGGTTCTCATTTAAGACTATCGTGAATTGCTAAGCCAGCTGATGAAACAGGAGTCCCCCGTGGATGAGACACGAGACACCTTCCGCCAGTCCGTGGTGCTGATCAGTGCAACTCTCGCAGTGGTCGGCGCGTTCATCGGATCCGGCGCCGCGGGAGGCACGCCGATCCAGGATGCCGCGGGAGGCGCGCTCGCCGCCGATGCGACGCCGATTGCTCCCGGAGGGCCGGCCTTCGCGATCTGGACCCCAATCTACGCCGGGCTGCTCGCCTACGCGGTGTGGCAGTCGCTTCCGAAGCAGAAGACGGACGACCGTCAAAGACGACTCGGCTATCCAATCGCCGCGTCACTGATCCTTAATGCCGCCTGGATCCTCAGCATCCAGTTCGGTTTCCTTGGAGCAAGCGTTCCGATCATCGCCGCTCTGCTCGCTGTGCTGGTACTGGCCTTCCGCATCACCATCGCCTCGCGGCCGAAGGGGATCGTCGAAAGCATCGTGGCCGACGGCACGGTGGGCCTGTACCTCGGCTGGGTCTGCATAGCGACGGCGGCCAACGTCACCGCATTCCTCGTGGCAGCCGGCTTCCGCGGCCTCGGGCTCGGGCCGGACCTGTGGTCCGTGATCGTGCTGGCGGTCGCCTGCCTCGTGGGCGTGCTCGTGGCCGTCTGGGGATACGGTCGCCTCGCACCGACCGTATCGCTCTCCTGGGGCCTGGCCTGGGTGGCCGTCGCGCGGTTGACGGGCGACTTGCACTCCACTCCGACCGCGATCGCCGCGATCGCCGCGATCGCCGTCGTGATCACCGCGACCGTGGCCATCCGAGCGCGTACCCCGATGCGCCCGTGGCGTGACCGCCCCGAAGCAGCCGCGAGAAACACCTCCACCATGCCGTGAGCATTCTCGCCTGGCCTCCGATACACGACCAGGGTTGCACTGTGCGTGCTCGAGGCACCAATATCACACCACGGTCGCGGACGACGTAGCGACATCACCCCCAAATGGGGGGCATTCAAACAGAATTGTCCGCGCTACTCTGGCGTTGAGCACAGCAATTCTGCCGCTCACCCCGAGCCGATCCCCCCGAAGGATCGTGCATCCGGGCGGTGCCCGATTACCCGATCGAGTGCCTGGCCCGAATACCAGCAACAACCCGATATCTGTAACCCGATACAGGATTGGCAATGATGCACCCGACATCAGTACGTTTGGCGACCGCCAAACCAATACCCCAGCACGAAGATTCGAGTTGGCACCCTCCTCGCCGAAAGGCGAGAACGGCCATCGCTGAATTCGGCGGCGCGGTTTCGCACCTCTACGCCCGGCGCCTCACATTGTTTCGGCGCTTGAAGACAATGGACCTCCTGCACACCAGAACAGCACGAGGCTCCGTTTCCAGCGAACTCTTCAACTGGGCGCGCCGATTTCAGCGGGCGCTCGTCCTGAGCGACTGCGCGATCGTCGTGATGGCCATTTCCGTCGCACTCTTCGCGCAATACGCGCTGACACCGTCGCAGCTTCAGGCCACGGAAGTCTTCCTGCAGAGCTCGGCGGTCGCCGGCGTCCTCGGGGCAGTCTGGCTCGGGATGCTCGCGATCTTCCGCACTCGCGCCGTGCGCAACCTCGGGCTCGGATTCGCCGAGTATCGGGGCGTCGTCTCATCGAGCCTCTACACCTTCGGAATCCTGGCGATCGCCTTCCTCGTGCTGCAGGTCGAGACGGCCCGCGGATTCTTCACGGTCGCCCTGCCCGTCGGCCTCGGCGCACTGCTCCTCGACCGCTGGCTGTGGCGACGGTGGCTCAATCACAGGCGAGCGACGGGGCACTACCTGTCGAGGGCCATCGTGGTCGGCGACCCCGCCGATGTTGCCTATGTCGTGCGCCAGATGGACAAGAAGTCGGGCGCGGTCTATAACGTGATCGGCGTGGGCCTGCCTCAGGGCACGTCGGCCCGGATCACGTTCGCGGCGGACACCGTTCCCGTCATCGCCGATCTCAGCAACATCGGTGCCGCGGTTCGCGCGACGAAGGCCGATGCCGTCATCGTGGCGGGTGAACCTCGATCCCCCTCGCACTTCATCCGCGATCTCGGGTGGGAGCTCGAGGGCCTCGGCGCCGAACTCGTGGTCGCGTCGGCTCTCACCAACATTGCCGGTCCGCGCATCCACTTCCGACCTGTCGAAGGCCTGCCGCTCATGCACGTGGAGCTGCCCAACTACGACGGAGGGAAGCATACGCTCAAGCGGGTCCTGGATATCACGCTCGCCAGTCTTGCGCTCGTGGCCCTGATCCCGGTCTTCATTGCAGTCACCATCGCCATCCGCCGCGAGGGCCCGGGTCCCGTACTCTTCCGGCAGGAACGCGTCGGACGCAATGGCGAGACGTTCCATATGCTCAAGTTCCGCTCGATGGTCACGACCGCTGAGACCGACCTGCTCGATCTCCTTGATCGCAACGAGGGATCCGGCGTTCTGTTCAAGTTGAAGAACGATCCGCGCATCACACGGGTCGGGCGGTTTCTGCGCCGCTACTCGCTCGACGAGGTGCCCCAGTTCTGGAACGTGCTCATCGGCGACATGAGCCTCGTCGGACCGCGTCCGCCCCTGCAAACGGAGGTGATGCGCTACGAGAACCACGTACGCCGACGCCTCTACATCAAGCCGGGGCTCACCGGGATGTGGCAGGTCAACGGACGCTCAGATCTCAGTTGGGAGGAGAGCGTTCGTCTCGACCTCTACTACGTGGAGAACTGGTCGCTCACCGGAGATCTCATCATCCTCTGGCGCACCTTCCGGGTGCTCGTCGCTCCAGTGGGGGCCTACTGATGGACGCCTACACTCCAGCCGCGGCCCTGCGCCCGCCTCAGATCGCCTCAAGCGCCGATATCGATCCGCGGGCATCCATCGGTGACGGCTCGCTCGTCTGGCACCTCGCCCAGGTGAGGGAATATGCCCGCGTCGGCGTCGGGTCGATCATCGGCCGGGGCGTCTACATCGGCCCCAGCGTCATCATCGGACAGAACTGCAAGATCCAGAATTACGCTCTCGTCTACGAACCGGCGCTGCTCGAGAACGGTGTGTTCGTCGGACCGGGTGTCGTCTTCACCAACGACGTCTACCCTCGCGCAATCAACATGGACGGGACTCGCAAGAGCAACGACGATTGGATCGCCGTCGGAGTCACCGTGCGAACGGGCGCGTCGATCGGGGCGCGGGCCATATGCATCGCCCCCCTCACGATCGGGCGATGGGCAATGGTCGCCGCTGGAGCGGTCGTGACGAAGGATGTGCCGGACTATGCCCTCGTCGCCGGCGTGCCGGCGCGGCGCATCGGCTGGGTCGGGAAGAGCGGAGCGGCGCTGATCGACGAAGGTGACGGGATGTTCCGGTGCCCGACGACGGGAGAACGATACCGAGAATCCGACGGAGCCCTGGGGCCGGCATGACCGAGTCAGGCGGAGCGAAACAGCCCACCGGGATCGCGAATCATCGCGCGTGGGTCGTCGGCATTGCCCTCGCGGCCGTCATCTCTGTCGGC
>JBBSBA010000038.1:0-25014 GCA_038251725.1 Actinomycetales bacterium
ATTTGACATTGTGCACGCTGTTGAGTTCTCAAGGATCGGACGCTCCTGGTTTTCACCTCACGGCTGCTACCCAGGGCCTAACCTACTACCATCGCCACCCCCCACTCACGCGCAGGGCAACTTGACTAACTTACCACCGTCTGCGACTTTGTCAAGTTGACCGGAGCGGCTCAAGGCCAACTTCCTGTCGCTTCGACTTGCTCTCGAGACGGGTGTTTCATTCAAAGATCTGAAGACGATCCGTTCCGGTGCTTTCACACGAAACCTGACCGCTGTTTGACTTGAATTAGTCCCACGTGAGGCCGGTAAGCACTGCGTCTTGGCCGAACCTTTGGGGTGACAAGAGGAAACAATACGGGCATCCGAAGGCACGCGCAAATCACGTGCATGCCCGGGCGCGTCGCCCCTCACGGCGGCGCTCAGACGGCCATCGGACACCCCGGGCGGCGGCGCGGCCGGCGCCTCCCCGGCCGTCACGAGGCATGCCGGAGCCATGGTCACCGATCGTCCGGCTCGTCGTCATCGCCGAGGTCCGCTAACGCACCGTCGCGCGACTCGCTCGCCCTCACGACCACGCGATCGCGCGCATCCTCTCCACGCTCACGGATCTCCGCCGCGGTCGCGGCGACGCGGTCCCCGAGCTCCTCCGCGGTCCCGGTGAAGCGACCGGCGACATCCCTGGCACCGCCGACGGTGCGGTCGGCGACATCCTTCGCCGTGGTCGCGGTCTTTCCCGCCACTCCCCTGGCGAGTCCGGCCGTGCGGTCGGCGACATCCTTCGCCAGATCGGTCGTCTTGTCGGCGACATCCTTCGCCAGATCGGTCGTCTTGTCGGCGACGTCCCGGGCGGCGGCGGACACGCGGTCGGCGGCCTTCCTTGCGGCATCGGTCGTCACCCGTGCGCCGTCGGCGATCGCGCCCGGTGTCGCCTTCGCGATCGTTTCCGCCTTCGCGCGCACGACCGGAGCCTGCTGCCGGGCGTAGTGCTCGACCTCGGCACGTGCCCTGCGAACTCGCGGGCTCTGCCATAGCCGCCTGATCTGCTCGTAGCGCTCACGGCCCGCGCGGGCTCCAAGCACATAACCGACAGCAACACCGACGACGAGCAGGAATTTTGACCTCATGTGGCTAAGCCTAGGCACACATGGGAGCGAGAGGGAGGTCGAGGGGCGGCCATGCCGCATCGATCGCCGGTCTCGTCGATGTTCGCCGGCACCGGCCCACGCCACGAACGCGAAACGCCGCGCGGTTCGCACCACGCGGCGTTTTCGCTCTTGGGGGGGTCAGCCCTTGCGCTTGTCCTGCGCCCGACGCTCGGCACGGTTGACCGGCGCTGCGCCGGCGTTCTCGCCGAAGGCACCCCGCTGCCCGGCCGCCGTGGCGGCCCGCCCGAACGCGGCTCCCCCGCCGGATGCCTCCTGAGCCTTGGCCGTCGAGGCGCGGTCGACCTGGCCGCGCGCATTGCGCACCTCCACCTCGCCCTGGTTGTCCACGTTCGGAGCCGAGTAGCTGAGCCCCTCGGCGGGAGCCGCGTTGCCGCTGAGCCCCTTGGCCGCGACCGTCGGCAATGCCGCGGTCGCCTCGCCACCGCCGGTGACCTCGACCTCGAGGTTGAACAGGAAGCCGACCGACTCCTCGCGGATCTGGCCCATCATGCTCTGGTAGAGCGCGAAACCCTCGCGCTGGTACTCAACGAGCGGGTCGCGCTGCGCCATTGCGCGCAGTCCGATGCCGTCCTTGAGATAGTCCATCTCGTAGAGGTGGTCACGCCAGCGGCGGTCGATCACCGAGAGCACCACGCGGCGCTCGAGCTCGCGCATTGCGGGCTCGCCGAGGGCCCTGGTGCGCGCCTCATACTGCACCCGGGCATCCGAGAGGATCTCCTCGGTGAGGAAGGAACTCGTGACCCTGTTGCGCGCTCCCGCCTCGGTGAGCAGTTCATCGATCGTGATCGACACCGGGTACAGGGTGCGGAGCTCGGTCCACATCGCCTCGAAGTCCCAGTCGTCGGCATGGCCCTCCGAGGTGTGTGCCTCCACGACCTCGGTGATCACGTCTTCGAGGAACTTGGAGGTGCGATCCTGCAGGTCGTCGCCCTCGAGGATATGACGGCGGTCACCATAGATCGCCTCGCGCTGGCGGTTGAGAACATCGTCGTACTTGAGCACGTTCTTCCGGATCTCCGCGTTTCGGCCCTCCACCTGCGCCTGGGCGCCGCGGATGGCACGACTCACGACCTTCGACTCGATCGCCAGGTCGTCGGGCACACTCCCCCGGCCCATGAGAGACTCGGCCGCGGCCGAGTTGAACAGGCGCATGAGGTCGTCGGTGAGCGACAGGTAGAACCGGCTCTCTCCCGGGTCACCCTGGCGACCGGAACGGCCCCGCAGCTGGTTGTCGATGCGCCGGGACTCGTGGCGTTCGGTACCGAGCACATAGAGGCCGCCGGCCGCGACGACCTTGTCGGCTTCCTCCTGCACGATGCCCTTGACCCGGTCGAAGACCGCGTCCCACTCCTTCTCGTACTCCTCGGGGGTGTCCACCGGGCTGAGGCCGCGCTGGTTCATCTCCGCGACGGCGAGGAACTCCGCGTTTCCGCCGAGCATGACGTCGGTGCCGCGGCCGGCCATGTTGGTGGCGACGGTGACCGATCCGAGTCGGCCAGCCTGCGCGACGATGGCCGCCTCCCTCGCGTGGTTCTTCGCGTTGAGCACCTCGTGCTTGACGCCGCGCTTGGCGAGAAGCTTGGAGAGATATTCGCTCTTCTCGACGCTCGTGGTTCCCACCAGTACCGGCTGGCCATCGGCGTGGCGCCTGGCGATGTCCTCGACCACCTGGCCGAACTTTGCCTCCTCGTTCTTGTAGACGAGGTCGGAGTTGTCGATGCGCCTCATCGGCTTGTTCGTGGGGATCGAGACGACACCGAGCTTGTAGGTGCTCATGAACTCGGCGGCCTCGGTCTCGGCCGTACCGGTCATGCCGGAGAGCTTCTTGTAGAGACGGAAGTAGTTCTGCAGGGTCACCGTTGCGAGGGTCTGGTTCTCGGCCTTGACCTCGACGCCCTCCTTCGCCTCGATGGCCTGATGGATGCCCTCGTTGTAGCGGCGCCCCATGAGGATGCGGCCGGTGTGCTCATCGACGATGAGCACCTCGCCGTTCATGACGACGTAGTCCTTGTCCTTCTTGAAGAGGGCCGCGGCCTTGATCGAGTTGTTGAGGAACGAGATGAGCGGGGTGTTGGCCGACTCGTACAGGTTGTCGATGCCGAGGTAGTCCTCGACCTTCTCGATTCCGGGCTCGAGCACTCCGACGGTGCGCTTCTTCTCGTCGATCTCGTAGTCGACCTCCGGAATGAGCCTGGTGGCGAGGTTGGCGAACTCGGCGAACCAACGGTTGGCTTCACCCGAGGCCGGACCCGAGATGATCAGCGGGGTGCGGGCCTCGTCGATGAGGATCGAGTCCACCTCGTCGACGATCGCGTAGTTGTGTCCGCGCTGCACCATGTCGCTCGCCTGCCACGCCATGTTGTCGCGCAGGTAATCGAAGCCGAACTCGTTGTTCGTGCCGTAGGTGATGTCGGCCGAGTATTGCTGGGCACGCTCCTGGGGAGTCTGGCCGGCGAGAATGACGCCCGTCGACATGCCGAGCGCGCGGAAGATGCGGCCCATCAGTTCGGACTGGTAGCTCGCGAGGTAGTCGTTGACAGTGATCACGTGCACGCCGCGCGAGGGGATCGCGTTGAGGTAGGCGGCGAGGGTCGCCACGAGGGTCTTGCCCTCTCCGGTCTTCATCTCGGCGATGTTGCCGAGGTGAAGCGCCGCACCGCCCATGAGCTGAACATCGAAGTGACGCATGCCGAGAGTGCGCTTTGCGGCCTCGCGCACGGCGGAGAAGGCCTCGGGCAGCAGGTCTTCGAGCGATTCGCCGTTGGAATAGCGCTCGCGGAATTCGATGGTCTCGTTCTTCAGATCTTCGTCGCTCAGTTGCGCGAAGTCTTCTTCGAGATGATTGACCGCCTGCGCGTATCGCTCCAGGCGACGAAGGGTGCGCCCCTCGCCGACACGGAGGACCTTTTCAAGAACGTTGGCCACTGCTTACTCCAGGTGAATATGGGATGCGCCACGAAAGCGCCGCGTGACGGCGCCGGTGACCAGTTCGTAATAGTAACAAGACTAGCCCGTGCGTTCCGGTGACCCGTCGATGAGTGCACGCTCGCAGCACGCGGAAGTGGGGCCATCGCCTCAGGCGTTGGCCCCACAGTCGTGGAACTCGGTCTGTGTCAGGCGCTCAGGCGCGAATCCGGCCCGCGGCCGCCTCCATGTCCTGGGTTTCGGCTCCCGAGAGCTCCAGTCCGATCACGCCGTAGTCCCAACCCTTACGGCGGTAGACGACGCTCGGACGGTCGGTCTCAGAGTCCATGAAGAGGTAGAAATCGTGCCCGACGAGCTCCATCAGGTAGAGCGCGTCGTCCACGGTCATCGGCGCCGCCGCAAACACCTTCTTGCGGATGACGACGGGACTCCACGCCTCCTCGCTCTCCTCGGCGGCCGGGCTCCCGATCACGTCGACCGCGCCGGTGCGTACCTTCTCCATCACCTCGGCGTCGACCGGATGCACGTCGGTCACGCTGAATCCGTTCGCGCTGGCCTCGCGCAGTGACGTCGGCCGGTGTTGCCCTCGATGCACCTTATGCCGGTCTTTCGCCCGGCGCAGGCGCTCGACGAGCTTGTCGAGGGCGAGGTCCAGGGCGACGTACTTGTCTGATCCGTTGGATTCTGCCCGGACGAGCGGTCCGGGGCCGACGAGGGTCAACTCGACGCGGTCATCGCCGGTCGTGCCGTTCTTCTCATTGTGTCGACTCACCTTGACCTCGAACGCAAGAGCCTTGTCGGCGAGATGGGAGATCTTCTCGGCCTTCTCGGTGGCGTAAGACCGAAAACGATCGGTGATTCCCACATTGCGTCCGGTGATGGAAATTTCCATGGCGCTCCCCTTTGTTCCGCGAGACGCGACGCCCGGTGGAACCAGGCGATTCAACCGCGCCTCTTTTGCCCACCGTAGTCCTGCCCGCTGTGCGCTGTCACTGGTTATCTGCCACTCCTCAGGACACCACGCCCCAATGCCGAGGGGTGCTCGCGAGAGCAGCCGCCGCGACGACCTTCGCACCCCCGGCACGCAACGCTCGAGTGGCTTCGACGAGGGTGGCGCCGGTGGTGACGACGTCGTCGATGACGAGGAATCGTCGCCCGTCGAGGGGGCGGCTCGCCACCATCGACCCGGCGATATTGGTGCCCCGCGACTGGCGACCGAGCGACTTTTAGCTGACCCGTTCGTGCACATTCACCAGAACGGATGCCGGTCGGGGGTAGCCCGCGCGGTGAACCAGCAGCCGAACCGGGTCGTAGCCGCGGCGGCGGTACCCGGAGCGGCTCGACGGCACGGTGACGAGTTCGATCGCGCCGAGCGGCCGGGACGGCACCGACAGGGCCGCGGCGAGCGCGGCCGCGAGCGCGGCCGCGAGCGGGCGGCCGACATCCGTTCTGCCCTGTTCCTTGAGGGCGATGATGGCCCGCCGCGCCACACCCTCGTAGCGCAGGGCCGACACCACGACCGTTCCGTCGCCGAGAGCCTGCAGCATCGGCGCCGGCACGAGCCGTGATCGACACTCCGCGCAGAGCGCCCGGTCGTCGGCCCCGCAGCCGGCGCAGATAACAGGCACCAGCACGGCGAACGCATCAAGCATCGCCTCGCGCAACACGGCCGGTATTCCGGAAGACAGCGGCTTCGACGGCGCTCTCGACCGCGCTGGTTGCGCTCGGGACGGGTTCACGAGTGCAGTGTGCGCCTCCCGCCTACCTGCCGCACGCCGACCGGCCCCCGTTGTGGAGAAGTCGGGCTGTGGAGAAGTCGGGCTGTGGAGAAGTGGCGCTGTGGAGAAGTCGCGCTGTGGAGAAACCCCGACTGCTCAGCGCTGAGTGGCGATGAAGTCGACCACCACCTTCGACGACTGCCAGCTGTTGCCGCCCCAGTTGTAGATCGTCGAGTCATCGCGGCCGAGCACCCTCAGCCCATTCTCCGACTTGTTGCCGCCCACGATCTGCGTCGCCGGCAGGAGCGAGCTGAGGGAGGTCTGCTGCCCGCCGATGGTGTACTCCTCCACCTTCGAGGCGCCGTCCGTCGTCACGAGGGCGGCGACGGTCCACTGATCCACCCAGGTGGCGTCGGTCGCGGCGACACTTCCGATGGAGACATCGAGGATTGCCGGACCGAAGCCGGTGGGCTGGAACTTGTCGTCGCGGAGAATCGCCGCGACCATCAGGCGCGGGCCGTTGGGAGTGCTCAACAGCATGAGCACCCGCGCGCCCTCACGGGACACCCTGAGGGAGAGCATCTGGGATCCGGCCGGCAGCTTCGGGGAGATGTTGTGCGCGGTCCCGGTCGAGTCGAACACCGTGATGGCGTTGGGGTCCGCGGCGGGCACCGTCCAGGTGTAGCCGTCCTCATCGAGGGAGGGGGCGATGAGGCCGGGGCGTCGATCGAGCAATAGCGGCGCGCCGCTCTTGCGCACCAGGGAGACCCCCGCAGTGCCGAGCACCGCGACCTCCTGCTGGTCGGAGGAGATCGTCGCGGCGGTCGGGTTGAGGTCGATGACCTTCTTGCTGATGCCGGGGAGGATGGCGACGCGGTTATTGGCGAAGAACCCGAATTCGTTCTTCTGCAGCACGAGCGCCTGGCTCTCGACGGGGGTATCCACCTTCGGTGCGCCCGACCCGAGCCCATCGGCCGTCACCATCGTTCCGTCGATCGACATCGTGACGCTCGAGATGCTCGATACCGAGCGCAGGCTCTCGGCAAGCTGCAGGTACATGTACTGGCGTTCCGTTGCGCTGGCCGCGAGCGCCTCTTTGGAGAGGTCAATCTGTGCGACGCCCTCCACCGGCGTGATCACGCTGCCTGCAACGGTGAGCTTCGTCCCATCGGGGAATCGGGAGAACGCGGCGCCCTTGAGCCAGTCCGGGGGGCCGGCGAGCAGCGCGGTGGTGATCCGGGTCGCCGCGGTGCCGATCGGAAACCAGCGAAGGTCCGGAACGAAGTATTGGTTCTGCGGATCGAGGAAGTAGAGCGGGTACTGCCGGAAGATGCGTTGGAAGGTCTGGTCGGCGAGCACGATGCCATCGGGCGCTGCGCTGATGCGCCACTGGCCGGCCTCCCGCACGAACGAGAACGGCAGGGTGAATGACTGGCCGACCTGGGAGTAGGCCCCCGTGCTGTTCACCGTGGCCACGGTGTCGAAGGAATAGTCGAGGGTCGCATTGTCCACCGTGCTGATTCGCGGGGCACCGGAACGCACCTGGACGCTGGGGCGTGGGTCCCACTTGTTCGCGAACCCCGTCGACAGGAACTTCCTGGCCACCGCGTAGCCACCGGTCGCCGAGGTGAATGCCGCCACGAACCCCTTGAGAATGCCCTCCTGGCTGGCGTCGGGCTGCGGCCCCTCCGGGTTGAAGGCGATGTTGGCGCTCCCGGAGCCCTCGCTGAGATTCAGACCGGCGGTCACCGGACCCGAATCCGGGATGCTCACGCACGCCGTGAGCACGCCGAGTAGCGCCGCGACCAGCGCGGCGACGACGCCATATCTCCGACTCTCACGCACGGTGAATCTCCTCGAGGTGGGGTGAATCGTCCGGAGGCAGCTCGAGCGGCGACGAGATGATGGGAATGCCGCGTTCGCGCGGGAGGGTCAGGCGAAAGCAGGTGCCGACGCCAAACTCCGACCAGACCTCGAGCCAGCCATCGTGCAGCATCGCGTCCTCGAGGGAGATCGCGAGGCCGAGGCCGGTGCCGCCGATGGTGCGCTGCCGGGAGGGATCGGCTCGCCAGAACCGGTCGAAAACGCGCGACACGTCCTCCTCCTTCATGCCGATTCCGTAGTCGCGCACGGTGAGCGCGATCGCGTTCGTGTTGCTGTCGACCATCACGACGATGGGCTGGCCCTCGCCATGTTCGACGGCGTTGCCGAGGAGGTTGCGCAGGATGCGGCGGATGCGGCGCGCGTCAACCTCGGCCTCGAAGTAGCCGCCCGGCGCGACGAGGCGAAGGGAGGATCCGCGCTTCTCGGCGAGGGGCTCCATGTCCTCGATCGAGTCCTCGACCAGTCGCACCAGGTTGGTCGGTTCGAGCTCGAGTTCGACCGCGCCGGCGTCGTATCGGCTCACCTCGAGAAGGTCGGCGAGCAGCAAATCGAATCGCTGGACCTGGGTGTGCAGCAGTTCGGCGGTGCGCGCCGTCGCCGGCTCGAAGTCTTCACGGTGGTCGTAGAGTACGTCGCCGGCGAGGCGGATGGTGGTGAGCGGTGTTCGGAGTTCGTGCGACACGTCGGAGACGAACCTCTGCTGCAGGCGGGAGAGCTCGGCGAGCTTCGTGATCTGCTTCTGCAGGCTGTCGGCCATGCCGTTGAACGAGCGGGCGAGGGTCGCGATCACATCTTCACCCCGCTCCGGAATCCGCTGTTCGAGTTGGCCGGCGGCCAGTTTCTCACTGGTTTCTGCTGCGATCCTGATCGGGCCGACCACGAGGCGCACCACCATGTACGTGACGGCCCCGATCATCAGCACGAGCGCGAGACTGCCGAGGGCAAGCGTCCGCTGCACGTAGTTGAGGGTCGTCTGCACGGAGGAGAGATCGTAAACGAGGTAGAGCTCGTAGCTTCCGGCGGTAGGCACGCTGACCTGGGACCCCACCACGAGCGCGGGTGATCCGTCCGGAAGCATCGCCGACAGGTATTGCACGTGCGTGGGATCCTTGACGACGGCGGTGCGCAGCGCCTCGGTGATCAGAGCCAGTGGGAAATTGATCGACGACGACGGCTGCATGTTCTGCGGGGTCTCACCCTGGCCGGGCGTGCGCAGGATCGCGAATTTGGTGCTGCCCGGAGTGGTGGTCGACGGCAGGATCTTGTCTTGCACCGTGCCAGAGAGGCTGTCCAGCTCTACCGTTGGCGCCTGGTTGTCGACCGGTTCCGCCGCGTCGAAGATGCCCTGGGCGAGGTTATGGGCGCTTCTCGCCTCCTCCTGCACCTGCATGCTGCGCGAGGCGAAGAGGTTGTTGCCGATGCTCGCGGCGATGAATCCACCGATGACAAGCACGGCGAACCCGGAGAGCAGCACGGTGATCGCCACCGTGCGGAGCTGCAACGAGGTGCGCCAGGAGCGGGCCAACCGCCTGACGTACGACCGCCAGTGCAAGGTGTTCATGTGCGCGAGCCGATCTTTGCCACCGAGAGTGTCAGCTGCTGGAACCCGCGCGATAGCCGACGCCGCGCACGGTCATGACGATGCGGGGATTGTCCGGGTCTTCTTCAACCTTGGCGCGCAGCCTCTGCACGTGCACGTTGACCAGGCGAGTGTCGGCCTTGTAGTGGTAGCCCCACACCTGCTCGAGCAACATCTCGCGAGTGAACACCTGCTGGGGCTTGAGCGCGAGGGCGAGCAGTAGTTCGAACTCGAGCGGGGTCAGGTTGATCTTGGCCGAGCCGCGCTTGACCTCGTGCCCGGCGACGTCGAGCTGGAGGTCTCCCACCTGCAGGACGTTGGTGGCCGCGGTCGGCGTCGGCCGCAGCCGGGTGCGGATGCGGGCGACGAGCTCCTTGGGATTGAATGGCTTGACGACGTAGTCGTCGGCTCCGCTCTCGAGGCCGCGCACGACATCCGTTGAGTCGGACTTGGCCGTGAGCATGATGATCGGCACGCCCGACTCGGCGCGGATCTCGGCGCACACCTCGATGCCGTCCTTGCCCGGGAGCATGAGGTCGAGCAGCACCAGGTCGGGCTTCGACGCCTGGAACGCATCGAACGCGAGGCTCCCGTCTCCGCAGAACGAGGGTTCGAAGCCCTCCGCGCGCAGCACGATCCCGATCATCTCCGCGAGAGCGGTGTCGTCATCGACGACGAGAATGCGTGCGGTCATCATCCGTCTTCATGTTGGGCAGTGGGGCTGAGACCTGCTCAGATGCCTTCGCATAAGACTAGCCGAGTGTGAAAGCATAATCCCATGGGCTGGGTGGCCCATCGCGCGGCATCCAGGATCGCACCGAGGGGAACACGAGTGGCTGACGACCTGTGGCAGAGTCCGGACGGAAACGCCGCCGTGCCGTCCCCCAGCACCGCTCACCCCATGGCGCCCGGCGGGTTCGGCCAGCCGGGCTGGACCCCGCCGCCGAAGCCGGGCCTCATCCCGCTGCGCCCGCTCGATCTCGGCACGATTCTCGGAGCCTCCTTCCGTGTGCTGCGACGCAATCCCCGGGCGACGTTCGGCGCCGCGCTTCTCATCCAGGGCAGCGTCTCGCTGCTTCTGGCTCTCGTCGTCGGATTCGTGACCTTCGGTGCCCTCTCGCGCATCGGCGCAAGCAGCACGCAGAACACCGCCCAGGTCACCGCTGGGGCCTATGGGCTCATCGTCGTGTCGGCGCTCATCCCGGGTCTCTTCGTGGTGATCGCCTCCGTGCTGCTGCAGGGGATCATCGTGCTCGAGGTGTCGAGAGCCACCGTCGGTGAGAAGCTGACTCTCGGCCAGCTCTTGCGCCTGGCGCGCGGTCGGATCGGCGCCCTCATCGGCTGGTCGGCGCTTCTGCTGCTCGCCGGTCTCGTCGTGGTCGGCGCGCTCGTGACGACCATCGTGCTACTCGTGACGACCGCCGGCACCGGGGGCGTGATCGCCGCGGTGCTCATCGGCATCTTCGGCGCGCTCGGGATCGCCGCGCTCTTCGTCTGGCTGAACACCAAGCTTGCCTTCGTGCCGAGCGCGCTCATGATCGAGCGCCTGAGCCTGCGCGCCGCCGTCGCCCGCTCCTGGTCCCTGGTCCGTTCGTTCTTCTGGCGCACCTTCGGCATCTCGGCGCTCGTCGCGGTGATCGTCGGCGTCGTGAGCCAGGTCGTCTCCACTCCGCTGAGCTTCATCACCCCGATGGTGATGGGACTCCTCGACCCCCAGGGGCAGAACGGCCCGACGGCGGTGGCGGTGACCGTCGCGATCTCCGGGCTCGCGATCGTGGTCACGGTCGTCTTCCAGTCGATCACCTCCGTGGTGCAGGCGGCGACGACCGGGCTGCTCTACCTCGACCTGCGCATTCGCAAGGAGGGGCTGGATCTCGAGCTCGTCCGATTCGTCGAGGCGCGTCAGGCCGGTGACCAGCGCATCTCCGATCCGCTGCTGCACACGACCGCGGCGCCCCACCCGGCTCCGGCCGACGAGTCGCCGTGGGCCTGATCCCCGCCGCGTTCGGCCCCCCGCTCGACATTCCGGTGCAGCCGGATGCCGGCCAGGCCCAGCGCTGGATCATCGACGAACTGTCCAAGCCCGAATACCGCGCCGCCCAGCCCACCTGGTTCGACCGCGCCTCCCAGGCGTTCTGGAACTGGCTGCAGTCGCTGCGGATCGGCGACGCCGGGGCGGCGCAGGGACCGCTCATCCTCGTCGCGGCGATCCTCGTCATGGCCGCCCTCATCACGGCCTTCCTCATCTTCGGCGCGCCACGGCTGAACCGACGGAGCGCGGTCAGCGGAGGACTGTTCGGCGAGCACGACGAGCGGGACGCCGCGGCGATGCGCCTGGCGGCGGAACAGGCCGCCTCTCGCGGGGACTGGGTCGTGGCGATCGAGGAGATCTTCCGGTCGATCGCGCGCGGCCTGGCCGAGCGAACGATCCTCACGGTGACTCCTGGCACGACGGCGCGCGACTTCGCGACGCGCGCCGGAGTCGTGATGCCCACGTTCGCCGAACGGCTCGGGGACGCGGCATCCGCCTTCGACGACGTGCGGTATCTGGACCGCGACGGCACCGAGCGGGCCTACCGCGACTCGGTCGCGCTCGAGAGCGACCTGCGAACCGCCCGCGCCGCCCCGGCGCAGGCGGCCCCGGTGTCATGACCGCGACCACCCTCACCCCGACCATCCGGTCGGCGACGCGCAGATCGTTGTTCTGGATCATCGCCGGCGGCGCCGTCATCGTGATCGCCGCTGTCGTGCTCGCCGCCAACGGCGCCTCGCCCGGTGGCGTGGCGTTCTCGGCAACGAACCCCGGTCCGAGCGGCAGCAAGGCGATCGCCGCGGTACTGAAGCACCAGGGAGTGGATGTCGCGGTGCCAGG
The DNA here is from genome assembly GCA_038251725.1 of Actinomycetales bacterium. GTDB lineage: Bacteria > Actinomycetota > Actinomycetes > Actinomycetales > Microbacteriaceae > Lacisediminihabitans. Next base: position 12,145 of record JBBSBA010000038.1, read on the forward strand.
TACCCTCGCCGCCGCGAAGTCCGCACTGCGCTCCTCGCCGACCGAAACGCTGCTGCTCGTCGATCCGGACGGCCACCTCGACGACGCCCAGTTGCGCTCCCTCGCGAGCCTCGCGTCCCACGTGGTGCTGCTCACCCCCACCTTCGACCAGGCGGCCGCGCTCGCCCCCGGCATCGGCCTCGCCGGAACGGTGGGAGCGGCGTCCCTTTCGAGCGGGTGCGACCTGCCGGCGGCGCGGACGGCCGGGCGCGTGACCGGCACCGGTTCCGGCTATCGGGTGGTCGACGCCACGACGCACGCGACCACCTGTTTCGGCAGCGGCAAGGGGGTCTACTCCGTCGTCGACCTGCAGAACGCTGGGCAGCGCGTCACCGTTGTCGGCACCTCCGCGGCATTCACCAACGAGCACATCGCCGAACGCGGCAATGCGGCCCTCGCCCTGACCCTGCTCGGCGACAGCGGCCACCTGGTCTGGTTCCTGCCCACGATCGATGACACAGTCGGGACCGGCCAGAGCATCGCGCAGCTGACCCCGGCCTGGGTCGGGTCGGTCTCGGCGCTGCTCATCATCGTGGCGATCACCGCCGCCTTCTGGCGCGGACGACGCCTCGGTCCCCTCGTCGTGGAGAACCTGCCGGTGGTGGTTCGGGCGAGCGAGACCATGGAGGGCCGCGCGCGGCTCTACCAGAGGGGCGCCGCCCGCCTGCATGCCCTCGATTCCCTGCGCATCGGCACGGTCGCCAGGCTGGCGATGCTCTGCGGCCTGCCGCGGATCGCGAGCGTCGACGAGGTGATAGCCGCCGTCGCCGCCGTCACCGCGCGTGACCCGGCCGCCGTCCGCGCCGTGCTGCTTGGTGCGGAGCCCGCCTCCGACCGCGAGCTGGTGCGACTCTCCGACGACCTTCTCGAACTCGAGCGGGCCGTCGCCGCCGGCATCCGTCCTTCCTGACCGCAGCACCACCCACCATGGAGAATGAACGAATGACCGACACCGACATCGCCGGCGCGCCAGCGCGGTCCGCTTCCCCTGCCCTTCGTGAACAGTTCGCCCGGGTGCGCGCCGAGGTGGGCAAGGCCGTGGTCGGGCAGGACGGCGCCGTCACCGGTCTCATGATCGCGCTGCTGGCCGGCGGCCACGTGCTTCTCGAGGGGGTGCCCGGGGTCGCGAAGACCCTGCTGGTGCGAACCCTCAGCCGGGCGCTCCACCTCGAGACCAAGCGCGTCCAGTTCACCCCGGACCTCATGCCGGGGGACGTCACCGGCTCGCTCGTCTACGACGCCCGAAGCGGAGAGTTCGACTTCCGAGCCGGACCGGTGTTCACCAACATCCTGCTCGCCGACGAGATCAACCGAACGCCTCCCAAGACGCAGTCAGCGCTGCTCGAGGCGATGGAGGAGCGCCAGGTGAGCGTGGACGGCGAGACCCGCGCGCTGCCCGTGCCGTTCATCGTGGCCGCCACCCAGAATCCGATCGAGTACGAGGGAACCTACACGCTGCCGGAGGCGCAGCTCGACCGCTTCCTGCTCAAGCTCGTGCTCGACATTCCCGAGCGAAGCGACGAGGTGGAGGTGCTCACCCGCAGTGCCGCTGGCTTCAACCCGCGCGACCTCGGGTCCGCCGGGGTGACCGCCGTGCTTGATGCCGCGCAGTTGGCCGCCGCCCAGGTCGAGGTTGGCCGAGTGCGCGCATCCCCCGACCTGCTCGCCTACATCGTCGACCTCGCCCGCGGCACGCGCATGAGCCCGTCGGTCAAGCTCGGCGTGAGCCCACGCGGCACCACGGCACTGCTTGGAGCGACCAAGGCCTGGGCCTGGCTCAACGGCTTCGACTCGATCACTCCCGACCACGTGCAGGCCATGGTGCTTCCGGTGTGGCGGCACCGCCTCCAGTTGCGTCCGGAGGCCGAGCTCGAGGGAGTGTCCCCCGACGCGATCCTGCGTTCGATTCTCAGCCAGGTGCAGGTGCCGATCTAAGTGGCGGGGGTTCTCTGATGGCATGGTCCGGCCGGTTCGTGCTGCTCGTCGCGCTCGGAATCGTGCCGATCGTGACCCTGAACCAGCCTTCGTGGCTCGCCGTCTGGCTCGTGATCGCGGCGCTCCTCGGGGTGTTGGACCTTGCCCTCGCCGGATCGCCGCGGCGGCTGGTGCTCGAGCGGGAGCTGCCCGAAAGGGTACGCCTCGGCGAGACCGTGCGCTCGAGCCTGCTCGTGACCAATGCCGGGCGACGGCGCGTACGCGGCATCATGCGTGACGGGTGGCAGCCCTCCGCCGGCGCGACGCCGGCCCGCGCGCGGCTGGTGGTTCCGGCGGGCGAACGACGCCGGATCGAGACCTCGCTCACCCCCTTCCGCCGCGGCGAACGCCGTGCCGCGGAGGTGACCGTGCGATCGTTCGGGCCGCTCGGTCTGCTTGCGCGGCAGGCGACGATCGGGCTGCCGGGTGCGATCCGGGTGCTTCCGCCATTCAACTCGCGCAAGCACCTGCCCTCCCGCTTCGCCCGCCTGCGCGAGCTCGATGGGCGAACGAGCATGATGATCCGTGGGCACGGAACCGAGTTCGACAGCCTGCGCGAATACGTGCGCGGCGACGACGTGCGGTCGATCGACTGGCGGGCCACGGCCCGGCGCAACGACCTGGTTGTGCGCACCTGGCGACCGGAGCGAGACCGGCGAGTGGTGATCGTGATCGACAGCGGCCGCACCTCGGCCGCCCGGATCGGAGGCGAACCGCGCATCGACACCGCGTTCGAGTCGTCGCTGCTGCTCGCCGCGCTCGCCACCCGGGCCGGCGACCGCATCGACGTGGTGATCTTCGACCGCCGGGTGCGCGGCCGGGTGCAGGGTGCCACCGGGGCGGAGCTGCTCGCGCGCATGGTGAACGTGATGGCCCCGATCGATCCCGAGCTCATCGAGATGGATTGGTCCGCCGTGCCAGCGCTCGTGCGGTCGGTGACGAGCCATCACGCGCTCGTCGTGCTGATGACATCCATCGACTCCGCGGGCGGATCGCGGGGCCTGCTCGGGATGCTGCCGCAACTCACCAGGAAGCACACCGTCGTCGTGTCATCGGTCATCGACCCGTCGGTGCTGTCGGCCTCGCTCGAGCGAAGGGACCGGGATGCGGTGTACCGCGCCGCGGCGGCCGAGCGGGCAATGCTCGACACCACCCGGGTCTCCGCCGCCATCCGTCAGCTCGGGGCCGACGTCGTCACGGGCGGCCCAGCCGACCTCCCCCCGGCCCTTGCCGACCGCTACCTCGCGCTGAAGGCAGCCGGCCGCCTGTAGCCGGGGCCCCTCCCCCGTCTTCGTCTCCGTCCCCGTTTCCCGTCGCACGTTTCCCGGCTCCCGTTTCCCGGCTCGCGTTTCCCGTCGCACGTTTCCCGGCTCCGATTCCCAAAACGCAGGACATTCGCCACGCAACATCCGGTATCGCGCGAAAAACGTCAATTCGCTGGCCGATCTCCTGCGTTTTGGGATGGGCGGGGTCACGACGGGCGGGACGACGGGGTCACGACGGGCGGGACGACGGGCGGGACGACGGGCGGGACGATGGAACGCCCGGTCCGCGAGGACCGGGCGTTCACGTTTGGAGTGTTCGTCGTGCGGGTGCTAGCTTCCGACGCCCACCGGCTCGGCCGAAGGGTTCGGGACATCGATGCCGAGCTCGGAACGCAGCTTGGCGCCGAGGCCGGCATCCACGCTCGTCCAGTACCAGAGGAAGCGCTCCTTGATGCGGTCGACGGTCAGCGAGTTGTACTGGCCGACGAGCGTGCCGAGGAAACGCTCCTTGGAGGCATCGTCGAACACGTCGCGGTACAGCGTTCCGGCCTGGCCGAAGTCGTCGTCCTCGGAGTGCAGGGTCTGTGCGGCGCGCACCAGCTCACCGTCCGTCTCCCAGCTGCCTTCGCCGGCACGGGCCGGATCGCCGACGGGTCCGCCGTACGAGTTCGGCGCGTACGTGGGCGCGGTGGCATCGCTGAACTGATAACGCATGTTGCCCTCGTGCTCGTAGTTGTGCACTTCGGCAGCGTGTGGCTGGTTCACCGGGAGCTGGTTGTAGTTGGTGCCGATGCGCGCGCGCTGCGCGTCCGGGTAGGAGAACACTCGGGCCATGAGCATCTTGTCCGGGCTGATGTCGATGCCGGGCACGAGGTTCGAGGGCGAGAACGCCGCCTGTTCGATCTGGGCGAAGAAGTTCTCCGGGTTGCGGTTGAGCGTGTAGTGGCCGACCTTCACCAGCGGATAGTCGGCGTGCGGCCAGACCTTCGTGATGTCGAACGGGTTGAACCGGTAGGTCTTCGCCTCCTCATAGGGCATGATCTGCACGAAGACATCCCAGGTGGGGAAGTCGCCGCGCTCGATCGCGTCGTGCAAGTCGCGGCGGTAGTAATCCGCGTCGACGCCGGCGATCTTCTCGGCCTCCTCCGCGGTGATGTTGTGCACCCCCTGGCGCGACTTGAAGTGGTACTGCACCCAGTAGCGCTCGCCCTCGGCGTTGATCCACTGGTAGGTGTGCGAGCCGTAGCCGTTCAGCTCACGCCACGAGCGGGAGAGGCCGCGGTCGCCCATGAGGTAGGTGACCTGGTGGGCCGACTCCGGAGAGAGGGTCCAGAAGTCCCACTGCATGTCCGCATCGCGCAGGCCGGAACCGCCGAGGCGCTTCTGCGAGTGGATGAAGTCGGGGAACTTGATGCCGTCGCGAATGAAGAACACGGGGGTGTTGTTACCGACGATGTCGTAGTTGCCCTCGGTCGTGTAGAAGCGGAGCGCATAGCCACGGACGTCGCGCCAGGTGTCCGGGGATCCCTGCTCGCCGGCAACCGAAGAGTTGCGCTGCAGTACCTCGCTCTTGGCGCCCGGCTGGAACACGGCCGCGCGGGTGTACTTCGACACGTCTTCGGTAACCTCGAACTCGCCGAATGCGCCACCGCCCTTGGCGTGCGGGTTACGTTCGGGCACGCGCTCACGGTTGAACGAGGCGAGCTTCTCGACCAGGTACCGGTCGTGCAGCGCGGTGACACCGTCGGGGCCCGTCGTGAGCGAGTATTCGTCGCTCGCGACCGGCGTGCCTGATTGGGTGGTGGTGGGTTCCGTCACGGGACCATCTCCTTATTTCTTGTCGGTTCTGAAGCCCTTGGTCTGGGCTTCCTGGCAGGAGGCGCAGAGCCCCCAAAACGTCACCTCGGCGACCGAGATGTCGAAGCCGCTCGTGTCGCTCGGTTCGAGGCACGGCGCCGGAGGGTGCACGCAATCTACATCAGCCACCACTGAGCATCCCGTGCAGATCACGTGATGGTGGTTGTCGCCGATGCGGCGTTCGTAGAGGGCGGCGGATCCGGCGGGCTCGATGCGGCGGAGGAGCCTGGCCGTGGTCAGGTCGGCGAGCACATTGTGCACGGACTGCACCGAGATGTCGGGCAGGGTTCGCCGCAACATCCGGTTCAGGGACTCGGCGCTGGAATGCGGATGCGTCGTGAGCGCCGCGAGCGCGGCGACGCGACCCGGCGTGACCCGCAGGCCCGCGGAGCGCAACTCGGCGTTCGGCTCGACATCCACGAGCCCAGTCTGTCACTAATCATGAACGACTCAAAATTGGGGCGCACCGGTCCCCCACGGTCTACCCGGCGATGATTCGACGGGCCCCGGCCTCGAACTCCGCCAGGTCGCCGGTCTCGCCCGCGCGGAACGCCCGCCGGCCGATCACCCACTGGTAGACGAGGAAGGATGCCAGCGCCACGGTGCCGATTCCGATCTTCACGACCCACGGCCAGGCCTGCCGGGTGACGAAGCCCTCGATGATGCCCGACACGAGCAGGGAGAGGGTGAGGCCGATCGCGACGGTGAAGAGCGCCCGCCCCTCCTCCGCGATGGCCTGGCCGCGCGGGCGGGCGCCGGGAGCGATCCAGGACCAGAAGATCGTCATCCCCGCCGCCCCGGCCACGAAGATCGAGTAGAGCTCGAGCTGGCCGTGCGGGGCGATGTAGAGGAAGAAGATCCCGAGCCGGTCGTGGGAGCCCATCAGCGCGCCGGAGAGGCCAATGTTCTGCGCATTCTGGAGGAGCAGGTACGGCGCGTAGACGCCGGTGATGCCGAACGCGATGCACTGGGCGGCCAGCCACGCGTTGTTGGTCCACACCTGCCCGGTGAACGACAACGGCGGGTGGTTCGAGTAGTAGTTCAGGAAGTCCTGCTCCGCGAATTGTTTGCGAAACTCGGCCGTGCCAAAGTGGGCCAGCACGCCGGGGGTGTGCAGCGCCCAGTAGCCGTAGAGCAGCGCGACGATCGCGGTCGCCACGGCGACGACGAGGCTCGTCCAGCGGATGCGGTAGAGCGCGGCCGGAAGCTGGGAGCCGAAGAAAGAGGGCAGCTGGCTCAGCACGTTACTGCCCGCACCGGTGAAACGCAGTCGCGCTCGCGACAGGGACACGGAAAGCCGGTCCCCCTGCACGGACGCTCCGGAGGTGGTCTTGATGGCGGAGAGCTGGCTCGCGCCGGCCTGGTAGCGCTCGATCAGACGGTCGGATTCGCCGCCGCTGAACCGTCGCTTCGCGCCGAGACGGGCAAGCTCGTCCCACTCATCGCGGTGGGCGGCGGAGTAGGCATCGAGATCCATCTGTTTAGATACTAGGCATGGCGACGGCAGCGCAGGCGGGTGCGAGGCTCCCCGAGGGCACCGACGAGTTCGAGCTGATGACCGGCGAGGCCGTGGGACTCGACCTCCGTCCGACGAGTTTCGTGCTGCGGGCGGTCGGTGCGATCATCGATTTCGTCGTCTACTTCGGCTTCTGGCTTCTCGTGCTGCTCGCCGTGACGTCGCCCTGGCTGAGTGGCTATTTCGACGCTGCGAGCAGCGCGGCGGTGACCGTCTCGGTGCTCGTGTTCTGCCTCGTGGTGGCACCCACCGCGGTCGAGACCGTGACCCAGGGCAAGTCGCTCGGCAAGCTGGCGGTCGGCGCGCGCGTCGTGCGCGACGACGGTGGATCGATCGGCTTCCGCCACGCGTTCATCCGCGCCCTGACCGGCGTGCTCGAGGTGTTCTTCACCCTGGGCGGCATCGCCTCGGTCACCGCGCTGCTCAACCACCGCACCAAGCGCCTCGGCGACCTGCTGGCCGGAACCTACAGCCAGAACGAGCGAGTGCCGAAGGAGACCCCGCCCGTCTTCGGCGTGCCCGTCGAACTGCTCGGGTGGGCGGCGACGGCCGACGTGGCGCGGATGCCCGACGGCCTGTCCCGCCGCATCTCCCAGTTTCTGCACCAGGCATCGCGGTTGACGCCGGATGCGCGCGAGCGGCTGTCCCGCTCGCTCGCGACCGAGGCATCCGTCTTCGTCGCCCCGCTCCCCCCGGCGAACGCCGAGCTGTTCCTCGCGGCGGTCTCGGCCGTGCGCCGAGACCGCGAGTACCGGGCCCTGACCCTCGAGTCGGAGCGGCTCGAGCGGCTGCGCCCGGCCCTCGAGTCGCTGCCGCACGCGTTTCCGGAGCGGCAGTAGCGTCTAGTACCGGTAGTGATCGACCTTGTATGGGCCATCGACGCTGACGCCGATGTACGCCGCCTGCGAGTCGCTGAGAACGGTGAGTTTCACGCCGAGCGCGGCGAGGTGCAGGCGCGCGACCTTCTCGTCGAGGTACTTCGGAAGAACGTAGACCGTCTTCTCGTAGTTCTCGCCGTGGGCGTAGAGCTCGATCTGGGCGAGCACCTGGTTGGTGAAGGAGTTGCTCATGACGAACGACGGGTGCCCGGTGGCGTTGCCGAGGTTCATCAGGCGGCCCTCCGACAGCACGAGGATGCTGCGGCCGGTGGGCAGGCGCCACTCGTGCACCTGCGGCTTGATCTGGATCTTCTCGGCGCCGGCGAGCTTCTCGAGGCCGGCGATGTCGATCTCGTTGTCGAAGTGGCCCACGTTAGCCACGATCGCGAGGTGCTTCATGGCGAGCATGTGCTCGACCGTGAGCACGTTCTTGTTGCCGGTGCCCGTGACGAAGATGTCGACGTCACCGACGACATCCTCGATCGTGGTGACCTGGAATCCGTCCATCGCCGCCTGAAGGGCGTTGATCGGGTCGATCTCGCTCACGATCACGCGGGCGCCCTGGCCCTTGAGCGCCTCCGCGGCGCCCTTTCCGACGTCTCCGTAGCCGGCGACGAAGACGACCTTGCCGCCGATGAGCACGTCGGTCGCGCGGTTGAGTCCGTCGGGCAGCGAATGCCGGATGCCGTACTTGTTGTCGAACTTGCTCTTGGTCACCGAGTCGTTGACATTGATCGCGGCGAACTGGAGCTCGCCCGCCTTGGCGAGCTCATAGAGGCGGTGCACGCCCGTGGTGGTCTCCTCGGTGACGCCCATGATGTCGGCGGCGATGTTCGTCCAGCGGGTGGGAGACGCGGCGAGGGACGCGCGCAGGGTGTCGAGGATGACGACCCACTCGTGCGTGTCGCCGTCCGCGGCATCCGGAACGGCGCCGGCGAGCTCAAACTCGCGCCCCTTGTGCACGAGGATGGTGGCGTCGCCACCGTCATCGAGGATCATGTTCGGGCCGCTGAAGCCCTCGGCGCTCCAGTCGAAGATCTGGCTGGTGCACCACCAGTACTCCTCGAGGGTCTCGCCCTTCCAGGCGAAGACCGGGGATCCGGCAGGGCTGTCGACCGTGCCGGTGGGGCCGACGGCGATCGCCGCAGCGGCCTCGTCCTGGGTGGAGAAGATGTTGCAGCTCGCCCAGCGCACCTGCGCGCCGAGAGCGACGAGCGTCTCGATGAGCACACCGGTCTGCACCGTCATGTGCAGCGATCCCGCGATGCGCGCGCCCGTGAGCGGCTTCGACTCGCCGAACTCCTCGCGCAGCGCCATGAGTCCCGGCATCTCGTTTTCGGCGAGGCGGAACTGGTGGCGCCCGGCCTCGGCGAGGGCGAGGTCTGCGACCTTGAACTGCTGGGTGGTGCTCGGGGCTGTGATCGTCATGCCTTACATTCTGACAGGTCCCTCTGTGGGTACCCGCTCACTCCGAGCATCCGCGCCTCCCCGGTTCCTCCCCCGTTTCTCGCCGTTCCTCCCAAAACGCAGGAGTTTCTCCGGCGCGACGCCCGAAACGCGCTCCCGGCGCCGCTCTTTGGCGCAACTCCTGCATTTTGGGGAGCGACCGGCGCGCGGGAGGGGACGGGCGGGGCGGGCGGGGCGCGGCGAAGCTGGGGGAAGCGCCTGGCGTTACTGGCGGATGAGGGCGAGCACGGCGTCGCGCACCTGCTCCATGACCGCGGGCGTGCCCGCTTCCACGTTGAGCCTCAGCAGCGGCTCGGTGTTGGATGGCCGGACGTTGAACCACCAGAACGCGTCGTCCTGTCCGACGATTCCGGTGACCGTGAGCCCGTCGAGCTCATCGAACTGCCCCGACCCGGTGTAGGCCTCGACGATGCGGTCATACGCGGCCGGGATGTCGGTGACGGTCGAGTTGATTTCACCGCTCAGCGCGTACGGGGTGTACCGCTTCGAAATCGTGGAGACCGGGCCGGGCTGCGAACCGAACTCGGCGAGAAAATGCATCGCCGCGAGCATGCCGTTGTCGGCTCCCCAGAAGTCGCGGAAGTAGTAGTGCGCCGAGTGCTCGCCGCCGAAGATCGCCCCGGTGACCTTCATCTGGTCCTTGATGAGCGAGTGGCCGACCCTCGTGCGCACGGGGATGGCCCCGGCCGCCTCGATCGTCTCCGGCACGACGCGCGAGGTGATCAGGTTGTGAATCACCCGGATGTCGCCCTCCGGCTGCACCGCGCGCACCCGGGTGATCTCGCGCAGCGCGACGACGGCCGCGACGGCCGAGGGGGTGACCGCGTCCCCCTTCTCGTCCACGACGAAGCACCGGTCGGCGTCGCCGTCGAAGGCGAGGCCGAGGTCGGCCCCGTGTTCGAGAACGGCCTTCTGCAGATCCACGATGTTCGCGGGGTCGAGCGGGTTGGCCTCGTGGTTCGGGAACGCGCCGTCGAGTTCGAAGTACAGCGGGATCACCTCGATCGGCAGTTCGGACAGACCGGCGGCGGTGCCGAGCACCGCGGGGGCGGTCAGCCCGCCCATTCCGTTGCCGGCATCCACGACGACGCGGATCGGGCGGATGCCCGAGAGGTCGACGAGTGAGCGCAGGTAGGCCGCATAGTCGGCGAGCACGTCGACGGACCGAAACGTTCCGGGCACCGCCACGGGCTCGATCGCGCCGGCGAGATACGCCTGCGCCCGGTCGCGGATCGCCCGGAGGCCGGTATCGAAGCTGATTCCCTGCGCGCCGGCGCGGCTGAACTTGATGCCGTTGTAGGTGGCCGGGTTGTGGCTCGCCGTGAACATCGCCGCCGGGGCATCGAACCGGCCAGAGGCGAAGTAGCTCTCGTCGGTCGAGCACAGCCCGATGGAGACGACGTTGGCTCCGCGGGCCCGGGCGCCGAGGGCGAAGGCCGCCGCGAATTCCGGAGAGGAATCCCGCATGTCGTGGCCGACCACGACATCCGTTCCCGCCGCGTCGACCTCGTCGACGAACGCGGCGCCGAGCGCTTCGACGACCTCGGGCGTGAGTTGCGAACCCACGAGGCCGCGAACGTCATACGCCTTGATGAACGGGGTGAGGTCGATTGCGGCACACATGATGCCAACCTACAGGGCGCGCAACGCTACCTTGCGCGTGGTCGCTGGTCGCCAAGCGAGACGTGCCGGATCACCTGCCAGCCCTGGGGAACGGACAGCCGGTCGGAGTGCTTGGCACACAGGTCGTAGGTGTGCGGCTCCGCGGTGCGGCTGAGCGGGCCGAGCACCGCCATCGAGTCGGCGTAGACGTAGGTGAGCGTCGAAACGGCGTCATTCGCGCACGCGACTTTGCTACACGGCCTACCGTCCATTTGGCTCCACCCTATCCCTGCCCCGGTCCCACCGCCGCCGCGTAGAGTTGTCGGATGGCCCGTCCACCGATTGCCCGCCCCTCGGTGCGGGCGAGTTCACGGGATCGACACGGCCGCGGACCGCGTTCGGCGGTCACCGGCCCGCACCTCCCGTTGCTGATCACCCGCACCGACCTGTTCGACCAGACGGTCGCTGCGACGGCCGAATATCTCAAGGACCTGTGGCCGGATGAGCTGGCCGACGTCTCCTTCGAGGTCGCGGGGCTGCCGAGCAGCATCGCCGGCGCGGACGGTGTCGACCGCTGGCTCGTGATCGCCCCCGAGAAGCGCGTGGTCCTGTTCCGACTGCCGATCGAGCGGCTCGCCCGCATCCAGCGCAACGACGAACTCCACCGTCGGATGCTCGTGGAGAGCTGCGTCTTCCGCGCCGTCGCCGAGCTGCTCGGCAAGGACCCGTGGGATCTCGCCCCCGAGCGGTTCCGTCACCTCTGACGGCTGCCGGCGGGCACGGCGCGTTGGCGCATCGCGTCGGTGCCTGCCTACGGATACACCCGGATCGGCTGTGCCGCGGGGGCCGACGGGCTGACCGTGAACGCGGCGAGCTGCGAGCCGCCGAAGTAGCTCACCGAAAGCGCGAGCGAGTCGAAGCCGGTCAGCGTGTAGTAGCCGCCGCTCACCACGCTCTGCGCGATGGATCGACCGGCCGGAACCGTCACCTGCACACTGGGGGCGCCCTTCTGTGCGATCGTCACGACCGCCTTCTTCTGGGTCGGATTCGCAATGTGCAGCACCGGCGATGGGCCGGGCGCCACCGCCACGAGGGCGCGTTGAGAAACCGCCGTCGCGGAGGCGAACCAGGCGAAGTCGCTCTGACCGGTGCTGCCGACGGTGGAGATGCGGGCGGCGGCGACGAGCGGCTTGTCGGTTGCGACCGTGATGGTGTAGCTGCCATCGGGGTACGAGTCGAGCGGCACGTCGGTGACGACCCCCGGCTGCACGACGACGCGCACCGGAGTCGCGGCGGTCGAGCCGTCTTCGGGAGTGATGGTGATCTCGGCGCGCGCGGACTCGGTGCCCGGCACGAACAGGCGCAGGATCGAACGCAGGTCGCTGAACCCGTTCTCCGCCTGGCGCGCGGCGACCGCGTTGCCGTTCGAGAAGAGAACCCCGGGGATCAGGGTGAGGGTTGACGGGGCCTTCGTCGTTCCGACGATGGCCACTCCGCCCGGCTCGAGCGTTCGCACTATCGACTGCTGCAGGTTGGCGACGACCTGACCACCACGGCTCTGCACCCGCACGACCGGTGAGCTGACATTGGGGGCGAATCCGGCGAGCGAGAGAACGCGCTGGCCGCCAGGCGGCACGACGATGCCCTCGGTTCCGGCGGCGGTGATCGGGCCGGCCTCGGAGTAGATGGTGAGGTTGACGGTGGCGATCACATTGCTGGGATTGCTCAGGGTGATGAGGGTCGTGCGGCCGGTGTCCGTCGCCCCGCCGACGAGCCAGCTGTCGCTAGTTCCCTCGGAACATTCCGCGGCGGCCAGACCGACGAGGTCCCCGGAGCCGACCGTCTGCGTCTGCGAACCCGAGAGCAGGGGCGGCAGCGATGAGGAGCTCGCCAGCGGCGGGAGCGTCAGGAGGTCGGGCGTGACACCGGAGGTGCTGTCGGTGGAGGCGAGAGGGGCGAGAGCGGCCGACCCGATGGTCTGGCTGTAGCGCACGGACGGTACCCCGACGGAGGAGATCCGGGTCGCCGACTGGCCGGTGTCATCCCCGAGCCTGAGGATCGGGCCGGCGCAGACCCGCTGCTGCGCGGCGGCCACGGGCGTGACGAGCAGGGATTGCGGGTGGGCCACGTGGCTCGGCAGCGGCACGAACACCGCCGCGCCGATGACCACGGCGGTGACCGCGGTGCCGATCACCCCGGTGAGGATGCGTGCGCCGAAAATCAGCGTTGCGCGCGCGGTGCGTGGCGGCTTCGTGACGGGCTCGGCGACATC
>JBBSBA010000039.1:0-23682 GCA_038251725.1 Actinomycetales bacterium
CTGCGGGACTCCGATGGGGTCATGACCCCAGAAACCGAGTCGCCAACGCGGTGGCCCATCATCGAGAAGAACCTTCACGCACTGCGCGTGCAGCCGAACCTCATCGACTACGAGCGGACCTGCGCCGAGTTCAGCTGGGACGCCGCCCGGCGCGAACTGTCCGGCCTGCCCGGGGGCGGCGTCAACATCGCCCACGAGGCCGTCGGGCGGCATGCGACCGGCATCCTCGCCGACCATGAGGCGCTGCGGTTCGTGCGCGCCGATGGCACCATTCACTCCATCAGCTACGCGGACCTCGCCGAACGGACGGGCCGCTTTGCGAGCGTGCTGCGCTCGCTCGGGATCGGCCGGGGCGACCGGGTCTTCTCACTCCTTGGCCGCATCCCCGAGCTGTACGTCGCCATGCTCGGCACCTTCACCAACGCGAGCGTCTTCTGCCCGTTGTTCGCGGCGTTCGGCCCCGAACCGGTGCGCCAACGCCTGCACCTCGGTTCGGGGCGGGCCCTCATCACGACCAGGGCGCTGTACCGCAAGAAGGTCGCATCGATTCGGGACTCGCTTCCCGATCTGCAACACGTACTTCTCGTCGACGCCGATGGTTCACCGGAGCCGGGCACGCTCGACCTCGCGGCCCTCATGGCCGATGCGCCACCCTACGGGCCGACGGCGACGACCCAGCGTGAGGACATGGCGCTGCTGCACTTCACGAGCGGCACCACGGGCACCCCGAAGGGCGCGATCCACGTGCACGACGCCGTCACCGCTCACTACGCCACCGGACGGTTCGCGCTCGACCTGCATCCGGCAGACGTCTACTGGTGCACCGCCGACCCTGGCTGGGTCACCGGAACCTCCTACGGGGTGATCGCACCCCTGGTGCACGGTGTGACCTCGATCGTCGACGAGGAGGATATGGACGCCGACCGCTGGTACCGCATCCTCGCCGAGCAGCACGTCACCGTCTGGTACACGGCCCCGACGGCGCTGCGGATGCTCATGAAGGCCGGCGCCGAACGGGCACGGGGCCACGACCTCTCCGCGCTGCGGTTCGTGGCGAGCGTTGGCGAGCCGCTCAACCCCGAGGTCGTCGTGTGGGGGCAGGAAGCGTTCGGCCAGCCGGTGCACGACAACTGGTGGCAGACCGAAACCGGCGGAATCATGATCGCCAACTACGCGGCGGAACCGATCCGTCCCGGCTCGATGGGCAAACCGTTGCCCGGCATCGAGGCCGCCCTGGTGCGGCGGGACGACGAGGGCAAGCCCATGATGCTCGGCGAAGATGTGGTGCTGGTGACCGAGCCGGGAACCATGGGCGAACTCGCCCTGCGCCCCGGCTGGCCGTCGATGTTCCGCGGGTATCTGAACGAAAAGGAACGCTACCGCCGCTGTTTCGTCGGCGGCTGGTATCTGACCGGTGACCTGGCCAAACGCGACTCCGACGGCTACTTCTGGTTCGTCGGCCGTGGTGACGACGTGATCAAGTCATCCGGTCATCTGATCGGTCCGTTCGAGGTGGAGAGTTCGCTCCTCGAACACGAGGCCGTGGCCGAGGCCGGAGTGATCGGCATCCCGGACCCGATCGCGGGCGAGCTGGTGAAGGCGTTCGTGGAACTCCGCCACGGGTGGGAGCCAAGCGACGCCCTGCGGCTCGACATCATCGGCTTCGCGCGCAAGAGGCTCGGTGCCGCTGTGGCCCCGCGCGAACTCGAGTTCACCGACGCACTGCCCAAGACGCGCAGCGGCAAGATTCTGCGCCGACTGCTCAAGGCGCGCGAACTCGGGCTCCCCGAGGGCGACACCTCCACCGTGGAGGTGCCGCGGTGACCGGCCAGGCGGCGTGGCCGCAACCCATCGCCGATGCGGACCACGCCCGCGAGCTGTTGCGGCAGATGCTGCGGGTGCGCCGGTTCGAGGAGAAATGCATCGAGCTGTACAGCGCCGCCAAGATTCGCGGCTTCCTGCACGTGTACATCGGCGAGGAGGCGGTCGCCGCCGGGGTGATCTCCACGCTCGACCCCCAGGATGCGGTCGTCGCGACCTACCGCGAGCACGGCCACGCGCTGCTCAAGGGCGTCACCGCGAACGCGATCCTCGCCGAGATGTACGGCATGCAGGAGGGATGCTGCCGCGGTCGCGGCGGTTCGATGCACCTCTTCGACGCCGCAACCCGGTTCTACGGCGGCAATGCCATCGTGGCCGCCGGGCTGCCACTCGCAATCGGTCTGGCCCTCGCCGACAAGATGGCCGGCCGCTCCCGCGTGACCGTGTGCTTCTTCGGTGAGGGCGCCGCCGCGGAGGGCGAATTCCACGAGAGCCTCAACCTCGCGGCGCTCTGGCAGCTTCCGGTGCTGTTCTGTTGCGAGAACAACCTGTACGCCATGGGCACGGCGCTGGCCCGCTCGGAGTCCCAGACCGACCTCGCGGTGAAGGCCGCGGCGTACGAGATCCCGGCCTGGCCGGTCGATGGCATGGACGTTCTCGCCGTCGCGGAGGCGGCACGGCGTGCCGTGGATTCCGTGCGCGGCGGCGGCGGGCCGCACTTTCTCGAACTGCGCACCTACCGATTCCGTGCGCACTCGATGTACGACCCGGAGCGCTATCGCGACAAGGCCGAGGTCGCCACGTGGCTGGAGCGAGACCCGATCGATCTGCTCCGGACCACACTGGAGACCGCCGGCCAGCTGCCCGCGGCGGAGTGGGCCGCGATTCAGGAGGGCGTCGATGCGGAGGTGCAGGCGGCCGTCGACTTCGCCGAGGCCGGCACCCCGGAACCGATCGAGGAACTCGCCCACTTCGTCTACAGCGAACGGTCGCCGTCATGAAGACCACCTATCGCGAGGCGATGCGCACGTCGATCCGGGAGGCCATGCTGGGCGATGAGCGCGTCTTCCTCATGGGCGAAGACGTCGGACGTTACGGCGGGAGCTACGCCGTGACCCTCGGCCTGCTCGAGGAGTTCGGTCCGGAGCGCATCCGCGACACCCCGCTGTCGGAGTCCGGATTCGTCGGCGCGGGAATCGGAGCCGCGCTCGGCGGCCTTCGCCCGATCGTCGAGATCATGACCGTGAATTTTAGCCTGCTGGCGCTCGACCAGATCATGAACAACGCGGCCAGCATCCTGCACATGTCGGGCGGGCAGTTCAACGTGCCGATCGTCATCCGCATGACGACGGGCGCGGGGCGCCAGCTCGCCGCGCAGCATTCGCACAGCCTCGAGGGGTGGTACGCGCACATCCCGGGGCTGCGCATCCTCACGCCGGCGACCCTCGAGGACGCCCGCGGGATGCTGCCGACGGCACTGGAGGATCCCGACCCGGTGCTCATCTTCGAGCACGGGTCGCTCTACAACGTGGCCGGCGAGATCGACGACGCCGCCGGCGCCGTCGACATCACGACCGCCGCAATCCGGCGGGCGGGCACGGATGTCTCGCTCATCACCTACGGCGGCTCACTGCCGCTGGTTCTCGACGCCGCCGCCGAACTCGCCGGTGAGGGCATCGACGCGGAGGTGCTCGACCTGCGCACCCTGCGCCCGCTCGACGACGCCGCCATCCTCGCGACGGTCGCCAAGACGCACCGCGCCGTCGTGGTTGACGAGGCGTGGAGGAGCGGAAGCATCTCGGCCGAGGTGAGTGCCCGGATCACCGAGACGGCGTTCTTCGACCTGGACGCGCCCGTCGGTCGGGTGTGCAGCGCCGAGGTGCCGTTGCCCTACGCCAAGCACCTCGAGGATGCCGCCCTGCCGTCGGTGCGGCGCGTCGTGGACGCCGTCCGAGAGGCGGTGGGGCCACGTGGGTGATTTCCTGATGCCGTCGCTCGGCGCCGACATGGAGCGCGGCCGACTCGTCGAGTGGCTCGTCAAGCCCGGCGACTACGTGCATCGCGGGGACATCGTCGCCGCGGTCGACACCGACAAGGCCGTCATGGACGTGGAGACCTTCGAGGAGGGCGTGGTCGCGGAGCTCATCGCCGAAGTCGGAGAGGTCGTTCCGGTCGGCGGCGCGCTCGCGCGCATCACATCGACCCCCGCCGAGGTTCCGGTCGGCCGGAAGCCGGCGCCCGTTCCCCCTCCGGTGCGCCAGCTCGCCCACCGGCTCGGCGTCGACGTCGCCGGCATCCGTGGCAGCGGCGAGAAGGGCGCTGTCACCCACGACGACGTCGAACGCGCTGCGACGCTCGTCTCGGCGAGCGCGGCGACCCCGGCCGCGCAGTCCACCACGGCCGCGCGGCCCGCCTCCCGACCCCCCTCCCGGCGGCCGAGCTCCTCTCCGCGCGCGCGACGGCTCGCCGCGGAACTGGGCGTCGACCTCGGCGCCGTCGCGGGCACGGGGCCCGGAGACGCCGTCACCGAGAACGACGTGCGCCGTGCCGCGAGCGAGACCCCTCCGGTCGCGGCGCCGCCGACAACGGTGCCGCCCACAACCGTGCCGCCCACAACCGTGCCACCCACAACCGTGCCACCTAAAACGGTGCCGAACGAGGCCACGGAGAAGCCGGCCGGCCCGATCCGGACGGTCACGGCACCGGATGCCGCGGAGCGATCCGCGGGCCTGCGTCGAGCCATCGGATCGCTCATGTCGCGGTCGAAGAAGACGATCCCGCACTACTACCTCGGCACGACCATCGATTTGCGGGCCGCCCTCGCCTGGATGCAGGCCGCGAACGCGGGACGTCCGGTCGCGTCGCGCCTGGTGCCAGCGGCGCTGCTGCTGAAGGCCGCCGCGCTCGCCGCCCGCGACGTCCCCGAGGTCAACGGGTTCTACACCGACGGCGAGTTCCGCCCGAGCGCCGCCGTGCACCTCGGAGTCGCCGTGTCGCTCCGCCAGGGCGGACTGGTCGCGCCGGCGATCCACGACGCGGATACCCTCGAGCTTGATGTGCTGATGGAACGCCTGCGCGACCTCGTCGGCCGGGCCCGCGGAGGACGTCTGCAGCGCGCCGAAATGGCCGACTCGACCATCACCGTCACCAACCTCGGCGACCTCGGCGTCGAGAGCGTGTTCGGCGTCATCTACCCGCCGCAGGTGGCGCTGGTCGGCTTCGGTCGAGTCAGGGAAGAGCCCTGGGCGCACGAGGGAATGCTCGGCGTCCGGTCCGCTGTCACGGCAACACTCTCCGCCGACCACCGGGTCAGCGACGGGCTGCGTGGCGGACGTTTCCTCGCCCGAGTGGACGAGTTGCTGCAGAAACCGGAGGAGCTATGACAGAGGATGAGGCCCGTGCGGCCGTGCGCGCGGCTATCGGCCAGGTGGCCCCGGACGTCGACGCGGAGGGCCTCGATGAGAGTTCGCGGCTGCGTCAGGATCTCGAACTCGACTCCCTCGACTTCCTTCGCCTGATCGAGGTGCTCGCACAGACGACCGGAGTGGAGACGCCCGAGAGCGACTACCCGACGGTGGGGACGGTGGCGGCCCTGATCGGCTACCTCGCCGCTCACGGCTGACGCGCACGGCGCACCGGGCGGGACGCTCGCCGACAGGTCACGACCCGCTACTTCACCCCCAGGGTGACTTCGCCGACTCCTGCCTTGACGGTGATGTCGAGCGTCACCGCCGAGCGTCCATATTCCGCGTTGGTCCACGTGCGACCGTCCTTGGTCAGGCCGGTGGCGGTGATGCTGCCGAGTCCGGTCGTGGCCTCGACCCGCACCCCGACGTTGGAGGGCACAAGCACACCGATCTTGCCCACGCCGCCGCTGATCTCGATCTTCGCGGATGCGTTCCAGTCGCCCGACAGGTCGACGCCCAGTTCGCCCGCGCCGCCAGCGATCCGCACCGCGGTGAGGCTCAGACCGCCGAGATTCAGTTCACTCTTGGCCGCACCGGTGGTGACCCTGAGATCGATGGGAATGCTGTCCGAGAGCTTCACGCCCCACTCGTAGCGTGCCGTGGTGCCGAAGACCATCGGACCCTGTGGCTGGCTGATCTTCAGGGTGCCTCGGGTGCCCGAGACGGCATAGTCGACCGTGGGCTTGCGGCTGTCGACGTTGTAGATGAACGTCATCGTCGCCAGGCCGCTCGAACCACCCTGCATGGTGAGCTCCCCGGCACCGAGATCGACCACCACCCGCGCGGATGTCGCCGCCCCGGCGTCGATCGTGCGCGATTCGGTGCGCAGCGGGCCGGGAACCACCGGGATGATGACGCAACCGGCGACGAGCACGAGCAGCGATCCGATGACCAGAAGCCCCGCATGGCGAGTGACCCTATTGCGCATGATCGATTCTCCTCGGCGTTCGTTCACCACAATCATTCACCGCACCCTGGCGTCGCGCCGGTGTCGAAAGTCCCCTGGCGGCTCGGCGACCCGGATCGCCCGGTTACGCCGTCCGCAGCGCCACGGAGAGAAGAGCGCTGAAGGTGACGAACGCGATGGTGTTGAGAATCACCGTGCCCCAGAACGCCAGGCGGAATGCCTTCTTGCGGGTCTTGTGACGGTAGACCTGCTGGCCGATGATCGCACCCGGCCAGCCGCCGATGAGGCCGAGCGAGAGCAACGAGCTATCCGAGATGCGCCAGGCGCCCAGGGTCGCCGCCCGCTTGTCGACGGCATAGACGACGAAGGACAGGATGCTCGTGAGCACGTAGACACCCGCTACCCACGACGGCATCGGCCACAGCACGCTGGCCACAGCGTAGACACCGACGAAAGCGACGATCGCGAGGAAATCGACCGATCCCGGGCGCCCGAGAAGCCCCGGCCGCGCGCGCGCTGCGGCCCTCGGGTGACGGACCCCGTTCGGCAGCGGCGTCATCCGCTCGCCCCGGACGCGACGTGCCACGGTGCGGCCATCTCCGGCCAGTTCGATCTCGAAAGTCAGCGATTCGCCGAGTGACGGCCGGACGGTGTCGCGGGGAAATGACGAGATGTGCACGAACACGCGCTGCCCGCCACCGGCCTCGGTGATGAAGCCGAATCCGCGGTCATCGTTCCACGACGTGAGTTTGCCCTCGGAGCGCACAGGGCCGTCAACCATACTTCGATGCTAACCGCTCTCGCCGGCCCAACGGTGCAACAACGATGGGGAGCCGCCCGGCACGGGCACGTCGTCGCCGCGGCGACGAGCACACCCGCCCGAACTCTCAAATCCGAACATTCACACGCCCAACGACCCGCTCGATGGTTACCCGTTCGGGGCGCCGATCCGGGGTCTGGGGATGCGTCACCTCACTGTAGCGGGAGGTCAATACGATGTCTCCAATGACGGAAACAAATTCTGCGGAAGATCACCGGAGGCAGCGGCAGCCCGTGGGGAGCCGGGAGTGCCTGAAGGTCATCATCGCTCCCGATTCGTTCAAGGGCTCGATCGCGGCGCGCGACGTCGCCGTGGCGATCGCCGAGGGCTGGCGCTCGATCAGGCCGACCGACGACGTGGTCCTCCTGCCACAGGCGGACGGCGGCGAGGGCACCCTCGACGCCATCGAGGCAGCGGTGCCGGGATCCATCCGCCACGAGGTCGGACCGGTCACCGGCCCGGATGGCCGCCCAACCCCCGGATGCTGGCTCGAACTGCCCGGCCGCGTCGCCGTGGTCGAGCTCGCGCAGATGTGTGGGCTGCCCCTGATGCGGCAGCTCGACCCCCTCGGCGCGACGACGGTCGGACTCGGAGAGGTCGTCCGCGCGGCGCTGGACGCCGGCGTGGAGCGGCTCGTGATCGGCCTCGGCGGTTCCGCCTCCACGGATGGCGCGGCCGGCGCGCTCGCGGCGCTCGGCCTCGACGGCGGCTCCCGCCCCGAGGGCGGCAGCCTCACCACGGGAGGCGGCCGAATCGGCCGCCTCGCCACGGTCGACCGGTCACGGCTTCTCGCGCCGCCGCCGGGCGGCGTCGTGCTGTTGACGGACGTCGCCTCACCGCTCCTCGGGCCCCTCGGCGCCGCAGCCGTGTTCGGGCCGCAGAAGGGCGCGACCGCCGCGGACATCGTCGCACTTGACGCGGCCCTTGCGCACTTCGTCACGTTGCTCGGCGGCGATCCGTCCATTCCCGGCACGGGCGCGGCCGGTGGCGCGGCCTACGGCTTCGTCGCGGCCTGGGGCGCGACGATCGAGCCGGGTGCCGACTTCCTCGCCGGGCTCACCGGTCTGCCAGCGGCGGTCGCCGAAGCGGATGTGGTGCTCACCGGCGAGGGACGATTCGACGCGACATCCGGGACCGGCAAGGTCGTCGGTGAGCTCATCCGCCTGGCCGGCCGGTACCGGGCGGCGGTCGGAGTCGTCGCCGGACAGCTCGCTGAGCGGCCGGTGTCCTCCGCCGGAGCGCCTCTCTGGTCCACCGCTCTCGTCGACCTCGCTGGCTCCGTCGAGGCGGCCATGGCCGACCCGGCCCGCTGGTTGCGGGCCGCAGGCGCCGCGGCGGCCGACGCACTCGGCTGAGCGGCCCGGCCGCGAGGCCAGGCGGCATCACTCCCCCGAGTGCGCCTCGAGGAAGGCGTACAGCTCGTTGTCGTCGACGCCCGGGAAGGTCCCGGACGGCAGCGGCGACAGGATGTGCGCATGCAGCTTGGCGCTCGGCCAGGCCTTGTGCGCCCAGCGCTCGGTGAGCCCCGAGGCGGGGCGCCGGCAGCAGCTGACGTCGGGGCAGCGTGAGGTGACGCGATTGGTGGTGTCCCGCCCGCGGAACCACTTCGCATCCGCGAACGGCACGCCGAAGGTGATGGAGAACTCCTCGCTGCCAGAGGTGCCGGTCTGAGTGGAGCACCAGAAGGTCCCGGTCGGCGTGTCGGTGTACTGGTAGAACTCGTTGGTGCGGTTGGGAAGGCGGAACGCGCTGCGCGCGCTCCAGTGCCGACAGACCAGCTGGCCCTCGGTTGACCCGGTCACGTCGGTGGGCAGCTGAAGGCCGTCGTTCTCGTACCCCTTGTAGAGCGCCCCATCCTCGCCGACGCGAAGGAAGTGCACCGGCATGCCGAGATGCCTGGTCGCGAGGTTCGTGAAGCGCAACGCCGCGGCCTCGTGCGTGACGCCGAACGCGTCACGGAAGTCCTCGACCGCGAGGTTGCGCTCCGCCTTGGCCCGGTTGAGGAACTCAACCGACTGGGTGAGCGGCATGAGGCACGCCGCCGCGAAGTAGTTGATCTCGAGCCGCTGCCGCAAGAACTCGGCGTAGCTTTCCGGCTCGTGGTGTTCGAGCAGCCGGTGGGCGAGCGCCTGCAGCGCCATCGATCGCAGCCCGTGGCCGCCGGGGATGGACGCCGGGGGAAGGTAGATGCGTCCATTCTCGAGATCGGTGACCGACCGGGTGGAGTGCGGAAGGTCGTTGACGAAGATCAGATCGAAGCCGAGCTTCTTCGCCATGAGACTGACCGCCCGGTGGGTCAGCGCGCCGCCGACGTAGCCGACACCGCGCACCGCCTCCTCTGCGAGCTCCTCGATCGCCGGCATGTAGTTGTCCTGGGTTCGCATGTACTGCCGGAGCTCGGTGTTGGCCCGACGAGCCTCCTCCGGGGTTGCGATCGCCTCGCGGGCACGCCGGGCCAGCTCGCGGTGCAGCCCGACGAGGGACTGGAGGGTCTCCTCCGGCATCGTGCGGGAGGGGCGGATGGCCGGCAGGCCGAGACCCTGGTAGACGGCCGCCTTCTGCATCCGATCGAGTTCTATCTCGAGCGCGGCCCGGGGCGTCGGCGGCTCGTCGTCGAGCAGGTCCGAGACCTGCACGCCGACCGTTCCGGCGATGCCCTGCAGCAGCGAGAGCCGAGGCTCGCGGCGGCCGTTCTCCATCAGCGAGAGCTGGCTGCCGGCGATTCCCACCCGATCGCCGAGTTGGTCGAGGGTGAGACCGGCCTCGTTGCGAAAGTGGCGGATGCGCTGGCCCAGAGTGGTGAGATCGGTCATGCATTTGAGATTAGTGAAAGAACAGCTGTTTTTACTAGCCCAGAGAGAAGAATTCCTATCAATATGCGCGCAATCTTGATTCAGGCGCCATTTTTGAAGCCCGCTACCTCCAAACCGCACCTCGCCAGCCGAGATCCGCAGCAAACCGAGAACCACCCAAGACCGATCCCCTGATGAACGGACCTGACATGACGATCACCTCAGCCCGACCGGCGACATCCGCACCCGCCACCGTCGCAGTTCCGGCACCTGCCGGCGCCGATCCCCGCGTCGTTACCTGGGTCGCCTCCATCGCCGCCCTCACCACCCCTGACGCGGTCGTCTGGTGCGACGGCTCCGCTGCCGAGAACGACCGCCTCACCCGCCTGATGGTGGACAGCGGCACGCTCATCCGCCTCAACGCCGAGCACCGCCCCAACAGCTTCCTCGCCCGCAGCGACCCGAGCGATGTCGCGCGCGTCGAGGCACGCACCTTCATCAGCTGCGAACTCGAAGAGGATGCCGGCCCCACCAACAACTGGCGCGAGCCCACCGAAATGCGGGCCACCCTCACGGAACTCTTCACCGGCAGCATGCGCGGCCGGACGATGTACGTCGTGCCGTTCTCGATGGGTCCGATCGGCAGTCCGCTCGGAAAGCTCGGCGTCCAGATCACGGACTCCCCTTACGTCGTCGTCAGCACCCGCATCATGACCCGGATGGGAGCCGCGGCGCTGAATCAGATCGGTCCCGACACCGAGTGGGTCCCCGCAGTGCACAGCGTCGGTGCGCCGCTCGTCGGCGAAGCCGTCGACGTGCCATGGCCGTGCAACGAGACGAAATACATCTCGCACTTCCCGGAGACCCGCGAGATCTGGTCGTTCGGTTCGGCCTACGGCGGAAACGCGCTGCTGGCGAAGAAGTCCTTCGCCCTGCGCATCGCCTCCGTGCTGGCCCGCGACGAGGGCTGGTTGGCCGAGCACATGCTCATCCTCAAGGTGACGAACCCGCGCGGCAAGGCGTTCCACGTCGTCGCGGCGTTCCCCTCCGCCTGCGGCAAGACCAACCTTGCAATGCTGAAGCCCTCGATCCCCGGCTGGAAGGTCGAGACGATCGGTGACGACATCGCGTGGCTGCGCCCCGGGCCGGATGGCCGCCTGCGTGCGATCAATCCCGAGGCCGGGTTCTTCGGTGTCGCCCCCGGCACGGGCCGCAAGACGAACGAGACCGCCGTCGAGACCCTCTGGGGCAACACCATCTTCACGAACGTGGCGCTGCGCGAAGACGGGGACGTCTGGTGGGAGGGCCTGACCGACAAGGCCCCCGACAAGCTGCTCGACTGGCAGGGCAACGAATGGACCCCGGCATCCACGACCCCGGCGGCGCACCCCAACTCGCGCTTCACCGTCGCAGCGGCGCAGTGCCCCGCGATCTCCGACGACTGGGACGACCCCGAGGGTGTCGTCATCGACGCCATCATCTTCGGCGGACGTCGCGCCACGAACGTTCCCCTCGTTGTCGAGGCGCGCGGCTGGGAGCACGGTGTCTTCGTCGGCGCAACCGTCTCGTCAGAGCGCACCGCGGCCGCAGAGGGCACCGTCGGCGAGCTGCGCCGCGACCCGTTCGCGATGATGCCGTTCTGCGGCTACAACATGGCCGACCACTGGTCGCACTGGCTGGAGATCGGGAAGACGCTCGGCGCGAAGGCGCCGAAGATCTTCCAGGTCAACTGGTTCCGCAAGGGCGACGACGGCTCGTTCCTCTGGCCCGGATTCGCCGAGAACTCGCGGGTTCTCGAGTGGATCCTCGAGCGCGTGGACGGCCGGGTTGCCGCCGTCGATACCCCGCTCGGCTGGAAGCCGGTGGAGAACGGCCTCAACCTCGAGGGCGTCGACGTGACCTCGCGCGATCTCGAGCAGCTCTTCGAGGTCGATCCGCAGAGCTGGTTGACCGAGTTGGAGTCGACGGAGCAGTTCTTCGGCACCTTCGGCGATCGGTTGCCGGCCACCCTCACCACCCAGCTGACAGACATCCGTCGCCGGCTCAAGCTGTCCATCGAAAACTGACCGCAACGTTTTCGTCGCCTCGTGCGTCTCAGAAGGTAGACAGTCCTTAACAGGCACACGAGGGGATACCGGATGGCCGCCGAGGTGACACGCGACGCGACGAAGCACGAGGCGACCCCGGCTGCGGGCTGGCAGAGTGTCGTGACCGACCCGTTGGCGGCGCATCGCGCATCTGACCGCGGTGTCGGAGGCGCAGGAATCGACCGCGCCCGCCACGGACAGCCGCATCGATCTCGGCTCGGAGCTCGCCACGCTCACGCCGCGCGAGAGGGCCTGCATCGTGCTGCGCTACTACGAGGACCTCAAGGTCGATGACAACGGCGACCGGCTCGGCATCTCCTCCGGCGCCGTCAAGCGCTATCGCAGCGCCGGCCTCGGCAAGATGGCGATCGCCCTGGCCGATCCCGCAGAACCTCCGCGAGCAACAGACCTGCAGGGAGCCGCCCGTGTCCACCGAATCTGAGCTCACGGACCTGTTCGGCCAGGCCGGACCCGCGCTCACCACCATCGACCTCGAACGGGTGCTCCGACGCGGTTCACTGCGCCGCCGGGCCCAGAAGGTCGCGCTGGGGGCGCGACCACCCTCGCCGTCGCGGGCATCGGGATCGCGGGCGTCACCGGCATCCGCGGCCTGGTTCCCTCAGTGGTGCGGTGGCCCACTCGCCCGGGTGTTCGGAAGCTCCCCAGCCTCCCCCTCGATGACACTCTCCCAGCACGGCGTGGTGCTCTGGCACAGCAACGGCCCGGCGCCCGCACTGGCAGCGCTCGTCGATCTGGCCCCCGGGGCATCCCTCACCTATCAGGCCTGGTTCGAACCGGTGCGCTGCACGGGCGAGGATGACGCGCGGGCAGTTTCCGCAGTGATCTGCCGCACGTGTCGCCCGGTGCCTATGAGGTCTCGGCCGCCATCGATCTCACCCGGGAGAATCCCGACGGTACGTTCCTGTCCACCGACCTTGTGACCGGGCCCACAGCAGAGGTAACCCTGCGCTGACACACCAGCGCGAGGGTCTAACGTCCCTCCCCCGGGATGCTCGCACTCAGTAGAATCCGACACACCCCCGGTCGAAGGAGTGCGCCATCCGAGTCCCCAGCGTTCGAGTCGCCGTCGTGAGAAGGCGGGCCGTTCGAGGCCCGCTCGCGATACGGCTGCACGCCGTGCTCGCCGCCCTGGCGGTCGCGATGATCACGCTCGTCTCGGCACCAAGCACGGCAAGCGCGCAGCCTCCGGTCGACCTCGGCGGTGCGTACGTCGTCGACTCCGTCGGCGCGGTGGGGTCGCGCGGCGCGGAGATCACCGCCGCGACCGACGC
This sequence comes from Actinomycetales bacterium, assembly GCA_038251725.1. Classification (GTDB taxonomy): domain Bacteria; phylum Actinomycetota; class Actinomycetes; order Actinomycetales; family Microbacteriaceae; genus Lacisediminihabitans. The sequence continues at coordinate 13,187 of JBBSBA010000039.1, forward strand.
GCTCTACGCGAAGACCAAGCTGCAGCTCTTCGTCGTCTACGTCGACAGCTTCACCGGGGTGAGCGACAAGACGGCGTGGGCCACGGCCACCGCGGAGAAGAACGGGCTCGGCCCGCGCGACATCCTGCTCGCGGTCGCGACCGTGGATCGCAACTACTCGATCTACTACGGCAGTTCCACGCTCGGCGCCTCCCAGACGGACGCGATCGAGCAGAATGACATCGTCCCAGCGCTCAAGCAGAACGACTGGGTCGGTGCGGCCGTTGCCGCGGCGAACGGCTACGCCGCCGGCTCCAGCGGCGCCGGCGATACGGGTGGCGGCACCGGCACGGCGACGAATCCCGGGCTCGGCGTGTTCGGCTCGCTTGCGCTGATCCTTCTCGTCGTGCTGATGATCGCCCTGATCGGCGTTGTCGTTGTCGTTTTGTCGCGACGCCGGCGGGCGTTGGGGGGCACCGCATCCGGAAACGGGCGACCGGCGGTGACGGAGCCGGTCAGCCAGAAGCAACTCGACGAGCGGGCGAGCAGGCTCCTTGTGCAGCTCGACGACTCGCTCAAGACCAGCGAACAGGAGCTCGACTTCGCCATCGCGCAGTTCGGCACCAAGGTGACGACGCCGTTCAGCACGAGTCTGGCCAACGCCAAGGCACAGGTGACGGAGGCCTTCACCCTGCGCCAGAAGCTGGACGACGCCGTTCCGGAGACTCCTGAAGAGAAGCGCGCGATGACCGAGAGGATCATCTCCCTGTGCGACGCCGCCGACAGGGAACTCGACGACCAGGCCGACGCCTTCGACGATCTGCGCAGGCTCGAGCAGTCCGTGCCGCAGGCCCTCGCGGCGGTGGTCGCGGATGCGGCGGCCGCCGGGACCCGGCTCGCGGGCGCGCGCAGCTCCCTCGCCCGGCTGCAGACGGCCTACTCGCCGACGGCGCTCTCCTCGGTCGCCACCAACCCCGATCAGGCGGGAAAGCTCCTCGACTTCGTCGCAACCGCCGGCACCACCGCGGCGGAGGCGATCACGAGCGGCGACCCGAGCGTCGCGGCCATCAACGTCCGTGCGGCGCAGGCGAGTCTCGGCCAGACCGGGCAGCTCCTCGACGCCATCGACACGGTCGCGGCCAATCTCGCGGATGCCCGTGGAAAGCTCGACGCCGCGGTCATCGACACGAGGCAGGACCTCGCGACGGCGAAGGCGTTGCCGGCTCAGGCATCCGGCTCCCTTGCCGAACCGATCGCCGCCGCCGAATCCGCCCTCGCCGCCGCGACGACCGCGGAGGGGGCCGTGAACCCGATCGCGAGCCTCGCGACGCTGGGCGCCGCGAATTCCGCCCTCGACCGTGTGCTGGATGCCGTGCGGGACGAACAGCAGAGGCTGCAGGCCGCCGCCGCGAAACTGCCAACGGCGATGAGTATCGCCAGCAGCCAGATCTCCGCGGCGAACGACTTCATCACGACCCGGCGCGGAGGCGTGGGCACCGCCGCGCGCACCCGCGTCTCGGAGGCGACCCGTCACCTCGAGACGGCCGTCTCGCTCGTCCGGTCCGATCCGGTGCAGGCTCTCGCCGAGGCGAACGCCGCGCAGGCCCTCTCGGCACAGGCGCTGTCGCTCGCCCAGAACGACGTGGACTCGGTCATCGGCGGCATGGGCGGCGGCCGGGGCGGGAGCTTCGGCGGCGGGCTCGGCGGCGCCATCCTCGGCGGCCTGATCGGCGGAATGCTCAGCGGCGGACGCGGCGGCGGCATCTTCGGCGGCGGATCGGGCGGCTTCGGCGGCTTCGGCGGCAGCTCGCGCAGCTCCGGCGGCGGTTTCGGCGGCGGGGGCGGCCGGTCGAGCGGTGGGCGGTTCTGACCGGCGTTTCACTGTGACATCTGACCTAGTTCGGCACTTCAACGAAAGGAAACACAATGGCAAAGCAATCAATCCTCGGGCGAATCGCGCAGATGGCGAAGGCCAACATCAACGCACTGCTCGATTCGGCCGAAGACCCGAAAATGATGCTCGACCAGATGGTGCGGGACTACACCAGCAGCATCTCGGAGGCCGAGAGCGCCGTCGCGCAGACCATCGGCAATCTCCGCCTGCTCGAGCAGGACCACGCCGAAGACGTGCGGAACGCGGCCGACTGGGGGCGCAAGGCGCTCGCGGCGAGCAGGAAGGCAGACGAGCTGCGCGCCGCGGGCAACGCCACGGACGCCGACAAGTTCGACAATCTCGCCAAGGTGGCGCTCGGTCGCCAGATGGCGTCCGAGAAGGAGGCGACGGATGCAGAGCCGATCATCGCATCGCAGACCACCGTCGTCGACCAGCTGAAAAAGGGCCTCGACGCCATGCGCACGAAGCTGAGCCAGCTGTCGTCGAAGCGCGACGAACTCGTCGCCCGCTCCAAGACCGCGGCCGCGCAGCACCAGGTGCAGAGTGCGGTCAAGTCGATCGACCTCACCGATCCGACGAGCGAGATCAGCCGGTTCGAAGAAAAAATCCGCCGCCAGGAGGCCACGGTTCTCGGGCAGCAGGAGCTCGCGGCATCCAGCCTCGACGCCCAGTTCGAGCAGCTGGATGCCGCGGACGACGCGGTGGAACTCGACGCGAGACTCGCCGCCCTGAAGTCCGGCGCTCCCACCCCCTCGGCGATCGAGCAATAGCCATTCGGGAACATTTCCGGCATGACCCTCGTTGTCGCCAGCATGACAACTATAGGAATCATCGGTGCAGGAAACATTGGCAGCCAGGTCGCTCGCAAGGCGATCGAGAGCGGCTACGACGTCGTGATCAGCAATTCTCGCGGAGCGGAGACGCTCTCGGAGCTCGTGTCCGAGCTCGGCCCGAAGGCGACGGCCGGATCGGCCACCCAGGCCGCGGAGGCCGCCGACGTCGCGGTCGTGACCGTGCCACTCAAGGCCTACGCGAACGTGCCCGTCGGCCCGCTCGCTGGCAAGATCGTGATCGACACCAACAACTACTACTTCGAACGCGACGGCCACATCGACGCCCTCGACAACGGCGAGTCCACCGTGAGCGGAATGCTGCAGGAGCACCTGTCCACGTCTCGAGTGGCAAAGGGCTTCAACCACATCACCGCCGCGGATATCACCGCGGACTCGTTCCCGGCCGGAGACCCGAAGCGGCGCGCTCTCGCCACGTCGTCCGACTTCGCGGACGCCTCCGACTTCGTCACCAAGCTGTACGACGAGTTCGGCTTCGACACCGTGAACATCGGGCCGCTTGCCGAGAGCTGGCGCGTCGAGCGCGACCGCCCCGCATACGGCAGTCGGCAGACCGTCGCAGAGCTCGAGGCGAACCTGGCTAAGGCGCCACGCACGGTCTGATCACCCCGTCACTGCCGGTGGCGGCCATACTGGAGGTGTGGCCGCCACTTTTCTCGTTGTCCCCCAATGGCAGGGCTCGGGTTCGTCCCGCGCCATGAGGCTCTCCGAGGGGGCAGAGGCGATCCGGGGCGACCTTCCGCCGAGCGCCACCCACGCGGCCGAAGTGCCGTCCGAGGCGGGAAACGACGAGGGCAGCGGGGTGCATCGCCTCAGCTCACTCCGTCAGGTGCGGGATGCCCAGCTCGCCGTTCTCGCGCGCAACAGCGGGCTCGCCATCACCATCGGCGGCGATTGCGGGGTCGACCTCGCCTCCATCCAGTTCGCGTCGGCCCACGCGGCCGCGGCGAACGGATCCATGGCCGTCGTCTGGATCGATGCGCACCCCGATCTCAACACCCCGGAGGACTCGCCCTCCGGCGCATTCCACGGCATGGTGCTCCGCACGCTCCTCGGCGATGGTCCGGAGTCGCTGGTGCCCGGCACACCACTGGATCCACGGCACGTGGTGCTCGCGGGCACCCGCGCCATCGACGACGCCGAGCTCGCCTACATCGAACAGGCTGGCATCCCGCTGATCGCTCCGGAGTCGCTCGACGCGGCCTCACTCACCGCGGCACTCGTCGCGACCGGGGCGACCTCGGTGTACCTGCACGTCGACCTCGACGTGCTCGACCCGGCGGAATTCGACTCGCTCGGGTATCCCGAACCGTTCGGCATCTCGCTCACGACGCTGCTCGAGGTGATCGCCGCCGCGAAGGCCGCGCTGCCGCTCGCCGGTGCAGCCATCACCGAGTTCGCGCCAGCCTCGGCGGAGTCCGCCGGCGACGATCTCGGCAGCATCCTCCGTGTCATCGGGGCCCTCGCGAGCGAGCCGCAGACCAGCCATCCCCCGAAAGGCCAACAGTGACCGACACCGGCACCACCGCCCCCATCCCCCGCATCACGGTCGAACGTGACGGGCACGTTCTGCTCATCGGCTTCAACCGGCCCGAGAAGCGCAACGCCGCCGACTTCGCCCTGCTGCAGGAACTGTCGCTGGCCTACGGCGAGCTGGAGCGGGACCCCGAACTGCGGGTCGGATTCGTCTTCGCGCACGGCGACCATTTCACCGGCGGGCTCGACCTCGCCGATGTCGCCCCGCGCATCGGAGCGGACGGTCTCGACCTCGTGGCCGACGGTGGAATCAATCCGTGGCAGCTCTCCGGCCAACAGCTCAGCAAGCCAGTGGTCATGGCGGTGCAGGGCACCTGCCTCACGCTCGGCATCGAACTGATTCTCGCAAGCGACATCGCGGTGGCCGCCGCCTCGACCCGGTTCGGGCAGATCGAGGTCGCCCGCGGCATCCTTCCGTTCGGAGGCGCGACTCTCCGGTTTCCCCGCGCCGTTGGCTGGGGGAACGCGATGCGCTGGATCCTCACCGGCGACATGTTCGACGCCGGCGAGGCGCATCGCATCGGGCTCGTGCAGGAGATCGTGCCCGACGGCGAGCAGTATGCCCGCGGACTCGAGCTGGCCAGGCGCATCGCCGCGCAAGCGCCGCTCGCGGTACAGGCCGCCCTGGCCAACGCGCGGCTGGCCATCCGCGAGGGAGACGCCGCCGCGGAGGCAGCCCTCCAACCCGCCCTCGTGCGACTCGTTCGAACCGAGGATGCCGTGATCGGCATGACGGCGTTCGCCACCCGCACCGAGGCCGAGTTCGTCGGCCGCTGACGTGTCCGATCCCCTCGCCGACCCGACCGAAGCCCACGGAGCACCGATGACCGAGACGACCTACGACCTGATCGTGATCGGAGCCGGCGCCGTCGGCGAGAACATCGCCGATCGGGCGGTGCAGGGCGGCCTCACCGCGCTGCTGATCGAGAGCGAGCTGGTCGGCGGCGAGTGTTCCTACTGGGCCTGCATGCCATCCAAGGTGCTGCTGCGGGCCGGGATCGTGCTGCGCGCCGCGAAGGCCGTCGGGGGCGCAGGCGAGGCCGTGACCGGGGAGCTGGATGTTGCGGCGACCCTCGCCCGCCGCGACAGCTTCACCCACCACTGGGACGACTCCAGCCAGGCGGAGTGGGTCGCCTCTGCGGGAATCGCCCTCGTGCGCGGCCACGCACGGATCACCGGGGAGAAGCAGGTGACGGTGGGCGAGACGGTCTACACGGCCAGGCACGCGGTGGCCGTGAGCGTCGGGTCCGATCCGCTGCTCCCCGACATCCCGGGCCTGGCAGACGTCTCGCCGTGGACCAGCCGGGATGCCACGAGCGCCAAGGCGGCGCCGAAGCGCCTCGCCATCATCGGCGGCGGCGTCGTCGGCGTGGAGATGGCGACCGCCTACGCGAGCTTCGGCACCGAGGTCACCCTCATCGCCCGCACCGGACTGCTCGGCAATCTGGAGCCGTTCGCCGGCGAGCTCGTGACGACGTCGCTCGAGGGGTTCGGCGCCACCGTGCGGCTCGGAGTCTCCACCGTCTCGACCCACCGCGACGTCGACGGGGTCACCCTCACCCTCGACGACGGATCGACGGTCGTCGCCGACGAGGTGCTCGTCGCGACCGGCCGGCTACCGCGCACCTTGGACCTCGGCTTCGAGAACATCGGCCTCACCCCGGGCGACTGGATGACCGTTGACGACACGATGCTCGTGACGGGCTTCGACTGGCTCTACGCCTGCGGAGACGTGAACCACCGCGCCTTGCTCACCCATCAGGGCAAGTACCAGGCCCGCGCTGCCGGAGACGTGATTGCCGCCCGAGCCCTCGGCACCGCCGTTCACGACACCCCCTTCGGGGCCCACGCCGCCACGGCCGACCACGAAATGGTGCCGCAGGTGACCTTCAGCGACCCCGAGGTCGCCTCGGTGGGACTCACCGCGAAGGCGGCGCAGCGGGCCGGTTACGACATCCGCGTCGTCGACTACGACCTCGGCGGGGTGGCCGGCGCCGCCGTGCAGGCCGACGGCTACCAGGGTCAGGCCCGCATGGTGGTCGACGAGAAACGCCGGGTGATCCTGGGCGTCACCTTCGTCGGGCAGGATGTCTCGGAGCTGCTGCACGCCGCGACGGTCGCGGTCGTCGGCGAGGTGCCGATCGACCGGCTCTGGCACGCGGTTCCGGCCTACCCGACCATGAGCGAGATCTGGTTGCGACTGCTCGAGGCCTACGGCCGCCCCTGAGCCGTGTCGCGGGTATTAGCCCAGGCTCGCGTAGACACCGATCAGGGCGGTCGCCGTCGCTGTCCAGGTGAAGCCTTCGGCATAGTCCCGCGCGTAGCCGGAGAGCCGGTCGAGCCGGGTGCCGTCGCCGAGCAGTCCGGCGGTCACCTGGGCCCAGGCCCGGGGGTCGCGCGAATCCACCAGCAGACCCGATGCTCCCGCGGAGACGGACTCGACGAGACCACCGCCGCGGAAGGCGATCACCGGAGTGCCGCTCGCCGCGGATTCGAGCGCGACGATGCCGAAGGTCTCCGAGTGCGACGGCACCAGAGTCAGGACCGACACCGCGAGAAGATCCGCGAGCTGCTCCCGTGACAACGCACCGGCGAACCGCACCCCGTCGAGCACGCCGAGCTCAGCGGCGACGGACTGCAGGAATGCCGCGTAGCCGTGCTCCCCGGGGGTCGCCTCCCCCGCGATAACGAGCACCGGAGCCGAGCCGCGCAGCGCGTGCAACTCGGCAAGCACGCGGATCGCGAGCTCCTGGTCCTTGAGCGGCTGCACCCGCCCGACAACGGCGATGATCGGCCGGCCGGGGGCGATGGCCAGTTCGCTGCGGACCCGCGCGCCAGCGGCACCAGCCCGCCCCGGTGTGAAGAGGTCGATGTCGACGCCCGGCGGAATCACCCAGACGCGATCGGCGGGTGATCGCACCTCGTCGATCAGGGCGGAGACCTCGGCGGCCGACCCGGCGACGACAGCACTCGCCTGGTTGGCCAGGTACATCTCGGTGCGCACACGCTGCTCCGACTCCGGCGCCTGGCCGGGGGCGAGCGTCGCGTTCTTCATCGCGGCGACGGTGTGGAAGCTCTGCACGAACGGCAGCCCGAACTCGATCGCGACCGGCAGGGTGGCCAGCCCGCTCAGCCAGTAGTGGGCGTGGATGAGGTCGTAGCGCGATTCGCGACGCCCGGCGAGCGCCGCCACCGCCTCGCCGAACTCATCGGCGACGGTCATGAGCTGGTCCTTCGGGATGACGCCCCACGGTCCGGCCGCGAGCTCATGCAGCATCACCCCGTCCGCGAGCTCGGAGACGAGCGGGTCCCCACCCGCCCGGGTCAGAAGGTCGACCTCGACGCCGCGGCGGGCCAGCTCGAGTGCCGTGGACAGGATCGACACGTTCATTCCACCGGAGTCACCGGTTCCGGGGTCCGCGGTGGGCGAGGTGTGCATCGAGACGAGCGCGACCCGCTGCGGCATGGCAGTCATGCTGTCACTGTATTGGCCGGTTCCGAACGCACGCTGGACGAGGCGACGTCCCGGCAACTGCGGCGGAAGAGCACCCGGGCGGTGGGACCGTGATGACTGCCGTGGCGGCTCACCACTGGGGCGGATGACGGCGCTGCCACTGCAGTCGCCGCTCGAGCTGCGCGCCGATCGCCAGCAGCACATGCTCGCCGCCGGGGCGACCGATGAGCTGCACCCCCATCGGTATGCCCTCCGGGGTCTGGTAGACGGGCAGCGTGATGGCGGGTAGCCCGGTCACGTTGGCGAACGAGGTGAACGGCGTGTACTGCACCTGCTGCGCGAAGTTGCGTTCGGCATCCTCGCTGTCGTACCAGCCGAGCGGCCGGGGCGTCATCGCGAGCGCGGGGGTCAGCACCGCATCGAAGCGGTCGAACTGGCGGATGATGGAGCGCTCGAAGGTCGTCAGAGCGCCGAGCGCGACGCCAAGCTCCCGCGCCGACAGCTCCCGCCCGCGCAGCACCAGCCACCGGGTCAGCGGCTCGAGCAGGTCGAGCTGCTCACCCTCCGCCGGGATTCCCGCGGCCCCGGCCTGCCAGATGGTGCGGAAGTTCCCCGCGTAGCTCGGGTCGGGCTCGAGGGCCAACTGCTCGATGCCGTGGCCGACGGCGTCCAGTTCGGCCACGGCGAGCGCGAGGGCGGCGGTCGCCTCCGGTCCGACCTCGATGTCGTAGGCGTCATCCCACGGCGAGGTTGTCATCACGCCGAGCTGGAACCGGCCCTCGCCGCGCACCGCGGCGGAGAGCAGCGCGCCGCCGTCCCAGCGCGGGGCCCGGAGGGTGAAAAGGTAGGGGCCGCCCGCGACCATCGCGTCGAGCAGCATCGCGGCATCCGCCACCGAGCGCGCGAGCGGGCCGGGCACGACGAGTCCGGCGAGGCTCGTGATGCCGGTGCCGCTCGGCACGAGTCCGCGCGACGGCTTGAGCCCGACGAGGCCGCACGCGGCGGCGGGGATGCGCACCGAACCGCCACCGTCGGAACCGGGCGCGAAGGGCACAAGCCCGGCCGCGACCGCCACCGCGGCTCCCCCGCTGGAACCGCCGGCGCCGAGCGCGGTGTTCCACGGGTTGCGGGCGGGCGGGCCGGCCAGGCTCTCGGTGTGGGCGGGGAGCCCGAATTCTGGCGCGTTCGTCTTTCCGAGGCTCACCGCGCCCGCGGCATCCAGCGCCGTCACGAGCTCGTCCGAGACCTCGGGCACGAAGCCGGACATGAGGCGCGAGCCGTAGCCGGTCGGCACGCCGGCGCGGTCGACCAGGTCCTTGTCGGCGAAGGGAAGACCCCAGAGCTGGGCGGTCTTCGGCACGGTGTCGATGAGCTCCTCCGCCCGGGCGATGGCGGCGTCGGCGGTGACCGTCACGAACGCGCCGAGGTCCGCGTCGAGCCGTTCGATGCGCTCGAGGTAGTGCCGGGTCAACTCGACCGGGGTGATCTCGCCGCGCTGCAGCCAGTCCCACTGCTCCTGCGCGCTGAGGTGATGGAGTTCGAACATCCCTCGAGCCTAGGTGTCCCGGCACCCGCTCGCTCTATTCGAGCTCGAGCCGCAGTTGCCTCATCATCGTGTCGAATTGGGCTGGTGCGCCGCGGATCACGCGACGACCGGCGAACGGCCAGAGCCAACGGGCGGTCGTGGCCGCGTTCAGCATCACGTACTCGACGTTGGAGCCGCGCTCGTCGGGCACCACCCGGTATTCGCCGCGGTACCACCAGCCACCCTGCGCCACGATCAGGAAGGCGACCGGATCGCTCAGGTAGCGGCTGCGGGATGACCCACTCGGCCGGAATCGCGCGTCGAGGGCGTCGAACGCCGCCGCGGGTCTCGCCCGCACGTGACCGCGGAGGCTGTGCAGCACGACGGAGCCCGCGGGGCGGGCGCGCGGTGCTTCGGGCATCCCCCGACTGTATCGCCCGGTACTGTCGAGAAATGACGTTCGACCCCATGGGAACCGTTGCCCTCGTCACCGGTGCATCAAGCGGCCTCGGCACAGAGTTCGCCCATCGCCTCGCCGAGCGCGGCGCCGACCTCGTGCTCGTGGCCCGTCGCGCCGATCGCCTCGAGCAACTGGCGACCGAGTTGCGCGCGAAGTACGGCACCACCTGCACCGTGGTCCCCCTCGACCTGACCGCACCGGATGCCGTCGCGAGCCTGGTCGCGACGCTCGCCGTGGCCGGCATCCGGCTCTCCACCCTGGTGAACAACGCCGGATTCGGAACGCACGGCACCTTCGCGACCCTCGATCCCGACCGCATCGCCGACGAGATCCAGCTCAACGTGACCACGCTCGTGGAACTGACCCGGACATTCCTCCCCGAGCTGCTGGCGTCATCGAACGGGGCGCTGGTCAACGTCGCGAGCACCGCCGCGTTCCAGCCGCTGCCGCGAATGGCGGTCTACGGGGCGACCAAGGCATTCGTGCTGAGCTTCACCGAGGCGATCGCGAGCGAGAACCGGAGGTCGTCCCTCAAGGTTCTCGCGCTCTGCCCCGGCCCCACGAACACCGAATTCTTCGACGTGGCCATGAGCGGCGACGCCGCGTTCGGCAGGTTCCAGTCCGCCGAGCAGGTCGTCGCCACCGCGTTCCGGGCCCTCGACCGAGGGCGCACCCCGGCGAGCATCGTGAGCGGGCGACTCAATGCCGCGCAGGCCAAGAGCGTCGGCCTCGCGCCGCGACGGCTCGTGCTCTGGCTGGTCGGCCTGCTCGGCGAGCCGAAGAGGGCCTGACCCCGC
>JBBSBA010000040.1:0-23120 GCA_038251725.1 Actinomycetales bacterium
ACGCAGCCGCAGCCTGCCTCGAGCACGCAGCCGCAGCCTGCCTCGAGCACGCAGCCCCTCGCCTCCGACTACACGTGGACCCCCGCAGCCCCCACCGTGACCAAAGGCTCGAACCGGGTCGGCATTATTGCGGCCCTCGCGGTCGGCGCGCTGGTCGGAGGTGTCTCCGGCGCTGGCGTCGCAGCCTGGGCCGTCTCCAACAACCAGGGCAACGTGTCGAGCGCCGTTTCGAATGCCGCCCCCCAAAACGTCACCGTCAACGACACCTCGAGTGTCAACGGAATCACCGCGGTAGCCGCGAAGGCCGCGGCGTCAGTGGTCACCATTTCGGTCAAGAGCGCGACCGCCGCCGGCACCGGATCGGGCATCGTCCTCAGCAAGGACGGTTACGTGCTCACGAACACCCATGTCGTCACCCTCGACGGACAGATTTCCAACCCGACGGTGCAGGTCACCTCGTCCGACGGGCACCTCTACGACGCCACCGTCGTGGGCACCGACCCCATTGGTGACCTCGCCGTGATCAAGCTCAAAGACGCGACGAACCTCACGCCCGCAGTTTTCGGTGATTCGAGCAAGCTCAACGTCGGTGAGATCGCCATCGCCATCGGTGCTCCGTTCGGCCTGAACAACAGCGTCACCGACGGAATTGTCAGTGCGCTCAACCGCAGCATTTCGATCGCGTCGTCGGCGGCCCCCAGCACCGGCGGCTCGGGCAACTCGACCGCGCCCAATAACCAGAGCCCGTTCGACTTCTGGCAGTTTGACAACGGTCAGGGCGGAAGCCAGAGTCAAACCACCCCAACCCGAGCGGCCACCATCTCCATTCCGGTGATCCAGACCGATGCGGCCATCAACCCGGGCAACTCGGGCGGGGCGCTTCTCGACATCAACGCCAAGGTCATCGGCGTCAATGTCGCCATCGCCAGCGCCGGTCAGGCCTCCGCTTCGTCCCAGTCGGGCAGCATCGGCCTCGGCTTCGCCATTCCGTCCAACCTTGCATTGCGCGTCGCAAACGAGATCATCAAGAACGGCAAGGCCACCCACGGTCTCCTCGGCGCGAGCGTCACGGACGTCACCACCGCCGGCGGCGGCGCGGTCGTCGGTTCACTCGTCAAGGCGGTCACGAGCGGCGGCGGGGCTGACAAGGCTGGCATCAAGCCCGGCGACGTGATCACGGTATTCAACGGAGTGCCGATCACCAGCGCGACCGACCTGACCGCCCAGGTGCGCGCCATGGCGGCTGGCTCCTCCACCAGCGTGACCTATGTTCGCAACGGAAAGGCGAGCACTGTCGACGTGACGCTCGGAGCACTCTAGGCGTAACGCAGTCCCACCGAAAAGGCACGGATGCCGTCGCTCACGCGGCGGTATCCGTGCCTCTTTCTCGTCGGCTGATAGGCTCGACCGACCTGCCGACCTGTCCGACCTGACATTGGAACCCATGGCCAACGAGGTGCACGCCCTGCCCGGAGTGTCCTTTGTCATCCCCGTTCTGAACGAGCTTGCCTACATCGAGACCGCAGTGAAGACGGTGCTCGAACAGGACTATCCGGGTCAGACCGAGCTGATTCTGGCTCTCGGGCCGTCTACCGACGGCACCAACGAACTCGTGCGGCACCTTGCCGATGCGGATTCGCGCATCGTGATTGTCTTTAACCCGGAGATGGACATTCCGGTGGGCCTCAACATGGCCATCCGGGTGAGCTCGAACCCGATCATCGTTCGGGTCGACGCGCACTCCGAACTTGACTCGAGCTACACCCGACGTGCCGTTGAGACCCTCATTCGCACCGGCGCAGCCAACGTCGGCGGTGTGATGAAGGCGCGCGGCGCGACTCCATTCCAGTCAGCGGTCGCCCGTGCCTACAACAGCCGGTTCGGACTGGGCGGCGGCAGCTACCACGGCGGAACCCATGAGGGGCCGGCGGAGTCCGCCTACCTCGGGGTGGTGCGCCGCGAGGTCCTCGACGAAGTGAACCTGTTCGACGAGTCGGTGCGCCGTGGTGAGGACTGGGAACTCAACCTGCGCATCCGAAACGCGGGACATGTGGTCTGGTTCGATCCGTCACTCGAGGTCACCTACTGGCCGCGCGAGAGTTGGTCGAAGCTCGTGCGGCAGTTCGCGGCGACGGGAATTTGGCGGGGCGAGCTGGTGCGGCGTTATCGGGGACGCAATCCGTGGCGGTTCTTCGCACCGCCCGCTCTCCTGGTGTCGGTGCTGCTCAGCGTCATCGTGTTCGCGCTGCAGCTCGGCGGAGCCGTGAGGGGCTGGCCGTTGCTTGTGCTGTCGCTCGTCTACCTCGGCCCGGTAGCCTACGTGGTGCTGCTCCTGCTGATCAGCTTCTCGAAGGCCGGCGGCCCGCGGTTCGCGGACCGCTGGAGGTTCTTCCTCGTGCTGCCGACAATGCACCTCAGCTGGGGCTTCGGCTTCATCATCGGTGTCGTGCGCGGGGCGCGGGACACCGTCGACACCTCGCGCACCGGCATCTGACGCCCTCCGGTTCGCGATGCGGTCGGGCCCAGCGCCGATGGAGCGGGCGCAAGCTGCGGGGTCATCGGCGCGCGCTTAGGCGACGGAGTAGCTCCCGATACACTCTTTCGGTATTGCGCCCGTCGTGGAATGCGAAGTGTCGCTCGCGCAGCGCTGCGCTGTGGGCGAGCACGCCGGAGGCCCACGCGGCATCCGTGTCGAAGCGCTCGAGCTGGTCGAGCACGGCACTCCAGCTGCGCACCTCGCGCCCCCCACTGAACTCGCGATACGGCTCGTAGAGTCCGCGGGAGTCGGTGTAGCTCTTCTCATCCGGCGCGATGAAGAAGAGCGGTCCGCCGGTGAGGGAGTAATCGAAGGCGACCGAGGAGTAGTCGGTGATCACGATGTCGACCGCCCCGAGAATCGGCGTGAGGTCGGACTGCCGTCGTGCCGGCAGAAGGTGGATGCGATCCGAGGAGTCGATTCCCGCGGCATAGTCGCCCACGCCGTTCGGATGCGGGCGCACCACCAGCGTGGACCCTGTGGAGCGCAGCCACCCGTCGATGCGCAGCCACTCCGCTGTCGTCGGCACCGCGGGATCGGGCTCCCCGTCGCGCCAGGTGGGCGCGTACAGGAGCACGCGGGACCCGGTGATCGCGACGTCGAGGGCGCGGGTGAGGATGCCCATCGCGATCGGGGCCCTCGTCTCCGCGCTGCCGAGCGAGAGCACGTCATCGCGAGGATCCCCGGTGACGACGACCCGGTCGGACGGGACCGCGAATGCGGTGCGCAGCCGTCCCGCCGCCAGTTCGGAGGCGGCGGGCATCAGCGCGATCGCCTGGTAACCACGACGGAAGAACCACCGGAGCAGGGCGCGCACCTGCCGCGAGACGAAGGGCACCGAGATGCGCAGGGTGGCGGGGGAGTCAAGCTGGATCAGCTTGAGAGGAACCCCGTGCCACAGTTGCACGATGAACGCGCCGCGCAGCCCGTATCGGTTCACGTCCCCGAAGCCGTGGGTGACGACCGCGACCCGGGCGCGCAGGGTGAGCCACAGGCCGCGCCAGCTGAGCTTCAGCACGGCGGGGATGCCGAGGGAGGCAGCGGCGTCGCGGTCGCGTTCGTCGCGGGCCAGCCAGGTGAGGGTGAGGCGCGGATTGGTGGCGAGCGCGTACCGGTAGAGCGCGAGCGATCCCTCTCCGATTCCCGACCCGCAGCCGAAGACCCAGAGTGCCGTCGACCGCGGAACGAACAAGCCGATGAGGGCGCCGAGGGCATAGAGCGGAAGGGCGGCGAGCTTCTTCGCATTCCCCTTGGCAAAGCTGAACCCGGGCACGTTGGGAGCCTAGCAGTCGCCGATTTCGGGCCGTCCGCGCCGGAGTGGCTTCGCCGCGCGGGGTGTCTTCGGGGTCTTCGAGTCGACGGTTCCGCTGCCGAATCGCGGGAGATTGATGCGCGTTCGACGGGTGAGCACCTTGGGGGCGCGCACGATCGGGTCGAGTTCCGCCGGGAACTGCAGTGGGGCGGGGCCGAAGGCATCCCGCGAACTGGAGACGACCTTTCGGCCGAGCATGTGGTTGCCGGTGCCGCCGATGATCGCACCGATGCCGAACGGCATCGCCCGGCCGATGATGCTCGCGCCCTGCGTCGGCACGAAGCGGCGAACAAACGCCTTCTTCACGCGATCACCGACCTGGCCCATCGCCGCCTGCGGGCGGCTCTTGGTCACCAGCTCCCCCCAGAAACGTCCACGGGATGGCCCGATTCCGGCAGACTGACTGGCGAGTTGCTTCACCAGGTCGGAGCCTGCCGTGCCGAGCATCATGGTCATGACGAGCGTGCGGGAGCGTTCCGGATCATCGATGGCGATTCCGTGGACCTCGGTCACCGACTGCGAGAAGAGCGCACTCGCCTCGAGGAACCCGGCCGTCTCGACGCCGGACAGCGCGAGCGAGATGCCTGCGCCCACCCCCGGGATGACGGCGCTGGCGCCCACCGCGGCGCCCCCGGTCGTCACAGCGGTGAGATAGCGAGTCTCGAGAATCCTGATCACCTGCGCCGGAGAGGCGTGCGGATTGCGGCGACGAATGCTGCGGATGTGAAGCAGGACGACCGGTCGCTGCACCGACAACAACCGCTCGATTGCCCTCTCGGCCTGCGCCGGCGTGTTTCGGGCTGCTGCGCCGGGCAGAGTCACGACTTGATCCCGTAATCGGCGTCGTAGCGGTCGAGCACCTCGCCGATCGGCGCGTCGAGCACGAGTCTTCCCTTGTCGAGGTAGAGCCCACGCGTGCAGAAACGCCGGAGGTCCTTTTCGCTATGAGACACGAAAAACAAAGTACGCCCGCCCGCCAAGAGTTCCTCGATACGGGCGTAGCACTTCTCGCGGAAGGCCCTGTCGCCCACGGCGAGCACCTCATCGACGAGAAGGATTGGCTCCTCGAGGCGCGAGATGACGGCAAACGCGATCCGCACCTTCATGCCGCTTGAGAGGTGCTTGTACGGGGTATCGAGGAAGTCTCCGATCTCGGAGAACGCGATGATCTCGTCGAATCTGGCGTCGATCTCCGCCCGGTTCATGCCGTGCAGACCGGCGGTGAGGTACACGTTGTCACGCACCGTGAGGTCGTCGACGAAGCCTCCGGTGATCTCGATGAGCGGTGCGACGCCGGCACCGACGCTCACGTTTCCCTCATCGGTGAACACGACCTCGGCGACCAGCTTGAGAAGCGTGGACTTGCCTTGGCCGTTTCGCCCGACCACCCCGATCGCCTCGCCCGGAGCCACGGCGAAGGAGACGTGGCGCAGAGGCCAGAATTCGTCGGGCCGGCTTCGGCGAGTCGAGCCGGCGAAGAGATCCTTGAAGCTGCGGCGGGACAGGCGGTTGCGCTTGAAGCGGATGCCGGCATCGGTCACCTCGATAACCGGAGCGGGGACTGTCATCAGATCTCCTTCAGCACGGATTTGATGGTTCGGCGGAAGACAAGCAGGCCGATCAGGAGCAGGACGACGGAGAGCACGGCGCTCACTGCGACATCCGTCCAGTTGAGTTCTGCCGGAAAGAAGGCCGAACGGTAGAGCGAGAATATGCCCGAGATCGGGTTCAACGCGACGTACCGATGAAGCCAGCTCGGCACGTCGCTGATCCCGTAGATGATCGGCGAGGCATAGAACAGGAAGCGTAGCGCCAGCTTCACGGCCCGTTCGAGGTCGCGGAAGAACACGACGAGCGGCGCGACGATGAGGCCGACGCCCATAGTGAGCACCGCCTGGATCACGATGGCGAGCGGAACAAACACGACCTGCCAGTGCAGTTGAGCCGCATCCGGAGTGCCGAGCGAGATCAGTGCGAAGAAGATTATCACCGGGATGCTCACCATGAATTCGATTCCCTTGGAAAGCACCAGCCTGGCCACCCAGATGGTGCGTGGGATCTTGGTCGAGCGAATCAGCTTGGCCTCTTTGGTGAAGGCGCGAGTGGCATCCGAGATGCTGCCGTTGAACCACGTCCAGGGCAGGAGGGCGGTCATCAGGAATACGATGTACGGCTGTTCGCCGACGTGGCCGCGGTGGAAGATCTGGGTGAAGACGAGCCAGTAGATGCCGGTCATGACGAGCGGATCGAGAATCGACCAGAAGTACCCGAGGAAGGAGGTCGAATACCGCACTTTGAGGTCGCGGGTGGTCAGAAGCCACAGCGAATGCCGGTATTGGGCGAAGGCAGAACGAATCGGCCGATTTTCGAGAGTTGCACTCACGCGCGACGGATCCTTACGAGTCACGCACCTCCGTCGACCACGGAGGTCGAATGAACTCAGACGAAGAGGTTCGCCCGCTCAAGGTCTTCCGCAAAGTCGACCTCTACGGCGTAGAGGTCGGAGATGTCTACTGGCTCAAATCGTAGCTTGTCCTGCTCGATCGCCAGCTCAATACCGCGTTCGAAGTAGTCCTGGTCATCGACGCGAGACAGTTGGCGGGTCAACGCTGCCTTGTCGCCGCGCGCAATGTAGTTGATTCCGACGGCCTCGCCGAGCCCGCCCTTGACCGTCTTGGAGAGCTGGTTGATGTAGCCCTCGGCGTCGACGGTGTACTTGACCTCCTCGTCGGACACCTTCTCGGTGTTGACGCAGACGAAGGACTGGTCGATCTTGACCATCTTCGCCGCGCGGACGAGAGCCTCGGGGTCGAAGACCACGTCGCCGTTCAGCCAGAGCACTCCACCCTGGCCGGAGGCACGCAGGGCTCGCATGAGGCTCTTGGAGGTGTTGGTCTGGTCGTACTGCTCGTTGTAGACGAAGGAGGCGTCCGGGAATGCATCGATGATGTGCTCGAGCTTGTAGCCGACAACGATCGTCACCTTCGCGCTCTTTCCGAAGGCCTGGTGGATGTTGTCGAACTGCTGCTGCATGATGGTGCGGCCGTCGCTCAACTGGGTCAGGGGCTTCGGCAGCGAACGGCCGAGGCGGCTTCCCATGCCAGCGGCCAGAATTACGATCTGCGTGCTCACGATTTGTCTCCTCAGTTGACTGTTGTCTCGACCGGGGTGAGGTGTCAACCTCTCCCTCGAACTGGCCGCGACTTCGACCCGAGTTGAAAGGAGATTCACCTGTTATTAATCCCCAGACTGTTGCCTGGACACGTCACTGTGCGGTACTACCATACCTTCTCCGGCTTCGTGGGCACAGGGTTGGGCTCGGGGCGTTCTCAATTCGTGACCAGATTCCGCTTGGTACACAGGCATCCCAGTCGGGATTGGTACGGTTGCGGAGTGGATTCAGACCCTGACGAGAAGCCAGGCGGAGCGCCGGCGGCGCAGCCCGCTAGTGAGCCCGCCGATGCCTCCCCGAAGCCTCGACCGCCAACGGCCCGCACTCGCAAACCCGCGGCGCCCCGCCCAACGGCCAAGGCATCCACACCGCGCACGCCGAAGGCCGACGCTGGCTCTTCCGCGGCGAAGCCCGCCCCACGCGCCCCGAAGGCCGACGCTGGCTCTTCCGCGGCGAAGCCGGCCCCACGCGCCCCGAAGGCGAAGGGACCGGGGACTCAGGCCAGCTCCGACGAATCCGCGACACCCCGAAAAACGACACCGCGATCCGGTTCCACGACTTCTTCCAAGCGCACCCCGACGGCTCCCAAGCCGAGCGCGGGCGCCGCCGCCGGTCGGCCGCCTGGAGTCCCCGCTTCCGAGACCGTCGAGTCTGAGCCCGTCGAGGCTGCGCCCTCAGAGGCGGTGCCCTCAGAGACGGCGCCCGTCGAGACTGCGCTCTCAGAGGCCGCGCCTTCGACGGCAGAGCTGCCAGCCCCGAAGCCTGATTCCGCAGAGCGACCCACGGCTCCGTCGAAGCCCGTCACCTCGGCTCTCGCCCCGCGCACGGGTGCACGCCGCCCGTCGCCCGCCCGACAACCGCTGACGGCGACGAGTCCCGCGCCCGGCGGCATCGAACAGCCGGTCGCGCTCGTGCTCACGAATCTCGCGAAGCGCTTTGGGGACACGATCGCGGTCGACCATCTGAGCCTTTCCGTTCCGGCCGGTTCCCTGTTCGGCATCGTCGGCCCCAATGGGGCGGGAAAGACGACCACCCTTTCAATGGTGACCGGACTCCTGCGACCGGACGGCGGATCCGTCACGGTTCACGGTGCCGACGTCTGGAGCGACGCCGCGGCCGCCAAGCGCAACATGGGGGTGCTGCCCGACCGACTGCGGCTGTTCGATCGGCTCACCGGAAGCCAGCTGCTGTTCTATGCGGGAATCCTGCGCGGGCTCGACTCGCGCACCGTGAAAGATCGTTCGGCCGACCTCGCCATCGCATTCGGCCTCGAGGACGCCCTCGGTCGGCTCGTGACGGACTACTCCGCGGGAATGGCCAAGAAGATTGCGCTCGCCTGCGCGATGATCCACTCGCCGAGGCTCCTGGTGCTCGACGAGCCGTTCGAGTCGGTGGACCCCGTATCGGCGGCCAACATCACCGACATCCTGAAGAAGTATGTGTCGGCCGGCGGCACCGTCGTGCTCTCGAGTCACAGCATGGACCTGGTCCAGCGGGTGTGCGACCTCGTCGCCATTGTCGTGAGCGGACAGGTACTCGTCTCTGGCACGGTCGACGAGGTGCGCGGCGCCGGATCGCTCGAGGAACGCTTCGTCGAACTCGCCGGCGGTCGAAAGACAGCGGAGGGCATGGAGTGGTTGCACAGTTTCTCGGACTGAAGCTGAGGCTGCTCGCGAATATCTTCCGCCGCAGTCCCATTCAGCTTCTCGGACTCCTCATCGGGCTGGCCTACGGAGGCGGGTTGGCGATCGCCTCGGTGGTCGGTCTCGCGTCGCTCCGCCTCGTGGACCCGATCGTCGCCGGAAGCATCGCCGTGACCGTCGGGTCGGTGCTGGTGCTCAGCTGCCTGCTCGCGCCGCTGGCGTTCGGAGCGGACGATTCGCTCGATCCGCGCGCGTTCTCCCTGTTCGGCATTCCGGCCCCTCGTCTTGCGGCGGTGCTCGCTCTCTCCGGATTGCTCGGGCTGCCGGCCCTCGCGATCACCGCGATTGCGGTCGCTCAGGTGGTGACGTGGTCGCGCAACCCGGTGTCGCTCGGCCTCGCGGTTCTCAGCGCCGTGCTGATCGTGGTGACCTGCGTTCTCGCAGCGCGGGTCGCGGCAGCCATCGCCGCCTCGCTGCTCGCCACGAGACGGTCGCGCCAGGTCACCGGGCTCCTCGCGCTGATCGCTATCGTGTCGCTCGCCCCCATCGTCGCGCTGCTCGCGAGGGTGAACTGGGACCGGGGCGGACTTCGCACTCTGGCGTCCGTCGCGAGCGTCCTGGGTTGGACTCCGCTGGGGGCGGCCTGGGCTGCTCCGGCCTCGGCGGCATCCGGGCATCCGGGCGCCGCGATCGTGCAGCTCCTGATTGCTTCGGCGTTCGCCGGTGGCCTCTGGCTGGCCTGGCGTGCGCTCGTGGCCTGGATTCTGGTGACGCCGCAGCGGCAGGCACACGACAGCGGCTCCGTGGGTCTCGGCTGGTTCGCCCGGTTGCCGTCAACCCCGGCTGGGGTGATCGCGGCTCGAAGCATCACCTACTGGGTGCGCGACGCGAGATATCGCACCGCGCTCATCGCCATCCCGATCGCTCCGTTAATCTTCGTGCTCGCGCTTTCGGTCGCCGGCGTGCCCTGGCACATCCTCGCGCTCGTGCCGGTGCCGGTGATGTCGCTCTTGCTGGCCTGGTCGGTCCACAACGACGTCGCCTACGACAGTTCCGCCATCTGGATGCACGTCGCATCCAACACCGCGGGGCGCGCCGACCGGTTCGGTCGGCTCGTTCCCGTGCTGATGATCGGGGTGCCTCTCGTGCTGATCGGATCCCCGATCAGTGCCGGACTGTACGGCGATGGCTCGGTGCTGCCGTCGCTGATCGGAGCGAGCTCGAGTCTGTTGCTTGGCGGCCTCGGGGTCTCCAGCGTGATCTCCGCACGATTCCCGTACCCGGCGGTCCGACCGGGAGACAGCCCGTTTGCCCAGCCGCAGGCGAGCGGAACCGGCTCCGGGCTCATCCAGTCGCTCGCCCTGCTCGCCACGCTTGTTCTGTCGGCTCCCGCCATCGGATTCGCCATTCTCGGGCTGATGAACGGCGGTCAATGGCCGCTCGGGTCGCTGCTGGCCGGCCTCGGCCTCGGCCTTGCCTTCCTCGCGTTCGGCATCTTCTGGGGCGGACGGATCTTCGCTCGGCGCGCTCCCGAGTTGCTCTCATTCACCCTCAGGCACTAATCCCGCGACGGGTTGTAAAATAGAAGGATGAGCGGTGACATAGAGCAGGGCGGCGGCGGTACGGACACGCTGGACCGCGAACTTGAAGAACTCCTCAACCAGGAACAGATCGAGGAAGGCGACCACGAGCGGTTATCCCACTACGTGCAGAAGGAGAAGATCCTGCAGTCCGCGTTGAGCGGCAAGCCGGTGATCGCCCTCTGCGGCAAGGTGTGGACGCCGGGCCGCGACCCGGAGAAGTTTCCCGTCTGCCCGTCCTGTAAAGAGATCTACGACGGCCTGAAGAAGTAGGTGCACGAACCGCGGCAGCTGGTCGGTCAGCTGTAGCGAGTGGGGATGACCGGCTCGCCGCGACTGAGGCGGAACGCCTCCTCCGGTAGTTCGGCGATCGCGGACGCACAATGTTCGCGCGCGAGCATCGTGCCGGCCGCGCCGCGGAAGCGTTCGAGCGGCACACCGTTCACCACGAGCGGCACGAGCAGCGGACGGTGGCGGGCCGTCGCACCCTCCGGCTCACCGACGTGGATGACCTCGGCGCTGGCCTTGCCGGCGCGCGTGAACTCGCGCACGGGAAACTTTCGTCCGCCGACCGAAACCTTCTGGGGGGATCTCTTGGCCACGGTGATCCAATCGCCCGAGTCGTCCTTCCGTGCCACGAGCTTGTAGACCAGTCCCGCCGCCGGCGACCCCGACCCGGTCACGACCGAGGTTCCCACGCCGTAGGAGTCGACCGGTGCCGCCCGCAGCGCCGCGATGGTGAACTCGTCGAGGTCGTTGGTGACGGTGATCTTCGTGTCGGTAGCGCCGAGACCGTCGAGCTGGCGGCGCACTGCCGCGACCTGCTCCGGCAGGTCCCCGCTGTCGATGCGCACGGCGCCGAGGCCGGTTCCGGCCACCTTCACCGCGAGGTCAACCGCGGCGGTGACGTCATAGGTGTCGACGAGCAGCGTCGTTTTCGGGCCGAGGGCATCGACCTGGGCACGGAAGGCATCCTCTTCGCTGTCGTGAAGGAGGGTGAAGGAATGGGCGGCGGTGCCCATGGTGGGCACGCCCCACGTTCGGCCGGCCTCGAGGTTGCTCGTCGCGGTGAATCCGGCGATGAACGCCGCACGGGCCGCGGCCACGGCGCTGCGCTCGCCCGTGCGCCTGGATCCCATTTCCACCACCGGACGGCCGCTCGCCGCCGAGATCATGCGCGAGGCTGCCGTGGCGACCGCCGAGTCGTAGTTGAGCACGCTGAGCACGAGGGTTTCGAGGATCACCGCCTCGGCGAACGTGCCCTCGACGACGAGAATCGGGGAGCCGGGAAAATAGAGCTCGCCCTCCCGGTAGCCCGAGATGTTGCCGGTGAATCGGTAGTCGGCGAGCCAGCCGAGGGCGCGCTCGTCCACGACCGAGTTCTCCCGAAGCCAGCCGAGTTCCACGTCGGTGAACCGGAAGTCATCGATGAGGTCGAGCAGGCGACCGGTTCCCGCGACGATGCCGTAGCGCCGTCCACCGGGGAGTCGGCGGGCGAAGATCTCGAACACGCACTCGCGTTCGTGCGTGCCAGCGCGGATCGCGGCATCCAGCATCGTGAGTTCGTAGCGGTCGGTCAACAGCGAAGATACGGCGTCGGTCACACCGCCAGCCTAACCAGAGGTCGTGTGTGGCCGGCTGGGTCCCGCTCCCGGCGGGTGTGCCCGCTGGCACGCAGCGAGCCCGCGTAAACTCGAGAGCTATGACTGACGCGCCGATCGGGATCTTCGACTCCGGCGTCGGCGGACTCACAGTCGCGCGGGCGATCATCGACCAGCTGCCCAAGGAATCGATCCTCTACGTCGGCGACACCGCGCATTCGCCCTACGGCCCCAAGCCGATCGCCGACGTGCGCCGCTACACGCTCGAGGTGCTCGACGACCTCGTCGCCCAGGGGGTGAAGATGCTCGTGATCGCGTGCAATACGGCGTCGGCGGCGATGTTGCGGGATGCCCGCGAACGCTACACCCAGGCGCTCGGCATCCCCGTGGTGGAGGTCATCCAGCCCGCCGTGCGCGCGGCCGTGCGGCAGACCCGCAACGGCAGGGTCGGCGTGATCGGCACGGTCGGCACGATCGGATCGCGCGCCTACGAGGATGCGTTCGCCGCCGCTCCCCACCTCTCACTGTTCCTCGAAGCCTGCCCCCGATTCGTTGAATTCGTGGAGGCCGGCATCACCAGCGGACCGGAACTCTTCGACGTTGCCGAGCACTACCTCGCGCCGTTGAAGCATGCGGGAGTGGACACGCTCGTGCTCGGCTGCACACACTATCCGCTGATGTCGGCCGCGATCCAGTACGTGATGGGCGAGGACGTCACGCTCGTCTCGAGCGCCGAGGAGACCGCCTTCGACGTCTATCGCACGCTCGTGAGACACGGGATCGAGCGAACCTCCGCCGCCCCCGCCACCCACGTCTTCGAGGCCACGGGCCACTCCAAGGACGATTTCACCCGGCTCGTGCGCCGCTTTCTCGGACCGGAGGTCTCGACCGTCGAACTGGTTGAGACCGGGTCCCTCTCCCTGCCGAACCTCAATCAGAAGGACCCGTCCGTATGACCGATTCCACCATCACCGCCACCGGGCCCCGCAAGGACGGCCGCGAGCACCACGACCTGCGCCCGATCACCATCGAGCGCGGCTGGAGCGAGCAGGCCGAGGGCTCGGCCCTCATCTCCTTCGGCCGCACCAAGGTGCTCTGCACCGCCTCCTTTACTAACGGCGTGCCGCGCTGGATGGCAGGCAAGGGCAAGGGATGGGTCACCGCCGAGTACTCGATGCTCCCGCGTTCCACCAACGACCGCATGGATCGCGAGTCGGTGAAGGGCCGGATCGGCGGGCGCACCCACGAGATCTCCCGCCTCATCGGGCGCAGCCTTCGTGCCGTCGTCGACATGAAGTCGCTCGGCGAGAACACCATTGTGATCGACTGTGATGTGCTCCAGGCCGACGGAGGAACCCGCACCGCGGCGATCACCGGCGCCTATGTGGCGCTCGCCGACGCGCTCGAGTGGGGCCGAAGCAAGAAGTTCATCGGCCAGAATGCGAAGCCGCTCATCGACAGCGTCGCAGCGGTGTCGGTCGGTATCATCGACGGCACCCCGATGCTCGACCTGGCCTACACCGAAGACGTTCGCGCCGAGACCGACATGAACGTCGTCGTCACCGGTCGCGGCCTCTTCGTCGAGGTGCAGGGCACCGCCGAGGGCGCGCCGTTCGACCGGGCGGAGCTGGATTCTTTGCTCAACCTCGCCCTGGGTGGCGCCTCCGATCTCACCAAGCTGCAGGTAGAGAGCCTCGCCCGATGACCACCACGGCGACGCCCGTGAAACTGGTGCTCGCCACGCACAACGCGCACAAGGTGACGGAGCTCCGCCGAATCCTCGGCGCGCAGCTGGACGGCATCGAGCTCGTCGCCTA
Organism: Actinomycetales bacterium; assembly: GCA_038251725.1. Classification (GTDB taxonomy): domain Bacteria; phylum Actinomycetota; class Actinomycetes; order Actinomycetales; family Microbacteriaceae; genus Lacisediminihabitans. Next base: position 13,662 of record JBBSBA010000040.1, read on the forward strand.
CCATGGGCCCGAACCGGTGGAGGATGGCGCCACTTTCGAGGAAAATGCGTTGATCAAGGCCCGCGCGGCATCCGCGCACACCGGACTGGCCGCGATCGCGGATGATTCTGGGATCACGGTGGCCGCCCTCGGCGGCGAGCCGGGCATCCATTCGGCTCGGTACGCCGGAACGCGGAATGACGCTGACAATGTGCGCCTGCTCGTGGCGAACCTGGCGGCGGAGCACGACCGCGCCGCCGAGTTCGTCTGCGCGGCGGCCCTCGTGCTTCCGTCGGCGGCCGAGCGGGTCGTGCTCGGCCGCTGGCCGGGAACGGTTCTTCTCGAGCCGGTGGGCGGCGGCGGATTCGGATACGACCCAGTGTTCAAACCGACCGGCTACAACGTTTCGGCCGCCGAACTGCATCCGGACGAGAAGAACGCGATCAGCCACCGGGGCCGCGCGTTCGAGGCGCTCATGCCGATCGTGCGCGAGTTGCTGCTTCCGCCCCGCCTTTAGAATTCCGCTGTGACTTCAACCGCCCGGCCGCTGCGTCCGGTTGCCCGCGGTCTCTTCCTGCTCGGCCCGGCCTTCGTCGCCGCGATCGCCTATGTCGACCCGGGCAACGTCGCCGCGAATATCACCGGCGGGGCCCGATACGGCTACCTGCTGGTGTGGGTGCTCGTGGTCGCCAACTTCATGGCGGCGCTCGTGCAGTACCAGTCGGCGAAGCTGGGACTGGTGAGCGGCCGGACCATGCCAGAGCTGCTTGGCGAGCGGCTGAAGCCCACCTCGCGACTCCTGTTCTGGGCGCAGGCGGAACTCGTGGCCGCGGCCACCGACCTGGCCGAGGTGATCGGCGGAGCGATCGCCCTCTTCCTCCTGTTCGGCATCCCGCTGTTCGTCGGCGGGCTGATCGTCGGGGCGGTATCCATGGCACTGCTCGCCCTCCAGTCACGGTACGGCCAGCGTTCGTTCGAATCGGTGATCATCGGACTGCTCGCGATCATCGCCATCGGGTTCCTCGCCGGGCTGTTCATCACCCCGCCGGACGGGGTCGCCGTTCTGAAGGGACTGGTGCCTCGCTTCGCCGGAAGCGACTCGGTGCTGCTCTCGGCCGGCATGCTCGGTGCGACGGTGATGCCGCACGCGATCTACGTGCATTCCGCGCTCGCCCGTGACCGCCATGGGCACGTGACCGCCCCGGATGCCCGCCGTGGCATTCTGCATGCCACCCGCTGGGATGTCGGCATCGCGCTCGGCATCGCCGGGATGGTCAACATCGGGATGCTCCTGCTCGCGGCGGTTAACCTGCGCGGCACCGCGACTACCGACACGATCGCCGGGGCGCATGCCGCCATCGGCGCCGCACTCGGACCGGGCATCGCACTGATCTTCGCGATCGGGCTGCTCGCCTCCGGTCTCGCCTCCACGTCGGTCGGCAGCTACGCCGGGGCGACGATCATGGAGGGGCTGCTGAAGCGGCGAGTCCCGGTCTTCCTGCGGCGGCTCATTACGCTGGTGCCCGCCGTCCTGCTGCTCGCCGTCGGCATCGACCCGACCTGGGCGCTCATCGTGAGCCAGATCTTCCTGAGCTTCGGCATCCCGTTCGCGCTCGTGCCGCTGCTGCGCCTCACCAGTGACCCGGCCATCATGGGGGAGCAGACAAACCGCCGACCGATGCGCTGGGCGCTCGGCCTGACCGTGCTGCTGGTCGTCGCGCTGAACCTCGCGCTCATCGTGCTCACCGTCGCCGGCTGACACCGCACGCCGCAGCAGGGCGGCCGTGACGGTACCCTTGTAAACCTTATGGCTTCCGAATCACTGCCCAGCGTCCAGATCGACGATTCCCCCGCCGACCGCATCGTCGCCGCCGTCGCGCGCTTCGGCGAACAGACTGTCGTCGACCGTGCGGCGTCGCTGCTGTTGGGCGGCAACGAGGGTGAGGAGTTCCTGCTGATCGTCGGCGGTCGTCACGCCCAGGGCGTGCTCGACGGAGCCCCGCCGCTCTACTGGCCGGAGGTGTGGGGCGCGCGCGCGCTCACCTTCGTGTGGGCCGGCTCCGCGGCATCCGCGGTGCATCGAGGCCTCGGCGACCGGGCCTGGCGGGTGCGCGAGATGTGCGCGCGTGTCGTGTTCGTGCGCCACCTCGCCGAGCAGGATGCCCTCGCGGCGCTGCTGACAGACGAGGTCGCGCGGGTGCGCGGTGCCGCCGCACGCGCCCTCGGCGAAGTGGGAGACGAGAGCCACCTCGAAGCGCTCAGGCTCCTGCTGAAGGACGAGGAGAAGGAAGTGCGGCGCTCCGCCCACGACGCGATGGTGCGTCTGGAGAAGCGCAGCGCCGCCTCGTAGCCGCCGCTATTCGTAGCGCAGGGACTCGATCGGATCCTGGCGGGCTGCCTTCGCCGCGGGCAACGTACCGGCGACAAACGCGATCGCCATCACGACGAGGATGATCGTGGCGATCGACGACGGACTGAACGCGATGAGCGTGAGCCCGGGAAGCGCCGAGAATACGGATTTGGAGAGCGCCGAGCTGACACCGGTGCCGACGAGCATCGCGATGCCGGCACCGATTGCGCTTCCGAGAAAGCCGATGAAGATCGCCTCGAAGCTGAACAACCCGAAGATCTTTCCACTGCCCATGCCCATCGCCTTCATCAGACCGATCTCGCGGGTGCGCTCCTGCACCGACATGAGCAGGGTGTTCACGATTCCGAAGCTCGCGGCGAGAAGAGCGATGACGGCGAACGCGTTGAGCACGAGCACGATCGCGTCGATGACCGTCTTGAAGGTTCCGATCTGGTCGGCGACGGTCTTGCCGTCGAACCCGGCCGCGGTGAGCCGCTGCTTCAACTGGGTGATTTGCTCGGGCGTCGCGTTGCTCGCGAACCGCACCGAGGCCTGGGCGTAACGGTCCTTCGCCGCGCCGGGCAGGCCGACGCTCTGGGTGTCGTAAAGCTTCTGGGTGAGCGCCGCATTGGTGGTCGCGAGATCGGCGATGGCACCGAGGCTCGCTTCAGAGATGCCGACGACGGTTGCGTCGACCACGGTGGAGGCGCGGGTCGCATCCGTGATTCCGATGTGCACCGTGGCGCCGATGGCGGCCGAATTGCTCGACAGCCTCAGGGCCTTCACATACGAGACGGGAAGCACGATCTGCAGGTCGCTGGAGCTCGCGCTTGGCTGGGCGCCGGCGGCGAGTTGGAGTTTGATGCCTGGCACGGCGCCGCTCGCGTTCAGGGTGTACCTGGTGCCCGTTCCGTTCTGAATGTAGCCGGGACTGATCGAGAGGGTAGGCGCCACCGACGTCACGCCCTTCACCGCGGTGATGGCCGTGATGTCGGCCGGGGTCAGAGCCTCGACGGTGCTTCCCGGGCGACTGGGGCCCGACGCGGCCACGAGGTCGGGGTTGTACTTCTTCGGGCCCGAGGTGGTGGCATCGGCCGGGGTCTTCGTGACGGTGAGCACGTCCTGCGCCCCGATCGCGGCGACCGTGGAGTTGATGTAGTTGTTTATTCCGGTGCCGAGCCCGTTGGTGATGGTGAGGGTGAACGCGCCGATGAAGATCGCGATCACGGTGAGGCTCGTGCGCAACTTGCTGCGGAAGCTGTTGCCGATGGCGGTGCCGATGACGTCGATCGTTCTCATGCCGCGTGCTCCGTTTCGTCGACCGAGACGACGAGTCCATCGCGAATGTAGACGCGGCGGTCGCACCGGGCGGCGAGATCGGCATCGTGGGTGACGACGATGAGCGTGATCCCCTGGTCGCGATTGAGCCCGAACAGGATGTCCTCAACGACCGCCCCCGTTGCGGTGTCAAGGTTGCCGGTCGGCTCGTCGGCGAAGATGACGCGCGGCCGGTTCACCAGTGCCCGGGCGATCACCGCCCGCTGCTTCTGGCCACCGGACAGGTCGCTCGCACGGTTGCCGGCCTTGTCGTCCAGCTCGAGCTCGGTGAGGGCCTCCAACCCACGTCGCTTGCGCTCCCGGCCGCCCATCCCGGCGATCTTGAGGGGCAGGATCACGTTCTCCAGCACCGAGGCTGACCCGGTGAGAAAGAACTGTTGGAAGACGAATCCGAAGGTTCGGTTGCGGGTGGCGTTCAGGTCGCGCTTCGACAGGAGCATGGCATCCGCTCCGCCGAGTTCGATCGAGCCGCCGCTCGGCCGGTCGAGCAGGGCGAGCAGGTGCATGAGGGTCGACTTGCCCGATCCGCTCTTGCCAACGATGGCGACGGATTCACCCTCGAATATTTCGAGGGACACGCCCCGAAGCGCGTCGAAGCGGCCCTGTCCGCGTCCGTAGGACTTCGTCACGTCACGGGCGGAGAGTATCGGTACAGGCATGGGCGGTGCTCCTTAGATGGCTGATATCCACCAGCATGCCGTCGAGCGGGAGAAATGCCATCATCCCAGCGGATGCAGTCGCCATACTCCCCGCGGGGTAGCGGTCAGTCCCTGTTCTTGTCGAACACCGTCGGATCGAGTGCCACCTCTGCATCGGTCGGCAGCTCGGCGGCCTCGCGAGTGGCCCGGCGAGACCTGATCGACCGCTGGATCAGATGGAAAGCGGTGGGGATGAGGGTGAGCACAACGACGCCGAGCAGCACGACGTCGATGTACTTGATGGCGAAGTCGGCGAGCGGCTTGATGTGCCCGAGCAGGAAGCCAAGCGTGGTGACGCCGCCGCCCCAGACGAGCGCGCCGATCGCGTTGTAGAGGGTGTACTTGCGGTAGTTCATCTTCCCGACGCCCGCCGCGATCGGCGCAAAGGTGCGCACGACGGGGACGAAACGCGCGATGATCACGGCCGAGGCGCCGAAACGTTCGAAGAAGGCGTTGGTTCGCCTCACGTTCTCGATGCTGAAGAGTCCGGTCTCCTTGCGCTCGAAGATGCGCGGCCCGGCCGACTTGCCGATGTAGTAACCCGCCTCACCGCCAAGGAACGCGGCGACCCCGACCGCCAGGCCCACCCACCAGATCTCGATCTGAACGACGTGCGTGAACGTGAGCAGCCCCGTGATGAGCAGCAGGGTATCGCCCGGGAAGATGAACCCGATGAGCAGCCCGGTCTCGGCGAAGATGATGGCGCAGACAACCAGCAGCGCCCACGGCCCGGCCTGATGGATGAGCACATTCGGGTCGAGCCACGGGATCAGTGTGGTGTGCAGCAAGGCGAGGTACTCCAGTCGTCTGTTGTTGGCAGGGTACCCGGTCGCCCTCTCCGTGGGCTGAGCGCCTGTGGTTTGTGCGGAAGAAGGGACTCGAACCCTCACGCCTTGCGGCACAGGTACCTAAAACCTGCGTGTATACCAATTTCACCACTCCCGCGAGTGCCGCTCAATAGTACCGGGCAGCACGACCCGTGAGCCTGATCGGCTTCACCCCGTCAGAGCCGGTCGTGCTCTGCGGCTGTTCCGGGGACGATCGGCACGGCGACCGCGGGCAGAACGGCAACGGCGACGAACGCCAGCGGGTAACCGACGAGGGTGATCAGGGCGCCGACGCCAGGACCGACGAGCGACGCAGCGAGAAACTGGCCCGTGTTCTGCGCCCCGAGCGCGCGCCCGGCCCAGCGGGGCCCGGCCATCTCGGCGACCGAAGTGAACGCGAGGCCGTTGTCGGCCACGGTCACGGTCATCGCGATCACCACCATGATCGCGGCGCCGCCCCAGCCGGGTGCCCCGGCCGCCGCGAGCAGCAGCATCACGACGGATGCCGAGATCGCCACCCAGCGCAGCGGGCGGACCCGGCTGCCCACACGGTCGCTGAGCACACCGACCCCGATGCGGCCGACCGCCCCGATGAACTGGGCGACGCCCACAAGCAGACCGGCGGCGAGGGTGGGCCACTGCAGCTCGGTCACGAGCCAGACCAGCCCGAAGGTCGACAGGGTGAATTGCGGCACCACGAGAAGCAGCGAGACGGCGTGGATTCGCCAGAGGAATCCGCTTTCCCGGTACGGGTTGGGGGCCTGCGCGGTGGAATCCCGATCCTGACGGGGCGGATTGCGGATTCCGACGGCGCACGCGACGGCGAGCGCCGCGGTGAGCACGAGCGGTACGAGTAGCGCAGAGCCGATGCCGGCCGTCGAGGCCCGAGTCGGAACGGTGACGGCGGCAACGGAGACACCCAGGGGTTGGGCCATCTGGCGGATACCCATCGCGAGCCCCCGCCGGTGCTTGGGAAACCAGCCGACCACGACGCGTCCGCTCGCCGCATTGGTGCTGGCCGCGGCCATCCCGCCGAGCAGGAGGAAGGCCCCGAGCGCCGGATACCCCTGAGCCGCGATGGCGCCAACGGTGGCGAGAGCGGTGAGGGAGAGTCCTCCCGCGATCACCCAGCGCTCGCCGATGTGGTCGGCGAGCGCGCCCCACGCGATGAGCGTCAGCACCATTCCGATGGTCGGGGTGGCGGCGAGGAGCCCGGCCTGCGCGAGGGGGAGACCCCGTTCGGTGTGCAGGAAGGGGATGAGGAATGCGGGGGCGCTCACGAACACGGTCCCGGCGGTCTGGGCCAGGACGCCGAGGGCGAGCACCGTCCAGGCACGGCCCGCATCAGGGAACGGCGTCGACATGCGCGCACCGCCCCCTCTGCTTGCGATCGATACCCCTTCAGCTTCCGCTCGATTCTAGGGCGGCTTCCGCGCCGAGAGGCCGAGCCAGGTCGTCTCGGCTGAGGGCTGGCACCGCGGGGATGAGAGGGTGCGCAGGAAAGTCTGCCGCCGTGCCAATAGGGTGACCCCAAATCACAAAGGAGACAACGATGTCGGATACCATCGAGCGCCCGAAACCAGCACCGGGGAAGGTGAAACTCAAGAGGCATGTCGGTCCGGTCGGGCTTATGTTTGCCTCGATCGGTTCCATCATCGGCTCGGGATGGCTTTTCGGGGCGTTCAATGCGTCCGCCATCGCCGGACCTGCCGCGATGTTCTCGTGGTTGATCGCCGGGGTGATGATCATTCTGATCGGGCTCTGCTATGCGGAACTCGGCCCAATGTTCCCGATCTCGGGTGCTGTGGTGCGATATCCGCACATGGTGTGGGGCTCGTTCGGCAGCTACACGATGGGGTGGATCACCTGGATCGCCTCCGCCGCTGTCCCGGCGATCGAGGTCGAGGGTGCCTTGACGTACGGCACCAAGTACGCGCCGTTCACAGTGCTCGAGAGGACCGGCAGCACATCGGCGCACGTGCTGACACCGCTCGGCATGGTCGTGGCGATCATCTTGCTCGCCGTTTTCGTGGCCCTGAATTACTTTGGCGTGCGCCTGTTCGCCCAGGTTAACACCGTGATCGTCTGGTGGAAGATCTTCGTGGTCGGATTGGTGATCGTCGTCTTCGTCCTCACCGCGCTGGCGACGAGTTCTGCGCAGGCGTTCGGGAACTTCACCTCCCACGGGTTCGCCCCGGCCGGTTTCTCGGCAGTCTTCGTTGCCATCTCCACCGCGGGCATCACGTTCTCGTTCCTGGGTTTCCGCCAAGCCATCGAGCTGGCCGGCGAGACCATCAACCCCAAGCGCAATATTCCGATCGCCGTGATCGGATCTGTCGCGATCACCGCGGTCCTGTATGCACTGCTGCAGGTGGCCTTCACGATGATGGTTCCGGCCACGGCGCTTTCGCACGGTGGCTGGGCCCACCTCTCGTTCGCCAACGACTTCGGTCCGCTCGCGGCGTTGGCGACGATCGGCGGCATCGGCTGGTTGGCCTATGTGCTGTATTTCGACGCGATCGTCTCACCGCTTGACACCGGCCTGATCTACACGACGGTCACATCGCGTGTCTCCTACGCCGTGGGGCGCAACGGCAACGGGCCGCGCTGGCTTGCCGCGAACAACAAGTTCGGCGTCCCCATCTGGAGTCTCGTCCTGTCGTTCTTCGTCAGCATCATCCTGATGTTGCCGTTCCCGAGTTGGCAGCAGTTGGTCGGCTTCATTACGAGTGCGACCGTGCTGTCCTTCGGCACCGGTCCGCTGGCGCTGGCGGTAATGCGGCGCAAGCTGCCGAACCAGAAGCGCCCGTTCAAGCTTCCCGGTGGGGACATCATCCCGTTCCTGGCCTTCTACAGCACGAACATGATCGTGTACTGGGCCGGTTGGGCGACGAACTTCGACCTGATGATCTCGATCCTGGTCGGCTATGTCTTCCTGGTGATCTACCAGCTGACGAGCAAGCGCTCTGACCGCCCGAGCCTCGACTTCAAGGCGAGCGCATTCTGGGTGCTGCCGTGGCTTGGACTGATGTTCCTGGTGAGCTGGCTGTTCGACCCGGCGACCCACCCGAACATGTTCTTCTGGGTGTTCCTGATCAACCTCGTGATCACGGCGGTGATCTACGTCATCGCGGTGAAGATCTCCCTCCCGACGGACAAGATGAAGCAGTACATCGAGGACGCCGCGCATGACTCCGAGGAGGAAGAGGAGACCCTGGCGGGCGGCCGCATCGCCTGACCGGCGCGGGGACCACGTCCCCGTGGAGACTCCCTCAAGCCGCACACGCCCGTGCCGGACCGCCGAGACCCTTCCGTGATCCGGCGCGGGCGCCTGTGGAAAACACCGGCCACGTCCCGCTCGATCGGCCCATGATGTGGGGATGTCCACCGCCGTCGCACTGATCGCCGAGCAGGTGCGGGAGCGGGTGAGGCGCGACGGCACCGTCGTCGACCGCGGCCGGGTCGAGCAGTACGCGCGCGACGAGGTGCAGCGCTACAGCGAGCGGGCGCTCGGCGGATCGCTGCCGATGCTGGACGACGAACATCAGGCCACCCGCGAGATCGTCGCCTCGATCACCGGCTTCGGCGCGCTCCAGCCATTCTTCGACGATCCGGACATTGAGGAGATCTGGATCAACGGGCCGTCCCGGGTATTCATCGCCCGCAACGGCATTCCGGAGCTCACGACCGTTCGGCTCAGCGACTCCGAGGTGCGCGACCTGGTCGAACGGATGCTGCAGTCCTCCGGGCGGCGGGTGGACCTCAGCTCGCCCTTCGTCGACGCCTCCCTGTCCGACGGATCGCGGCTGCACGTGGTGATTCCGGACGTGACGCAGCGGCACTGGGCGGTGAACATCCGCAAGTTCACCCAGCGCATCCGGGACCTGCAGCGCCTCGTCGCGCTCGGGTCGATCAGCCACCAGGGCGCCGAATTCCTGCGTATGTGCGTGCTGTCCGGGCAGAACATCCTCGTCTCCGGCGCCACGCAGAGTGGCAAGACGACACTGCTCAACGCCCTGCTGTCCGGGACCCGGCCGGGCGAGCGCATCGTCACCGTGGAGGAGACCTTCGAGCTCGACCTCGCCGCGCGCGACGTCGTGGGCATGCAATGCCGACAGCCGAGTCTCGAGGGCACCGGCGAGATCACCCTGCGCCGGCTTGTCAAGGAGGCGCTGCGGATGCGCCCGGACCGACTCGTGGTCGGCGAGGTGCGCGAGGCCGAGTCGCTCGACCTGCTCATCGCCCTCAACAGCGGACTTCCCGGCAT
>JBBSBA010000041.1:0-22616 GCA_038251725.1 Actinomycetales bacterium
CCTTGTGGGAGAGTAGGACACCGCCGGACTTCTTTGTAAGATGGCCACCCAGCAATGGGTGGCCATTTTGCTTTAACCAGCACCGGCTTTAACCCGCACCGTGCTTTAACCCGCACCACCACCGACACCCCGACCAGGGCGTCCACATTTCCATAGTGACCTGTCAATCAAGGAGAGTCGTGTCCGATTTCGGAGATCGCGCCAAGCGCCCGGGCGAAAAGCCTGCCGGCAAGCGACCAGACGACGGACGGCCCCAGCGCGGCGCGCCCGCCGGAGACCGTCGGCCCCCACGGGCGTCCGGGTTCCCGCCGGATCGCCCCCAGCGCGGGCGCCCCGAGGCCGACCTGTCCAAGAACCCCCGTGAGCATCGCCCCGGCAGCGGCTACCAGGGCCGCAGCGCGCAGGAGCAGGAGGATCGCGATCCCTTCGGCACCAAGTCGGTGCGCACCCGCCACGACGATCCGGCGATCCCGGACGACGTGCAGGCGAAGGACCTCGACCGCGTCGCGCGGGCCCAGCTCAAGACACTGAGCAAGGAGAATGCGGACGGCGTCGCCCAGCATCTCGCGATGGTCGCCCGTCTGATCGAGACCGACCCGCAGTTGGCCCATGCCCACGCGGTGTCCGCCGCGCGCCGCGCCGGGCGGATCGCCGTTGTGCGCGAGACGCTCGCCATCACGGCCTACTCCATCGGGGACTTCGCTCTCGCGCTTCGTGAGTTGCGCACCTACCGTCGCATCTCCGGCCGGGACGACCAGCTGCCGCTGATGGTCGACAGCGAACGCGGGCTCGGGCGGCCCGACCGCGCCCTCGAGCTCGGCCGCTCCGTGCCGCGTGCCTCACTTCCGATTGAGGTACAGGTGCTGCTCGCCATTGCCATGTCCGGCGCCCGTCTCGACCTCGGCCAGCCGGAGACGGCCCTCGATGAACTGCAGATTCCGCAGCTGAACCCGAACACCGCCTTCTCCTGGAGTCCCGCGCTCTTCGACGCCTACGCCACCGTGCTCGAGGAACTGGGGCGGGAGGACGAGGCCGAGGTGTGGTGGCAGCGATCCGATCGCGCGACCGAGGCCATCGAATCCGGTGGCAGTGATCCGGAAGACGACGTGATCGAGATCGTGGAAGAGGGTGACGATGATCTGGAACTGGAAGAGGAACCGGCCGGCGACGCCGCCGCGGGACGCTCCGACGAGGAACCCGTTGACTGACTCGACCCCGCTCGACGGGGTCGACCTCCTGCTCGCCGATCTTGACGGGGTGGTCTACAGGGGCGACGCCGCGATCGAACACGCGGTCGAGAGCATCAACCGCGCTGGCGAGGGGCGCCGCGTCGGGTACCTGACGAACAATGCGTCGCGCACCGCGGAATCCGTGGCCGAGCACCTGCGTGGCCTGGGGCTCGCCGCCACGGAGGAGGACATCGTCACCTCTCCCCAGGCCGCCATCCGCCTCCTGGCCGACCTCGTCCCGGCCGGGTCGACCGTACTGGTCGTCGGCGGGGAGGGCCTCAGCTCTGTCGTGGAAGGCGCGGGGTTCACCGTGACCCGGTCGGCTCTCGACAACCCGGCGGCGGTCATCCAGGGCTTCGCGCCGGAGGTCGGGTGGAAGGATCTCGCCGAGGCCTCCTTCGCGCTCAACGACGATCCCGCCCGCCCATGGGTGGCGACGAACACCGACTGGACCATCCCGTTGGCCCGCGGCATCGCGCCAGGCAACGGAACCCTCGTGGGGGCCGTGCACAACGCGGTCGGGCGACTGCCCGTCGTGGCTGGCAAGCCCGAGGGCGCGATCTTCGAGGAGGCGGTTCGTCGCTTCGGGGGGTTCAAGCCGCTGTTCATCGGCGACCGGCTCGACACCGACATCCTGGGAGCCAACCGCGTGTCGATGGACTCCGTGCTCGTGCTCACCGGCGTCGACGGACCGAAGCAGGTGATCGCGGCCGGTGCCACGTCGCGCCCCACCTACATTGTCGACGACCTGCGTCAGCTCTCCGAACCGTACCCCGCCTCGGTCGAGACGACGGATGCCCGCACCGGCGACCGCATCGTGACGGTGGGAGCATCCTCGGTGCGCATGGCGAAAAACGTGGTGACGGCGGAGAGGGCCGGCGACCGGCCGATCGACCTGCTCCGTGCCGCCACATCGATCATCTGGAGCTCCGGGCTGGCCATCTACGGGCTCGACGTCGCCCCGGAACTGTATTCGTGAGGGTAGCGTTGAGGCATGGTTGACCAGAACGCGGCGGCGGAATCCGTCGAAGACGAGAGCGCGCTGCTGTCGCGCCTCCGGGTGATCGAAGACCAGCCGCTCGCCTCGCGCGCGAGTTCCTTCGTGCAGATTCACGATCGGCTGCAGGCCACCCTCGAGGGCGGGGACGCGTCACAACAGCATGGCTGAGGCGCGACTGGATGTCGCCCTCGCCGAGCGGGGGATCGCGCGATCGCGCACCCACGCCGCGCGCCTCATCGCGGACGGATCCGTCACCGTCGACGGGCGCACCGTGATCAAACCCTCCGCCAGAGTCGGAGACGACCAGGTGCTCGCGCTGACCGCCATCGACCACTACGTGAGCCGCGCCGCGCACAAGTTGCTCGCCGCGCTCGACGCCTTCGCGGTTCCGGTGAGCGGCCGGCACGCGCTGGACATCGGGGCCTCCACCGGCGGGTTCACCCAGGTGCTGCTCGAGCGGGGGGCGGCCTCAGTCGTCGCCCTCGACGTTGGGCATGGTCAGATCGATTCGTTCATCGCCGACAACCCCGCCGTGACCGTGATCGAAGGCTTCAACGCGCGGGAGCTCACCGTGCCGACGCTCGATGCCGCCGCCGGCCACGCCGTCCGCTCGAGCCTGGTGGTCGCTGACCTCTCGTTCATCTCGCTGACCACGGTGCTTCCCGCCCTGGTCGCGACCGTCGGAACCGACGCCGACTACATCCTGTTGATCAAGCCGCAATTCGAGGTCGGCCGCACCGGGGTCAGGGAGGGCATCGTCCACGATCCGGGCCTTCGGGCCGATGCGATCAGCGACGTGCTCTGGGCCGGCTGGGATCTCGGGCTGCCGACGGCCGGACTCCTGCCTTCACCCATCCTCGGCGCTGCGGGAAACCGCGAGTATCTCGTCTGGTTCAGCACGCGCTCGGGCGTCAATCCGACAGAATGGAGAGAGCGGGTTCTCGCCCTCTCCCGAATGGTGACGGCCTGACGGCTCGTTTCGGCGGATCGCCCCCAACCCGATCGTCCCATCCCGGCACCATCCGAACATCTGCGACGCACGAGGAGCACCAGTGGCTGCACGCTTCATGATCGTCGTCTCGCACACCGGTCGGCAAGACTCCCTCAATGCGGCCGTCACCGTGTCGCGGCAGCTGCTCGCCGCCGGCGTGACTCCGGTGATGGTGGCCGATGAACACGACGATGTCCTGGCCAAGGCGCCGGAACTCTCCGCTATCGTGGTGCTCGGCGACACCGTCACCACCGCCGATGCCGAACTCGCGATCGTGCTCGGCGGGGACGGCACGATCCTGCGCGCGGCCGAGCTCACCCGCGGTTGCGCGGCTCCCCTGCTGGGGGTGAACCTCGGCCATGTGGGCTTCCTCGCCGAGAGTGAGCGCGACAACCTCACCGACACCGTGCGCCGCGCCCTCGACCGCGACTATGAGGTCGAAGAGCGCATGACCCTCGCGGTACGCGTGAAGGTGGATGCCGAGGTGATCTACGAGACCTGGGCGCTGAATGAGGCGACAGTGGAAAAGGCGAGCCGGGAGCGGATGCTCGAGGTCGTCATCGAGGTCGATGGCCGGCCGCTTTCGTCGTTCGGCTGCGACGGGGTCGTCATGTCCACCCCCACCGGATCGACCGCCTACTCCTTCTCCGCCGGCGGCCCGATCGTCTGGCCGGAACTCGACGCCATGCTGCTGGTTCCGCTGAGCCCGCACGCGCTGTTCGCCCGACCCCTCGTCGTCGGGCGGGACTCCGTTTTCGCCGTCGAGGTGCTCGCCCGCACGCAGGGCACCGGGGTGCTGTGGTGCGACGGCCGGCGAACCCACGACCTGCCACCGGGTGCCCGGGTGATCGTTCGTCGCTCCCCGGTGCCGGTTCGGCTCGCCCGGCTGCACCGCGGTCCGTTCACCGATCGGCTGGTCAACAAGTTCAACCTCCCGGTCAGCGGATGGCGCGGTCCCGTGGACGGTGAGGGCATCCCCGGATGATCGAAGAGATCTTCATTCGCGACCTCGGAGTGATCGGGGAGGCGAGACTGCCCCTCGGACCCGGGTTCACCGCGATCACCGGGGAGACCGGGGCGGGCAAGACCATGGTGGTGACCGCTCTCGGGCTGCTGCTCGGGGATCGATCAGACGGTTCGGTCCTGCGTCAGGGCGCTGGATCGGCGACTGTCGAGGGCCATTGGCTGGTCGACCCGGCCGGTGTCGTCGCCGACCGGGTGCGAGACGCCGGGGGCGCGCTCGACGACGGCGAGCTCATCCTCGGCCGCTCGGTGTCGCAGGAGGGCCGCAGCCGCGCCACCGTCGGTGGCCGCACCACCCCGGTGAGTGTGCTGAGCGAACTCGGGGAGCAGCTCGTCGTGGTTCATGGGCAGTCCGACCAGGTGCGCCTTCGCTCGGCGACCGCGCAGCGCGAGGCTCTCGACCGGTTCGCCGGCCCGGAGCTTGCCGCCGCGCTCGACGAATACCAGGCCACCTATCGCCGCTGGCAGGCCAACCAGAGCGAACTCGACGTGCTCGTGGCGGAACATGCCTCGCGTGAGCGCGAGGCCGATGAACTGCGTATCGCCATGGCCGAGATCGAGTCGGTCGACCCGCGGCCCGGGGAGGATGTGGAGCTGGCCGAGCGCGCCGACCGGCTGACCAACCTCGAGGACCTGCGACTCGCGGCCGCCGGGGCGCACGAGCTCCTGTCATCGGACGACCCGGTCGAGGCGCGCGACGCGCTCGGACTGCTCGACTCCGCACGCCGTCGGCTCGAGCGCGTCTCCGACCACGACGCGAGCCTCGCGCCGATCGTGGAGGGGCTCGCCAGCGCGAGCTATCTTGTCGCGGATGTCTCGACCCAGCTCTCCCGCTATCTCGGCGACCTCGACGCGGACAGCGGTCGCGAATTAGAGGTCGTGCAGGAACGCCGGGCGGAGCTCAGCGAGATCGCGCGCAAGTTCGGCCCCAGCCTTCAGGAGGCCATCGACCATCTCGACTCCGGCAGTGCGCGACTGCTCGAACTCGACCAGGACTCAGACCGAATCGATGGGCTGAGCAGTGCCGTCGAGACCGATCACGAGCGAGTGATCCAGCTCGCCGCTGAGCTCGGCGCGGTTCGGCGCCGGTTCGGCGTGCAGCTCGCCGAGCGTGTAACCGCGGAGCTCGCCGCCCTCGCGATGCCGAACGCGCGACTCTCGGTGGACGTGACCGACCGGCCGGACTTCGGGCTGAGCGGCAAGGACGCGGTGGCCATCCTGCTCGCCCCGCACTCCGGTGCCGAACCGCGCCCGCTCGGTCGCGGCGCCTCCGGGGGAGAGCTCTCTCGGGTGATGCTGGCGATCGAGGTGGTGATCGCGGGCAACGACCCCGTCCCGACCTTCATCTTCGACGAGGTGGATGCCGGAGTCGGGGGCGCCTCGGCGATCGAGATCGGTCGGCGCCTGGCGCGCCTGGCGCGCACGGCCCAGGTGATCGTGGTCACGCATCTCGCCCAGGTGGCCGCGTTCTCGACCAATCATCTGCGCGTGGTGAAGGACAGCGACGGTGCGGTGACCGCGTCGAGCGTGCAACAGCTTGCGGGCGAGGAGCGTGTCCGGGAGATGGCGCGACTGCTGTCGGGACTGACCGATTCCAAGAGCGGTCTCCAGCACGCCCGCGAACTGATCGACGCAGCCCGCAGCCTCGACAGCTGAGCGGTCAGCCGGCCAGCACCACGCGCTGCCCGCGTGGGGTGACGGCGAGAAGCCCGGTGCCGGCGAATGCGGCCTCCAGCTGCGCGCGGCTCTCGCTGAAGTGGGCCCAGTCCTCGGTGTGGAGGCCGACCACCGTCCCCGCCACGAGGGCAGTGGCCGCGGTCACGGCATCGTCAGAGGTGAGGGTGAGATTGGCGTCGATTCCGTCGACCCGCGCGGCACCGGCGAAGAGCAAGGCGATGTCCACCGGGGCGAAACGGTCGGCGATCTGTCGCACGAGCGGCAGGGACGCGTTGTCGCCGCTCACGTAGACGGTCGGCTCGCCCGGAGCCTCGAGCATGAATCCGATGACCGGGCCGACAAGCGGCTCGGAGCCGGACGGCCCGTGCAGGGCGGGCATCGCGGTGATCGTGACGACCCCGAGGTCGTAGCTCTCCCAGTTGTCGAGTCCGATGACGCTGCCGCCGAAGAGGTCGTCGGCGGCCTGACGGGTGCTGAGAGTGGGGATGCCCTGGGCGATCAACTCGAGCCCCTCCCAGTCGAGGTTGTCCTTGTGGCCGTGATGCGACAACAGGACGAGGTCCACCGGCCCGAGATCGGCGCGCGCGATGGCGGGGCCCGCCGTCTTCACGAGGGTCGTCTCCTCCGGATCCTCGTATGTCTGAGCGCCGTCGAATGTCGGGTCGGTCACGATGCGCAAACCGGCGTATTCGAGGAGGGCGGTTGGTCCGCCGATGAAAGTGATGGCAGTCGTAGACACGGTGCGAGCCTACGCTGGAGGCATGGCCGATCGTCTTCGGGATGCCGTGAGTCCCTACCTGCGCTCGCACGCGGACAATCCGGTTGACTGGTATCCGTGGGAGGACGCGGCGTTCGCCGAGGCCACCCGCCGGGACGTCCCGCTGCTCGTGTCAATCGGCTATTCCACCTGCCACTGGTGCCATGTGATGGCGCGGGAGAGCTTCTCCGACCCCGAACTCGCCGCCTACCTCAACGCGAACTTCGTGGCGGTGAAGGTGGACCGGGAGGAGCATCCGGATGTCGACGCGAGCTACCTCGCGGCGGCTGGCGCGTTCACCGAGCATCTGGGCTGGCCGTTGAACGTCTTCGTCACCCCTCGGGGCAAGCCGTTCCACGCCGGAACCTACTGGCCACCGGTGGCCGTCGGCGGGCAGCCGTCCTTCAGGCAGGTGCTTGATGCGGTGCTCGACGCCTGGTCGAACCACCGTGACGAGGTTGAGCACACCGCCGGCGCCGTGGCCGAGGCCCTGCGCGCCGCGCCGGTCCCCGGTGGCGGCGTGCTTCCGGGCACCGAGCAGCTCGCTGCGGCGGTAGACGAACTCGGGCATTTCGAGGACACGCAGTTCGGCGGGTTCGGCGTCGCACCGAAGTTCCCGGTCGCGCCGGTGTTGCTCTTCCTGTTGGAACGCGCGGCGGCCGGCGATGCCGAGGCGTTCGGCCTCGCGCGGCGCACCCTCCGCGCGATCGCGGGAATCGACCGCCCGGACGCGCACGGCGGCGACACGGTGGCGGCCCTGCGGGATCGCGTCGAGGGCGGCTTCTTCCGCTATGCGACCAAGCGGGACTGGACCGACCCGCACTTCGAGCGCATGCTCTACGACAATGCGCAGCTGCTCGTCGCCTACACGCGCCTCCAGCAGTTGGACGCCGATGGCCGGGACCAGGCAATCGAGATCGTGGAGGGCATCGCCGGCTTCCTCATCGAGGTGCTGGAGCGTCCGGATGGCGGCTTCGCCTCCGCCCAGGACAGCGAGAGCACGGTCGACGGCGTCCGCGTCGAGGGCGGCTACTACGCGCTGGACGCCGTGGCCCGGCTCGGGCAGCACCCGCCCGCGGTCGACGGCAAGGTGCTCACCGGGTGGAACGGCCTCGCGATCGGCGCCCTCGCGACCGCCGGTTTCGTGCTCGGCCGCGAGTCGTGGGTCGCCGCCGCCCGCCGCGCCGCGGACGCGGTGATCCAGCGCCACCTGCTTCCGGACGGATCGGTGCTGCGCGCGTCGATCGACTCGCGCCCCTCCGCCGCGCGGGCGACCCTCGAGGACTTCGGGATGCTCGCCGGCGGTCTCCTCGACCTCGCGGCCGCGAGCGGCGAGGCCCACTACGCCGTGGTCGCGCGCAGCCTCGTGGACCGGTCCATTGCGGCCGGCGGGGCGACGCCTTTCGGAGTGCCGGGTGGGGCCGATCCGGTGCTGGTCGCACACGGCACCGCCCTCGAGGTCGATCCGTCGGAGGGGGCGTACCCGTCCGGGCTCAGCGCGATGGCGCGGGCGAGCCTGTCGCTCTACCTGCTCACCGGCTACGCCCGATACCGCGAGGCGACAACGCGGGTGATCGAGCTGCTGGCTCCGCTCGCGGTGCCACGGCCGATCTCCTTCGGCGCCGTGCTCGCGGTGGCGTCGGCGGTGACGCAACCGATCGAGCAGCTCGTCGTCGTGACCGGCGATGCGCGCGCTCCGCTCGTGGCCGTGGCCCGGGCCCGGTTCCCGGGCGGCGGTGTCGTCACCGTCGTGACCCGGGACCAGGCGGCGGCGTTCGCGGAGGCCGGGTTCGGATTGTTCGCGGGACGGCAGCGCGAGGCTGCCTACCTGTGTCACCGTTTCGTCTGCCGGCTGCCGCTCACCGATGCCGAGGATCTGCGTCGCGCGCTGGGCTGAGAGGCGCTCAAGCGGGCCCGGTTTCGGGCGAGATGCGACGTCGGCGCCGCCAATGCAAGCGTTTCCAACATGGGGGTAGACCACCCGTGGCGCCAAGCCCACCGATCTTCACACGATCCGGGTCGATATATCACGAAATCCCGCCCCTCCCGCCCCATTGCGTTTCGATGAGGGCCTTGGTATAAATGGAAGCGCTTGCAACATTTCGGGAGAATGACCTCTCGCCTCCGTGTCTCGGGGTGAGCCCATGATCCCACCACACAGACAAGGAAGCACACAAATGAAGGTGTCCCGCAAGGTTCGAATAGTGGCAGCGGCAGTAGCCGCCACCGCTCTCACCGCCGCCGCTCTCACCGGATGCAGCTCGTCGGCCAGCACCGACCTCAGCAAGTCCGGAGCATCGACGCTCACGCTCTGGACCGACGTGCAGCGCGCACCTGCGCTCAAGGCCGTCGCCGCCCAGTTCCAGAAGGACACCGGCGTGACGATCAAGCTCGTCGTCAAGGACTTCGCGACCGTCGACAAGGACTTCATCAGCCAGGTTCCGACCGGCAAGGGCCCCGACATCATCGTCAGCCCCCACGACAAGCTCGGCGCCTTCGTGCAGAACGGCGTCGTCTCGCCGCTCCAGCTCGGCGACTCGGTGAGCAAGTACGCGAAGGTCGCGATTCAGGCCGTCACCTACAACGGCAGCGTCTACGGGCTCCCGTATTCCATCGAGAACGTCGCGATGGTGCGCAACACCGCCCTCGCCCCGACCGCGGCGACGACCTTCGATGACCTCATCGCAACCGGCAAGGCCGCCGTCGCGGCCGGCAAGACGAAGTACCCGTTCCTGCTCGGACTCGACCCGAAGCAGGGCGACCCGTACCACCTGTACCCGCTGCAGACCTCCTTCGGGTCGTCGGTCTTCGCCCAGAAGGCAGACGGCTCCTACGACGCGTCGAAGCTCACCCTCGGCGACCCAGCCGGCGTGAAATTCGCCACCGCCCTGAAGACCTGGGGTGCCGAAGGCGTTCTCAACGCGAACATCACGGGCGACATCGCGCTCACCGCGTTCGAGAAGGGGGAGTCGCCGTACTACCTCACCGGACCGTGGAACATCGGCGCCATCAAGAAGGCTGGCATCAAGTACTCGATCGACCCGCTGCCCTCGGCCGGAGGAGAGCCCGCGCAGCCGTTCCTCGGCGTGAACGCCTTCTTCATCAGCGCCAAGAGCAAGAACAAGGTCGCGGCCACGAAGTTCCTCGTGAACTACCTCGGCACCGATGCCGTGCAGGAGAAGCTCTTCGAGGTCGGTGACCGCGCTCCGGCGCTGACCAGCGCATTCAACAAGGTCGCGGCCACCCACCCGGACGTCCAGGCCTTCGGCAAGGTCGGCCTCAACGGCGTTCCGATGCCGTCGATCCCGCAGATGGGTTCCGTCTGGGCGGACTGGGGATCGGCCGAGCTCGCGCTCATCAAGGGCCAGGGCGACCCCGCCACCGTGTGGAACACCGCAGTGGCCAACATCAAGGCGAAGATCGCCGGCTAGACACACCCCGCCGGCGGGCCGGGATGCTCTCGCGAGCGTCCCGGTCCCCGCCCCCCTCTCTTCGAAGTCTGAACCGCACCGTCCCCACTACCGAGGTATGCGAGATCCATGGCGAAAACCGCTTCCGTGCCGAAGCCTCCCACCCCCGACAAGTCGCGGCAGAACCGTCGCGCGGCGAAGTCCGCCGTCGCATCGCGCCGCACCGCCGCCGGATTCAGCGGTGGCAACCGGGGAGTCCTCGGCCTCGTCTTCAAGATCGTGCTTCTCGGGCTGTTCGACGCCTTCGCGGTCTGGCTCGTCTTCGCCATGTCCGCGCTGCAGATGTGGACTCCGCTCGTCATCACGGTGGTCATCGCCGGGCTGATCAACTGGATCTATCTGGGCAAGAGCAAGCGACTGCCGGCGAAGTACCTCACGCCCGGTGTGGTCTTCCTGCTGATCTTCCAGATCTTCGTGGTCTTCTTCAGCGGCTACATCGCCTTCACCAACTACAGTGACGGCCACAACAGCACCAAGTCGGATGCCATCTCCGCCATTCAGGGCGCGGCCGAAAAGCGCGTGCCCGATTCGCCGACCTACGCGGTCAGTATCCTGCGCAAGGACGGCCAGCTCTACTTCCTCGTCACCGATCCGAAGGGCGTCGTCTCGGTCGGCTCGAAAACCGAGCCGCTGACGGTGGCGAAGAGCCCGACCCTCGACGGCACGGGAGCAGGCACGGGCCTCGCCGGCTACGAGACGCTCACCCTCTCTCAGATTCTCTCGAACCAGGTGGCGATCACCGCGATGTCTGTGCCGGTGTCGTCCAACCCGGCCGACGGTTTGCTGCGCACGGATGACGCGAGCAGCGCCTACCTCTACAAGGCGGACCTCGTATACGACCAGAAGAACGACACGTTCACCAACACCTCCGGAACCGTCTACCGCGACGACGGCACGGGCGAGTTCGCGTCATCCGGTGGGCAGAAGCTCTCCCCGGGCTGGAAGATCGAGGTCGGGTTCAAGAACTTCACCGAGGCGTTCACCAACAAACAGCTGAGCGGCCCGCTGCTGCGGGTGACCATCTGGACCTTCGTGTTCGCCATCATGTCGGTGCTGCTCACCTTCGCGCTCGGACTGTTCCTCGCCATGGTGCTGAACCATCCGACGCTTCGCGGCAAGAAGCTCTACCGCGTGCTGGTGATCCTGCCCTACGCCTTCCCGGTCTATCTCTCCGGACTGGTCTGGGCGGGCCTGCTGAACCCCGAGTTCGGTTTCGTGAACCAGGTGCTGTTCGGCGGTGCCCAGATCCCGTGGCTCACCTCTCCGCTGCTCGCCCAGTTCAGCGTGATCGTCGTGAACGTCTGGCTCGGCTACCCGTACATGTTCCTCGTCTGCACCGGTGCACTCCAGTCACTGCCGGAGGAGCTGAACGAGGCCGCACGCGTCGACGGCGCCGGCCCATGGCGCGCGTTCCGGTCGATCAAGCTTCCGCTGCTCCTGGTGTCGATCGCGCCGCTGCTCATCGCATCGTTCGCGTTCAACTTCAACAACTTCAACGTGATCTACATGCTCACGCGGGGGTGGCCGCGATTCCCCGACACCACGTTCGACATCGGTTCGACCGACCTGCTCATCACAATGGTCTACAAGGTCGCCTTCGGGCAGGGCGGAGCGCGGGACTATGGCCTCGCGAGCGCGCTGTCCATTCTGATCTTCCTGCTCGTCGGCACCATCTCCATCATCGCGTTCCGCCGCACCAAGGCACTGGAGGACATCAACTGACATGACGATCAAAGCAGAACTCCCCGTCTCAGCCGTTCCCGAGCGTGTGTACATCCACACGAAGCGGCCCTTCTCCGCCTCGCGCTGGGCCCGTGACACCGGCTGGCGACACCTCATCGCCCTGTTCGCCGTCGTGTTCGCGGTGTTCCCCCTGCTCTATGTGGTGTCGGCGTCCCTCAACCCGGCCGGATCCCTCGTCGGCTCCAACCGGCTGTTCGGAACGATCGACTTCTCCAACTACGTCGCTCTGTTCAGCAACCCCGACCAGCCGTACGCCCGCTGGTTCGTCAACAGCCTGGTGATCTCCCTCGTGACGTCGATCATGACGGTGTTCCTCGGTGCGATGGCCGCCTACGCGTTCTCTCGGATGCGTTTCCGCGGGCGTCGTGTCGGGCTGCTCTCACTCATCCTCATCCAGATGTTTCCGCAGTTCCTCGCTGTTGTCGCCCTGTTCCTGCTGCTGTCGACGATCGGCCAGGTGATTCCGGCGCTCGGTCTCGGCAGCCAGCTCGGGCTGATCTTCGTCTACCTCGGCGGGGCCCTCGGAGTGAACACCTACCTGATGTATGGATTCTTCAGCACCGTGCCGATCTCGATCGACGAGGCTGCGAAGATCGACGGCGCGAGCCACGCGCAGATCTTCTTCACCATCATCCTGCGACTGGTCGCGCCGATCCTCGCGGTGGTGGGACTGTTGTCGTTCATCGCGACGACGGGCGAATATGTGCTCGCGAGCATCATGCTCACCGACCCGAACACCCAGACCCTCGCGGTTGGCCTCTACAGCTTCGTGTCGCAGGCGTTCTCCAACAACTGGAGCATCTTCGCCGCGGGCGCCGTACTCGCCGCGGTGCCGGTGATGATCGTCTTCCTCGCGCTGCAGAAGTACATCGTCGGCGGGCTGGTCGCCGGTTCGGTCAAGTAAGGGGTCAGCCCGGCAGCGGTCGGGCCGTGCTCGCGCGCACGACCAGTTCGAACGGCAGGGGGACGGTGAGCGCGGGCTCCTCGCTCCGAGCGGGCTCGAGCTGCGCCATGAGCAGTTCCGCGGCGAGCTCACCCTGGCCCTGCGGGAACTGGGCGACCGTGGTGAGCTGGAAGAACTCGGCGAGCTCGTGATCGTCGACGCCGACGATCGACACGTCCCGGGGAATGATGAGACCGAGATCCCGTGCGGCCAGGCTCGCTCCGATCGCCATCTCGTCGGATGCGGCGAAGATCGCCGTTGGGCGGTAGCGCGGATCGCCGAGCAGCCGTTTCGCGCTCGCGTAGGCGCTGGCCATGGTGAAGTCGGCGATCATCAGGGCCGCCGGGGGAACGGAGACGCCCGCCGCGGCCATCGCCTCGAGGAAACCGATGCGGCGGGTGTGGCCGATGTGGAAGTCGGTATCTCCGTCGGGCGATCCGCCGATGTGGGCGATGGCGGTGTGGCCGAGCATGAGGAGGTGCTCGGTGGCCAGTCGCGCCACCGCGACGTCGTCGATGGCGAGGGAGCGCACGCCCGGCAGCGGTCCTCCGACTCCGACCAGCGGTTTGCCGATGGCCAGGAGGCCCGAAATCTCGTCGATCGTGAGCTCCAGGGCCACCGCGATCACCGCATCCACCCTCCGACGCAGCAGGAAGTGCTCGAAGACGCTTCGTCTCTCCTCTCCGCCGCCGCTCAGGTTGTAGAGGGTGAGGTCGTAACCATTGCGGAGCAACGCCCGCTCCGCTCCCTCAACGACGGAGGAGAAGAACCAGCGGTTGAGGTGGGGCACCACGACACCGATGTTCTTGGTGCGGCCGGATGCCAGGCTCGAGGCGTTGGACGACACCACGTAGTGCAGCTCATCCGCCGCCGATTCCACGCGAGCGCGGGTGTCGGGCGAGACGGGTCCGTTGCCGCTCAACGCACGGGACACCGTCGCCGCCGAAACCCCGGCGAGTCGAGCGACCTCATCGATGCCGACCATGACCACCCACCTGTGCTCGAGAGCCGCGACAGCCCGGTTCAACATTACCGGGAGCGCGGGCCATTGTCGCCGATCAGCGTGCGGCTTTGCGCGAGGTGATGACCCCGGTGTCGAAGCCGAGCAGATGCAGCCCGCCGTGGAAGCGTGCGTGCTCGATCTTGATGCAGCGATCCATCACCACGGTGAGACCCTGCGACTCGGCGTAGACGGCGGCGTCCTGGTTCCAGATGCCCAGTTGCACCCAGATCGTCTTCGCCCCGATGGAGAGCACGTCGTGGATGACCGAGGGGATGTCGCTGCTCTTGCGGAACACGTCGACGATGTCGGGCACCTCCGGAAGCGACGCGAGGTCGGAGTACGCCCTCTGGCCGAGGATGGTGTCGGCGTTGGGGTTGACGAAGTAGATCCGGTAGTCGCTCGACTGCAGCAGGTAGGTGCCGACGAAATAACTCGAGCGAGCGGCGTTGGGGGAGGCCCCGACGATCGCGATCGACTTCGCCGTGCGCAGGATGCCGAGGCGCTCCTTGGCCGACGGTCCGACCCAGGTGCGCTCCGAAGCGAGCCGCCGTGCCAGCGGCGAATCCGGGGGAAGCTCGCAGCTGAGGCCGTTGGCGAGCACCGTGACATCCGGGGCCGGGGTGATCGTCATGACGTGCCCTTCGTCGCCGCGGTCAAAGCCTGGTCGAGGTCGTAAACAATGTCGTCCGGGTCCTCTATTCCCACGCTGATTCGTACGAGCCCGGGCAGCACGCCGGCGTCGACGAGTTGCTGCTCGTCGAGCTGGGCATGGGTGGTGGAGGCCGGATGGATCACGAGTGTCTTCGCGTCGCCGATGTTGGCGAGATGACTGGCCAGGTCGACCGACTCGATGAACTTCTGGCCGAACTCGCGCCCGCCGCGCACGCCGAAGCTGAACACCGAACCGGCCCCCTTCGGCAGGTACTTGAGCGCCCGGTCGTGATGCGGATGACTCGGGAGCCCGGCCCAGTTGACGAATTCGATGCGCGGGTCCGCGTCGAGCCACTCGGCAACGATGCGGGCGTTGTCCACGTGGGCCTGCATGCGGAACGGCAGCGTCTCGACGCCCTGGGCGAGCAGCCAGGCTGAGTGTGGGGCGAGTGCCGGACCGATGTCGCGCAGTTGCTCGGCGCGCAGCCGGGTGAGGAAGGCGTACTCGCCGAAGTTGCCGTGCCAGTTGAGCCCGCCGTAGGAGGCGACGGGCTGGTCGAAGAGCGGGAAGTGCTCGTTGGCCCAGGGGAAGCGACCGCTCTCGACGACCACCCCGCCAAGGGTCGTGCCGTGGCCGCCGAGGAACTTGGTGGCCGAGTGAATGACGACGTCGGCGCCCCACTCGATCGGGCGGCTGAGGTAGGGGGTCGCGATCGTCGAGTCGACGATCAGCGGCAGGTGGTGGGCGTGCGCGACCTCCGCGAGCCCCTCGAGGTCTGCGATCTCACCCGAGGGATTGGCGATGATCTCCGCGAAGATGAGCTTCGTCTTGTCGGTGATCGCGGCGGCGTAGTCCGCGGGATTCGAGCCCTGCACGAAAGTCGTCTCGACCCCGAAGCGGCGCAGCGTGACATCGAGCTGGGTGATCGAGCCGCCGTAGAGGCTGGCGGAGGCGACGATGTGGTCGCCCGCGCCGGCGAGGGAGGCGAAGGTGATGAATTGCGCGCTCAGGCCGCTCGCGGTCGCGACCGCGCCGAGCCCGCCCTCGAGAGAGGCGACGCGCTCCTCGAAGCTCGCGACGGTGGGGTTACCGAGGCGCGAGTAGATGTTTCCGTACTTCTGCAGGGCGAAGCGGGCCGCGGCATCCGCCGTGTCGTCGAAGACGAAGGCGCTGGTCTGGTAGATGGGGAGTGCTCGCGCGCCGGTCGCCGCATCCGGGATGTTGCCCGCGTGAATTGCTCGCGTGCGGAAACCATACTCACGATCGGCCATGCGGCAACGCTACCCGAGCGCGATCGACGGCCGTCTGCGCCCCGCAATGGACCGTAACAGTGCGGCTAGCGCCAGCCGGGCAGCCAATAGTGCAGGCGGGCGAAGATCTCCGGTACCTGCATCCCCGTCCAGACCGGGTAGAAGAACGCGCTCACGATGACGACGAGCACGAGAAAGCCCCCGACGATCCGGATGCCGCGCTGGCGTCGCCAGGTCGGGTCGCCGGGCCGGCCGAGGATCAGCCCGATCACGAAGACCAGGGCGAGGATCATGTACGGCTCGAACACGATCGCGTAGAACTGGAAGATGGTGCGGTTCGCATAGAGGAGCCACGGCAGGTAGCCGGCGACGACTCCCATCAGGATCAGCCCGACCCGCCATTCGCGATACCGCACGAGCCGATACGTGAGATAGAACAGCGCGGCCGTCGCCGCCCACCAGAGGATCGGGTTGGCGATGGAGGTGACGTATTGCGCGCAGCTCGAGTAGGCGCAGCCGTCCTGGCCCTGGGTCTGGCCGACGTAATAGAAGGCCGTCGGCCTCAGCAGGAACAGCCAGCCGAACGGATTCGCCGCATAGGGGTGGGACGCGTGCTCGTTGATATTGAAGTCGTAGACGCTCACCTGATAGTGGATGAAGCTCTGGAGCGAGTGCGGCACCCACGCGAAGACCCCCGTGGCAGCGTTGCCCGGCTGGTCGGCCCACTGCCGGAAGTAGCCGCCCTTCGTGACGAACCACCCGGTCCAACTCGCGAGATAGGTCGCGGCGGCGAGCGGAACGGTGAGCAGGAAGGTGACCGGACCCTGCGTGAAGAGGGTGCCGCTGATCCAGAAGTGCACTCCGGCCCGGCGCCGGGCCGCCGCGTCGACGAGGAGGGTGTACACGGCGAACGCCGCGAGAAAGTACAGCCCACTCCACTTGACCGCGCTCGCCGCTCCGAACAGGATGCCCGCCGCGAGCAACCAGGGCCGCCACCAGATCGCCGGGCCCCAATCGATGCCGCGGCCCGCATCCGCCCGTCGACCGAGCCAGTGCGCGAGCCGGCCAGCGGACTGCCCGCGGTCGAGCAACACGGCCCCGAAGCCGAGCAGGCTGAAGATCAACACGGAGTTGTCGAGCAGCGCCGTGCGC
The DNA here is from genome assembly GCA_038251725.1 of Actinomycetales bacterium. Lineage (GTDB taxonomy): Bacteria > Actinomycetota > Actinomycetes > Actinomycetales > Microbacteriaceae > Lacisediminihabitans. Next base: position 16,891 of record JBBSBA010000041.1, read on the forward strand.
GACATCACGATGGCGTGACCATCGATCGCGAGAAGCCCGCCGGCGATGGTGGCCAGCAGGGTGGAGTGGAAGAGCTTTCGGGCGATCACCACGAGCACCAGTACCGCGAGGATGCCGACGAGCGCCGTGCTGATGCGCCAGCCCACCGTGTCCTGCGCACCGAACACGCGGAGGCCGAGCGAGATCATCCACTTTCCGAGGGGCGGATGGGCCACATATGACCCAAGGGCGGAATAGCCGTTCACGTGGCCGGCGTTGAAACTCGTGTCAGCGTCGGTCGGCCAGGTCCCCTCATAGCCGAGGTGGAGGAGGCTCCAGGAATCCTTCACATAGAAGGTCTCGTCGAAGACGAGGGAACGGGGATCGCCGAGTCGCCAGAGCCGCAGGATGGCGGCGAGCAGGGTGACGGCCAGCGGTCCACCCCAGTGCCAGAGTCGCTGCCTGAGCGGCGTTCCGAGCAGCACCCGCCCGAAGAAGTCGTCGAGGCGCGTGCCTGTCGGCTCGACCAAGTCGGCCTCGGTCCGGTGCGGGGGCGAATCGGGGGCCACGACCATGGCCTCGTACTCGGCGTCTGGTCTCGTCACACGTGCAATGCTAACGAGCCTTCCTCCGGCGATCGCCGCGGCGTCCCCGCACGCGTCAGGTTCGTCGAGAACACTGGAAGGATGGACCGGTGATCATTCTCGCCGCCACCCCGATCGGCAACCTCGGCGACGCCTCCCGGAGGCTGGTCGAGGCGCTCGGCAATGCCGAGGTGATCGCGTCGGAGGACACCCGTGTCACGATCCACCTCATGCGGGCGCTCGGCATCGAGAACCGCCCGCGGCTGATCGCCCTGCACGAGCACAACGAGGTCGCCAAGGCCGCGGAGATCGCCGAACTCGCCAGGGAGACCGACGTTCTCGTGCTCACCGACGCCGGGATGCCGGCCATCAGCGACCCCGGCTTCTCCATCGTGACCGCTGCCGCTGCCGCGGGCGTCACCGTGACGGCCCTTCCGGGGCCTTCGGCCGTCATCACCGCCCTCGCGCTCTCCGGGCTGCCGACCGATCGGTTCACCTTCGAGGGCTTTCTCCCGCGGAAGGGGCGCCTGCAGTCGCTGCGCACGCTCGCCAACGAACCGCGCACCATGGTCTTCTTCGAATCCCCGAACCGGCTTGCGGATGCCCTCGGCGACATCGCGACGGCGTTCGGTGCCGAGCGCCGCGTCGCCGTCTGCCGGGAACTGACGAAACTCTATGAGGAGGTGCGCCGCGGCACCGCCGCGGAGCTCGCCGAATGGGCCGCCGGGGGGGTGCGCGGCGAGATCTGCATCGTCGTGGAGGGCGGGGAGGTTCGCCGGGTCGACCTGCCGGCCGGCATCCTGCAGGTGCAGTCTCTCGTGGCGGCCGGGTCAAAGCTCAAGGACGCCACCGCCGAGGTCGCGGATGCCACCGGCCTCAGCAAGCGGGAACTGTACGAGGGTGCGCTGAAGGCACGCTAGCTCGGGTATTTCTTCCACGGCACGACCCTCGCGCCGGAGTTTCGAGGACCTTTCCTGCGGGTGGGGGCGCGGATCGCGGGAGGGGACCGGGCTGTGCGCGTAACGCGGCCCCCGTGGCGGCCGGCGACGCTTAGGATGATCGAATGCCCGCCGGAGACTCTTTCTACATCGCGACCCCCATCTTCTATGTGAACGATGTGCCGCATATCGGCCACGCGTACACCGAGGTCGCCGCCGACGTGCTCGCCCGCTGGCACCGCCAGGGTGGCGACGACACCTGGCTGCTCACCGGAACCGACGAGCACGGCCAGAAGATCCTGCGCACCGCCGTGGCGAACGACACCACTCCCAAGGAGTGGGCCGACAAGCTCGTGGCGGATGCCTGGCTGCCGCTGTTGAAGAAGATCAACATCGCCAACGACGACTTCATCCGCACCACCGACGAGCGCCACGAGAGCGCCGTGACGATCTTCCTGCAGAAGCTCTACGACGACGGGTTCATCTACTCGGGGGAGTACGAGGGCTACTACTGCGTTGGCTGCGAGGAGTACAAGCAGCTCGACGACCTGATGGAGACCGCGGACGGCGACTTCGCCGGCCAGCTGGTCTGCCGCATCCACGGTCGACCGGTCGAGATCCTCAAGGAGAAGAACTATTTCTTCCGCATGAGCGATTTTCAATCCAAGCTCCTCGACCTGTACGAGTCGCAGCCCGACTTCATCCAGCCGGAGAGCGTGCGCAACGAGATCATCTCGTTCGTGAAGCAGGGGCTCGACGACCTGTCGATCTCGCGCTCGAGCTTCGACTGGGGCATCCAGATTCCGTGGGACCACAGTCACGTGCTGTATGTGTGGTTCGACGCGCTGCTCAACTACATCACCGCGATCGGCTACGGAACCGACACCGAGAACTTCGAACGCCGCTGGCCAGCCGTGCAGCTCGTCGGAAAGGACATCGCCCGATTCCACGCGGTGATCTGGCCGGCCATGCTGATGGCGGCCGGTCTGCCGGTTCCGCGCCGGGTGTTCGGCCACGGCTGGCTGCTGGTCGGCGGCGAGAAGATGTCCAAGTCGAAGCTCACCGGAATCGCGCCATCGGAGATCACCGAGACATTCGGTGTCGATGCGTTCCGCTACTACTTCATGCGCGCGATCAGTTTCGGTCAGGACGGGTCGTTCAGCTGGGAAGACCTCTCCGCTCGCTACCAGGCGGAACTCGCCAACGGCTTCGGCAACCTCGCCTCGCGCGTGATCGCGATGGTGACGCGCTACCGCGGCGGCGTCATTCCGACCGGCGTCGAACTCGGCGAGGCTGACGAGGGGATCTTCGCCACGGCGCTGCGGGTGACGGCCGAGGCGGATGCCGCGATCGAACGGCTCGCCATCCACGAGGCGCTCGCCTCGATCTGGACCCTCGTCGACGAACTCAACGGCTACATCACCATCCAGGAACCGTGGGCGCTCTCCAAGGACCCGGCCAACGCCGCGCGACTCGACGCAGTGCTGTTCACGGTGACCCGCGGACTCGGCACCCTCGCGGTGCTGCTCTCACCGGTGATCCCGGACGCGTCGGCCAAGCTGTGGGCGGCCCTCGGCGGCAACGGCGCCGTGGCCGACCAGGACATCCGTTCCGCCTCGGGGTGGACCGGTGGCTCCTCGGTCACGCCCCTGGAGTCGTCGCTCTTCCCGCGCATCGAACAGGTCGACCCCGCCGTCACCGCCTGATCCCCGGCGGTTGACGATCGCCTGTGATCGCCACAGACTGGCATTGACCCGGTATCGCCGCCGCGTCCGACGTCAGCAGTGAGGATTCCCATGCCCAAAGCGGTCCGGTTCAGCAGGTACGGAGGCTCCGAGGTGCTCGAGGTCGTGGACGTCGAGGCCCGGGCGCCCGAACGCCGCGAGGTGCAGGTGCAGGTGGTCAGCGCCGCGATCAACCCCGGCGAGATCGGGATCCGCGAGGGCCGGATGCACGAGCGGTTTCCCGCCCACTTCCCGTCCGGGCAGGGGAGCGACTTCGCCGGCATCGTGACGGCGGTCGGACCGGGCGTCGACTACCCGAAGGTTGGCGATGAGGTCATCGGATTCTCCGACGAGCGCAACGCCCAGGCCGAGTTCGTGACGATCGACGCCGGCCGGGTCATCCCCAAGCCGCACGGGGTGGGCTGGAACGAGGCCGCCAGCCTCTACGTGGCCGGAACGACCGCGCGCGCCTGCATCGTCGCGGCGGACGTGCGCCACGGCGACACGGTCGTGGTCGCCGGTGGCGCCGGAGGGGTCGGGGTGATCGCGACCCAGCTCGCCGTGCTCGCCGGGGCCGCGGTCGTCGCGACCGCGAGCGAGGAACACCACGCGTTTCTCCGGGGTGTCGGCGCGATTCCGGTGGCCTACGGCAAGGGTCTCGCCGACCGCATCCGCAAGATCGTGCCCGACGGCGTTGACGCGTTCATCGACACCCACGGCGACGGCAACGTCGATGTCGCCCTCGCCCTCGGGGTGGCGAAGGACCGCATCAACACGACAGCCGACTTCGCGGCGAAGAAGCGTCACCACGTGAATGCCGACGGAATGGCCACCGTCCAGCCGCGGGAGACACTCATCGAGCTGGCCCGCCTGATCGCGGGCGGCGAGCTGAAGATCCCGGTCTACGCCGCCTATCCGCTCGACCGGGTGCGCGCCGCCTACGAGCGGCTGGCCACGGGGCACGGACTGGGAAAGATCGTGCTCGAAGTGCGCCCCTCCGACGACTGAAGGCCCGTCGGCGACGCCGCCCGATAGAATTAGCGGATGCCTGCGCTGGACGATTCCCCCGACCGGGCCTCGGTTCCCGGTGCTCCCCTCCGGCAGCGCGGCGGCGACGGCCAGTCCCGCGACCTCAGCTATCCGCCGCTGCCCCCGGCGCTCATCGTCGGCGTCTACGACAATCACACGCATCTGGAAATCTCCGACGGCGACGACCCCCTCGACTATCGTGAACAGCTCGACCGGGCGTCGAGTGTCGGCGTCCGCGGCGTCGTGCAGGTCGGAAACGACCTCGAGACCTCCCGCTGGTCGGCCGAGATGGCGGCACGGGAGCCGCGGATGCTCGCGGCCGTGGCCATCCATCCGAACGAGGCCCCGCGCTACGAGGCAGCCGGTGAACTCGACGCCGCGCTCGCCGAGATCGACGACCTCGCCGGGCGACCGCGAGTGCGCGCCGTTGGCGAGACCGGACTTGACTTCTTCCGCACAGAGGAGAGTGGCCGCGCGGCGCAGTACCGCTCCTTCGAGGCGCACATCGCGATCGCGAAGAAACACGACCTCGCGATGCAGATCCACGACCGGAACGCGCACGACGAGGTGATCTCGACCCTTCGCCGGGTCGGGGCGCCCGAGAAGACAGTGTTCCACTGCTTCTCCGGCGACGCGGACATGGCCCGACTCTGCGCCGACAACGGGTGGTACCTCTCCTTCGCGGGAACCGTCACGTTCAAGAACGCCGGTGGCCTGCGGGAGGCGCTCGCCGCCATCCCGCGCAGCCAGGTACTCATCGAGACGGACGCGCCGTTTCTCACGCCGATGCCGTACCGCGGCCGGCCGAACGCGCCGTACCTCATCCCGAACACCCTGCGCTTCATGGCGGAGTTCCTCGAGACCGACGTCGCGCTGCTCGCGGCCCAGATCTCATCGAACACCGAGCTGGTCTACGGAATGTGGGATGCCGAGTCGGTGACCCAGGACCTCGGCTCGCCCTACGACGAGGCCATCGACGCATCGGACCTCGCGTGAGCCTCCTCGGGCCCGCGGAGATCCGCGAACTCGCCGAGCTGCTCGGTATCCAGCCGACGAAGAAGCTCGGCCAGAATTTCGTTATCGACGCCAACACCGTGCGACGCATCGTCAAGGCGGCCGGCGTCGTAGCCGGGCAGAACGTCGTGGAGGTCGGCCCCGGGCTCGGGTCGCTGACCCTCGGGCTGCTCGAGGCCGGGGCATCCGTCGTCGCCGTCGAGATCGACCACCGCCTTGCCGCCCGGCTGCCGATCACCGCCGAGCAGAAGCAGCCGGGGGCTCCGCTGACCGTCATCACTCAGGACGCGATGACGATCACCGAGCTCCCTGGTGCGCCGACGAGCCTCGTCGCGAACCTGCCCTACAACATTTCGGTGCCCGTGCTCCTGCACTTCCTCGAGTTTTTTCCGGGCATCCAGACGGCGCTTGTGATGGTGCAATCCGAGGTGGGGCAGCGGATCGCCGCAGACCCCGGA
>JBBSBA010000042.1:0-21870 GCA_038251725.1 Actinomycetales bacterium
CATCTATCCCACCGGGATCAAGATCAGCGACACCGAAATGGCTGCCCTGCCCATCGACCGCCACGAATTCCACGGCGACTGGAACTACACCCTCAAACCCGAAGCATCAGAATAGCCGCGTGTTAAAAACTGGCAGGCCCTTAACTCGAGTCGGCCCCCTCCCCCGCGCCTCCCGCACCTCCCGCGCCTCCCGCACGAAATGCAGGATCGGACGTGACTCCTGTGGCGGGTGAGAACGCCTACTCAGCTTCTGTCACGGGCGATCCTGCATTTGCGGCGGGAGTGCCGGGACGTCGGTGCCGGGGGTCAGCCGTGGTCGCGGATGAACTGTTCGAGCAGCTCGCGGGCCACCGGGTCGGGGTATTGCTTCGCCGGCGACTTCATGAAGTATGCAGAGGCGGACTCGATTGGTCCGCCGAGTCCCGCGTCGAGCGCGATCTTCGCGGCGCGGATGGCGTCGATCACCACTCCGGCGGAGTTCGGCGAATCCCACACCTCGAGCTTGTACTCGAGCGAGGTGGGCGCGTTGCCGAAGCCGTGGCCCTCGAGACGCACGAAAGCGAGCTTGCGGTCGTCGAGCCACGGGATGTGATCGCTCGGACCGATGTGCACGTCGCGCGCATTGATCTCGGAATCGATGTTGCTCGTCACCGCCTGCGTCTTGGAGATCTTCTTCGATTCGAGGCGCTTTCGTTCGAGCATGTTCTTGAAGTCCATGTTGCCGCCGACGTTCAGCTGGTAGGTGCGGTCGAGCACGAGCCCACGCTCCTCGAACAACCGGGCGAGCACCCGGTGGGTGATGGTGGCGCCGAGCTGGCTCTTGATGTCGTCGCCGACGATCGGGATGCCGGCATCCGTGAACTTCTTCGCCCAGACCGGGTCGCTCGCGATGAAGACCGGCAGGGCGTTAACGAAGGCGACCCCGGCATCCAGTGCGGCCTGGGCGTAGAACTTGGCGCCCTCCTCCGACCCGACCGGCAGGTAGCAGACGAGCACGTCGGCCCCCGAGTCGCGCAGCACCTGCGCCACGTCGACCGCGGGCGCATCAGACTCCTCGATCATGTCGCGGTAGTACTCGCCGAGACCATCGAGGGTTGGTCCTCGCTGCACAATCACTTCGGATGTCGGCACCTCGGCGAAGCGCAGCGTGTTGTTCTCGCTCGCCCAGATGGCCTCCGCGAGGTCGACGCCGACCTTCGCCGCGTCGACGTCGAAGGCCGCGACGAACGACATGTCAGCGATCGAATAGCCGCCGAACCGGGTGTGCATGAGGCCGGGGACCACCTGGCTCTCGTCGGCGTCGCCGTAGAACGTGACCCCCTGAATGAGCGCGTTGGCGCAGTTTCCGACTCCGGCGATGGCAACTTTCAGGGACATGCGTGTGAAGCTCCTTGATTGGGTGGGGTAGAACTGACTACACTAGGCAGGTTGTCCGTGGCCGATATGGTCACGCAACGATGCCAAAACCCTCCTGTCACAGATCGTCTGTGGCCGTTCAAGTCCAAAGGAGGTGGGTTAGTTATGCATCAGTACGAACTAATGGTAATTCTCGATCCAGAGATCGATGAGCGCACCGTGGCTCCGAGCCTCGATAAGTTCCTCAACGTCATCCGCAATGATGGTGGTTCGATCGACAAGGTCGACGTCTGGGGACGCCGTCGTCTGGCGTACGAGATCAACAAGAAGACCGAAGGCATCTATGCCGTCGTCGCCCTCACCGCGAATCCCGACGCCACCGTCGAGCTCGACCGCCAGCTGAAGCTCAGCGAAGCGGTCATGCGCACCAAGGTGCTTCGCGCCGAGGACGCAATCGCCCAGGTCGCCGAGGCCGCCAAGCTCTCCGCAGAGAAGGCCGCCCGCAAGGCTGGCGCCTCCGCGAAGGCCGGCACGGCAACGAAGGCCGCGGATGTCGCATCCGCACCGGCCACGACCGCAGCGCCTGCCGCTCCGGCTGCAGCCGAGGCCCCCGTCGCCGAGACCACCGAGACCCCGGCTGGAAACTGAGCCATGGCCGGCGAAACCGTAATTACCGTGGTGGGCAACCTCACGAGCGACCCGGAGCTGCGCTACACGCAGACTGGGTTGGCGGTTGCCAACTTCACCATCGCATCCACTCCGCGCACCCTTGATCGGGGCAGCAACGAGTGGAAGGACGGCGAAGCACTCTTCCTTCGCGCGAGCGTCTGGCGTGAGTATGCCGAGCAGGTGGCCGGATCCCTCACCAAGGGCTCCCGCGTCATCGCCGTCGGCCGACTCAAGCAGCGCTCGTACGAGACCAAAGAGGGCGAGAAGCGCACGAGCATCGAACTCGAAATCGACGAGATCGGTCCGAGCCTTCGGTACGCGACCGCGCAGGTCACCCGCACCTCCCGCGAGAGTGGCGGCGGCAATGCCGGCGGCGGACAGCGTGGCGGCCAGGTCGCGAACGAGCCGTGGGCGGCTTCCGCTCCGGCTTCCGCGTCTTCGGGGTCTGCTGCAGGCGGAGACGTCTGGAACACCCCGGGCAGCTACAACGACGAGACGCCCTTCTAGGTCGCTCTCGACACGGTCGCCGAGCGGCCTACTCGATCAACAATTCTAAGAAAGAGAACAAACCATGGCTGGAAAGAGCAGCGGCGATCGCCGTAAGCCCCTCCGCACTCTCAAGGGCGGCAAGAACGCCGCCCCGGCGAAGTCCATTCGCGTCGGTGTCATCGACTACAAGGACGTCGCAACCCTCCGCAAGTTCATCTCGGAGCGTGGAAAGATCCGCGCCCGTCGAATCACCGGTGTCTCCGTGCAGGAACAGCGTCTCATCGCCCGCGCCGTCAAGAACGCGCGCGAGATGGCACTGCTCCCCTACGCCGGCTCAGGCCGTTAGGAGCAACGGATATGTCTAAATTGATTCTCACCCACGAGGTGACCGGCCTCGGTGCCCCCGGAGACGTCGTTGACGTCAAGACCGGCTACGGCCGCAACTTCCTCATCCCTCAGGGCTTCGCTGTAGCGTGGACCCGCGGTGGCGAGAAGCAGGTCGAATCGATCAAGGCCGCTCGCGTCGCACGCGAGCACGCCACGATCGAAGAGGCGCAGGACCTCAAGGCAAAGCTCGAGGCCACGACCGTCAAGCTGACCGTCAAGGCCGGCGAGGGCGGACGCCTGTTCGGCTCCGTCAAGACGGCGGATGTTGCCGATGCGGTCGCCGCTGCGGGCCTCGGTTCCGTGGACAAGCGCAAGATCGAGATCTCTTCGCCGATCAAGGTGACGGGTCGGCACGAGGCCAGTGTGCGGCTTCGTGACGACCTCGTGGCCACCATCACCCTCACGGTGGTTGCAGCGAAGTAGAACTTCCTCACAAGGGGGTAGCAGACGGCGAATACCGTCCGCTACCCCCTTTTCGTGTGCCATTTTGCGCCAGATGTCCGCGTCTTTGTGCACAACCTGCCACTCTGCGTACCAACCCTCAACCGCAACTATAGGCATGTTTCTACACACAGGGCTACGACCTCAAAACCCCTGTTCAAGTCCACTATATTGCGCAGAAATAAGAAGTTATCCACACCTGAGTCCACAGGTTCCCCACACGATGTCCGGCGTTTCGCGCATTTTCCACACAGGGTTATCCACAGGCACGGTTGGTGATGGCCCCGCACGTCCCTAGTGTGTGACAGTGCCTCGGGAATGTGAGGTGCTCGTGCGGCCCGTCGGACCGCGAGTGTCGCACGCACGAGGTAGAAACAGACCACGAGCACCGCGACCCAGGAAGGCAGAGACATGTCGATAGCCCACCTGGGCCTCGCCCCGAACCAGGGCGAGGTGGCGGTCCGCGAGTCGAGCCAGCGCGGCTCCGAGCGCACCCCGCCCTACGACCTCCTCGCGGAGCAGAGCGCCATTGGCGGCATGCTGCTCAGCAAGGATGCGGTCGCCGACGTCATCGAGTCCGTGCGGGCCGTGGATTTCTACATCCCCAAGCACGAGATCATCTTCGACGCGATTCTTTCGCTCTACGCCCACGGCGAGCCCACCGACGTCATCGCGGTCACCGATGAGCTCACGAAGACCGCGTCGCTCGTCCGTGCCGGCGGCGCCGAGTACCTGCACACGCTCACCGGCATCGTGCCCACCGCCGCGAACGCCGGCTTCTACTCCACGATCGTCGCCGAAAAGGCGGTACTGCGCCGCCTCGTCGAGGCCGGAACGCGAATCGTGCAGATGGGGTACGCGAGCGAGGGCGAAGTCGTGGACCTCGTCAACAACGCCCAGGCGGAGATCTACAGCGTGATGGGCGGGGTGGAGGCAGAGGACTTCGTTCCCCTCACCGTCGCGGTCACCACCGCGATCGACGAGATCGAGGCCGCCCGCGGGCGCGACGGTTCGATGACCGGCGTTCCCACCGGATTCGCTGAGCTGGACGAACTCACGAACGGCCTGCACGGGGGGCAACTGATCATCGTGGCGGCCCGCCCGGCGCTCGGAAAGTCCACCCTCGCGCTCGACTTCGCCCGCGCGGCGTCCATCAAGCACGACATGCCCTCGATCTTCTTTTCGCTCGAAATGGGCCGCTCAGAGATCGCGATGCGCCTGCTCTCCGCCGAGGCCGCCGTGCCGCTGCAGAGCATGCGCAAGGGAACGCTGCACACCGAGGACTGGACGAAGATCGCCTCGACCCGCGGCCAGATCAACGACGCCCCGCTCTACATCGACGACAGCCCGAACATGACCCTCGTCGAGATCCGGGCCAAGTGCCGTCGGCTCAAGCAGAAGGTCGGCCTCAAGATGGTGATCATCGACTACCTGCAGCTCATGACGAGCGGCAAGAAGGTCGAGTCCCGACAGCAGGAGGTGAGCGAGTTCTCGCGCGCGCTCAAGCTCTTGGCCAAGGAGCTGCAGGTTCCCGTGATCGCGCTGTCCCAGCTCAACCGTGGTCCAGAGCAGCGAACCGACAAGATGCCTGCCCTCTCCGACCTCCGAGAGAGCGGATCGCTCGAGCAGGATGCCGACATGGTCATCCTCCTGCACCGCGACAGCGCCTACGAGAAGGAGAGCACCCGCCCCGGCGAGGCAGACCTGATCGTCGCCAAGCACCGCAACGGTCCGACCAAGACCATCACCGTGGCCTTCCAGGGTCACTTCTCGCGCTTCCAGGACATGGCTCCGGCATAACGGGTCGTCGGCGCCGTGGCCGCACTGCCGCCCCGCACTGCCGCGGCCGGGCGCACGGGGGTGGCTCACGGGCATCGCAGCGTAAACTGTCGAGCGTTGCCCATCGGGCAAGGTGCCGTGTTTCGCCCCGGCCCCACCGCCACCGTGTCGAGAAAGAGGTCCCGTGGCATCCATGCCGGACGACTCGGTGCAGCGCGCCGCCTACTGGCCGATTCCGATCGCACGCGCCATTCCGGCCGCCGCCTACGCGCTGGTCATCACGTTCTCGGCCGACCATTCGCCTCGGTTCGGTCTCATCACGTTTGGAATCTTCGGCATCGTCGCCGGCATCGTGCTCGCGGTACTGGCCTGGTATCGGCTGGTGGGAACGCCGGTGCGATCGTTCTTCCTCGCCCAGGCCGGGGTCACGATTGCCGCCGGGGCGACGGCCCTCCTCCTCAACGGCGGAGGCGTGGGCGACCTCCTGCTCATCGTGACGATCTTCGCCGCGATCACCGGAGTCCTCGAGCTTTACAGCGGGCTTCGCACTCGCGGTCGCTTTGTCGCATCGGGCGACTGGATGGCCGTCGGTGCGTTTACCGCCGTCACCGGGCTGGCGCTCGTCCTGATCCCGCCGGACTACCTGCAGACCTACCTCGGACCGGACCATGTCCGCCGGGTGCTCGACGCATCCCTGACGGCTGTCGGTGTGCTCGGAGCGTACGCGGCTATCGTGACGGTGTACCAGGTGATCGCTGGCCTCTCGGCCAAGTGGGGTCCCCAGGCCGCAGCAGTCCCGAACGCAGCAGTCGCCGCACAGACCACCGCAGACCCGACGGCCGCCGCCGCAGAGAGCGAGAGCACGTCATGACGAACACTCACCAGCCCAGCCGCAAGGATCGTCTTCGCCCCTTCGAGTTCATCGTGATGGCGGCGATCATCGCTGTGTTCATCGGTCTCGTCGTGTTGATGAGCACGCGGCAGCCAACCCTCGCCCTGGTCTTCGGCGGAGTGGCCTTCATCGTTTCGCTCGTTGTGATCGCGATGCTCGCGTTGGCGATGAAGCCGAACGCCGCAGAGAAGATCGACCTGACCGAGCAGGACCACACCTCGGACAGCGGCCACTGACCGCACGGGCGGAGGCGATCACGTCGTCCGCGGTCGCGGCGGGAAGTCGCTACTCCGCCGCGAAGTCCACCAGGTCGCTCGCCAGTCCCGCATAGCCGGCCGGGGTGAGTGCCACGAGACGGGACTTCGCGTCGTCCCCGATATCCAGCGCCTGAACGAAGGCCACGAGTTCCGCCTGGCCGACCCGTTTGCCGCGGGTGAGTTCCTTGAGCATGGCGTACGGATCGGCGATCGAGCTGCGACCGGCCGTCACTTCGGCGCGGATCACGGTCTGGATGGCCTCGCCGAGAATCTCCCAGTTGCCGTCGAGGTCTTCCGCGAGCCGCACGGTGTTGACCGCGATCTCGCCGAGCCCGCGCAGGATGTTGTCGAGGGCGAGCACGGAGTGACCGAGCGCGACGCCCACGTTGCGCTGCGTCGTGGAGTCGGTGAGGTCGCGCTGCAGCCGCGAGGTGACGAGGGTGGCTGCGAGCGAGTCGAGCAATGCACTCGAGAGCTCGAGGTTCGCCTCGGCGTTCTCGAAGCGGATCGGGTTGATCTTGTGCGGCATCGTGGACGACCCGGTGGTTCCGGCCTGCGGAATCTGGGTGAAGTAGCCCATCGAGATGTAGGTCCAGATGTCGGTGCACAGATTGTGCAGCACGCGGTTGGTGTGGCTCACCCGCTGGTACAGCTCGGCCTGCCAGTCATGCGGCTCGATCTGGGTGGTCAGCGGATTCCAGTCGAGGCCGAGCGAGGTGACGAACTCGCGTGAGATGCCCGGCCAGTCCTGGCTGGGGTCGGCGGCAACGTGCGCGGCGAAGGTGCCGGTGGCGCCGCTGAACTTGCCGAGATACTCCACCGACTCGATCTGCGCGACGAGGCGGCGCAGTCGTCCGACGAAGACGGCGAACTCCTTGCCGACCGTGGTCGGAGTGGCCGGCTGACCGTGGGTGTGCGCGAGCATGGCATCTGACCGATGGTCGACGGCTCGGGAGTACAGGGCATCGATCACCGTGGCGAGTTTGGGCAGCCACACCTCGCGGATGGCCTCGCTGATGGTCAGGGCGTAGGAGAGGTTGTTGATGTCTTCGCTCGTGCACGCGAAGTGGGTGAGTTCGGCGACATCCGTGAGTCCGAGGTCGACGAGGCGCTTGCGCACGTAGTACTCGACCGCCTTGACATCGTGACGGGTCGTGGCCTCGAGGGCGGCGAGCTCGTCGATGTCGGCCTGGCCGAATTCGGCGGCGAGCAGGCGCAGTGATCGAGCCTGTTCGGCATCGAGCCGCGTGGATCCGAACAGCTCGTGGTCGGTGAGGTAGAGCAGCCACTCCACCTCGACGTGCACCCTGGCCCGGTTGAGCCCGGCCTCGGAGAGGTATTCGCCGAGACCGGTGACGGCGGCGCGGTAGCGACCGTCGAGGGGACTGAGCGGTTGTTCAGGCAGAGCATTCATGAGGGTACCCGTCGGATTCCTGGTTCGATTTGGCGGAAGAGCGCCGCGCTCGCCCTCTCAATCATGCCGAGCACGGTGTCGAACAGGGCGGCGTCGGAGTAATAGGGGTCCGGCACGTCGAGCTGCGCGGCCTGCTCGGCGTCGAAGCTCAGGAGCAGCTGCACCTTGCCGCGATCCTGCTCGGAATTGGCCCAGGCCCGCAGGATGCGTTCCTGGCTCCGGTCGAACACGACGACGAGGTCGAGGGTGTCGAACCAGTCCGGATCGAACTGCCGCGCGCGGTGGTGGGAGCCGTCGTAGCCGTGATTGGTGAGCGCGGTGGTCGTGCGCGTGTCGGAGGGCTCGCCGACGTGCCAGTCGCCGGTGCCAGCCGACCGAACGGTGACCGCGCCCTCGTAGCCGGCCTTCTTCACCAGGTCGCGAAACACGGTCTCCGCCATGGGCGAGCGGCAGATGTTTCCGGTGCAGACGAAACAGATCCGAAAGAGCGACGACTCGTCGAACGTGCGGTCGAAGCTCATGCAGCCATTCTCCCGCAGATTGGCGGTCCGATCGCGCCGACTTGTCCTCCCCGCCCCCGCTGCACCGCGGACTGTGCCCCGAATCCGCTCTTCCGAGCCCCCGCCGGTGTCGGGGAACGCAGCATTGCCGTGGGGTGAGAGGAGGAAGTTCGAATGGAGAGCAGCCCGATCCCGGGTACCATGACCGGGTACTCGGCGAGAGCGCAACTCGCCGAGTCCCTTCGGGGCCAGTTGAGCGGGCTCCAGACCCTTGCCGGTGAACTCGCCGAGGCGCGGGCTACCCTGCCAGATCCCGGTGGAGGGCGTCAGTGGCGCGGCGACGCGCATCGGCTCTACCGGCACGCCCTCGAGCAGCTCTTCACGCTGGTTCAGTCGGCGTCGATTCGCGTCGACGATGCGATCCAGGACACACGACACGCGCTCGCGGGCTTGGGCAACGATGGCGGGTGACCTCTGGATCGGCGGTGGCGGGTCGACGGCGGTCGCCACGTCCGAACTCTTCGATGACGCCAGGCGACTCGGCGGCGTGCGCGACATTCTCTCGGACTGCCTCGGTCGCATCGGCAGGATCGACCGTCTGGTGGCGGGTGCCCGGCTGCGCGCGGTCGACGCCCCGTTCGGCGCCTTCGCCGCCGAACGCGCGATGGATGACGCGGCGTCCGCCATCGCGCGGGCCGCGCCGGCCGCCGATGGCCTTCGCTTCGCCCTCATCGCCTCCGCGCACTCCTATGGGATCGGCGAGGCTGTCGCCGAACGTCTCGCGCAGGATGTGGCGGGCCGTCTCGCATCGTTGCTCGGCATGGTGTTGCCCGCGATCCTCGTCGAGGCCCTGCCGTGGATGCTCGGGATCGGCGGTGCCGCCGCCATTGGAGTCGCTCTCCTGCCGGCCGATCGACGCACGGCCCTGATTGCCGCGGTGCCCGGATTCCTCCGCGAACACAGCGCCGCTCTCAGCGACCCTCGGGTCGTGGAACTCGTGCGCCTCTCCGTGATGAGCGCCGACGACTTCGGCGGCGGTGTGCTGCATCTGCCACCGGGGGTGGGGCGCGCGCTGGGGGACGAAGGCCTGGGCATCCTGGGTCTTGCCACGTCGTCCGGTGCCGTGGTGGCCCTCGCCCGCCCGACCGGCGCGCTCGCGGAGACGGCGGTCTCGGTCAGGCGGTTCGGCGCCTCGGCGCCCTCCACGCCCGCGCTGAGCTACAGCGACCGTGCCGCCCGGGTGCCGCAGGGAACCGCGCAGGTGCGGATCGACCGCTACTCGCAGGCGGGGCAACCCAACCGGTTCGAGGTCTACGTCGGGGGCACGCGGGATTTTTCACTCGAACCGGGGGCGGAGGCCTGGGACATGACCAGCAACGTGACCGCCATGGCGGGGGCGGAGGCCGGCTCCTACCGAGCGGTGAGCATGGCGATGGCCGATGCGGGCATCACGCCGTCGTCGCCCGTCATCCTCACCGGCTACTCGCAGGGCGGCCTCATCGCCGCCGAACTCGCCGCCTCGGGGGACTGGGATGCGCGCGGCCTGTACACCCTCGGAGCGCCGGCCGGCCAGGTGGCCGTTCCCGCGGACATCCCCTGGGTCGCGATCGAGCACACCGACGACATCGTCCCGGCGGTCGGCGGTACCTGGGCCACGGCGGACCCGGTGCTGGTGCGGAGGGAACTCTTCGACGGTGGGCGCGCGCCCACCGACGTGCTGTTGCCCGCCCACCAGCTCGACGGCTATCGCCAGACCGCGGCGCTCGTCGACCGGTCGTCGGAGCACCGGGTCGTCTCGGCAATCGAGGGATTCGACCGCTTCGGCGAGGGCAGCACCGCGGTGGAGGCCACGCTGTACTACGGAACGCGGGTCGCAGCCTCCGGAACCGGTCCCGGCGGCTGAGCGCCGGTCGCTACCGGCGATCGATACCGCCAGCGCTACCGGCGGCCGCGACCGACGATCGGCCGCAGCAGGATGCCGATGAGCCAGCTGAGCACGGCCAGGACGAGGGCGCCGAGCACTCCCGACCAGAATCCGTTGACCACCAGGCCGAAGCCGATGAGGGTCGAGACCCAGCTCACCAGAAGCAGCAGGAGCCCGTTCACCAGCAGGGCGAGCAGCCCGAGCGTGAGGATGTAGAACGGGAATGCGACGATGCGGATGAAATTGCCGATGACGCCGTTGATCACCCCGAAGATGAAGGCCACCAGCAGGTAGGTGAGGACGGTGGCGAAGCTGTCGCGCGGCTGGAACGGGACGACCGCCACCCCGGCAACGATCAGAGTGGTCAGCCAGAGGGCAATGGCATTGATCATCAGGCGGACCAGGAATCTAGACATGCCTCAACTATGCCCGTCGCGCACCGCCGGGTGCAACGGAGGGTCGCCCACGCCCGGCGCTTCCGCCGCGGTGAGCCGCTCCCCCGGCGTGAACGCCGGTGTGACCCTTAGGCTTGTCGGGTGACCAACCAAGACGCCTCGGCTGTGCGCCTTCGGCCGGAGATCGTGGCGCTCGCCGCCTACGCGCAGGGCAAGCCCGCTCACGCTGACGCCTTCAAGCTGTCGTCCAACGAGAACCCGTTCGACCCGATCCCCGAGGTAGTCGCGGCGATCGCGGCGAGCTCCGGGGTCAATCGCTATCCGGAGGCGACGGGCATCGAGCTGCGCGCCCGAATCGCCGAGCGCTTCGGCACGCGGCTCGAACGCGTGCACCTCGGTGCCGGATCCGTCTCGATTCTGGCCCAGCTCATCCAGGCGGCCGCGGGGCCGGGCGACGAGGTCATCTACGCCTGGCGCTCGTTCGAGGCCTACCCGGGGCTCGTCGCGGTGGCCGGCGCGACGAGCATCGCCGTGCCGAACACGACGGATGAGCGGCACGATCTGCCCGCGATGCTCGCCGCTATCACCGACCGCACCCGCGTCATCATCGTCTGCAGCCCGAACAACCCGAGCGGCAGCATCGTGACCGCCGTCGAATTCGCGGACTTCATGGCCGCCGTCCCTCCGAACATCCTGGTGATCCTCGATGAGGCCTACATCGAGTTCGTCACCGATGACTCCGCGGTGAACGGTCTCGAGCTGGGCGAGCGGTATCCCAATCTCGTGATCGCGCGCACGTTCTCCAAGGCCTACGGCCTCGCCGGGCTGCGCATCGGCTACGCGGTCGGTCCCGCGTATGTGCTCGACGCCGCGCGAACGACATCCATCCCGCTCTCCGTCACAGAGGTGGCCAAGCGTGCGGCTCTGGTCTCGCTCGACCACGAGGCGGTGCTTCTCGAACGCGTGCGCAGCCTTGCCGTGCTGCGGGACGAGGTGTGGCGCTCGCTCGTCGACCAGGGTTGGGCGGTGCCGAGGCCACACGGAAACTTCGTCTGGCTTGCCACCGGAGCCGGCACCGCCGCAGCCGCCGAGGTCTTCGCCGCGGCCGGAATCGTGGTGCGCCCGCTCGGCGCCGACGGCATCCGTGTGTCGATCGGCGAATCCCAGTCTGTGGATAAACTCCTTAAGGCCGCCGCGGAGGTTGTGCGCACCCTACCAACGACGAGGCCGCGGGCGGCGTTAGATTAGAACGTCGCCGCGTGCGGCTCCGACCTTCCGCCCCAGCGACACGATCTTTCAACAGGACTGCGAGGCCACCGTGACAGAATCCGCACAGATGGTGCAGCTTCTCTCGGCCGATGGCACCATCCAGACGGATGACACGGCCGCCGAGTACCTTCCCTACATCGAGGCCCTCCCCGACGAGACCCTGCGGCAGTTCTACCGCGACATGGTGATCACCCGGCGCTTCGACCTCGAGGCGACCAACCTCCAGCGCCAGGGGCAG
Organism: Actinomycetales bacterium; assembly: GCA_038251725.1. Lineage (GTDB taxonomy): Bacteria > Actinomycetota > Actinomycetes > Actinomycetales > Microbacteriaceae > Lacisediminihabitans. Next base: position 12,011 of record JBBSBA010000042.1, read on the forward strand.
CTCGCCCTGTGGCCGCCGAGTCACGGCCAGGAGGCCGCGCAGGTCGGTTCGGCCCGCGCCGCCCGCGCCCAGGACCATCTCTTCCCCTCGTATCGCGAGCATTCCGTCGGCATGATCCGCGGCGTCGACGTGCTCGATATCGTGCGGCTCATGCGCGGTGTGACGAACGGCGGCTGGATCCCGGCCGAGCGTGGCAACTTCCACCTCTACACGCTCGTGCTCGGGTCGCAGGCGCTGCATGCCACCGGGTATGCCATGGGCATCGCCCTCGACGGTGACAGCGGCACTGGCAACCCCGAGACCGACCAGGCGGCCATGGTCTACTTCGGCGACGGCGCGACGAGCCAGGGTGACGTGAGCGAGGCCCTCGTCTTCGCGGCGAGTTTCAACACCCCGCAGGTCTTCTTCCTGCAGAACAACCAGTGGGCCATCTCGGTGCCCGTGCGGGTGCAGTCCCGCACGCCGCTCTACCTGCGCGCGGGCGGCTTCGGCATGCCCGGCATCCAGATCGACGGCAATGACGTGCTCGCGAGCTACGCGGTCACCCGCAAGAACCTCGACGAGGCCAGGGCGGGCAGCGGTCCTCGTCTGATCGAGGCGCTCACCTATCGCATCGGCGCGCACACCACGAGCGACGACCCCACCAAGTACCGGCTCGACGCGGAGACCGCCTCGTGGGTCGCGAAGGATCCGATCCAGCGTTACGCCGCCTACCTGCGCGGTCGCGGCGAGGGCGAGGCGTTCTTCAGCGCCACCGCAACCCAGGCCGAGGATTTCTCTGCAGACCTCCGCCGCCGCACGCTCGAACTCGGCCTGCCCTCGACCGACCTCATCTTCGACAATGTGTACTCCGAGCCGCACCCGGTCATGGACGTGCAGAAGCAGTGGCTCGCCGACTACGAGGCGAGCCTGAACGGAATCGAATCGTGACCGACGACATCCCGATGGGCGAATTGCCGCTGGCGAAGGCCCTCAACGCGGGACTGCGCAAGGCCCTCGGCGACGACCCGAAGGTTCTGCTCATGGGTGAGGACATCGGCCCGCTCGGCGGGGTGTTCCGCGTGACGGAGGGGCTACAGGCGGAGTTCGGTGCCTCGCGCGTCTTCGACACCCCTCTGGCGGAGTCCGGCATCATCGGCACGGCAATCGGCCTCGCGATGCGCGGCTACCGGCCCGTCTGCGAAATCCAGTTCGACGGCTTCATCTTCCCCGGATTCGACCAGATCACCACGCAGCTCGCCAAGATGACGAGTCGCCACGAGGGAGCGGTGACGATGCCCGTCGTCATCCGCGTTCCCTACGGTGGGCATATCGGCGCGGTCGAGCACCATCAGGAGAGCCCGGAGGCCTACTTCGCGCACACCCCCGGCCTGCGGGTCGTGAGTCCGAGCACGCCGAACGACGCCTACTGGATGATCCAGGAGGCGTGTCGCTCCGACGACCCCGTGCTGTTCTTCGAGCCGAAGAGCCGCTACTGGAACAAGGGCCCGGTGGACTTCGGCGCCAGCGCCGCGCCGCTGCACTCCAGCCGAGTCGTTCGCAGCGGCACCGAGGTCACCGTGGTCGGCCACGGCGCGATGGTCAACATGCTCATGCAGGCGGCCGAACTCGCCCAGGCCGAGGGAACGAGCATCGAGGTCATCGACCTTCGATCGATCTCGCCGATCGACTACGGACCCATCATCGAGTCGGTGCAGAAGACCGGACGGCTCGTCGTCGCGTCGGAGGCGCCCGGATTCGTGAGCGTCTCCTCGGAGATCGCGGCCACGGTCACCGAGAAGGCGTTCTACTCGCTCGAGGCCCCCGTGCTGCGGGTGACGAGCTTCGATACTCCATTCCCGCCAGCCAAGCTCGAGACCGTCTACCTCCCGGATGCCGACCGCATCCTCGAGGCCGTCGACCGAGCGCTGGCCTACTAAGGCAAGAGGACGTCACCGTGAGCACTTCAGAATTCACTCTCCCTGATGTCGGCGAGGGCCTGACCGAGGCCGAGATCGTGGCGTGGAGGGTCAAGCCCGGCGACGAGGTGACCATCAACCAGGTGCTCGTGGAGATCGAGACGGCGAAGTCGCTCGTGGAGCTCCCGTCGCCGTTCGCCGGTACCGTCACCGCGATCCTCGTTGCCGAGGGCCAGACCGTCGAGGTGGGAACGCCGATCATCTCGGTCTCGACCGGTGCCGCGGATGCCGCGCCCCCCGCCCCGACCGAGGGCTCGGAGACCGTCACCGACACCGCCGACAGCATCTCGAGCGAACCGGAGGCCAGCGGCGATGCCGCCGGAGCCGTGCTCGTTGGCTACGGCATCAAGGGCCATGTCGCCTCCCGACGGCAGCGACCGGCGGCGGCGGGCTCGCATCGGGCCGCGTCCGATCCGGCGGTGGCATCGCCGGGCGTCGCGCCCCGTCCCGGTTCCGTGCCTGCCGCATCCGCGTCGTCGATCATCGCGAAGCCGCCGATCCGCAAGCTCGCGAAGGATCTCTCGGTGAACCTCGCCGAGGTGAACCCGACCGGGCTCGCCGGCGAGATCACCCGGGACGACGTGATCCGCCAGGCCTCGCAGGGCACGCTGTTCCGCAACATCGAGACGCCCGCCTGGGGCACCGATCGTGAGGAACGCATCCCGGTGAAGGGTGTGCGAAAGGCGATCGCCGCGGCGATGGTGTCGAGTGCGTTCACCGCGCCGCACGTGAGCCTGTTCGTTGATGTCGATGCCACCCGCACGATGGAGTTCGTCAAGCGCCTCAAGAATTCTGCGGACTTCGCGGGCGTGAAGGTCTCCCCGCTGCTGATCATGGCGAAGGCGATGATCTGGGCCGTGCGGCGAAATCCCACGGTCAATGCGCAGTGGACCGACAACGAGATCATCGTGAAGCACTACGTGAACTTCGGCATCGCCGCCGCGACGCCGCGCGGGCTCATCGTGCCGAACATCAAGGAGGCGCAGGAGCTGTCGCTGCGAGAGCTCGCCTCGGCGATCGAGCAGCTCACTATCACCGCGCGCGACGGCAAGACGTCGCCAGCCGACCAGGCGGGGGGCACGATCACCGTCACCAACATCGGCGTCTTCGGCATGGACTCCGGCACGCCGATCCTCAATACCGGTGAGGTCGCGATCGTGGCAATGGGCACGATCAAGCTGAAGCCGTGGGTCGTCGACGGTGAGGTGCGTCCGCGTTTCGTCACGACACTCGCCGCGAGCTTCGATCACCGCATCGTCGACGGCGATGTGGCGAGCCGCTTCCTCGCGGACGTCGCGAGCGTCATCGAAGAGCCCGCACTGCTGCTCGACTGAGTACCGTCTGCGGGAGGCCGGTACACGGCGTGCAGGTCGGGCATCCGGCGCGGTGTACTATTGATAACGAATCTCATTACCGTTATCACTCGTCCTTGGAAACCTCTCATCATGCCCGCAAAGAAATCTCTCCTTCTCCTGACCGGGGTCACGGCGCTGAGCCTTGTCCTCGCCGGATGCTCCGCCCCCGCGACCCCGCAGAAAGGTGACGGCCGCATCTCCGTCGTCGCATCGACCAGCGTCTACGGCGACATTGCGAAGCAAATCGGCGGAAACCTCGTCGACGTCACCTCGATCATCTCGGACCCGTCGCAGGACCCGCACTCCTTCGAGGCCGGTGCCCAGGTACAGCTCGCTCTCTCCAAGGCCGCGGTCGTGATCGAGAACGGCGGCGGTTACGATCCCTTCGTCGGCACCCTGCTGAACGGGGCGAGCAACTCGAATACCGTGCTGCTGAACGTGGCGACCATCTCCGGTTACGACCAGAAGCCCACGACCGGCCAGTTCAACGAGCACCTCTGGTACGACTTCCCCACCATGAAGAAGCTCGTCACCTCGCTCGTCGCGACCTTCGGCGCGGAGAACCCGTCCGGCGCGCCCACCTTCAGGGCGAACGCCTCCCGGTTCACGAAGGCTCTCGACGTGTTGCAGACGGCCGAGGCGAGTATCAAGACCGCCTCGGGCGGCGCGGCCGTCGCGATCACCGAGCCGGTGCCGCTCTATATGCTCGAGGCCTGCGGGCTCGTCAACAAGACGCCGGAACGGTTCACCCAGTCAATCGAAGCTGGCACGGACGTCTCGCCCCTCGTGCTCGAACAGACCCTGGCGCTGTTCAGCGGACACACCGTCAGGTTGCTCGCCTACAACGAGCAGACCAGCGGACCGGGCACGCAGGCGGTGCTGGCTGCCGCGAAGAAGGCCGGCGTGCCCGTCGTGCCGGTGCGCGAGACCTTGCCGGCCGGAAAGACCTATCTCACCTGGATGACCTCCATGCTCAACGAACTGAAGGCGGCCCTGAAATGACCACGCCCCCTGTGCTGAGCCTGCGTGGCGCGACGCTCGGCTTCGGCGACCGGCAGCTCTGGAACAACCTGAACCTCGAGGTGCAGCCCGGCGAATTCCTCGCCGTGCTCGGCCCCAACGGAACGGGTAAGACGAGCCTGCTCAAGACCATCCTCGGCCAGCAGAAACTCACCTCCGGCACCATCGAGTTCCTCGGCGAGCCGGTCGGACCCGGCAGCCGTCGCATCGGCTACATCCCGCAGCAGAAGCTCCTCGAACAGGGCACTCCCCTGCGTGCGCGCGACCTCGTGGCGTTCGGCGTCAACGGTCACCGCTGGGGGCTTCCGATCTCCTCTCGCGAGGAACGACGCCACGTGGATGAGGTGCTCGCCTCGGTCGGAGCGACCGAGTACGCGAACGTGCCGGTCGCGACCCTCTCCGGCGGTGAACAGCAGCGTGTTCGGGTCGGACAGTCGATCGCCGGCAATCCGAGCCTGCTGCTGTGCGACGAGCCCCTCATCTCGCTCGACCTGCACCACCAGCGGCAGGTGAGCGAACTCATCGATGCGCAGCGGAAGGCCCTCAACACCGCGGTGGTGTTCGTCACGCACGACGTCAACCCGATCCTCGGCATGGTCGACCGCGTTCTCTACCTCGCTGGCGGGCGCTTCCGCGTCGGAACCCCGGACGAGGTGTTGCGCAGCGAGGTGCTCTCCTACATGTACGGCACCCCCGTGGAGGTCATCCGCAGTCGCGGTCGAATCGTGGTGCTCGGATCCCCCGAGGGCTACGGCGTCCACGACCATCTCGAACACCATGTGGGAGGAACCGAACTGTGAATCAGGACTTCTGGAACCAGATCTTCGGCTTCGCCAACTACGGCGAACTGCTCGCGCTCGTGAAGAACTCGATCATTGCCGGCGCCCTGCTCGGGGTGGTCGGCGGCATGATCGGGCCGTTCGTCATGACCCGTGATCTCGCCTTCGCGGTCCACGGCATCAGCGAGCTGAGTTTCGCTGGGGCATCGGCCGCACTGCTGTTCGGCGTGAACGTGGTCGTCGGATCGATCGGCGGTTCGATGCTCGCCGCACTGCTCATCGGCGTGCTCGGCGCGCGGGCTCGCGAGCGCAACTCGATCATCGCCGTGCTCATGCCCTTCGGCCTCGGCCTCGGCATCCTGTTCCTCGCCCTCTACAAGGGGCGAAGTGCGAACAAGTTCGGGCTGCTGACCGGCCAAATCGTGTCGGTGGACGATCCGCAGCTGCTCGTGCTGGTGATCATCTCCCTCGTCGTGATCGCGGGGCTGTTCTTCCTCTGGCGGCCGCTGAGCTTCTCGAGCGTCGATGCGGATGTCGCGCGCGCGAAGGGCCTGCCGGTCACCGGGATCTCGATCGCCTTCATGATCCTGCTCGGCCTCGCGACCGCGGTCTCGATCCAGATCGTGGGCGCACTGCTCGTGTTGTCGTTGCTCGTCACGCCTGCCGCAGCGGCGATGCGTGTCACGGCGTCCCCGCTGCTGACTCCCCTGCTGAGCGTCGCGTTCGCGGTGACCTCGGTCGTCGGCGGCATCCTGCTTGCGCTCGGTGGCGGCCTGCCGATCAGCCCCTACGTCACGACGATCTCCTTCCTCATCTACATCGTCTGTCGACTGATCGGCAATCGCCGGGCCCGCTCCGGCAATAGCGGTCGCCTGTCGGCCGTGCCGGCGAAGGCGCAGGGGCGGTCATGACATCGTCGCCGCGCAAGCGAAACACCTGGCAGCGCGAAGCGGTGCGGGATGCTCTCGGTGCCAACGACGGCTTCGTTAGCGCGCAGGGGCTGCACGCCACCCTGCGCGAAAGCGGGTCACCGATCGGGCTTGCCACGGTGTACCGCGCGCTCGCCGACCTTGCCGTGGAGGGCGAGGCCGACTCGCTGCAGTCCCTCGATGGCGAGAGCCTCTTCCGCGCGTGCACGCCCGGCCAGCATCATCACCACCTGATCTGTCGCAGCTGCGGACTCACGGTCGAGATCGAGGCGGATGCGGTCGAGCGGTGGGCGCAGTCGGTTGCCTCGGAGCATGGCTTCACCCAGCCGCGCCACGTGGTTGACGTGTTCGGGCTCTGCGCCGCCTGCTCCGCCCTCCCCGGCGACGGCGGCTAGGCTTCACCGGCACATCGCCACACCGTTCGACGCCGGCGCCGCCTTGCGGATGCCGCCCGGCATCCGTAGTATTGGACGCTGCTGCGCGCATTCTGCGCTGCAGCCTGTGCGCAACCCCCCACCTGCAAAGTATTGGGGGCCTGTGCGTGCCGACAAGAGATCTTGGGTAGGGACACCGCGTCCCTACGGTAGATGGAGGAAAACCATGGCCGCAGTGTGCCAGGTGACTGGAGCCGTTCCCGGCTTCGGACACAACATTTCGCACTCGCACCGTCGGACGAAGCGTCGCTTCGACCCGAACGTGCAGAAGAAGACGTATTACGTTCCGTCGCTCAAGCGCAGCGTGACGCTGACGCTGAGCGCCAAGGGCATCAAGGTCATTGACGCTCGCGGCATCGAATCAGTGGTCAAGGACATCCTGGGCCGTGGGGTGAAGATCTAATGGCAAAGCAGCATGACGTCCGTCCGATCATCAAGCTTCGTTCCACCGCCGGTACCGGTTACACCTATGTGACCAAGAAGAACCGTCGCAACGACCCCGACCGCCTCGTGCTGAAGAAGTACGACCCGGTAGTCCGCAAGCACGTCGAATTCCGCGAGGAGCGCTAACAATGGCGAAGAAGAGCAAGATCGCTGCGAACGAGCAGCGCAAGATCGTGGTGGCGCGCTACGCGACCAAGCGACTGGAACTGAAGAAGGCTCTTGTCGACCCGGATTCGACCGATGCCCAGCGCGAAGCCGCTCGCCTCGGCCTGCAGAAGCTTCCCCGCAACGCATCTCCGGTGCGCGTGCGTGGTCGCGACGCGATCGACGGGCGCCCGCGTGGTTTCCTCAGCCAGTTTGGGGTTTCGCGCGTTCGCTTCCGCGATATGGCGCACCGGGGCGAATTGCCCGGTATTACCAAGTCAAGCTGGTAAATTACAGGCGGCTGCGGGGTTGTTGCTCCACGGTCTTGTTTGAATCCCATCGACTGAACTGTTCTCTTGAGCAGGAATGTTTGTTCTGAAAGCACTTTCGTCCGAGGAGGACTTCAATGGCTGACAAGTCACTAAACCGTACCGAGCTCGTCGCGGCAGTTGCCGCTGAGTCTGGCCAGAGCCAGGCTGCAGTGAACGGCGTTCTCGACGCCCTCTTCTCCACTCTCGCCACTTCGGTCGGCGAGGGCGTGAAGGTCACCATCCCGGGCTGGCTCGCGGTCGAGCGCACCCACCGTGCCGCTCGTGCCGGTCGCAACCCGTCCACCGGCGAAGCGATCCAGATCGCAGCTGGCTATGGCGTCAAGGTCAGCGCGGGAAGCAAGCTCAAGGCCGCCGCAAAGTAGTCTTAACATTCGTCCCGAAGGGGATGTCGGCCACACGGTCGGCATCCCCTTCGTTCGTTAAACCCCGCGTCGTGGCACCATCCGACGCCATCGGTCGGCCGGAGTCGTGGCCAAGATTGCTCACCTAGGCTGGAGATCGTGCCAAGGCTTGTGAGGATCGCGGGTCCAGTGCTGCTGCTACTGGTCGTCGCTTTCGCGTCCCTGTTCGCAGCGCTGGCCTTCGGGCATGCCGCGGATGCGCCGAGGCTCATCGATCCCGGTGCCGTCGTGCGCTACGGGCTGCCGATCTCGACGATGCTGTTCAACATCGGAATTTCGGTCACGCTCGGTTCGCTCGTGCTGCTGTCCTTCGCGATGAGCTCCGACCAGCCGGAGTTCGCCCGCACGCTCGATATCGCCGCCGGCGCGGCAGCGTTCTGGACGATCGCCTCTGCGGTGACGGGCTTTCTCACCTTCATGAACTTCTACACGAAGCCGATCAGCATCGAGCCGGCCTTCGGCGCGGCACTCGGCGACTTCCTCACCAGCGGCGGGGTCGGACAGGCGTGGCTCGCCACCACGCTCATCGCCGCCGTGGTCACCGTGCTCTGCTTCGCCGTGCGCAATCGCACCATGCTCGTGTTCGTCGCCCTCGTCGCCGCGGCGGGGCTCGTGCCGCAGGCGCTGCAGGGCCACTCCGCCGACGCCGCCGGGCACGACGCGGCCGTGACCTCCCTCGGCCTCCATGTGGTCTTCGCGGCCATCTGGCTCGGCGGACTCCTGACGATCGTGTTCATCCGCAAGACCCTCGGGGCGGCACGGATCGGGCCGCTCATCTCCCGCTACTCTACGATCGCCATCGTCTGCTTCGTGGTCGTGGCGGCCTCCGGCTACGTGAATGCCGCCCTGCGAGTGGGCAGCATCGGCAAGCTGCTCACGCCGTACGGCATTCTCGTGCTGGTCAAGATCTTCGCGCTTGGGGCGCTCGGGCTGTTCGGCCTCGTGCAGCGGCGTTTCCTGGTGGCGAAGATGCAGTCGTCGGGCAACGGCGGCAACCGGTTCTTCTGGTGGCTCGTCGCCGCCGAGCTCGGCTTCATGGGACTCGCCTCGGGGGTCGCCGCGGCCCTCGCCAGGACCGCGACGCCGGTGGGGCAGGATGCCACCCCCACCACTCCAGCGTGGATTCTCACCCAGGCGCCGCTCCCGCCAGAGCTCACGTTTGCCCGCTACTTCACCACATGGAACTTCGACCTGCTCTGGGTGCTCGTCGTCGCCTTCCTCGCGTTCTTCTACATCGCGGGCGTCGTGCGCCTGCATCGCCGCGGCGACCGTTGGCCCTGGTACCGCACTGTGCTCTGGCTTGCCGGGCTCGCGTTGCTGTTCTACGTGACCAACGGCGGAATCAACGCCTATGAGAAATACCTGTTCAGCGTGCACATGCTCGGCCACATGCTGCTGGGCATGATGGTCCCGGTGCTGCTCGTGCCGGCGGCACCGATCACCCTCGCGCTTCGCACCATCAGGAAGCGGTTCGACGGCAGTCGCGGGCCTCGCGAATGGATCATGCTCTTCGTCCACTCCCGCCTCGCCGGAATCCTCTCGAACCCGATCGTGGCTGCGGCACTGTTCGCCGGGTCCCTCTGGGCCTTCTACTACACGTCGCTGTTCAGCTGGGCCACGACCGACCACATCGGCCACACCTGGATGGTCGTGCACTTCCTCGTCACGGGCTACCTGTTCGTTCAGGCGCTCATCGGCGTGGATCCCGTGCCCTACCGCGCGTCCTACCCGATGCGGCTGCTCGTGCTGCTCGGCACCATGGCGTTCCACGCGTTCTTCGGCCTCACTCTCATGACGGGAACCGGCCTCCTGCTCGCCAACTGGTATGGCGCGATGGGGCGAACCTGGGGGGCGAGCGCGATCGTCGACCAGCAGAACGGCGGGGGCATCGCCTGGAGTGTTGGCGAGATCCCCACGATCATCCTCGCCATCACCGTGGCGATCATGTGGTCGAAGAGCGATGAGAGGGACGCCAAACGCCTCGACCGCAAGGCGGCTCGCGACGGCGACGCCGATCTCGTCGAATACAACCGGATGCTGGCCGACCGGGCCGACCGGCCCTAG
>JBBSBA010000043.1:0-21292 GCA_038251725.1 Actinomycetales bacterium
ACAAGTCTTCACCAGCAACGCCGAACGACGAGCAGCCCTTGCGCCCTGGCTGAACTACTACAACACTGAACGCATCCACACCGGCATCGGAGCAACACCCATCAGCCGAGTGTCACCAACGTCCTGACTCAGTACAGCTAGCGGGTGACCGAGCCGGTGAGCGACGCGATCGACCTGAGCACGATCGGTTGGGCGGCGAACCAGGCCAGGATCATCACGACGAGGGTGGCCGCGAAGATGCCGAAGCCCAGCCAGCTCTCGTCGTTGCGCACCGCATACATGTGGTTGAGGTTGCGCAGCATGCCGGTCGCGAACACCAGGAACACGTGCACGACGATGAATGCGACGAAGAAGATCATCACCGGGTAATGCACCGACCGCGCCAGTTCGATCGGGTAGGCGCGGCTGAGCCGCTTCGACCGCCATGCCGGCGACATGCGCAATCCGGTAATGAGGGCGAGTGGAGCCGCGACGAAGATCACGAGGAAGTAGCTGATGGTCTGCAGCGCGTTGTAGTTGGCCCAGCCGTTCTCCACCGGCCAGTTGAATGAGCCGTACTGGATCGCTGCCGAGACCGCGTTGGGGAAGATGCTCCACGTCACCGGCACGATGCGCAGCCACTGGCCGGTCGAGAAGATGAGCACGTAGAAGAGGACCCCGTTGAGCACCCAGAGGGTGTCGAAGCTGATGTGCAGCCAGAGGCTCAGGCTGATCTTCGATGGCGGGGTCTTCGTGCGGATCAGGCCGGTGTTGTTGCGCTTCCAGAACATCGTCGGACGTGTGGTGGTGCGCACCTGCCAGCCGGATCGGATGATGAACAGGATGAAGAAGGCGTTCAGTCCGTGCTGCCAGGCCAGCCAGGCCGGGAATCCCACGGGCGCGTCGCCGGGCAGCGTCGTCGCGCCGGGGAAGTCGGTCATGAACGACTGCACCGCCGGCAGTCCGCGGATTCCCCGCATGGCGAGTACGAGCAGGAAGAGCACCACGAGAGTCGCCGGGATGATCCAGACGAGTTTGAACCAGCGGCTCTTCTGGAACGCGGTGAGCCTCGCGCCGACGGCGCTCAACTGTTGCTGCCGCGCTTGCCGATGGCATCGATGAGCTGGGGAACGACGGTGAACACGTCACCGACGATACCGAAGTCAGCGATCTCGAAGATCGGCGCGTCGGCATCCTTGTTGATGGCCACGATCGTCTTCGCCGTCTGCATGCCAGCCCGATGCTGGATCGCCCCCGAGATGCCGAGCGCGATGTACAGCTGAGGTGAGACAGTAACGCCGGTCTGGCCGACCTGGGAGGTCTGCGGCACGAAGCCGGCGTCGACGGCGGCCCGTGATGCCCCGACGGCCGCGCCGAGGGTGTCGGCCAGCTGCTCCACGAGCACGAATTTCTCCTTCGACTGCAGCCCGCGCCCGCCGGAGACGACGGTGGTCGCCCCGCGGAGGTCCGGGCGGTCGGAGGCGGCCGGCAGCGGGTGGATGGCGTCGATGACGGCGAAGGCCGCGGCGTCGACGTCGAGCGGCACGGTCGTGACCGAGGCCGATCGTGCCTCGGCGCGGTCCTCGATGGCTCCCTGGCGCACCGTGACGACGACCGGGCCGCCCTCGACGGCGGAGTCGACGTTGTAGGCCCCACCGAACACCGAGTGCGAGGCGACGACCGCGCCGCCGTCGGAGCGCACGTCGACGGCATCGATCAGGAGACCGGCCTTCAGGCGCGCGGCGACGCGAGCGGCCAACTCGCGGCCGTCGATCGAGTTGGCGACGAGGATCGCCGACGGGTCGAGCGCCGAGAATGCCAAGGCAAGGGCCGCGACCTGCGGCGCGAGGAGCGACGTGACGACCTCCGCGGTCTCGGCGACATAGACCTGCTCGGCACCGAGCGCGCCGAGGGCCTCACCGAGAGCCGCGGAGGACCCGGGTGCGGCCGCGACGACCGCCACGGGCGTGCCGAGGCGGGAGGCGGCGCCCAGCAGCATCGCCGCCGTGGTGCTGACGTGGCCGTCGGGTGAAACCTCGATCAGGGCCAATACGTTCGACATGGGTTCTGCCTTCCTAGATCAGGTGACCGGCGGCGAGGAAGTCCGCGAGAGCGACGCCGGCGGTGCCGTCGTCGACGATCTTGGTTCCGGCGGTGCGCGCCGGTCGCTGGCGGGTGGAGAGCACAACGGAATGCCCGGAGTCAGCGGATGACGCGGCGTCGATGCCGAGGTCGCCGAGGGACCACACCACGACGGGCTTCTTCTTGGCCCGCATGATTCCCTTGAAGTTGGGGAATCGCGGTTCCGCGGACTGCTCGGTGACGGAGATGATGGCGGGAAGCGTCGCGTGCACCGACATGGATCCGTTCTCGGTGCCGCGCTCGCCGCTCACGGAGTCGGAGGTGATGGTCACCGAGTCGAGGTAGGTGGCCTGGCGCACGCCGAGGTATTCGGCGACGAGCGAGGGGATCACGCCTCCGCGACCGTCCGTCGCCTCGTTGCCCGCGATCACGAGGTCGAAGTCGGCCTTCGTGAGGGCAGCTGCGATAACCCGGGCGGTCAGGATCAGGTCTGCCCCGGCGAGCTGGTCGTCGACGATGTGGATTGCCGAATCGGCACCCATCGCGAGCGCCTTGCGCAGCACGTCCTTGGCGGAAGCGGGGCCAACGGTGAGCGCGATCACCTCGGCGTCGTTGGAGTCCTGGTAGCTGAGGGCGACCTCGAGGGCACGCTCATTGATCTCGTCGATCACGGCGTCGCTGCTCGTGCGGTCCAACCATCCGGTGTCGATATTGAGCTTGCGTTCACCCCAGGTGTCGGGCACCTGCTTAACCAACACGACGATCTTCACGATTTAGTCTCCTGCTTCGTTCCGTGGCTGCGCAGGGCGCGGGGCTCCCGCGGTCTGCCTCTGGCTGTGGTGTCCGGATGACGATGGCCCACCCTCGTCACATCGCGACCTGCGGCGGCTTCGCCGCGATCGCGATCCGCATCGAGTGGGAACTTATTGACCATCCGTACAATCCGACGATACTCGCCGAGCTTATCGAACGGCGCGTGTTCGCCGTCTGTCGCGAGGAATGCACAGGCATTTTCGTGCGGACGTTCTTGCCGCAGCGAGGCCACGGCCGACGCGGGGCCACTCGACGCCGGCTTTTCCCGACTCAGAATTGCCACGGAAAGGGCGACCAGTCCGGTTCGCGTTTCTCGAGGAACGAATCACGGCCCTCAACTGCCTCATCCGTTCCGTACGCGAGCCGGGTGGCTTCGCCGGCGAACAGCTGCTGGCCGGCGATTCCGTCGTCCACGGCGTTGAAGGCGTACTTGAGCATGCGGATGGCGGTCGGCGACTTGGTGAGGATCGTCCTCGCCCACTCGTAGGCCGTCGGCTCCAGTTGGGCGTGCGGCACGACCGCGTTCACGGCACCCATCTCGTACGCCCGCTTGGCGCTGTACTCCTGGGCGAGGAAGAAGACCTCACGCGCCAACTTCTGGCCAACCTGGCGGGCGAAGTAGGCGCTGCCATAGCCGCCGTCGAACGAGCCGACGTCGGCATCCGTCTGCTTGAATTTGCCGTGTTCGGCGCTGGCGATCGTGAGGTCGCACACAGCATGCAGGGAGTGACCGCCGCCGGCGGCCCAGCCGGGGACGACGCAGATGACGACCTTGGGCATGAAGCGGATGAGGCGCTGCACCTCGAGGATGTGCAGCCGTCCGGTGCCTGCCGTTCCATCGGCGTACTGGTAGCCGTCGCGACCGCGAATGCGCTGGTCGCCCCCGGAGCAGAACGCCCAGCCGCCATCCTTCTGGCTCGGTCCGTTTCCGGTCAGGAGCACCACGCCGATGCGGGAATTCTCCCGGGCATGGTCGAGAACTCGGTAGAGCTCATCCACCGTCTGGGGTCGGAAGGCGTTCCTGACCTCCGGCCGGTTGAACGCCACTCTGGCGACCTGTCCGGCGTTGTCGTGGTGGTAGGTGATGTCGACGAGTGAAGAGAAACCCTCGACGGGCTTCCAGATGCGCGGGTCGAAGAGTTCGGAAACCTCGGTCATTACCTCAGCTTAGGACTCGGTGCCGGTGCCTCGGGTAAGGCTCAATGGACCGTGCCGACCCGCGTGCGCGCTTCAGACTGGATCGCAGGCCCATTCAGGTCGACAGCGGGGGAGCGGCACCCCACACCAGGTCCTGCACCCGCAGGGCGAGGTCGCGCAGGAGTGAGGCATCCATCGTCGTGAACTCGCGCGGCTGGTGATCCATGATGCAGAGGGCGCCGATCCGGTGCCCGTCGGGACTCTCGATCGGATACCCGGCGTAAAATCGCACGGCCGTCGGTCCGGTGGTGAAGGGGTTGGCGACGAAGCGCGGATCGCGGATGGTGTCCTCGACGACGAAGTGCGTCGCCCGGCGGATCGTTATGTCGCAGAAGGCGTCGCTGCGGAGTGTCTCGTCTCCCGGGAGACCCTGCGCGGACTTGAACCACTGGCGCTCCTCGTCGATGAACGTGACGGCCGCCATCGGCACCCCGAAGAGGTTCTGTGCCGCCGCCGTGATGAGATCGAAGGATTCTCCGCGCGCGGTGTCGAGAATGCCGAGGCTCGTGAGCGCCAACTGGCGACCGACTTCGTCGGGCGCCTCGAGCCGGCCATCGAGCCCACTCGGGGGTGTGAGATGCCTGCTGATCAGGGGCGCGAGCCACATCGCCAGGCGCTCATAGGTGTGGGCGCCCCGATACCGGCGTGAATCCAACGGGGTGGTCTCAACGAAGGTCGTGTGCGGCCGGGCGAGGCAGACCGAACCGGTGATCCGATTGAGCCGGTCCGCGTGGGCGTCGACCAGCCTCGCGAGAATCCGGGGAAAGGTCCCGTTCGAGCCGAACGGCGGAACCGAGAGCACGAAGGTCTCGACCCCGCCGAGAGAGTCGCGCTCGATTCGGTCGATCAGCGCCTCCATGTCGCGCCGCCAGCTCGTGAGCGGCGCCAGGCCGAGCGCCTCGCTGGTTCCGACCGAGACGATGACCGCGTCGAATCGCGAGAAATCGAGGCTCGAGAGGGCCTGAAGGCACAGTGCCGCGGTCATGCCACTGCCGGCGACGATGTCCACATCGACGGCCCGACCGGTGACGAGCGTGACTCGGCGAGCGAGATACCCGGCGAGACTGAGCTCATGGGCGAGGACACCCCATCCGGCGACCGCACCATCACCGGCGAGAAGCAGGCGATCGGGATTGGCACCAGGAGAGTGAACCCGAGGCCAGTCGAGCGGCTTGGCGAGGTTGCGCCAGGAGTCGGTGGAGTATTTCAGCCAGCCGCGGATCAACGGTCTCGCGGCGAGCGCGCTGATCTGCCAGAACATTCGATCCCCCAGCCTGATCCGTCACCCCATATGGGCAACGCTGAAAGCACTTCTTCGCGATCCTACTCGCGCCGAAGGGCTCTACCCCCGTCGGCGGGCTCTCGCCACGCCGACGGGGCGAGGCTCAGATGAGGGCGTCGGTCAGGTGGTTAGGCGTCCCGAACCGGTGTGCGGTGATGCTTACCGCCTGCTCGCGCAGAAACGGCAGCAGCTCGATTCGGCCGGCCGGTGTGACGCTGCCGGCGTAGATGGCAACATCCGGTCGGCCGCCGATTGCGGCGGCGAGGGCAGAATGGTCGCCGCCGATCAGACGGATCCGGCTGAGGCGGAGTGACGGCACCCGCGCGAGCCAGGTCGCATCGTTCTCGACCACGACCGGCAGACCGGCTAGCGCCTCGCTCGCGACGGCGGTGGAGATCGTGAGGTTGGATCCGGCGAGCAGCCCAGCGCCGACGACGCGCAGCAGGGCGGAGAGGGGTTCGCCCTCGGACAGACGGATGGTCACCGGCAGGGGAAGGTAGCGGAACACGTTACGCTCGGCGACCAGGGCGGAGACATCCCGCGCCTGCCCGAAGTTGTCGGCCCAGGCAGCGGCGTCACTCGCGAACGCTCCGGAGAGCGAGTCGTCGAGGGCGAGCAGCCTGCGCACGGCGGGATGCGTCACGGGCTTCCCGGCCGAGGTGTGGTGTGCGGGCACCCAGCTGCCGAGTCCGACCAGGTAGTTCGGACCGCCAGCCTTGGTGCCAGCGCCCACCGATGACTTCTTCCAGCCGCCGAAGGGCTGTCGCTGAACGATGGCTCCGGTGATGCCGCGATTCACGTAGAGATTGCCAGCCTGCACGGTGTCGAGCCAGCGGCCGATCTCGGTGGAGTCCAGGGAGTGGATGCCTGCGGTGAGGCCGAAGTCCGTCGCGTTCTGCATCGCGATGGCCTCGTCGAGCGTCGCGGCGGTCATCATGCCGAGCACCGGACCGAAGTACTCGGTCTGGTGGAACGCCGAGCCGGTTCGAACTCCGGCTCGCACTCCGGGGGACCAGAGCTGGCCGGTCTCGTCAAGCCGTTTCGGCTCGACCATCCACTGTTCACCAGCATCGAGGGTCGTGAGGGCACCGAGCAGCTTGCCTTTCGCCGGCTCGATGAGCGGGCCCATCTGGGTGACCACATCGGACGGGTAGCCGACCTTGAGTGAGGCGACCGCATCCTTCAACTGGTTGGAGAACCGGGCGGAGTGGGCGATCGAGCCGACGATGATCACGAGCGACGCCGCCGAGCACTTCTGGCCGGCATGGCCGAAGGCGGAGGAGACGATGTCTTTCACGGCGAGATCGATGTCGGCGCTCGGGGTCACGATGATGGCGTTCTTGCCGCTCGTCTCGGCGAGCAGCGCAAGTTCGGGCCGGAAGGAACGGAACAGCTCTGCGGTCTCGTAGCCGCCGGTGAGGATCACCCGGTCGACCGAGGGGTGCGAGATCAGCTGGGTGCCGAGTTCCCGTTCGCTCAACTGCACGAGGTTCAACACGTCCCGTGGAACACCCGCCTCCCAGAGGGCCTCGGCAAGCATCGCCCCGCACCGGCGCGAGAGCGTGGCCGGCTTGAGGATCACGGCGCTGCCGGCGGCGAGGGCGGCGAGGGTCGAACCGGCCGGAATGGCAAGGGGGAAGTTCCACGGCGGGGTCACGACGGTGACCCGCGATGGAACGAAGGTCGCGCCATCCACCAGGTCAAGTGAGCGCGCAAGCTCGGCGTAGTAGTGCGCGAAGTCGATCGCCTCAGTCACCTCCGGGTCACCCTGGTCGATGGTCTTGCCGGCTTCGCTCGCCATCACTTCGATGAGGTCGGCGCGGTGGGCGCTGAGGGCATCGCCGGCGCGGTGCAGCACGGCGGCGCGCCCGGCGGTGCCGAGGGCGGCCCACCCGGTCGAGGCCGTGAGGGCGGACTCGATGACGCGCTCGACCTGCTCCGCGGTGGTGAGCACGGCGGCGGCGATGGTCTCGGAGCCGAGGGTCGAGCCAGGGATCTTCTCGAGGATGGTGGTGCTCCAGGCCCGGTTCGCCGGCAGCGACGGGTCGGTGTCGGCGGTGTTTTCGAAGTGGTCGGTCGGGGCGGTCTGGGTCACGGCGCGGTCCTGGGTGCGGCGGGGAAGCGGAATATCGCGGTCGAGGCCCGTGAGTGAGGCGATGAAGCGTTTCTTCTCGCGCTCGAACAGCGCCTCGTTGGTCGAAAGTTCGAAGACGGCCGACATGAAGTTGTCCTGGCTGGCACCCTCCTCGAGCCGGCGGATCAGGTAGGCGATCGCGACATCGAACTCTTTCGGGTGCACGACCGGGGTGTAGAGCAGGAGGCTCCCGACGTCTCGTTTCACGGCCTCGGCCTGCCCGGTTGCCATGCCGAGCAGCATCTCGAACTCGATGCCGTGGCGAACGCCACGCTCGCCGGCTAGCAGCCAGGCGTACGCGATGTCGAAGAGGTTGTGGCCGGCAACACCGAGGCGAAGGGAATCGATCCGGGCGGCATCCAGGGCGTAGTCGAGGATGCGCTTGTAGTTGGTGTCGGTGTCCTGCTTCGTCGACCAGGTGGCCAGTGGCCAGCCGCGCAAGGATGACTCGACCTGTTCCATTGGCAGGTTCGCGCCCTTCACGAGCCGCACCTTGATGGGTGCTCCACCGGCCGCGCAACGGCGGGTCGCCCACTCGCTGAGTCGCACCATGGCGCCGAGGGCGTCGGGGAGGTAGGCCTGAAGCACGATACCGGCCTCGAGGTTTGCGAAGCGGGGATCGTCGAGGATGCGGGTGAACACCGCAATCGTGAGGTCGAGGTCCTTGTACTCCTCCATGTCGAGGTTGATGAACTTGGTCGGGTTAGAGGCTGCCGCCCGCTCGAACAGCGGGGTCAGGCTCGAGACGACGTGTTCCACGTCCGCCTCGAAGGCCCATGGCGAGTGCGGGGCGACGGTGGAGGACACCTTGATCGAGACATAGTCCACGTCGTCGCGGGCGAGCAGGGCATGCGTGCCCTTGAGGCGACGGGCGGCCTCATGCTGGCCGAGCACCGCTTCGCCGAGCAGGTTAACATTGAGTTTCGCACCACCGGCGCGGAGGGTGGCGATGGCCGTGCCGAGCCTGGACGGGGTCGCATCCACGATGAGGTGGCCGACCATGCCGCGCAGCACCCGACGGGCGATCGGCACGACGATGCCGGGAAGAAGGGGCGCGAAGGCGCCTCCGAGGCGCACGGCGACGCGGAGATAGAGGGGGAGGAAGGCCGGCACCCGCGGGGCGAGCGCGGCGAGATTGCGGGCGGCCACGCTCAGGTCCTCTGGGCGGATGACGCCGTCGACGAAGCCCACGGTGAAGTCGAGTCCATTCGGGTCCTTCAGCACCCCCGCGAGGCGCTTGGCAGAGGCGTTCACCGGTATCCCCGCGGCCTCCACCAACCAGCGTCGCACGAGGGCGACGGCGCGGTCGGCGAGCTCCGGTGAGGAGGCGTCGACGGCTGGGGGAGTGGTCGAGAGGGAGTCGGTCACGGGGATTCCTTTCTGAGTGATCTGGTCTCAGTATCGAATCGACAGTCCAGTTAGGTAAAGCGAACCTTTCTGATGAGTATTATTAAGTCCTACCGATTGATTGGATGCTCGATGCTCGATGTGCGGCGACTGCGTCTCCTGCGCGAACTTCAGATCCGCGGCACCCTCGCCGGAGTGGCCGAGGCGCTCAACTTCAGCCCCTCGGCGGTCTCCCAGCAGCTCAGCTTGCTCGAGAAGGAGGTGGGGGTCGAACTGCTCCGTTCCTCGGGCCGGCGGGTGGTGCTCACGCACCAGGCCGAGATCCTGGTGGCGCACACCGCGGAGGTGCTGCGCACCCTCGAGCGGGCCGAGGCCGACCTCGCGTCATCCCTCACCACGATCACCGGCACAGTGAAGATCGCGGTGTTCCAGTCGGCGGCGCTCGCCCTCATGCCCGACGCGCTCTCGATCATGGGCGAGGAGTACCCCGATGTGCGGGTGGAGATGGTGCAACGCGAGCCGGAGTCCGCGCTGCGGGAGACCTGGGCGCGTGACTTCGACCTCGTGATCGCGGAGGCATACCCGGGGCACGCGGCCCCGCGCCATCCGGAGCTCGACCGGCGCACCCTCACGACCGACGCGATCCGGCTGGCGAGCAGCGCACCCCTGGCAACCATCGGGGATGCCGCGGGCGCGGCCTGGGTGATGGAACCGCGCGGCACCGCATCCCGCCACTGGGCTGAGCAGGCCTGCCGGCGGGCCGGTTTCGAGCCGGATGCGCGATTCGAGACCGCCGATCTGCAGGCGCAGATCCGACTGGTCGAGTCGGGCAACGCGGTGGCGCTGCTGCCCGACCTCGTCTGGACCGGCCGGGAGACCACCGCCGCGCTCCTGACGCTTCAGGAGCATCCACACCGCACGATCTTCACCTCGGCGCGCGAGTCGAGCGCCGTCCGCCCCGCCATCGTGGCGGTGCGGGAGGTGCTGGACCGCACGGCGCGACTGGTGGCCAGCTGACGCGCCTGCGCTCGGTCAGCCGACGGAGGTCGCAGCCAACGAACCCGACTCCGCTGCGGCGAGCAACAGGTCGGCGGCCTTCTCCCCGATCACCATGGCGGGAGCCTGGGTGTGTCCGCGGATGATGTCCGGCATGACAGAGGCGTCGGCGACGCGCAGGCCCCGCACGCCGCGCACCCGCAGCTCCTCGTCGACCACGGAGGCGGCATCCAGTCCCATGCGGGCGGTGCCCACCGGGTGATAGAGCGTGTGCGCGACCGTGTCGACGGCGACGGTGTCACGCTCGACCCGTCCCATCTTCTCACCGTCCTCTGGCGCGAGGAAGTGCGGACCCGCCGTCGTCTGCAGGGCGGGGGCGGAGAGGATGTCCTCGCAGATGTTGAGACCGGCCAGGAGTCGGACGCGGTCCCGGTCGTCGGCATCGCTGAGATATTTCGGGTCGATGATCGGCTTGGCGAGCGGGTCGGCCGAGGCGAGCGAGATGCTGCCGCAGCTCTCCGGCTGCAACAGGATCGCGCCGATGGTCAGCGCGTGCGCGGGGGCGGGAACGAGGCCCTCGCCGATGAAGGCGACCGGGGCGAAGATGATCTCGATGTCGGGCAGCTCGAGTGACGGATCGGATCTCACGAAGCCGTATGCCTCGGCGACGTTCGACGTGAGCATGCCGCGGCCCCGGGCGAGGAAATTCGCGAGTTCCGGCAACTTCTTCGCCGTGAACAGGGTGTCTGCGCCGGTCTCGACGATGAGCCCCGACAGCAGGTGATCGCGCAGATTGCGGCCGACCTCTGGAGAGTCGACGAGCACGGGGATGCCGTGTTTCGCGAGCTCCTCCGCGTCGCCGATTCCGGAGAGCATGAGCAGTTGCGGGGTGTTGACCGCGCCGCCGCAGAGCACTACCTCCCGGCGCGATGTCACGGTGTGCGTCTCGCCAGCGAGCAGGTACTCGACCCCGACGGCGCGGGTTCCCTCGAACAGCACGCGGGTGGCCTGCGCGCCGGTGCGCACGGAGAGGTTCGGGCGCTCGCTCGCGGGCCTCAGGTAGCCGTCGGCGCTCGAGAACCGCTTGCCGCTCTTCTGGCTGACCATCGTCTGGCTGAATCCGTCGGGCAGCGCGGTGTTCGGCGGTACGACCGCGTAGCCGGCCTGGGCGGCGGCCGTCAGGAACGTCGCCGTGTGTGAGCGCGGGCTGCGCTGGTGCTCGATGCTGATGGCGCCGCCGGAGCCCTGGTCGGGGTCGGTGTTGCCCTGCACCCGTTCGACGCTGCGGAAGTAGGGGAGCAGCGCCGCGTACGACCAGCCAGCCCCGGCCGTCTCGGCCCAGTGGTCGTAGTCGGCGGCAAAGCCGCGCACCCACATCATCGCGTTGAGCGACGTGGAGCCCCCGAGCATCTTGCCCCGTGGCCAGTAGACGGTGCGATTGCCGAGCGCGGGCTGCGGTGTGGTGTCGTAGTTCCAGTCGAGTTCGGAGCGGAACAGTGCAGAGAAGGCAGCGGGGATGTGCACCTCGGTCTTGGTGTCAGCGACCCCGGCTTCGAGCAGCAGCACCGTCGAGGCGGTGTGCTCGGTGAGCCTGGCCGCGAGCGCCGCTCCGGATGCCCCGGCCCCGACCACCACGTAGTCGAAGGTCTCCCCGGCCGAGGGCGCGATCGGGCTCACGCGCGCACTTCCTGGTCGCGAAGGTCCTTGCGCAGGATCTTGCCAGAGGACGACTTGGGAATCGACTCGATGAACTCGACCTGGCGGATCTTCTTGTGCGGCGCGACGTTGCCCGACACGAAGGTCATGACCTCCTCTGCCGAGATCTCGGTGCCCGGCTGCACCACGACGAAGGCCTTGGGTACCTCTTCGCCCTCGGCATCGTGGGCGCCGACGACGGCGGCATCCGCGATATTCGGATGGGTGAGCAGCAGGGCCTCGAGTTCGGCCGGTGCCACCTGGTACCCCTTGTACTTGATGAGCTCCTTCAGGCGGTCGACGATCGTGACGATGCCGTTGGCATCCACCGTGGCGATGTCTCCGGTGTGCAGGAAGCCGTCCGCGTCGATCGTGGCGCGGGTCGCCTCCTCGTTGCCGAGGTACCCGCGCATGATATTCGGACCTCGACAGAGCAGCTCGCCCGGCGCGCTGACGCCCTCAGCCGGCATCGGGATCTCCTCACCCGTCGCCGGGTCGATGAGCTTGCACTCGATGTTCGGCAGGGTGATGCCGACCGAGCCGAGCGAGATGTCGTGCCGGTCCACCGGAATCGTGTGCGAGACCGGACTCATTTCGCTCATGCCGTAGCCCTGCCGCACGAGGCAGTCCAGCCGTTTAGCGACGGCGGCGCCGAGCGTGCCGTCGAAGGGGGCCGCGCCGGAGACGATGACCTCCATGCTCGAAAGGTCGTACTGGTCGACGAGCGGATGCTTCGCGAGCGCGACCGCGATCGGCGGCGCGATGAACGCCCAGTTGATCTTGAAGTCCTGGATGATGCGCAGGAACTCCACGAGGTCGAAGCGCGGCATCGTGACGAGCCGTGCGTGCGTGCGGAAGGCGAGATTGAGCAGCACGGTCATTCCGTAGATGTGGAAGAACGGCAGCACCGCCAGCACCCGGGCGTTCGGATCCGCGCCGAGCAGGGGAAGCGACTGCGCGACGTTGGCGACGAGGTTGCGGTGGGTGAGGATCACGCCCTTCGGGCGGCCCGTCGTCCCCGACGAATACGGCAGCACCGCGACCTGTTCCCCCGGATCGAACGACACCTCCGGGGC
This sequence comes from Actinomycetales bacterium, assembly GCA_038251725.1. Taxonomy (GTDB): domain Bacteria; phylum Actinomycetota; class Actinomycetes; order Actinomycetales; family Microbacteriaceae; genus Lacisediminihabitans. The sequence continues at coordinate 12,602 of JBBSBA010000043.1, forward strand.
GGGATTGTTCTCGGCGAGCAGGTCACGCAGTGACGCGAACCCCTCTGCGCCGTCGAGCACGATGATCTGCTCATCCGCGAGCCCGGCGATGGATGCCGCCTGCTTCGCCGCGGCGAGCAGAGGAGACACCGTGAAGACGAGCCGGGCATGTGAGTCGACGAGTTGCGTACCCATCTCCTCACCCCCGTACAGCGCATTGACGGTGGTGGCGGTGGCTCCGGCCCGCAGGATGCCGTGGAAGACCGGGGCGAACGCGGGCACGTTGGGTGAATGGAGCGCCACAACGTCGCCGACGCCGATGCCGCGGGCGGCGATCGCCCCCGCCACGAGCCCGATCTGGCCGACCAGCTGGCGGTACGTCGTCTCGGCTCCCGAGGCTCCGTCGACGATCGCGACGCGATCGAGGTCCTCGTCGCTCAGGTCGCCGAACAGGTAGTCGTAGACACTCAGGTTCGGGATCTCGACATCGGGCAGGGGTCCTCTGAAAACCACCGTAATCTCCTTTGATTGTGTGGCGGGCGGTGCGTGGGAGTTGGTCAGGCGCGGAATGCCGAGATGAAGATGGCAGGCATCTTCAGCCACGACGGTGCCGCGGCGAATTCGGAGAGCAGGCGGCCGGTCGTCCGTGCGCTGCGGGCGCTCACGAACCACGGCGGCTTCGGGAACAGCGCGAATTCGCCGTGCGCCATCGATCGCGGGAAGGGGCGGAACGGCCCGCGCACGATGGTCTTCTCCGTGTCGTCGAGCAGCAGAGCGTTGTGCACGACCCCGATTCCGCTCTGCACGTTCTCGAGGGTGTGCCCGGGGAAAGCGCCCCACGGCGCGCCCGCGCTGAGGAAGCCCGCACCCGTCCAGGCATTCACCGCGATGGTGCCGTAGTCGAGCCGCGAGAGCGCGTCCTCGAATCCCGCGCCGAGCTGCTTGATCGTGCTCGGCAGGCCGAGGATGTTGGCGCCGAGCGTGCCGACGAAGTCGCGGTTGATCGTCTCGACCGCCGCGTCGAGGAATGCCTGGCCGGTGCCAGGCAGCCCGATCACACCGAGCACGGGGGAGAAGTACTCCGTCGCCTCGATGGCGCGCGCGTCATCATCCGAACGGATGTCGACGAGCAGTCGACCGCCGTTCGACCCGAGCTTTTCCGCGTTCGGGTAGGCGGCCGATGCCTGTCCGACGCGCGCGTCGCTGCCCGGATACCAGGGTGCGCGGTCCGGGGCGGAGGCGAGGGCGGTGCGCAGCGCGTCGAGGAACGCCTCCTTCTGGGGCCACTCCGAACTCAGCACCACGATCTGGCCGGCGATGCAGTTGTAACCGCCGTTGTGCAGCCGCTGCGTTGCCACGTGTTCGGCCTGGTACTTCAGGTCGGCCTTCGACCAGTTGCCCGGAATCACGATGATCGGGGCCACGCCGCCGAGCTCGCTGGTGATCGGCTTCTGCAGCAGCGGGGTGCCGGCGGCCTTCCGGTCCGCGGCGCCGGGGCCGGTGCCCCAGACGATCACGTCGTGCGTCGCCGCGCTCCCGGTGATGTGCACGTGCGCGATGCCCGGGTGCTTGGCGAGGTATGCGCCCACGTCGCCTCCGCCGGTCACGATGCGCAGAACACCGAGCTCGATGAGCGGGGCGAAGGCGGCGGCATAGGGCGCCGCCATGCGGTCCATCACCGGGTTGAGCTTCAGCAGTACCACCCGGTTGTGTGCGATGAGTTCGTAGAGCACGTCGAGCGGCGGAATCGAGGTGATGTTGCCGGCGCCGAGAACGAGTCCCACGCCCGCTGTCTTCTCGGGATGCCGCGCATCGAGGCCCGCGGACGATCGCACCGCCTCCGCCGAGAGGCCCGGCTTCATCCACACCTCCGCGGTGAAGCCGTGCAGCAGAAGGGCGTCGTAGGCGCTGCCCGGAAGCACCGGAACGCTCACGCGACCGCCGGGGGCGGTACCCAGCTTCTTCTCGGCGATCGGGCTCTTTCCCGCGGCGACCGCCGAGAGGGTGTGCCGAAGTGAGAGCAGCGACGACAGCACGATGTAGGGTCCGGAGATCCACTCCTCCCCGACGTAGGACGAGTCGGGATCCAGATTCTTCGCGCGCGTGGCGGCGGCGACCCAACGTTCGGCCTCCGCGGCAACGGAAGCGTGCACCCGCGTGAGCAGGGCGATGCGCTGCGCGACGGAGGTCTTCGCCCAGCGGTTCTCCCCCTCCGCGAGCTCGCTCACCGCGGCATCCAGTTCGGCCCGACGGGCCTCATCGAGCGGAGGAACGACGGTGGCTGGCACGGTCGGTTCTGTGGTGGTCATCAATCTCCCTTGATCGCTGCCTCTTGGTCATCGGCATAGTCATGGAGACAATGCTCATGTTCAAGAAACTTCAGTATCGCGCACCGGGGACGTCAGCGCGATAGGCGGATGCCGCGGGTTCCCCGAATACCGTTGTGCGGCGGCACAGTTGCAACCTATAGTCCTGACATGTCGATCGACCAGAACGTCTCCAGAGCCGCCGAGTCGCCGGGACCGAAGGAGTTCTTTCTCGAACTCGTCGACTCGGTCGACTCGCTCACCGATAGCGTCGTCGACCAGATCGTCACGGGTGAGGACGCCTACGCCGCGAACCCGATGTCTCACGAGATGCTGCACTCGATCGTGCGCGAGAACATCTCCGCTCTGCTCGCGACACTCGCGGGCGCGACGAACTCGCTCGCCGCGGCCCGCCGCGCCGGGCGCGTCAAGGCCGAGCACGGCATCCCGATGGCGAGCCTGCTGCACGCCTACCGTCTCGCCGGGTTGCGGCTCTGGGACGAGATGATGGCCCGCTCCGTCGGCACCCAGCGCACCGAGACTCTGCTGCATCTCTCCTCCGACGTGTGGGGGATCATCGATCGCTTCTCTGGCGCGGCGGCCGAGGCGTATCGCACGTTCGTGGACGAGCGCGACCGCCGCGACGAGCAGGCCCGCAGCGTGATGCTGCTCAGCCTTCTCGACGGAAGCGCGGCTGCGGGCGAGATCGGCGGCCTCCTGCGCGCGCTCGAACTACCCGAGCATGCAAGCTATCTCGTCGTCGCCGCGGAACGCCGCAGCAGCGGCACCGACCCGGTGCCCGACGTGCAGGTCCGGTTGCGCTCGGCCGGAATCGCCTCCGCCTGGACCGTGTGGAAGGGCGAGTTCGTGGGGCTCGTCGGGTGCGCCACCCGCGGTGAGTCCACGGCTGCCGTCTCCGTCGTGGCCTCGGGCGCCAGGTCTCGGGTCGGAGTCAGCCGGCCATTCAGCCAGCTCGCCGCGTCACCGGAGGCCGTGGCCCAGGCCCGCATGTCGATCGAGTGCATCGCGCCGCCCGGCGTCGGCATCCACCGGTACGGGTCGGCTCCGCTCGACCTGCTGCTCGTCGCCCAACCCGGATTCGCTGCCGAACTGCGCGACGGGGTGTTCGCGCAGTTGCTCGCGACGGCCTCCGACGGGCAGGTGCTGCTCGGCACCCTCGAGGCATGGTTCGACACCGACGGGTCGACCGTCGACGCGGGTCGCCGGATGCACTGCCATCGCAACACGGTGCTCTACCGACTCGGCAGAATCGCGGAGCTCACCGGGCGGTCGGTTGCGAAGCCGGCCGAGGCGTCCGAGCTCTACGCCGCTCTGCGCGCGGTGCGCCTCGGCGGCGTGCACGCCTGAGCCGATCGCCTGAGCCGATCGCTAGAGACGCTCGATGATGGTGGCGTTCGCCATGCCGCCGCCCTCGCACATCACCTGCAGGCCGTAGCGGCCGCCGGTGGCCTCGAGTTGGTTGAGCATCGTCGCGAGCAGGCGGGTTCCGGATGCCCCGAGCGGGTGCCCGAGGGCGATCGCGCCGCCGCGCGGGTTGAGTTTCGCGGCATCCGCCCCGGTCTCGGCGAGCCAGGCCAGCGGCACGGGGGCGAACGCCTCGTTCACTTCGAAGGCATCGATGTCGTCGATAGTGAGCCCGGCCCTCGCGAGCACCTTGGCGGTCGCGGGGATCACGCCGGTGAGCATGAACATCGGATCGCTACCGGTGACGGCGAAGCTGTGGAAGCGCGCCCGCGGCTTCAGCCCGAGCTGCGCGGCCTTCTCCCCGCTCATGATGAGCGCCGCGGAGGCCCCGTCGGTGAGGGGAGACGAATTGCCGGGCGTGATGCTCCAGCCGATCTCGGGGAAGCGCTCCGCGAACCGTTCCGTGTAGAAAGCCGGCTTGAGCCCCGCGAGGCCCTCCGAAGTGGTGGATGGACGCACCGTCTCATCGACCGTCACGCCCGCGACCTCGATGAGTTCGTTGGCGAACAGTCCGGCCGACTGGGCGGCGGCGGCGAGCTCGTGCGAGCGGGCCGAGAAGTCGTCGAGCTGGGCGCGGGAGAGGGCCCACTTGCTCGCGATGAGTTCGGCGGAGATGCCCTGCCCGACCAGGCCGTCGGGGTAACGGGCCGCCACCTGCTCGCCATAGATGTCTTCGCCCATCATCGAGTAGCCGATGGGGTTGCTGCTCATCGACTCCACACCGCAGGCGATCGCGATGTCGTAGCCGCCCGACATGATTCCCTGGGCGGCGAAGACCGCGGCCTGCTGGCTCGACCCGCATTGGCGGTCGATGGTGACGGCGGGCACATGCTCGGGGAAGCCGGCGCCGAGAACCGCGTTGCGCGTGATGTTGTAGGTCTGTTTGCCGGCCTGGGCGACGCATCCGCCGATCACGTCGTCCACCGTCGCCGGGTCGAGCCCGCTTCGCTCGACCAGCGCGCGCAGGGTGGTCGCCAGCAGGTCAACCGGATGCACGGCGCTGAGGGCACCGCCCGGCTTGCCCCGCCCGGACGGGGTGCGGATGACGTCGACGATCACTGCGGAGTTGTTCATGTGCGGACTTCCTTGTCTGTCGTTGCCTTCCAGCCTAAACACCTCGCGGCGCGGACTTCCGCTGTCGAATCCAGATCGCCGATTTCTGGCGGCCGGAGTTCGACACGATCTGCCGGAGTGGGAAACCCATGGGAAGAAAACGAGGCGTCGGCGGTTCTACCTTTACAGCCTTAGCCTTTATAAAACAAAGCAATCGCGGCCGCGTGTGCGGCCACCAGGAGGAATCACGCCCATGACGCAACGCGTCTACAACGACATCACCGAGATCTTCGGCAACACCCCGCTCGTTCGACTCAACAAGGTCACCGACGGCGCCGGCGCCACCGTGCTGGCAAAGCTCGAGTTCTACAACCCCTCCGCGAGCGTGAAGGACCGACTCGGCGTCGCCATCGTCGACGCGGCCGAGGCCAGTGGCGAACTGAAGCCCGGTGGCACGATCGTCGAGAGCACGAGTGGCAACACCGGCATCGCCCTTGCCATGGTCGGCGCGGCGCGCGGCTACAAGGTGATCCTCACCATGCCGGAGTCCATGAGCAAGGAGCGCCGGATGCTCTTGCGCGCGTACGGCGCGGAGCTCGTGCTCACCCCCGGCTCTGGCGGCATGCAGGCCGCCGTCGACCGTGCGGCGGAGATCGTGGCGAACACCCCGGGAGCCGTCTACGCCCAGCAGTTCACCAACTCCGCGAACCCGGCCATCCACCACGCGACCACGGGCCCCGAGATCTGGAATGACACGGAGGGCGCCGTCGACATCTTCGTCGCCGGCATCGGCACCGGAGGCACGATCACCGGCACTGGCCGTTACCTCAAGGAGCAGAAGCCCGGCGTCGTCGTGATCGGCGTGGAGCCGGCCGAGTCGCCGATCCTCACCGGCGGGGCGCCCGGACCGCACAAGATCCAGGGCATCGGCGCGAACTTCGTGCCTGAGGTTCTTGACCGCGATGTCTACGACGAGATCATCGACATCGACATCACCCGCTCCGTCGCGATGGCCCGCCGCCTCGCGGCGGAAGAGGGCATCCTCGCGGGAATCTCCTCCGGCGCGACCGTTCAGGCCGCGGTGGATGTCGCCTCCCTCCCCGAGAACGCTGGCAAGACCATCGTGGTCATCGTCGCGAGCTTCGGCGAGCGTTACCTCTCGACGGTGCTCTACGAAGACCTCGCGGACTGACCGGGTGGCGCTCTTCTCGCGGGTGCGCGAGGACATCCGCATGGCGCGCAAGAACGACCCGGCCGCGCGCTCAAGCGCCGAGGTGTTCTTCGCCTACTCGGGACTCCACGCCGTCTGGGGCCATCGGATCGCCCACTGGATCTGGCAGCGGCACCTCTACACGCTGGCTCGCGTGTGCTCGCAGCTCGTGCGCTTCTTGACGGGCATCGAGATTCATCCGGGGGCGACGATCGGCCGTCGACTCTTCATCGACCACGGCATGGGCGTCGTGATCGGAGAGACCGCGGTCGTCGGCGATGACGTGCGCATCTATCACGGGGTCACGCTCGGCGGCACGAGTTCGCGGCGCGAGCGCCGTCACCCCGCGATCGGCGACCGGGTGATGATCGGGGCGGGCGCAAGCGTGCTCGGCCCGGTCACGATCGGAAGCGACTCGGTCATCGGGGCGAACGCGGTGGTCGTGAGGGATGCTCCGCCGAACTCGTCGCTCACCGGCATCCCGGCCCGCGCGCGTCCGAGAACCGGGCAGAACACGGCCGATGCGTTCATCGACCCCGCGATCTACATCTAGCTCGGCGCCCTAGAGGTCGAGCGAATCGCCGGGCTCGAGCGCAACGTAGTCGCCGCCGCCCTGCTCCACGGCCCAGCGGATACGGTCGCCGCCCATGGCCTTGCCTGCCGTCGAGAGCACCATCTCGTGGGTCGCGAACGCGCGGCGGGGGCGAACCGCGAGCACGAAGTCCATCGCCTCGGCGATCTTGAGCCAGGGGGCGCCAACCGGGACCGCGAGCACATCCACGGCGACGCCTTCTGGCACGGTGAAGGAGTCGCCCGGGTAGTAGAGCGCGTCGTTGACGAGCACCCCGACGTTGTCGACGACCGGGATGGAGGAGTGGATGACGGCATGCTTCTCACCGAAGAAGCGCAGCGTGAACGGCTCGGCGTCGATCGCGTCGCCGTCCTTCACCGTGGTCACGTCGAAGCCGGCGGTCGCGATGGCGACTCCCGCCGGACCGTAGATCCTCGCCTCCGGGCTGCGCTCGAGGATGCGGGCGAGCTGGTCGGCCGTCCAGTGGTCGGCGTGCTCATGGGTGATCACGATCGCGACCACGTTGTTGAGTCCCACGAGCGCGGTGGTGAAGCTTCCGGGATCGATCACGAGCATCTTGCCGGCGGATTCCAGAATGAGGCAGGCGTGTTCCTGTTTCGTTACTCGCATGTTGTCGATTTTACTCCGGCGCCCCCTCTGGCCTCGTCCGCCCGCCGTGGGGCCGTCGGGTGTGGAGCGGGCTCGGGCGGGGCGGCGTCGGGGGCACGTCGGGGGCTTCGAGAGTCGTCATACTTGGCGCATGACGACATCGGGGCCGCCACAGTGACGGAGTTGCGCATTGTCGTGGCGATCAACCCTTCGGCCTCGTTCGGCCGGGGCCGCGGCGTCGGTCCCCGGGTCGCCCAGAGCCTGCGCGGGGTCGGTCATCGGGTGACCTCGCTCTCCGAGCCGACCTTCGCCGACCTGCAGCGTGAGGCGCGCAAGGCCGTCGACCTGAGCCCGGATGCCCTGGTGGTCGTTGGCGGGGACGGGATGGTGAGCCTCGGCGTCAATCTGGTGGCCGGCACCGGGATCCCGCTCGGAATCGTGCCGTCGGGAACGGGCAACGACGTCTCGCGAGGGCTGGGCATCCCCCTCGACGACACGGATGCCGCGATCGACCTGCTGCTCGCCACCCTCACGCGCGAGCCGCGCGTGATCGACGCCGCGCTGATCCACCGCGAGGAGGAGCCCGACCGGTGGTACGCCGGCGTGCTCTCCGCCGGGTTCGACGCGAGGGTGAACGAGCGTGCCAACATCATGCGCTGGCCGCGCGGCAAGAGCCGCTACAACTTCGCATTGCTGAGGGAACTCGCGACCCTCGCGCCCACCTCCTACCGGCTCACCCTCGACGGCGTCGAATTGCTGACCCAGGGCGCGCTCGTCTCCATCGCCAACAACACCTCGTTCGGCGGCGGCATGCTCATCACCCCCGATGCGAAGCTCGATGACGGACTGCTCGACGTCTGCGTGGTGCAGCCGCTCGGCCGCATCGCCTTCCTGCGGATCTTTCCTCGCGTGTTCCGCGGAACGCACATCACCGATCCGCGGGTCTCGATCCGCCGGGTGAGGCGCGTGGGCATCGCCGCGGCGGGGGTCGTGGCCTATGCGGACGGCGAACGAGTGGGGCCACTGCCGCTGGAAATCGAAATCGTTCCCGGCGCGTTGAGGGTGCTCGCGCCCTGACGTTTTGGTGGGGCCACCCGGAATGTGGCATACTCGTTGAGTTGTCCACTTGCGGCCCCATCGTATAGCGGCCTAGTACGCTGCCCTCTCACGGCGGTAACACCGGTTCGAATCCGGTTGGGGTCACAACCGGTCCGGATGCCAATGATTCATTGGTGTCCGGGCCTTTTGCGTTAAGGCCGCTGGAGCCGCTGGAGCCGTCGAAAGCGGCCAGTGGCAACATTTTGGCAACAGTTGAATTGGGCCAGCCACTCGCAGATCAGTGTGCAGACTGATTGATTCCTAGCGGATGATCGAGTGCACTCGTTCGAAATGCTCGACGAGCGGGAACGGGTCATAGAACCGGTGGAGCAACTCGCGCCACTGCCGGTATTGCTCAGATTGTCTGAAGCCGATGGTGT
>JBBSBA010000044.1:0-21277 GCA_038251725.1 Actinomycetales bacterium
ACCTGCTCGACGGGGGAGCGGATCTTCGCGCGGTGCAGGAGCTTCTCGGTCACGCGAGTCTCGGAACCACCCAGATCTACACGCATGTGTCGGCCGAGCGGCTCAAGGAGACCTACCGGTCGGCGCATCCCCGCGCCTAGGGGAAATCGGGCCCGCGTCTAACTGTCGACGACTCCGACGAACTGTCCGCCGATCTCGTCGAACTCCTGCCGGGCGAGGCCGGGAGCGGGCTCGGGAAGGTCCCAGATGTCGTGATGGTCGCAGCTGAGATAGGTGAACTTCGGCCACCACTTCTTCGGGCGAGCCGATGCGGTGAAACCGCAAATGTCGCACGTGAGCTCGACCCACACGGGACGCCCGCTCGATCCGCGGGCCGCGCGGGACTGCAGCAGCCAGGCCGGCGGATCCTGCTCGAGCGCCGCGAGTGCCTCCTCGGAGATCCACGTGGGGATGTCGTGGCGCCGGGCCATGTCAAGGGGGATGTCGAGGCGCTGCGCGGCATCGCGTCTGCTGATCATTGCTCCAACGATAGTCATTGCGGCGCCGGGCGGTGCGCGGCCGTCGGGTCGGGCAGACGCGGTCGCCGGGCATCCACACTGCCGAGTCACGGCAGCCGCCGGGTCGGCAGCAGGATCGACGGCGGGATTGCGCCCAGGTAGGCCAGAGGCGACACGTAGGCGCCGAAGCGGCGCACGCCGAAGTGCAGGCAGGCGGATGCGCAGTGGCCGGTGGCCAGACGGCCGACGATTTCGCCGGGACGAACGGCTGTTCCGGGCACCAGCTCCGAGACGACGGGTTCGAAGCTCGAGACCAGACCGTCGACGTGCCGGATCGAGAGCACGGGCCGATCGACCACGACCCCGGAGAAGTAGACGACTCCATCCGCCGGCGCGAACACGGGAGCGCCGGCGGCGGCACCGATGTCGATGCCACGATGGCCGGCGGCCCATGCGGTCGGTGGCGCGACGAAGGGGTTCACGATCCGGTGGGGCTCCGAAACCGGCCAGGTCCAGGCGGTCTCCGATGCGGTGGCGGTCGTCCCCGATGCGGCGCGCGCGGTCGTCGGCGCGGGGGAGACCGACGCCAGGAACGCGGCGCACAGGATCACCAGGCGACTGAGCCGGGTCGGCCCGGCGGCCACGATCGGGGACAACACCCGAACAGCATGTCGCCGGAACCGAACCGCGCGCCGCGGCACCCATCGAATGGGGGAGAGCGGCGTGGCCGAGCCTGGCGGGGAGGAGGGGAAGCGGCCCGGCCGCACGGTGTTACACTTTCCTTCAGCACTCCGCCACGGCGGGGTGACTACGCGTGCCCACTGCATCCCTGAAGATGTGGCACACCTCCAACAGTCTCCGCTCGTTCCAACGGGTTGGGCGGACGTGTGTCGGGCACCAGGATTGGCCGCCGCCCGGCGGTCATAAGAAACTGAAATAGCGACGTGCCGCGCAACAGCGCGGTCGTGCGCAGAAAAGGAGACGGCTCATGGCCGTTGTTACCATCCGCCAGCTGCTCGACAGCGGCGTGCACTTCGGACACCAGACGCGTCGCTGGAACCCGAAGATGAAGCGGTTCATCCTGACCGAGCGTTCGGGCAGCCACATCATCGACCTGCAGCAGTCGCTCCAGTACATCGACAAGACCTATGACTACGTCAAGGAGACGGTCGCCCACGGCGGCACCATCCTCTTCGTCGGCACCAAGAAGCAGGCCCAGGGATCGATCGCGGAGCAGGCGCAGCGCGTCGGCCAGCCGTTCGTCAACCAGCGCTGGCTCGGTGGCCTCCTCACCAACTTCCAGACGGTCTCCAAGCGTCTGGCCCGCATGAAGGAACTCGAAGAGATCGACTTCGACGACACCACGCGCGGTTACACCAAGAAGGAGCTGCTCATCCAGCGGCGCGAGCTCGTGAAGCTCCAGCGTTCGCTCGGTGGTATCCGCAACCTCACGAAGACCCCATCCGCGATCTGGATCGTCGACACCAAGAAGGAGCACCTCGCGATCGACGAGGCGCACAAGCTCGGAATCCCGGTCATCGCGATCCTCGACACCAACTGCGACCCGGACGACGTCCAGTACCCGATCCCGGGCAACGACGACGCCATCCGCTCCGTCGGCCTGCTTACCCGCATCATCGCGGATGCCGCAGCCGAGGGCCTCATCCAGCGCCACCAGAAGGCCGAGGAGGGCACGGGCAACGTCTCCGCCGTCGAGCCGCTCGCCGAGTGGGAAGCCGAACTGCTTGGTGCCTCCGAGGTCCCGTCCACCGAGGCCGAGAAGATCGAGGCCGTTGACGGTCTCGTCGCCTCCACCGAGTCGAACACCGAGGCAGTTGCCGCAGTGATCGCCTCCGAGGTTCCCGTCGAGGAGAACGACGCCGACGCCGTCGTTGCCGAGCACGAGGCCAACGCCGACGCGACCATCGTTCCCGAGCACCACGTCGTCTCCGACGATGCAGCCGAGGCGAAGATCGAAGCGGAGGCCACCGAGGCGGAGAAGGCCCATCCCGCCGGTGCGAAGACCGCCAAGCCTGCTGCAGCCAAGCCCGCTGCCGCCAAGAAGTAAGGAACTTTCACCATGGCAGACTTCAGCCTGGAAGACCTCAAGACCCTGCGCGAGCGCCTCGGCACCGGCATGGTCGAAACCAAGAATGCCCTCGTCGAGGCGGGTGGTGACCTCGAGAAGGCCACCGAACTGCTTCGTCTCAAGGGCGCGAAGGGCAACGCGAAGCGTGCCGACCGTTCCACCAGCGAGGGCCTCGTCGCAGCCAAGGAGAGCGGTTCGACCACGACGCTCATCGAGCTGTCTTGCGAGACCGACTTCGTCGCCAAGGGTGAGAAGTTCGTCACCCTCGGCAACACGGTTCTCGACGCGGTCGTCGCCGCCGGCGCCACCACGCCAGAGGAGGGCCTCGCTGCCCCCATCGGCAGCGAGACGGTCGCCGACCTCATCGGAAACGAGGCGGCCATCCTCGGCGAGAAGATCGTTCTCCGCCGCGTGGCCGTCGTCTCCGGCGAGAAGTTCGCCGTCTACCTGCACAAGACCAACAAGGACCTGCCTCCGCAGGTCGGCGTGGTCGTCGGATACTCGGGAGACGACGCGGAGACCGCTCGCAGCATCGCGCAGCACATCTCGTTCGCTGACCCGCTGTACCTGAGCCGCGAAGAGGTTCCGGCCGAGCAGGTCGAGGCCGAGCGTCGCATCGTCGAGGAGATCAGCCGCGGCGAGGGCAAGCCAGAGGCCGCCCTTCCGAAGATCATCGAGGGTCGCGTCAACGGGTTCTTCAAGCAGGTTGTGCTCCCCGAGCAGGACTATGCGCGCGACAACAAGAAGTCTGTCTCGATCGTCCTGAAGGATGCCGCACTCACCGTGACCGGGTTCGCCCGCTTCAAGGTCGGCGCCTAGCCACCACATTTCACGCACGAGAGCCCGGATCGCGAATGCGGCCCGGGCTCTTTCGCGTCCCCGCCTTCTCCCGCCCGTCCCGAGTGGACGTGCGAGTGAGGGCGAGTGATCGTGTGTGCAGGAGGAGGGCGGGAGAACCGGGCGGGGGCGCAGGCGGCGTCCGATATCCTGAACCGAGCCACGATCGAAGGAGACAGCATGACGGACGCGCGCAAGAGACGGGTTCTGCTGAAGCTCTCGGGTGAATCATTCGGCGGAGGCTCCCTCGGAGTCAACCCGAATGTGGTGAGTTCGCTCGCCAAGGAGATCGCCGCGGCGGCGGCGGATGTCGAGGTCGCGATCGTCGTCGGCGGCGGCAACTTCTTCCGCGGCGCCGAACTCAGCCAACGCGGCATGGAACGTGGGCGTGCCGACTACATGGGCATGCTCGGCACGGTGATGAACGCCCTCGCCCTGCAGGACTTCCTCGAGCAGGCCGGGGCCGCCACCCGCGTACAGTCCGCGATCTCGATGACTCAGGTGGCGGAGCCGTACATCCCGCGCCGCGCGGAGCGTCACCTCGAGAAGGGCCGGGTGGTCATTTTCGGCGCTGGAGCGGGCCTTCCCTACTTCTCTACCGACACCGTCGCCGCCCAGCGTGCGCTCGAGATCAGCGCGGATGTCGTGCTGCTTGCCAAGAACGGCGTCGACGGGGTCTACGACGCCGACCCACGCACGAACAGCGACGCCAAGAAGCTCGAGCACATCACCTACCAGGAGGCGCTCGTGAAGGGTCTCAAGGTCGTCGACTCCACCGCGTTCAGCCTGTGCATGGACAACAAGATGCCGATGGTGGTATTCGGCATGGAGCCACACGGTAACGTCACCGCCGCCATTCGCGGCGATCGCATCGGCACCCTGCTCTCCAACTAAACTCGTTCAAGTCCCATCCCTCTCGAAGGAGACCTACGTGATTTCCGATGTCCTCGCCGAAGCCAAAGACAAGATGCACAAGTCGGTTGAAGCCGCGAAAGACGACTTCAGCAACGTGCGTACCGGTCGCGCCAACCCGGCGATGTTCCAGAAGATCCTGGTCGACTACTACGGCACGCCGACCCCGCTCGGCCAGCTCGCCGGCATGAACAACCCGGAGGCGCGTACCCTCGTGATCACGCCCTACGACAAGACCGCGCTGAAGGAGATCGAGCGCGCAATCGCCACCGCGCCGAACCTCGGGGCCAACGTCGGCAACGACGGCACGATCATCCGCGCTACGCTCCCGGAGCTGACCGAGGAGCGCCGCCGCGAGTTCGTGAAGATCGTGCGTGCCAAGGGCGAGGATGCCAAGATCGCAATCCGGAACGTCCGTCGCAAGGCGAAGGACGACCTAGACGCCCTCACCGAGGTCGGCGACGACGAGGTGGCCCGGGGCGAGAAGGAACTCGAAGCCGTGACGAAGTCGTACATCGATGCGATCGAGGACGCGCTCAAGAAGAAGGAAGCCGAGCTTCTCGAGGTCTAAATGGCTGCCCCCGACGACAGCGCTCCGGCCGAGGAAGGCCCGGTCGCTCACAAAAAGAGTCGCGGCCGTGCCCGTCGCGACGAGATCGAAGCGCGCGCCCATGTGCTCGAGGAGGAGTTCAGGGCCCAGGTGGCTGCGACGCGCGCGCAGATCGATGCCACGACCGTCAAGATCGAGGCACGTACCGGCCGCAACCTGCCGCTCGCGATCCTCATCGGGATTGGCCTCGGCGCGCTGCTCATCGGCAGCCTCATCTTCATCAAGGCGCTCTTCATGCTCTTCGGGGGCGCCCTCATCGCCTTCACCACATTCGAGCTTGCGAGTGCGCTGCGCTTCGCCGGCCGGGACGTGCCGCGCTGGCCCAGCGTCGTGGCCGCGGTCGCAACCGTTCCCGCCGCCTTCTACCTCGGAGACCAGGGCCGCTGGCTCGTCGTGCTCGGCGCAATGGCATTCGTCGCTGTCTGGCGCCTGGCGGAAAGCGTCGGCAGGCACCATCGCGGCACGACCCAGGAGATCTGGAAGGATGTCGCGGCCGGAACCTTCATCCAGGCCTACGTGCCGTTCCTCGGCAGCTTCGCGGTGCTTCTCGTGGCCCAGCCCGTCGGCGAATGGTGGGCGCTTGCCTTCCTCCTCGTGGTTATCTCAGTGGACATCGGGGCCTATGCCTCGGGGCTGTCTTTCGGAAAACACCCGATGGCACCCCGAATCAGCCCGAAGAAGACGTGGGAGGGTTTCGCCGGTTCCGTCGTCGCGGCGTTCGTCGCCGGCGTCGTGCTGGCGATCTTCATGCTGCACGAACCCTGGTGGTTCGGACTGATCTTCGGAGGCGTCCTCGTCTTCACCGGCACGGTCGGCGACCTCACCGAATCGCTCATCAAACGCGACCTCGGAATCAAGGACATCAGCACCTGGCTTCCCGGCCATGGCGGGTTCCTCGATCGCCTCGACTCGATCCTGCCGAGCGCGGCGGCGGCCTACGTGATGTTCGTCATCTTCAGCTGATCGCAGTTGCAGGCGTCGTAGGGCACAATGGTCGCGTGAGTACAACGTTTCCCCGCACCCGCAAGTCACATCGCGGCTACAGTGTCGACCAGGTCGAGGACTTTCTCGAGGATGCGCGTCGCGCCTATTCCGCGGAGCCGAACGAGCCAGCCATCATCAATGCCGCAAGCATCCGACAGATGGCCTTCGCCCTGGAGAAGGGTGGATATTCACCCGTGCATGTGGATGCCGCCCTCGAGCGACTCGAGGACGCCTTTTCCGGCCGCGAGCGTGAGCGCGCCATTCAGCAGATGGGCGATGAAGCCTGGTACACCGAGGCCCGAACCATGGCGCGGGAGATCCTCGACCGGCTCGCCCGCGCGCCCGGCCATCGCTTCGATCACGTCAACGTCCTGAGCAACGGATACAACCGCAAGGACGTCGACGCGTTCGCCGCGCGACTCACAAGTTACTTTCAGGATGGCGAGCCGATGAGCATCGACGCGGTGCGCACCGTTGCCTTCCGGCCACGCAAGGGCGGCTATCGGGAGGCGCAGGTTGACCTCCTGCTGGATGCCGTCGTCAATGTGATGCTCGCCGTCCGCTGACCTCGAGGATGAAGTTCTGGCCCGTTTCGGTTAGGCTCGTTTAGGTATGGGCAAGCGAGCGAAGATAAAGTCGCCCCAGGCCGCGTCACGCGGAGCAGGGGACGCCGCTTGGGGACGCCACTTCCGCACCCGCAGATTGCTGCCGACCTTCGCCTTTCTGGCCGCTGCGGGGCTCGTCTTGATGGTGACTATCGCGCCCAATCAGGTGCAGAACGCCTACGCGCAAAATCAGACCGCGGCGCAAAAGGTGCAGAGCCTGGCCATCGCCGGCCACTACACCGCCTCCATCGTTCGCGACAGCTACAAGGTCACCGCGAAGGTGGTCATCGCCCCCGCGGTGGTGCGCAGCGCAGGTGCCCCCGCCGTCGGAACGCCTAACCCGGGCTCTGCCCAGGCGATCGGCCACGAGCTCGTGCTCGCCCATGGATGGGGCGAAGCCCAGTACGCCTGCCTGGTTTCGCTCTTCAACCGCGAGTCGGGCTGGAACGTCTACGCGGCGAACCCGAGCGGTGCCTACGGGATCCCGCAGGCCCTGCCGGGATCGAAAATGGCCTCGGCCGGCGCGGACTGGGCGACCAACCCGAGGACGCAGATCACCTGGGGCCTCGGCTATATTGCTGGCCGCTACGGCACCCCGTGTGGCGCCTGGGCGCACAGCCAGTCCGCGGGCTGGTACTAGCTCCACTCCAGTTGGTTAGGGTTGAAGCATGCCCCGTTCCAACCGCCCCCGTGGACCGCGCTCCACGGGATCCGGAGGCAACGACGACGATGACGACTCCGACCTCTCCCGCGCACTCTTCGGCCGCCGGCGCACCGAGATGAAGCGCGACGGGGAGTGGAACGTGCAGACGCTGTCCGCCACCTCCGCAAGCAAGTTCTACACCTGCCCGGGCTGCGGTCTCGAGATCGCGCCGAACACCGCGCACGTGGTCGCGTGGCGGGCGGACGGCCTCATGGGTGAGGCGCAAGACCTCGCGGCCCGGCGGCACTGGCACTCGCACTGTTGGAAGATCAAGTAAAGGGAGTGAACCGGTCGTGAGCGACACCGTGATCGATGTCCGGGGCGGCGTGGAACTTCCCGCCCGCCGCGAAGACGTTGAGCTGCACACCGAGGACGGCCTCACCCTTGTCGGCGAACTGTCGCTTCCGCTCGATCGAGAACCGATCGCGACAATCGTGGCTCTGCATCCGTTGCCGACCGCCGGCGGGTTCATGGACTCGCACATCATCCGCAAGATCGCCGGCCGGATGCCGGCACTGGCCGATCTCGCCGTGCTCCGGTTCAACTTCCGCGGGGTGTCCTCCCCGCGCGGAACCTCCGACGGTTCCTTCGGCGAGGGGATCGACGAACGGCACGATCTCGCGGCGGCGATGGATCTCGTGGCGCAGCGTGGCCTGCCGCATCCATGGCTTCTCGGCTGGTCGTTCGGTACCGAGGTCGTGCTCAAGTACGGCCTCGAGCATCCCATCGACGGCGCCATTCTGCTCTCTCCACCGCTGCACCGGGCCACGGATGCCGAGATCGCCGCCTGGGCGGGCAGCGGACGGCGACTGGTCGCCCTGATCCCCGAGCTCGACGACTACCTCCGACCGGAGGAAGCCGCCCGGCGGTTCTTGCTCGTGCCAGAGATCGACCTCGTCGCGGTCGAGGGCGGCAGGCACCTGTGGGTGGGGGAGTCTCAGACCCGCCGCGTGCTCACCGAGATTCTCGAGCGGCTGAATCCGGCCGCGCTGCCCATGCCGGACCGGTGGCCGAGCGACTGAGAGCCGCAGCGGGCTACAGCTCGTTCTGCCGGGGCACGACCACCTGGTCGATGATGAGCAGCACCGACGCCGCGACCGGGATGGCGATGAGCGCGCCGAGAATGCCGAGCAGTGAGCCGCCGGCGAGGGCCGCGATCACCACGATGGCGCCGGGAACCTTCACCGCGCGGGTCATGACGCGCGGGTTGATCACGTATGCCTCGAGCTGCATGTAGATCACATAGTAGATGCCGACCCAGAGCGCTGGCCCAGGGCCGGCCAGCAGAAGCATGCTGAGGGTGATCAGGATGCTGCCGGACAGCGTCCCCACGAGAGGCACGAGGGCGAAGAGAAACGCGATGAAGGCGAACAGCGCGGCGTACTTGGCACCGAACAGCTGCCCGATCGACAGGAAGATGAAGCTCGCCACGCCGTTCGCGAGGGCGATCGTGCCCTGGCCGACGACGTAACGCCCGACCGAGGTGGTGATCTGCTCGGCCAGGTCGGAGAACCGTGCTCGCTTCGACGCCGGAACGAGACGGTAGAGACCGCGTTTCATGTTCGAAAGCGACGCGACGAAGTAGAGCGTGAGGATGAAGATGATCACGAAGCCCGTCGCACCGCTCGCGATACCGACGCCCACCGAGAGCAGCCCGCCCCCGATGGTGGAGGCGTTGTTGCTCAGCCACGTTCCGGACTGGGTGATCAGCGAGTTGAGGTCGATCCAACTCGGAAGACTCTTCTGGGTGTCCCGGATCCAGGTCTGCTTGGAGATCGTGGCGATGAAATCCGGAAGGTTCGCAAGCAGGTTGTTGACCTGGTTGGCGATCACCGGCACGACAGAGAAGATCAGTCCGACGAGTACCGCGAGGATGCAGGCCAGCACCGTGAGGATCGCCAGCGGCCGCGGGAAGCGGTGCCGCTCGAGCCAGGAGACGGCCGGATCGATACCGAGAGCGAGGAACAGGGCCGCGCCGATATAGGTGATGATCGTCGACAACGAGGTCACTGCGGCGCCGATCGCGATGGCGACGATCACGCCGAGCCCTCCGAGCAGGCCGATGCGGAATGCGTTCTGGATCTTCACGGCGCGACTCCCCGAGTGCTTGAGGCTACTTGTCAGTCGCAACCTTCTCTGCCTGAGACAGTACAGTCCGCAGGCTCTCGAAGTAACCCGCCACGGCCTCCCGCTCGATGCGGATCTGGGACATGCGCTCCTCGGCGTCCGCGACCAGCTCCGCCGTGCGCTTCTCGGCATCCTTCACCAGCGCGATGGAGCGGGCCTCCGCATTGGAGATGATCTCGGCCGCCTCGTTGCCCGACCGGTCGCGCAGTTCGCGTGCCTCGGCTTTGGCCTCGATGTCGATGGCGTCGGCCTCTGCCCGCTTTTCGGCCGCGACGCGCACGGCGTCGGCGAGTTGGGCCTGAGCCTCGTCGAGGTACTTCTGGGTCTGGGACACGGCCTCCTGGTGCTTGGCCAGGAAGTCCTTCTCCGCCTCGTCTCGCCGCGCCTTGAGCTCGACGTCGAGGTCGGTCCGTGCCCGCTCGGAGTCGAGAGCGAGTCGGGTGCGGGCTTCGGCTGTGTCGTGCGTGAGTTGCGAGGTTGTCTGCTCGACCTCGCGCGTGACGTCCGCGCGCAACTGCTCCACCTCACGGGCGACGTTGGTGCGCTGTTCCTCGATGTCGTGCTGCAGCTCCGACCGGGCCGCCGAGATCTCGGCCTCCAGTCGCGCGCGGGCCTCGGTGGTCTCCTGTTCGAGTTCCGTGCGGGCGCGTTTGGTGTCGAGGGCGACCTTGGCCTTCGCCGACTTCGCGTCCTGGGCGATGGTGGCGGCCGAAGCGGATGTCTCCTGCTCAAGCACGGCGTAGGCGGCAGTCATCTCCTGTTCGAGCGCGACGCGAGCGGCCTGCGTCTCCTGTTCCAGTGCGGCGCGCGTGGCGGCCGTGTCGAGTTCGAGTGCGGCGCGGGCGGTGGCCGTGTCGAGTTCGAGAGTGGCGCGGGCGGTGGCGGTCTCCTGTTCGAGAGCGGCGCGGGCCGCGGCGGACTCCTGCTCGAGAGCGGCTCGAGCCGCGGTGACCTCCTGCTCGAGTTCGCTTCGCACCTCCGCGATGTGTCGGGAGAGGGCATTCTTCGCCTCGGCCGTCTCCTGCTCGAGGGCGTTGCGCGTCTCGGCGGTGTCCTGCTCGAGCGTGGAGCGTGCCTCGTCGATCTCCCGGGCCAGTTCCGTCCTCTGCAGCTCCGTGGTCTGGGCGAGTTCGGCGCGGGCGGCGGCGGTGTCCCGCTCGAGGTCGGTGCGCTGCTGCTCGGTGTCCCTGGCCAGGTCTCCCCACTGCTTCTCGGCCTCGCTGGCGAACTCGGCGCGGCCGAGCTCGGTTTCGCGGGCGAGAGCTGCCGCGGCATCCCGCGCCTCGCTCGCCTCGCGATTCGCGACCGCCTTCAGCTCTGCCGCCTCGCGCTCGGCCTCGGCGCGTACGGCTGCGGACTCGCGCTTGGCGGTTGTCCGGGCCTCTGCCGCCTCGGTGGCGACGGCGCCACGGATCGCGGCGGCTTCGCGAAGCGCGTCCTGGGTGATCGTCTCCGCCTCGGCGCGGCTGCGCTCGAGCAACTCGGTGGCCTCGGAATTGGCGGAGTCGAGGATGCGGCCCACCGTCGCCTGCGCATCGGCGAGGCCCCTCTCTGCGCTCTCCATGGCATCCACGCGCAGCTTCGTGACCTCGGCCTGGGCGCCGCTGCGCAGCCTCTCGGCATCGATGTCGGCCTGGCTGATCAGGCGAGTCGACTGCTCCTCGGCCACCCGGAGGGTGTTCTCGAGCTTCGTGCCGAGGCCGCTGTATGTCGGACTGCCGGTCTCTTCGATCTCGGCCTGCAGGTCATCGACCGTCGCATGCAGTCGCTTGAGCTCCTTGGCGGCCTCCGCCTTGTCGCTGTTGGCCTTGATCAGTTCGCGACGCAGGTCCTGGATCGCGCTGTCGACCTCGTCGCGATTGTAACCGCGCATCGCGGTGGTGAAAGTTTCGTCATCGGTGGCCACGGTGTCTCCTCGTGAGTCAGATTCGCCCGGCCGTTCGCTGCGCGGAGCCCGGAACGATCTGAGTTTAGCCTGTGTGAAAGGCCGGCCCTCGGCCCGATTCGGGGGCCAGAACACTCTGTTCACGGCGAACGGAGACCTGTGGTGGGGGCTCTCTCAGGATCGCTAGGCTATTCTGGAACGTCTTGCCTGTTGCCATCCGGACTTGTTCGAGACCTCGGGCCCCCTGGCTTCCCCCACCATGGCGAGCGGTCACGACTGCTGTGACAAGGGAGTTGCAGACCGCCGGTCGCCCACGGCAAGACGAGAGGAGTAACCACCGTGCGATTCATCGCCGCGATCATCAGCTTCGTCCTGGCCTTCGGGCTGATTGCCTACGGCATCGCCCAGCGCACCGTTCTCGCCAAGGCCGACAGCATCACCGCGTCCGAAACGCTGAAGACGGACGCGACGGTGACCATCATCGACTCGTCGACCCTGAGGGCGCTTCCCGGTCGTCAGAACATTCAGATCAGCGGCGCCAAGAAGATATTTGAAGCCTCCGGTCGCACCGCGGACGTGCTCGCGTGGGTGGGAGATGCCAGCTATAACAAGATCGGCTTCAACCGCGAGAAGTCCACGCTGACCAACAAGCTCGTCACCGGCAAGACGACCAAGGTTCCCGATCCCACCAATTCCGACCTCTGGCTCGACCAGCACTCGCTCGACCAGAACTCCGGGTCGCGCAACCTCGACCTCACCATGAATGTTCCCGACGGCATTTCGCTCATCATCGTCTCGGATGGCAAGAACCCGGCCCCGAGCGGCATCTCCATCCGCTGGCCGCTCGACAACCGCACGCCATGGTCCGGTCCGCTCATCGTCGGCGGCATCGTGCTGCTGCTCATCGGGATCGCCCTCTACCTCTGGGGGCTCGCCCAGATTCGCCGCGCACGCGGACCGCGACGCAAGACCCCGAAGATGCCGAAGGTGCCGCGACAGCGCAGTTACCGGCCGCGCAAGCCCAGGGCCGTCGCGCCCGTCGCCGGACGTCGCGCCCGCCGCCGAATGATCGCGGTCGTCCCGGTGCTCCTCATCGGCGCCCTCGGCCTCAGCGGCTGCACGGCCGCCTCGTGGCCGAACTTCGTGACCGGGGCGTCGTCATCGACTCCGAGCGCCACCCCCACCGCCACTGCCACGCCCGGCGCCGACGTGCAGCCTCCCGTCGTCACGGTCCCGCAGCTCAAGCTGATCGTGTCCCGCATCTCGGCCGTGGCCGCCAAGGCGGATGCCGAGAAGAACGTCGATCTGATCAAGACGCGCTTCGACGGCCCGGCACTCGATCTTCGTTTGGCGAACTATGCCATTCGCAAGGTGGACGACACCCAGCCCGCGCTCCCCGCCATCCCGGCCGGTAACGCGATCATCGTGCTGCCGCAGCAGAGCAAGGGGTGGCCGCGCACGGTCTTCACCGTTCTGCAGAACCCCACCGACAAGACGATTGCTCCGGTCGGGCTGATGCTCGAGCAGGCTACGCCGCGCGACCCCTACAAGGTCGAATACGCCACGGCCTTCGCTGCGGGAGTCGCGCTGCCGAAGCTCGCAGCGGCCAACCTCGGTGCGCCTCGCCTCCGTCCCGACGTGAAGCTGCTCGAGTTGGAACCCTCGAAACTCGCGCTCGCCTACGGTGACATCATCGAGAAGGGGCCCGCGAGCGCGTCGAACAAGTACTTCGATACCAAGAACGACAAGCTGCTCGGACTGATCGGGGTCGACGCGCGCAAGGCGCTGCAGGCGGCGCTGCCCGCCACGGCCAAGATGACCTTCGCCAACAGCAACGGGCCGTACGACAGCATCGCTCTCGGCAGCAACAACTCCGGCGCCGTCGTGGCCGCCTACCTCAACGAAACGGTCACCGTCACCCCCGTGCAAGCGGGGGCGGCAGTGAACCCGGAGGGCGCTGTCAAGTCGCTGTCCGGTATCACCGGGACGACCAAGGGCACGGTCGCCGTCTACGGCGACCAGCTGCTGTTCTACGTGCCGAGCTCAACGAGCAATCAGAAGATCAGTCTTCTCGGCTTCGCTACCGGACTCATCTCAGCCGAGGAGATCAAGTGACATCGATTCCACCCAACAGCGCCAACCTCCGTGGGGCGGTCGACCTGTCGTCGCTCGTTCGACCGCCGGCCGCCGCGGCCGAGGCAGCGGTGGCCGGCGCCGGGACAGCCGTGCCGTCGCTCGTCATGGAGTCCTCGGATGCGTCGTTCAACGGCATCCTGGACCTGTCGCAGACCGTGCCGGTCGTCGTGGAGCTCTACGTTGGTGAGCCCTCGGCCACCCTCGTGCGCGTGATCACCGGCTTCGCGGGGCGCATCGTGCTCGCGACCGTGGATGCCGCGGCCAACCCGCAGCTCACCCAGGCCTTCCACGCCACCGCAGCGCCCACCGTCGCGGCGGTCATCGCGGGCCGCCCGATCGCGCTGTATGAGGGTGACCTGCCGGAGGCGGATGTCAAGCAGGTGCTCGACCAGCTGTTCACCCTCGCGGCGCAGCAGAACGTGACCGGATCCGTGACGACCGCGGAGCCCGGCGCCGAGCCGGCCGAACCGGTTGAGGAGCCGCTGCCCCCGCATCACCAGGAGGCGTACGACGCCATTGCGGCCGGTGACTTCGAGACAGCGATCCACGAGTACAAGACCGCGATCGCCCAGGATCCACGCGACCAGCTCGCCGTCGCCGGGCTTGCCCAGGTGTCGCTGCTTGCCCGGCTCGGCGCGGCATCCGCCGCCGAGATCCGGGATGCCGCCGCCGCCGCTCCGGAGAGTGTCGACGCCCAACTCGCCGTCGCCGACCTCGACCTGTCGGGCGGCCACCTCGACGACGCGTTCGCCCGGCTCCTTGACCTGTTCCCGACTCTCGACCAGGCAGGCAAGGACATCGTGCGTACGCGACTGCTCGACTACTTCGAGATCGCCGGCATCGAGGATCCCCGCGTGGTCGCCGCCCGTCGTCGCCTCACCGGCCTGTTGTACTGACCCTGCCGCACGGACGGCGGCCCAGCGCGTTTTACGTATGCGGGGAGGCTACCTGCGCAGCTTGAGCCAGAGACCGGCGAGCGGGGGCAGGGTGAGCTCCGCCGATGCCGGGCGCCCGGCCCATGGCGCATCGGTCGCGACGACCGCGCCGTAGTTTCCGACGCCCGAGCCGCCGTACTCCGTGGCGTCCGTGTTGAGGATCTCCTCCCAGGTTCCGGCGAACGGCAGGCCGACCCGGTATGGACCGACCGGGTTGCCGGAGAAGTTCATCAGCACGGCGATGGGATTGCCATCGTTGTCCCAGCGCAGGAACGAGACGGCATTGTGTTCCGCGTCGCCGGCGTCGATCCACTCGAATCCGCCGGGGTCGTTGTCGCGCGACCACAGCGACGGCTCGTCGCGGTAGACCCGGTTCATCTGACTCACCATGGTGAGCAGCCCGCGATGGGCCGGCTGGTCGAGAATCCACCAGTCGAGTCCGCGCTCTTCGCTCCATTCCGACGGCTGCCCGAACTCAGAGCCCATGAACAGCAGTTGCTTGCCCGGATGCGACCACATGAACGCGAGATACGCGCGCACGTTCGCGAGCTTCTGCCACTGGTCGCCCGGCATCTTGTGCAGCAGGGAACCCTTGCCGTGAACGACCTCGTCGTGGCTGATCGGCAGGAGGAAGTTCTCGGTGAACGCGTAGACCATGCTGAAGGTGATCTCGTTGTGGTGGTACGAGCGGTACATGGGGTCCTGCTCAATGTACGCGAGGCTGTCGTGCATCCAGCCCATGTTCCATTTGATGCCGAAGCCGAGGCCGGATCCCGCGGTCGGCTTGGTGACTCCCGGCCATGCGGTCGACTCCTCGGCGATCATCACGATCCCAGGGTTGCGCTTGTAGGCCGTGGCGGTCACCTCCTGCAGGAAGCTGATCGCCTCGAGGTTCTCGCGGCCCCCATTCGCGTTCGGCAGCCAATCATCCACCTCGCGGGAATAGTCGAGGTAGAGCATCGAGGCGACGGCGTCGACCCGAAGCCCGTCGATGTGGAATTCCTCGAGCCAGTAGAGGGCGTTGGCCACGAGGAAGTTGCGCACCTGCGAATCGCCGAAGTTGAAGACCAGCGTTCCCCAGTCGCGCTGCTCGCCGCGGCGCGGGTCGGAGTGCTCGTACAACGGCTGCCCGTCGAAGTTGGCGAGCGCCCACTCGTCCTTCGGGAAGTGGGCGGGAACCCAGTCCATGATCACGCCGATGCCGGCCTGGTGCAGGCGGTCGATCAGGTAGCGCAGGTCGTCCGGATGGCCGAAGCGGCTGGTCGGCGCGTAGTAGCCGGTCACCTGGTAGCCCCACGATCCACCGAACGGATGCTCGGCGAGCGGCATGAACTCCACGTGGGTGAACGCGGTCTCCTGCAGGTAGTCGATGAGTTCGTCGGCGAGCGTGCGGTAGTCCAGCCCCGGGCGCCACGAACCCACGTGAATCTCGTAAACACTCATCGCGGAGTTGTGCGGGTCATGCTCGGCGCGCTGGCGCAGCCAGTCGTCGTCGTTCCACGTGTAGCGCGTCTGGCCGACCTTCGAGGCGGTCGCGGGCGGAATCTCGGTGTAGCGGGCCATCGGGTCGGCACGCTGCACCCAGCGGCCGTCGGCGGCGAGCAGCTCGAACTTGTAAGACGAGCCGGGCGCGAGGCCGGGAACGAAAAGCTCCCAGACGCCGATGTCGTCGAGCCGGCGCATGGCATGGCCGACTCCGTTCCAGCCGTTGAAGTCGCCGAGCACGCGCGCCGCCCCGGCGTGGGGGGCCCAGACGGAGAAGCTCGTGCCGACCACGCCTTCGTGCGGCCGGAAGTGTGAGCCGAACACCTGCCAGAGCTGTTCGTGACGACCCTGGCCCCAGAGGTAGAGGTCGATTTCGCCCACCGACGGCACGAAGCGGTAGGGGTCGTCGGTCACCCAGTCCGGGCCGTTGGTGTACGTCGTCTCCACCTGGTACGCCTGGCCGGGGCCGGCCGCGAAACCCTGCCACAGGCCCTCGGCCAGATGGGTGAGGGGCACGCGGCTGCCATCCCCTCTGATCGCGGTCACCGAGGCGGCGAGGGCGCGCACGACTCGAACGACGAAGCCTCCCTCCACGGGGTGTTGACCCAGTGTCGCGTGCGGCTGCGGATGGCGGCCCTGCACCAGCGCAGCCACGTGATCGGGGTGCAGCGTGGGCAGGGCGGGGCTCGCGACGCTCACTGGCGCCACCGTCGATGCCACGACCTTCTTCGCGGTGGACCGTTTCTTGCCGGAGTCGGCCGGTGTGTTCGGGGGAGTGGTGGGATCCTTCGCCATTTACTTGCCTCTCGGGAGTTCGACACGCAGGATGTGCACCGGCTCGACGAAGGCATCGAGTCGGACGAAATTCTGTTGGCCCCAGGTGAACTTCTGTTTGGTGATGAGGTCGGTCACCTCGAAACTCTCGGCCGGGTCGATGCCGAACCTGGTCGGATCGAGGTGGACGGTGGTTTCGCGCACCGAGTGCGGGTCGAGGTTGGCCACGATGATGATCGCGTCACCCCGGCCCGAGCGGGTGTATCGACCGTCGAGATACTTGCTGTAGACGAGGATCGAGTCGTCGTCGCTCCAGTGGATGTCGAGGTTGCGCAACTGGCGGAGGGCCGGATGCTCTGCCCGGATCTTGTTGAGCTGCGTGATGTACGGCACGAGCGAGCGCCCGGCGGCCTCCGCGGCGGCGAAGTCGCGAGCCTTGAATTCGTACTTCTCGTTGTCGATGTTCTCTTCCGAGCCCGGTCGTGCAACGTTCTCGTAGAGTTCGTACCCCGCGTAGACCCCCCAGCTGGGAGAGGCCGTCGCGGCCAGCGCGGCGCGCACCTTGTAGGCCGCCGGTCCCCCGAACTGCAGGTACTCGGTGAGGATGTCCGGGGTGTTGACGAACAGGTTCGGCCGGAAGTAGGCGGCATGCTCGTGGGAGATCTCGGTGAAGAACTCCTGGAGCTCGACCTTGGTGTTGCGCCAGGTGAAGTAGCTGTAGGACTGCTGGAATCCGGCCTGCCCGAGCGAGTACATCATGGCCGGGCGCGTGAAGGCCTCGGCGAGGAAGACGATGTCGGGGAACTCGGTGTTCACCTGGTGCAGCATCCACTCCCAGAATTGCAGCGGCTTGGTGTGCGGATTGTCGACGCGGAAGATCGTGACGCCGAGCCCGATCCAGTACCGGACGATGCGCAGGACCTCGGTGCGGATGCCGATGGGGTCGTTGTCGAAGTTGATCGGGTAGATGTCCTGGTACTTCTTCGGCGGGTTCTCCGCATACGCGATCGAGCCGTCGGGCAGCGTGGTGAACCATTCGGGGTGCTCGGTCACCCACGGGTGGTCCGGGGAGCACTGCAACGCCAGGTCGAGCGCGACCTCGAGACCGTTCTTCTTCGCGGTATCCACGAACATCTCGAAGTCCTCGACGGTGCCGAGATCGGGATGGATGGTGTCATGTCCGCCGTCCTTCGACCCGATGGCCCAGGGTGAGCCAGGGTCGTTCGGACCCGGGTTGAGCGTGTTGTTCGGTCCCTTGCGGAAACTCACTCCGATCGGATGGATCGGCGGCAGATAGATCACGTCGAACCCCATGCCGGCCACGTTGGGCAGGCGACGGGCCGCGGTGCGGAAGTTCCCGCTCGTCCACTGGCCGTTCTTGGCCTTCTTCGCGCCCTCGGAGCGCGGGAAGAATTCGTACCAACTGCCGACGCCGGCGCGGGCTCGTTCGACCCGGACCTCGAGCGGCATGCTCAGGGAGGTGAGGCTCGCGAGCGGATTCTTCTCGATCTCCTCGCCAACGCGCGGGTCGAGGGCGACCTCGAACCGGGCCGCCGGGGCGAGGCTCTTGCTCGCGATGGTCTTCGCCGCATCCTTCAGAACCCTGTTGGTGGGGTCGCCCTTCGCCGCCCTGGCGAGCAATTGGGCGCCCATCAGCAGCATGAGCTTCACGTCGATGCCGGCGGGGATCTTGATCTTGGCGTTGTGCAGCCAGGTTGCCCAATCGTCATTCCAGGCCTGAACGCTGTATACCCAGGTGCCCTGAAGATCGAGCAGCACCTCGACCTCCCAGCGGTCGATGCCCGAGCCGACCTCGTGCATACGGTGTTTGGACTGCAGGCCCTCCGGGGTGCTCAACAGCAGGTCTACCCCGAGCACATCGTGCCCCTCCTTGAAGACCGTGGCCTGGAAGGGCACGACCTCGCCGACGAAAGCCTTTGCCGGCCAGTTGTTTTCGGGCTGCTGGGGGGCGAGATCCCGGATAGGGATGCGGCCCATCTTTGGTTCGTATGCCATGCTCACCCTTCGACCGTAGCGGCTCGACAAAGGAATCTCTGCCCCTCGCCGCAGCGCGGTGCCTGCCGATTAGATGAAAACGGTTGCAGGCGTAATGGATCTGTAACTTCGTCCCTCTAGTGTGTACGGGTGAAGGCTATCCGTCGTTTTACCGTTCGCACCGTTCTCCCTGACGTTCTCGCCCCGCTCGAGGAGCTTGCAACGAACCTCCGCTGGTCGTGGCACCTGCCCACCCGGCGACTCTTCCAAGACATGTCTCCGGAGCTGTGGGAGTGGAGTAACCATGACCCGATCGGTCTCCTCGGTGAGATCGAGCCCGGCCGGCTGCACGATCTCGCCGCCGATGAGGGCTTCGTGGCCCGTACCTCGGCTCTCTCCGACGACCTGCACTCCTACCTCGCCGAACCGCGCTGGTACCAGAAGACACAGGGGGCGACGGCGCCGAAGGCGATCGGCTACTTCTCTCCGGAGTTCGGCATCGCCGCCGCCCTTCCGCAGTATTCCGGTGGTCTCGGAATCCTCGCCGGAGACCACCTCAAGAGTGCCTCCGACCTCGGGGTGCCCATCATCGGTGTCGGCCTCTTCTACCGCTCCGGGTACTTCGCCCAGTCGATCTCCTCGGATGGCTGGCAGCAGGAGTCCTATCCGGCGCTCGACCCCGACGGCCTCCCACTCTCGGTTCTCCGCCACCCGGACGGCGCCGCCGCCCAGGTGACCCTCGCCCTTCCCGGCGGTCGCGCACTGTACGAGCGAATCTGGTGCGTCGCGGTCGGCCGCATTCCGTTGCTGCTGCTCGACACCGACATCCCCGAAAACGAGGATTCGCTTCGCTCGGTCACCGACCGCCTCTACGGAGGAGGCGGAGAGCACCGCCTGCTGCAGGAGCTGCTGCTCGGCATCGGGGGAGTGCGCGCGATCAAGCTGCTCACCGAGCTCACCGACACCGACGGGCCAGAGCTCTTCCACACCAACGAGGGCCACGCCGGATTCCTCGGACTCGAGCGCATCAGCGATCTGATCGGTGAGGGGTTGTCATTCGCCGCGGCTCTTCAGGTGGTTCGGGCCGGCACCGTCTTCACGACCCACACACCGGTTCCGGCCGGCATCGACCGGTTCGACGCCTCGCTCGTGCACCAGTATTTCTCCACCGACCTGCTGCCGGGCGTCGAGATCGACGACGTGCTCGCGCTCGGCGCGGAAAGCTACCATGGCGGCACACCCGACACCTTCAACATGGCCGTCATGGGCCTGCGTCTCGGCCAGCGCGCAAACGGCGTCTCCCAGTTGCACGGCGAGGTGAGCCGCGACATGTTCGGGGTGCTCTGGCCCGGCTTCGACGTGGATGACGTGCCGATCACGTCGGTGACCAACGGAGTGCACTCCCCGACCTGGACCGATCACTCGCTCGTCGAGCTCGCCCTGGAGAAGCTGGGAACCTCCGACACCACCACCGCAGACTGGGCGTCGCCCGCGGTGAGCGACGCCGACCTCTGGAACGTGCGAAACGGCATGCGCCGGCAGCTCGTGACGGATGCCCGCGCCCGCGTCTCCGAGGCCTGGGCCGAGCAGAACCCCGGCATCGGCGACCCGTCGTGGTTCTCGGAGCTGCTCGATCCGGAGGTGCTCACGATCGGATTCGCCCGGCGGGTGCCGACCTACAAGCGCCTCACGCTCATGCTGCACGACCCCGAGCGACTGCGGTCGATCCTGTTGTCCAAGGATCACCCGGTGCAGATCGTGATCGCCGGAAAGTCGCATCCCGCCGACGACGAGGGCAAGCGACTCATCCAAAAACTCGTCGAGTTCTCCCAGGAGCCTGACGTGCGCAAGCGCATCGTCTTCCTGCCCAACTACGACATCGCCATGGCGCAGTTGCTCTACCCGGGCACGGATGTCTGGCTGAACAATCCGCTGCGTCCGCTCGAGGCCTGCGGAACCTCCGGCATGAAGGCGGCGCTCAACGGCTCGCTCAACCTCTCCATCCTCGACGGCTGGTGGGCCGAGTTCTACGACGAGGAGAACGGCTGGGCGATCCCCAGCGCCGACGCGGCGGGGGATTCCGCCGAGCGCGACAAGCTCGAGGCGGATTCGATGTACGACCTCATCGAGCACCAGATCGCACCGCGGTTCTACGACCGAGGCGAAGACGGAGTGCCGACACGCTGGGTCGAGTCCATTCGTCACACGCTCTCCACCCTGTCGTTCGAGCTGTCAGCCGACCGCATGGTGCGGGAGTACGTCGAACGCCTGTACGTGCCGTCCGTCGTCGCGCACCGCGCGATCTCCGTGGATGGATTCGCGCCTGCCCGTGAGCTTGCGGCGTGGAAGCACCGGGTGACCGCGGCCTGGCCGAACGTCTCCGTCACCCACGTCGAGTCCGGTGGGGTCGATGCCGTTCCGCAGGTGGGCGATGTGCTCCACGTGCGCGCGCACGTCAACCTCGACGGACTCACCACGGATGATGTGGCGGTCGAGGTCGTCTATGGTCGGGCCCGGGAGAACGACCGCCTGGAGAACCCCGAGCGGGTCGAGCTGAAGCCGTCGCCGACGGCGGCCGATCCCGCCCAGTTCGCGGGCACGGTCGCGCTCAGTCGTGCCGGCAGCTTCGGATACAACGTGCGGGTCGTGCCGCGGCATCCGCTGCTGGCGAGTGCCGCCGAGCTCGGGCTGATCGCGGTCGCC
>JBBSBA010000045.1:0-21185 GCA_038251725.1 Actinomycetales bacterium
ACCATCGCGAGCCTGATACGAATAGCGGACGAATCCACCTTCGCTAATCGTCTCCTCGCCGTACGGACTCTTGGTGCTGGTCATGATGGTGAGAGTCGAATCGAAATCTTGCGGATTTCGAATACCTCTAGCGGTATCGAGTAACGGGAGTCGTTCAAGGCCGTAGTGATAGTTCTCCAGCTCGTCTCGAGACAAGTCAGATTGGCCGGACCCGAGCTTTCCGTCTAGCCAGCGAAAGATGTCCAAACGAATGGCGGCTTGTTCGGCGGCTGATCTCATGCGTTAGTCCTAGCAGGAATCGCAGGTGGGTTTCGCGACCCTCGCCGGAATGCTTCACTAGGCAACCCCCACCCACAACCCATCCCGCGCACGCGTCATCGCCACGTACAACTCCCGTCGCTCGAGCTCGCGCCGCTCGGTCGCGGCCGAGTCCTCTGAGACTGGCGCCGGTTCGAGCAGCCGGGGGGGGAGTGCGCACCACCAACACCTGCTTGAACTCGAGACCCTTTGCCCGCTTGATGGTGCCCACCTTGATCGCATCGACGGACGTACCGGTGTAGTCGAGCAGCCCGATCGATGGGAGGCCGGCAGTGGCCAGTGCCGTGCTCACATCATCGGCGGCGAAGGTGGTGTGGGCGAGAATCCCGATGTCCCCCAGGCGCACTCCGACGCTGAGGAGGTTTTGCACGTGCTCGATCAGCGATCTGTCATGACCAGCACGCGAGGTGAAGTGCGCCACCTCCGGTTGCGCACCGTGCCTCGTCACCTCTGAGGTGACGTCCGCCTTCGAGGGTGTGCCTTCGATATCGACGAACTCGTCGCCGGCGACCAGTGACAGGGCGAAGTCCGCGATCTCGATCGTGTTGCGGTAGTTCTTCGTCATGATCACGCCCCGGCCGGCAATCGAGATGTCCGCCTCGGAGAGCGTGTAACCGCCCGGGTAGATCGTCTGCTGGCCGTCGCCGATCAGATTGAGACCGTCGTGGCGGTCGCCGACGATGCTGTGTAGCATCCGAATCATCGCGCAGGACAGATCCTGAGCTTCGTCCACGACCACTGCGCAGTATCCCTCCAGTGGAGTCTTCTTCAACGACTGCTCGGCGAGCAGGATGATGTCGGCGAAGTCGTGCACCTGCGCAGCGCGTAGCGCGTAGTGGTACGCGCCGTGCAGCTGCCAGACCGCGTGGCGCTGCGTGCCGTTCAGCCCACGCTTTCGACCGATTCGCGAGAGGGCGGCGTACTGCTCGAACTTGGTGAGTCCGCGCCCCTTGATCACGGTGAGGACCTCGTCGCGCCAGTAGTCCTTGTCGCTGTCGATGCGAGCGAGCTCGGTGTTCATACCGGAAGTTCGCCAGGCGTGGTCGAAGGCGAGGCTCGCCTTGGCGGGGTCGAGATGAGTGCCGACGCCGCGCTCACGCAAGAGTTTGAGGGCAAACGAGTGGATGCCGGAAAATTCGATCCGATCGGCCACTTCGGGCGACATCCGCTGCATCAATGAAGACAGCACTGCCGGTAGCGTGCGCACGAATGTGGTGACCAGCACGGTGCCGGGTCGGGTGCGGGCGATGTAGGCAGCGCGATGCAGGCCAACGACGGTCTTGCCTGTGCCCGCGGCACCGCGGATGCGGGATGGGCCGTTGAACGATCGGCGGGCGAGTCGAGCCTGATCGGGATGGAGAAACGCCATCCATTCTTCGATCGGCTTCACCATGATGCTGGAGAGCAGAGCATCTTCGATCTCTTCGAGTGTGATCAGGGCATCGTCGAAAGTCGTCTCGATCACGGGCTCGACCAGAGTCAGCTCGACCGGCCGGGAGTGAGCGACGATCGGGGGAAAGAGCACTTCCAGCGCGGCACGGGCAGCGTGAATCTCGATGGGTCGAAGCCGTGTTCCGCGATCGAGCAGATAGCGGATGGCCAGGTCCTCGCTCACAAGGTCGACCCCGCATACCGCGCCCCTCAGCGCGGACTTGCCCATGAAGAATGCCGCCACCCTGATTTCACCCGGCGCGATTCCCACATCGGCAAGGCTAGCTTCGGTGATCTCGCGCAAGGACGCGAAGTTCTCGAACTTCTCAGTGACATCGTCCTGTCCCTGGAACACTCGTCCGTTGTCGATGCTCACCTGCCCCCACGCCTTGGCGTCGACGAGAAAAACCCCTGAAGGCCCAACCACGATGAAGTCGACATTCGCCGTGCTCGACCCTGGCCAGGCACGGTCGGCAAGAACGTAATAGTCCTGTTCGACAAGCGGCTCCATGAGGTCTGCGAGCTTGCGTTCTCCGGCGGCTCCGGTCATGAAGTTTCGGTACATTTGGCGCGCCTTCGCGGACGCATATTCGAATGCTTCGGCCTCGGCCAAGTACCTGGCGGCCTCGTCGGCCGCCGAGTGACCTGCAGACATCGTTGTTCCCCCGAACGCGGCCGCCCCGACTGGCAAGCACTCTCTTCATCATTCTCTAATGAGGGGAACTCGTCTATCGCCCATTCGGGGGTGCGCGCCTGGCCATTGGGCGGCCTCGCGCAGCTCGTGTTCACGCAGCACGTCACGGCCTTGGGCCTGACGCAGCGGCGCCGATCGGCTCGTGCACTTTCCGGTTTGACCTCCCGTTTCATCTGCTCCTCCACAGGGCCTCTCTGCCTCAGTTATCCACCGGTGAAAATAAATAAATTGCTGGTCAAGGGCAATATTTGACTAGAAATTTGAAGCGGAAAGTGGGAGAATATTGCCATGACAATGACCCTCGAAGCTCCATCGGAAGAGGCCCTGGCCGCGACCGATGTGTGGGCCGTTCCGGGGGAGCAGAACAAGCTCAATCACGGGTTCGGCAGCGGAGACACGGGTGAGGCGCGGATGCTCGAAGACCTCGAGAACGCCTTCGCCGAGCGTCGGCTCATCGACGCGCGGATCACCCGACTCTCGGTGGATGCCGGCGAGATGATGAAGGCTGCGCGAGCCGTCGAGGCGCCGCATGTTTCGCAGTCGAGTCGCAGCGTGGCCGAACTGCTTGTCGACGTGGGCCGCATCCCGCTTGCCGAAGCGCACCGGTTCTACCGGGTCGGCCTCGCCACCGAATGGCGCACCACCCTGCTGGGGGAGCAACTGCCGGCCGAGTTCGGGCTGGTACGCACCGCGCTGGATGCGGGCAGCATCCCGGTGGAGTCCGCGAACCACATCATCGCCGCCCTCACCCAGAGCACCCCGCGCGCGGCCGCGGTCGACCTGCTCGCCGCCGAGGAGGCGCTCGTCGCCTTCGCGGCGGAATGCCCGGCCGACATGGTGCGTAAAGTCGCGATCTCGTGGCGGGATGCGCTCGACGTCGACGGCATCGAACCCCGCGAAGATGCCCTTCTGGCGCTCAGCTGCCTCCGCCGCACCCTGCGCCCCAACGGCATGAAACGGTACATCCTCGACGCCGACCCGCTCTCCGCCGCCTACCTGGATGCGGCCATCGACGCCCACGTCGGCGCGAACATTCGCCGGCCCAGCTTCACCACCGACGCAGACGCGGATGACGCGCTCATCGCCCCGCGCAGCACCGCCCAGCTCGGCGCCGAAGCGATCATCGAACTCGCGCGACACGGCATCGCCTGCACCAACACGGAGATTCCGATCCGGGCGACCACGGTTGTGGTGCGGATGACGCTCGAGTCCCTGCTCAGCGGGCTCGGGGAGGCCAACATCGATGGAATCGAGCAGCCGATCTCGGCCGGAACCGCCCGCCGGTTAGCGGCCGAAGCGGAGATCATTCCGATGGTGCTCGGCGGGGCCAGCGAAATCCTCGACCTCGGAACCGCGCAACGACTCTTCAGCCGGGCGCAAAAAATCGCGATGGGCGAACGATTCGGCGGCTGCGCCTGGCGCAACTGCCACCTGCCACCGAGTCATACCGAGGCTCACCATGTGGTGTGGTGGGGCCATTCGGGTCCGTCGGATCTTCGCAACGGCGTACTTCTCTGCTCGAGACACCATCACGAAGTCCATCGCAACAACTGGATGATCGAGGTTCGCGGCAATGTTCCGTGGTTCATCCCGCCATCGGCCATCGACCGCCGACGCACGCCTCGTCGCGGCGGGAAGCCACCGCGAGCATCGCTGTAGGCCGCCGGCAGAACCGCCAGACCTGCAGACCCGCAGACCCGCAGACCTGGCATGCTCGCCCGTGCCCGCCGCCCCTACTGGGCCAGATATCCGCCATCCACGGGGTAGTAGCTGCCCGACACGAACGACGCCGCATCCGAGGCGAGGAAGCAGACGAGCGACGAGACCTCCTGCGGGGTGCCGAGGCGGCCGAGGGCGTGCTTGCCGGCCAGGAAGGCCTGGGTCGACTCATCAAGGTTGGCGTCGACGAGGGGGGTGTGGATGAAGCCGGGACCGACCGCATTGGTGCGCACCTTCTTCGCGCCGTACTCGAGGGCCGCATTCTGGGTGAGGCCGAGGAGACCGTGCTTGGCGGTGACGTAGGCGGAGGAGTTGGGGAAGCCGACGCTTCCGAGAATCGAGGCCATGTTGATGATGGATCCGCCGCCGTTCTCGGCCATCGCGGGCAGCTGCGCCCGGAGTCCGTAGAAGACCGCGTTGAGGTTGACCTCGATCACCCGCCGCCAGCTCTCGAGCGAGTAATCGCCGATGAGAGCCTGCTCGCCGCCGATGCCGGCGTTGTTCACCGCGATGCGCAGCGGGGCGAGGGCGTTGGCGTCGTCGACGCAGGCCATGGCGAAGGCCGGGTCCGACACGTCACCGACGATCTTCTCCGCGGTGCCACCCGCGGCACGAATCTCGTCCACAACGGCCTGGGCGGATGCCAGCTCCACCTCGGCCACAATCACCGCCACGCCGTTCGCGGCGAGTTCGAGGGCAATGGCGTGCCCGATGCCCGAACCCGCTCCGGTCACGATCGCCGAGCGGCCTTCAACGTCGTAGGTTGCCATGAGAATCTCCCGTCCCGGTTCGCCAAAGGAAGGGCGAACGCTCATCGATCCGACCGATGTCGGATTCCGCGTCCATCCTCGCGCCGAGGAGGGCCGCCGACGGGGGCTTTGGTCCCGAATACGGGGAGGGCTTTACAGGCGCGCGAGACGGGACCGCGCGAAGCAATACAGCGCGTAGGCGACGAGCCCAACCCCGACGGCGATCAGAATGATCGGCCCGAACGGAAGGGAGAGCAGAGCGCGCAGCGCCCCATCCAGCCCGGTCGCCTTCGACGGGTCGGCCGTGGCGACCGCCACGATGAAGAGGATGCCGACGACACCGATCGCGATGCCCTTGGCCACGTAGCCGAACACTCCGAGCCGCACGACTGCCGTGCCGGCCGCGCCGCTCGGCACCCGTATGCCCTCGGTGAACGACCGCCGCGCGCCCCGCACTACGAAGGCGACGCCGACGCCCACGATCACGACACCGAGCAGCACGATCAGGAAGACTCCGCCGCCGGTGGCGAGCAGCTGTGCCGTGAAGTCCGCCGTGCCAGTTGCCGCGTTGCTGGTGCCGCCGCGCGCGAAGGTGAACGTGGTGGCGGCGATGGCAAGATAGGCCAGGCCCTTCACCAGTTCGCCAGCGGTGTGCACGACGCGCTTCTTCCCGGCCGGATGCCGTATCAAAAACGCCTCGAGCAGTTGCCAGATTCCGAGAGCGGCGAGCCCCACGACGATGAGCCAGAGCACGAAGACCCCGCCCGGAGCCGATGCGAGAGCACCGAGGGCACCGGTCTGGTCGGCCTGACCGCCGACGCCGGTCGCGATGCCGATGGCGATGCCGCCGATCAGCAGGTGGAGTATTCCGTTGACGGCAAACCCTGTGCGGGCGAGCACCGTGAGGACGGTGCTGTTCTTCGCCTCTCGGGCGACACCGCGAGCCGACGAGGGTGCCATGGACCGATGCTACATCCCCGGGACAGGCTGCACCTCGTGCACTTCGATCGTGCTGCCCGGCATTTTCAGGTGCGGGTGATTCTTCGCGAACTCGAGCACCGCATCCATGCTGTCGGCCTCGATGAACGAATAGCCGGTGACCTCGCGGGTGCTGGGGGCGGTCCCCCCATCCGGTGAGACGGTGACACCGTTGGCAAGCGGAGCGCCGAAGTCGGTGAGCTGCTCGCCGACACGGGCGCCCCACTGCATCCAGGCGTCCATCTCCCCGCCCATGTCCACGTCGGCCGGCTTTTCGTCGACCGAGGGGTTAGTCGGGGAGTGGTAGATAAACAGGAACCTGGTCATGATCTACTCCTTCTGCTTGGGTTCCAGACGGGAGACATCGTCGACGCTCGCGCCAAAAACCTGTGCCTCATGGTTCACCCCTCGAACGGACTACTCAAGAGTCGATGGTCGGCCAAGCGACGGTCGGCCCGAAGACGGTCGGCCCAGAGATGGTCTGCCCCAGGGAGGAACGGGAGTTGAGAAGATCGGGAGCCGAGGGAATGTAGCGCTAGCGCTTGAACTTGAATCACCTCGGGGGCGCACGCCAGCGCCCGGAACCAGAGGACCCCCGTGAGCACGAGCACCACCTTCGACGTCGGATTCCGTTCCGAGCGCGGCCCGATCCTGATCGCCCTCATGGTGACAACCGGGCTCGTGGCCATCGATTCCACGATTCTCGCCACCGCGGTGCCATCGATCGTTGGCGACATCGGCGGATTCACGGCGTTCCCGTGGCTGTTCTCCATCTACCTGCTCGCCCAGGCGGTCTCCGTGCCGGTGTACGCCAAACTGTCCGACACGGTGGGGCGCAAGCCGATCATCCTGATTGGCGTCGGGCTGTTCCTGCTCGGCTCGATCCTCTGCGGCTTCGCCTGGAGCATGCCGGCGCTCATCGCCTTCCGGGCCATCCAGGGCCTCGGCGCCGGAGCGGTGCAGCCGATGGCCGTCACCATCGCCGGTGACATCTACACGGTGGCCGAACGCGCCAAGACGCAGGGCTACCTCGCGAGCGTGTGGGCCGTGTCCTCCGTGGTCGGTCCGACCCTCGGCGGGGTGTTCTCCCAGTTCCTGTCCTGGAGATGGATCTTCTTCGTCAACGTGCCGCTGTGCATCGTTGCCACCGTGCTGCTGGTGCGGGTGTTCCACGAGAAGATCCAGCGCAAGAAACACACGGTCGACTACCTCGGGGCGGGGCTGCTCACGGTGTCTCTCAGCCTCATCATCCTCGCCGTGCTCGAGGGCGGACAGGCGTGGGCCTGGGACTCCGTGCAGAGCATCGGTGCCTTCACCCTCGGCGCGCTGCTGCTGGTGGGCTTCGTCGTCGCGGAGAAGCACGCCGCGGAGCCGGTGCTGCCGCTCTGGGTGTTCTCGAGGCGACTGCTGCTCACCACCGCCTTCCTCTCGCTTGGGGTCGGTGCCGTGCTGATCGGCCTCACCTCCTACGTTCCCACCTACCTCGAGCGTTCGCTCGGCGCGACCCCGCTCGTGGCCGGCCTCACCCTCGCGGTGCTGACCATCGGATGGCCGATCGCCGCGTCCCTGTCCGGGCGTCTCTACCTGCGCATCGGTTTTCGCAACACGGCGCTCATCGGCATGACCTTCACCGTCTCCGGAACGCTGGTGCTCGCGCTCACCAGCCAGACGCCGAACATCGCAATCGTTGCCGCGAGCTGCTTCATGGTGGGGCTCGGGATGGGGCTGGTCGCCACCCCGAGCCTCATCGCCGCGCAGGCGAGCGTGCGGTGGAACGAACGCGGAGTCGTCACCGGCACCAACCTGTTCTCGCGCTCGATCGGAAGCGCCCTCGGGGTGGCCATCTTCGGGGCCATCGCGAATGGCATCTTCCAGTCGGTGGGCGGCAGCGAAATGGTGCCGTCGACGGTCGAGGCGGCATCCGGAGCCGTCTTCGTCGCGGTCGCCGTCTCGGCCGTCGCCACCGTCCTCGCGGGACTCGCGATGCCGCGAAGCACGATCGAGCAGGTCGAAGAGGCCACCGCCGCCTGAGTCGCTATCCCCGGGTGCGGTGAACGGCGAACACGAGCATGGGGATCAGCACGAGCGAGCGCAGGTCGATGAGCGCGTGCACGACGATCGCCACCACGATGCTGCCGGTCGCGAGGTACAGGGCCATCAGCAGGCTGCCGATCACCGTCGCGCCGAGGATGCCGGGCCAACCCTGATAGAGGTGCAGGACTCCGAACAGCGCCACACTCCCGACCACGGCCGCGAGGGCGCTCCCGCTGGCGCCGAAGATGAGCGCTGGCACCGCGAACCGGAAGAGCAGCTCCTCGACGACACCCGCGTTCACGGAGAGCAGCGCGCCATAGCCCAGCTCAGCGCGGTTGCGGGGCAGCAGCGCACCGATGTCCCCGATCGTCGGCAGATCGTCGGTCTTGCGGGCGAGCGCGACAACGAAAATCGTGCCGCCGAGCAGCGCCACCCCGATGGCGGCGGCGATGCCGGGAACGAGACCACCCGTGTCGGCAAGCAAGCGCCGCCAGCCGACCGAGATCGGCCAACCTTCCACCGTGCCGAGCAGCGGCGTCACGAACCGCCACGACAGCGCGATTATCACCACGGCGGTCCCACCGAACATGGTCAGCGAGTCCACGAGCCACTTGCGCATCATCCGCTGCCGGTTCCGGGTGCGCTCGAATCGCTTGAACCGCTGGTAGTCCCGACGTTCCTTTCGCACGGCGCGGTAGACGAGCAGGCCGATCAGGGCCGCGAACGTGAACCACAGGATCACGGGGCTGGCCGGGTCGGTGGGGGAGAGCACCCCTCATTGTCCCAGCGCGCTCGCCGCCGACAGCGGCCGCTACCGGTCGGCCGCTCTCACCCTCCGGCCGTTCGGGGCAAGATTGAACGCATGACCACGCCGGCGAACCCGCCCCATCCGAAACTCGACGAGCTGATCGCCGTGCTCGCCCGGCTGCGCGCCCCCGGCGGCTGCGCGTGGGATCGCGAACAGACCCACGAATCCCTTGTGCAGCACCTCGTCGAGGAGACGTACGAACTCGTCGACGCGATCGAGAGCGACCCCGACTCGCCCACCAGGCGCGAGGACCTCATCGAAGAACTCGGCGACGTGCTCTACCAAGTGATCTTCCACTCCGACCTGGCGGCCGAGGCCGGCGAGTTCACGATCGAGGATGTCGCGGCGCACATGACGGCGAAGATGATCGGCCGCCACCCGCACGTGTTCGGTGACGTGAGCGCGGCCACCTCCGCCGAGGTGATCGCACTCTGGGACGTGCGCAAGGCCGAGGAGAAGCCGCATCGTGCGAGCGTTCTCGACGGCATCCCGCAGGGCATGCCCTCGCTCGGGCTCGCCGACAAGCTCATCGGACGGGCGCAGAAGGTCGGAGTGATCGACCCGGATGCGGTGGCCACGATTCCGCTCGAGGACGAGGAGCAGCTCGGCGGTCTGCTGCTGGCGATCGTCGCCTCGGCGAAAGCCGGGGGCCTGGATGCCGAGCGCGCGCTGCGCACGACGCTCCGGGGGCTGCAGGACGAGATCCGCGCCACCGAGGGCGGTGCTGCCGAAGACTCCGCGGCGGATCCCTTTGATGCGGGAATCATCGGGTTCGGCGCGCCCTGAGCCGGCCTCGACCCCGGGAGCCTGCCCGAACGCGACCTGCCCGAATGAGAGAGGTGCCCCCCTCAACCCGAATGAGAGGGGCACCACAGCCCGAACCGATCCGGTTTCGCTGGGAATTCCGCATCGAAAGGAGGGTTCGGACACGGGCCCCACGAATTACCCGATCCGGGGGCCCTGCTTATGATCGCCGCCGCTGATGATCGTGGGTACTGCGTATCCTGCTTGCGGCAATTGCATGTTTCATGCCGGATTCGCATCGACGGCGGCGCACTAACAGATTGACCACGATTGTACTCGATCTGGCGAGGTTTACCAAACATGCGTTATGTTTATTTTCGTGGCGCGAACCAAGGATCTCGAGCGGAAGCCGGCCCTCCTCGCGGCGACCATCGATTACCTGCTCGACAAGCCCCTGTCGGCCCTCACCTTCCGCACCCTGGCGGAGGGTCTCTCCGTGAGCACCTACACGCTCGTCTACCATTTCGGCACGCGGGCGGAACTCATTCGCGAGGTGGTCCAGGCCATTTCCGAACGGCAGACCCAGATTGTCAGAGCCGTCGAGGGGGAGTTCGGGAGCATCGAACGGCACCTCGGTAACATCCGGGAGTCATGGCGGCTCTCGCTCGCCGAACGGGCGAGGCAGCTTCACCGGCTGGAGGTTGAGGCCGCGATGCTCGAATCCGGCGAGCCGCACAGCGACCGCCCCACCCACGCGAGGCTCGAGCGGTGGAACCGGTCCGGCATCGAGGCGCTCCTGCGCCTGGGCATCGCCCCGGAGCAGGCGGCGCTCGAGGCGCGCATCATCGTGGTCACCATCTATGGCCTGCACTACGACCTGCTCGTCACGCGGGACGAGGAGCAGGTCACGGCCGCGTTCGAGTGGGCCCTCGGTCACTACGAGCAACGCATCCGGGCACTGATCGCCGCGTAGCGACGGGAGCGGAGCGGCACGCACCGAGCCCGTGGAACAATCGACCCATGGCTAGCCCGGTGAATCCCCCTCGCGGAATGCGCGACTTCCTGCCCGCCGACAAGGCGCGGCGCGAACGCGTGCTCGCGGTGATCCGCTCCGTCTTCGCCTCCCACGGCTTCGACGAGATCGAGACGCCCGTGATGGAGGACTCGGCCCGGCTGCACGCCGGCCTCGGCGGCGACAACGAGAAGCTCGCGTTCGGAGTGCTCAAACGCGGGCTCACTCCGGAGGACTTCGCCACGGCGAAGGATGCCCTCGACCTCGCCGACCTCGGTCTCCGCTACGACCTGACCGTGCCGCTTGCCCGCTTCTACGCGACGCACCGCGCGGAACTGCCGACGGTGTTCCGCGCCATCCAGGCCGCCCCGGTCTGGCGTGCCGAACGACCGCAGAAGGGCCGCTTCCGCCAGTTCGTCCAGTGCGACATCGACATCATCGGCGAGGCCGGACCGCTCGCCGAGATCGAGCTGCTGGCCGCGACGGCCGACACGCTCGCGGCCCTCGGCCTCGTCGACTGGACCATTCGGCTCAACGACCGCCGGCTGCTGATCGGCATGCTCGACGCCTTCGGGTTCGCCGCGGCCGACCAAGAATCGGTGCTCATCACCATCGACAAGCTCGACAAGATCGCCCGGGAGGGCGTCATCGCCGAGCTGCGTGAGCGCGGCATCGGGGCAGCCGCGGTGGATGCCCTCGATGCCTTCCTCCGACGACCGCGGGCACCAGACGGGATTCCGTTCGGCGAGCGGGCGATCCGTGCGGCGCTGCCAGAGGGCGTGGACGACCATGTGGTCGCCGAACTCACCGCCATCGGAGAGGCCGTGCAGCGCGCCGCCACTGCCATTACCACTACCACCACCACTACCGCTGGCGCTGGCGCTGAGGGAAGCGTCACGACACCGATCGTGGAGTTCGACCCATTCCTCGTGCGTGGCATGGGCTACTACACCGGCACGATCTTCGAGGTCGTGCACCCCGATCTGCCCTATTCGCTCGGCGGCGGCGGTCGCTACGACGGCATGATCGGCCGCTTCCTCGGTGCGGATGTGCCGGCCGCGGGCTTCTCCATCGGCTTCGAGCGCATCGTCGACCTCGTGCAGCTCGGCGAGAGCGAGATGCTCGGGGGTGTCGCGCTCGTCTACGACACCGATGTGAGCCACGCCACTCTCATGGAGCTCAAGGCGGAACTCGTCGGGAGCGGTCGGCGCGTTCGGCTGGAACGGGCGCCACGCAATCTGAAGCCGCTTCTGGCGCAGCTCGCGGCATCCGGATTCACCGAGATCGCGATGGTGCCGGTCGGGGTGGCGACGGTGGAGGAACTGAGGTTCCGCAAACTCGGTGCCGAGTAGACCAACTCGCTGCCGATTAGAATGGCGAACGCAAATCCCCCCCAAGATTAGAAGGAGTCCCGTCGTGGCTTTGATCGAAGCAGTAGGCGCCCGCGAAATTCTCGATTCACGGGGCAACCCGACCATCGAGGTGGAGGTTCTGCTCGAGGACGGCATCGTCGCTCGCGCCGCCGTGCCATCCGGCGCCTCGACCGGCGCATTCGAGGCCTACGAGTTGCGCGACGGAGACAAGAAGCGTTACGGCGGAAAGGGCGTACTGAAGGCCGTCTCGGCCGTGCTCGACACCATCGGTCCGGCGATCGAGGGCTTCGACGCCACCGACCAGCGCCTCATCGATGCCGCGATGATCCAGCTCGACGGCACCGAAAACAAGAAGAAGCTCGGCGCCAACGCCATTCTCGGCGTCTCGCTCGCCGTCGCCCGGGCCGCCGCCGACTCGGCCGACCTGCCCCTGTTCCGCTATGTCGGTGGCCCGAACGCGCACACCCTGCCCGTTCCGCTGCTCAACATCATCAACGGCGGATCGCACGCCGACAACGACATCGACGTGCAGGAGTTCATGATCGTTCCCCTGGGCGCCGAGTCGTTCAGCGAGGCGCTGCGCTGGGGCGTCGAGACGTACCACTCCCTCAAGTCGCTTCTGCAGTCGAAGGGCCTCTCCACCGGCCTCGGCGACGAGGGCGGCTTCGCCCCCAACCTCTCGAGCAACCGCGAGGCGCTCGACCTCATCGCCGCCGCGATCGAGCGGGCCGGCTTCACGCTCGGCCGCGACATCGCCCTCGCGACGGATGTCGCCGCCACCGAGTTCTACCGAGACGGCGCCTACCACTTCGAGGGCAAGCAGCTGTCGGCCCTCGAGCTCACCGCGTACTTCGCCGACCTCGCAGCCAACTACCCGCTCGTGTCCATCGAGGACCCGCTGCAGGAGGACGACTGGGAGGGGTACCAGCATTTCACCGCCGAGCTCGGCAAGAAGGTGCAGATCGTGGGCGATGACCTCTTCGTCACCAACCCGGTGCGCCTGCAGAAGGGCCTCGACCTGTCGGCGGCCAACTCCATCCTCGTCAAGGTGAACCAGATCGGCACCCTCACCGAGACGCTGGATGCCGTGGCGCTGGCCCAGCGCGCCGGCTACACCGCGATCCTGTCGCACCGCTCCGGCGAGACCGAGGACACCACCATCGCCGACCTCGCCGTCGCAACGGATGCCGGACAGATCAAGACCGGCGCTCCCGCCCGCAGCGAGCGTGTCGCCAAATACAACCAGCTGCTGCGCATCGAGGAAGAGCTCGCCGAGGCCGCTGTGTACGCCGGCCGCAGCGCATTCCCGCGGTTCAAGGGCTGAGATTCTGCTGTTCGAGTAGCGAGCCCGGCGAGCGTGTCGGGATCGCAGCGGCTTCGCTCGCTTAAGCTCGAGGTATGACCAAGGACAGCCGCACGGGGCACCCGCGCACACCACGTGGTTCATCCACGCGGGTGCCCGTGCAGCTTCCCCCGGAGGCGCCGTCGCACCAGTGGTTACGCAGCATCCGGCTGTCCGGCTTCGCGATCACCGCCCTGCTTCTCATCGTGATGTTCATCGTCGTGCTTGCGCCGTCGCTGCGTATTCTCGTGGTGCAGCGTGAGCAGATCGCGACCCTGCAGGCGCAGGTGGCGGCGTCGAAGCTGTCGCTGACGGAGCTGCAGGGTCAGAAGGCGCGCTGGAGCGATCCCAAGTACATCGAGGCGCTCGCCCGTGAGCGGCTCGATTACGTGTTCCCCGGCGAGTACAGCTACCTCATCACCGACGCCGGAAAGGCGGCGCAACCGACCACGCCCA
Source organism: Actinomycetales bacterium (assembly GCA_038251725.1). Taxonomy (GTDB): domain Bacteria; phylum Actinomycetota; class Actinomycetes; order Actinomycetales; family Microbacteriaceae; genus Lacisediminihabitans. Next base: position 13,659 of record JBBSBA010000045.1, read on the forward strand.
ACGGACAGCCGATCAGTGACAAGCTGCAGACCACCCAGGTTGACTGGGTCAAGTCGCTGCTCTCGTCGGTGTTCACCGCCGGCCTCACCGATGCGCCGGCCAACAAGATCGTCGCCCCGGTCATCTCCGGGCTCAAGCAATAGGCCCGAAACCCCATGACGAAACCTCCCTTCGCGCCGCCCACCGCGGCCGACATCGACGCGGTCTCCCGCCAGCTTGGTCGCCCGGCACGCAACGTGATCGGAATCGCCGCGCGCTGCGTGTGCGGCCAGCCGACCGTCGTCGCCACGCGTCCGCGCCTCGACGACGGCACCCCCTTCCCCACCATGTACTACCTGTCGCACCCCGCCGCGACGGCCGCGATCTCCACCCTCGAGGCCACCGGCGTCATGACCGAGCTGCAGCAGCTTCTCGCCGACGAGACGGTGGCGGATGCCTACCGGCGCGCCCACGAGTCCTACCTCGCCGACCGCGAGAGCATCGAATTCGTCGAGGAGATCGCCGGGATCTCCGCCGGCGGCATGCCCGTGCGGGTGAAGTGCCTGCACGCCCTCGCCGGACACTCGCTCGCCGCGGGACCGGGTGTCAACCCGATCGGCGACCTGGCGCTCGAACGCGCCGACTGGTCGCCGAACATCTGCCAGTGCGCCTAGCGTCGCTGGGGCGTAACTTCGCCTTCGCCGCAGTGCTCGCGGTCGCGGCATCCCTGTTCGTCGCCGTCCCGGCGTCGGCCGACAACATCCGAGCCAGGGAATACTGGCTCGCCGACTACGGCATCCAGGCGGCCTGGAACACTACGAGGGGCGCGGGTGTCACGATCGCGATCATCGACACCGGTGTCGACGGTTCGCACCCCGACCTCACCGGCACGGTGATCGGCGGCACGGATGTCTCCGGCGTCGGTGCCGCGAACGGCCAGACCCCCGTCGGCTCCGACAGCAATCACGGCACCATGGTCGCCTCGCTGCTCGTCGGCCATGGCCACGGGCCCGGCGGCGGCGACGGGATCATCGGCGTCGCCCCGGCGGCGAAGATCCTGTCGGTCTCGGTCGGCTTCGGGGTCGGCGCCGTCGACTCCGACGAACAGATCGCGAAGGCCGTGCGCTGGTCGGCCGACCACGGCGCGGACATCATCAACATGTCCCTCACCCGCAACACCCTGGACTGGCCGACGAGTTGGGATGACGCCTTCCTCTACGCCATGAAGAAGGGCGTCATCATCGTCGCCGCCGCCGGCAACCGGGGCAGCGGCACCACCGAGGTGGGCGCCCCGGCCACCATGCCGGGGGTGGTGGTGGTGGCGGGAGTCGACCAGAGCGGCAACGCGAGCTTCGACGCCTCGTCGCAGGGCATCACGCTGTCCGTGGCCGCGCCGAGCGAGGGACTCGTCGGGGCTGGCCCGGGCGGCGCCTACTACAGCTGGGCCGGAACGAGCGGGGCGACGCCGATCGTCGCCGGAGTGCTGGCGCTCATCAAGGCGTCGCATCCGGGCCTGAGTGCAGGCAACATCATCCACCGCCTCACGGCGACCGCAACCCCAAAGGGGAGTCCGCTCGTCTATGGCAGCGGCCTGGTCAACGCGGCAGCCGCGGTCAGCGAGAGCGTGCCATCCGTCTCGGCCGACCCGGCCGGCGATCTGGCGAACTGGATTCGGCTCAACCGTCGCGCCGTCGCCACGGGGGCTCCAGCGCCGACGAGCACGGCCACGGTGACGCCGACGCCGACGCCAGCGCCGGTGATCGCGTCAGCGCCGGTGAGCCCGTTTGGTCGGGTGCTTCCGTCCGTCGGCTCGCTGAGGGATATCGGGGTGCCGATTCTGGTCTACGCTGTCTTTGCGACGTTGCTGGTTCTTCTGCTACGGAGCATTTTCCGTGAGTTCAGGGGCTCCCGGCGCAGGTAATAGACTGTTCGTCGTGCCTAAAATCCTTATTGTCGGCGGCGGTTACGCCGGTTTCTATACAGCCCTGAAGCTCGAGCGTTCGCTGCGGCCGGGTGAGGCCGAGGTCACCGTTGTTGATCCGCTCCCCTACATGACCTATCAGCCGTTCCTCCCCGAGATCGCATCGGGGTCGATCGAGCCGCGTCATGCGGTGGTCTCGCACCGTCGACACCTCGAGAAGACCACCGTCATCACGGCCAAGGTCACGGCCATCAGCCATGCTACGAAGACCGCCACCATCACGCCGGAGGTCGGCGAGCCGTGGGAGTTCGAGTACGACATCATCGTCGTCACCGCCGGAGCCGTGTCGCGCACCTTCCCGATCCCCGGCGTCGCCGACGAGGCGATCGGGCTCAAGACCATCGAGGAGGCCACCGCGATCCGCGACCGCATCCTCACCAACTTCGACAAGGCCGCGCTGCTGCCCGCGGGCCCCGAGCGCGACCGCCTGCTCACGTTCACCGTCGTCGGTGGCGGCTTTGCCGGCATCGAGATCTTCGGCGAGATGCGCAGCCTCGCCAGCGCGCTGCTTCAGTATTACCCCACCATCACCTTCGATGACACGCACTTCCACCTCATCGAGGCGATGGGCCGCATCATGCCCGAGGTGTCCCTCAAGACCAGCCTCTGGGTCATCAAGAACCTCGCCCAGCGCGGCGCCCACATCCACCTCGAGACCCAGCTGACCTCCGCCGTTGGCGGCGTCATCGAGCTGTCGACGGGTGAGAGCTTCGAGACCGACCTCATCGTCTGGACGGCGGGCGTCATGGCCAGCCCGATGCTGCGCGACACCGACCTCCCCCTGGAAGAGCGCGGACGCCTGCGCGTCGGCGCGGACCTCCGCGTGATCAATGACGACGGAGTGGTGGAGGATGCCTGGGGTGCCGGCGACGTCTCGGCCGTTCCCGACCTCACGGGCGCCGGTGTCGGAGGATACTGCGTGCCGAACGCCCAGCACGCCGTGCGCCAGGGCAAGCTCATGTCGAAGAACATCGTCGGGAACCTCCGGGGAGAACTGCCGAGGCAGTACTTCCACAAGGGCCTCGGCGCGGTCGCGAGCCTCGGCCTTGGCGAGGGGGCGTTCCAGTCCGGCAAGATCGGCATCACCGGGCTCCCCGCCTGGTTCATGCACCGCGGCTACCACGGACTCGCCATGCCCACGTGGGAGCGCAAGATCCGCGTCTTCAGCGGCTGGGTGCTCAACTTCCTCCTGCATCGCGACATCGTCTCGATCGAGGCCCGCGAGACCCCCCGCGTCGCGTTCGAGACGTTCGCCTCGCGTCCCCGCGCCTAGCGCTCAGCCTTTCTTTCGCTGATTGCTCCCTTTCGGGACGATTGATGCCGCGCGCCCGGGCACATTCGTCGCGAAGGGGAACACTCGGGCCGCCGTCCTGCTGCCAGACTGGGTGGAGCTCGCCCCCATAGCCCAACCGGCAGAGGCAGACGACTTAAAATCGTTCCAGTCAGGGTTCGAATCCCTGTGGGGGCACCTCGCTCGACGGCGAAAATCCGGAGCTCACTCCTGACTGGATTGTGCCTCGGTGTTGTCTTTCGCAACCGGACCCACCTCAGTTTGTCCCTCTTCGGACATATCTCCCACCGGAATCTCTGTCTCCGCTTGTTGCGGCGTTTCGGGGCTGGCCGGGTCGCCCTCTTCGGTTGGTGATTGGGATGTTCCGTCGCTCATCGTGAACCCCCGCGGATCATGGCAGCGAACACTTCGCTGATGCTCAGGCTAGGCTCGAACCATATTCCCGTCTAGCGTCTCGGACTGCTGTCCACCGGCCTCTTTCCCGACGCGTCAAGGAACCGTATGTCGCGGGTGTCGGCCCTGATGTTCGCTTCATGCGGATGTCGATCACTCAACTCTGACCAGCGTGTGTTGCCAGCCGGCGGAGCCGTTCGGTGCAATTGCCGTGCGGGCTTGTTGCTGGAGGCGACCCGCGCGATCGGTTGCGCGCACACCAAGGGTGTGACTGCCGCTGACGGCATTCCAGTCCAGAGACCACTGCACCCAGCTGTCGTTGCTGATCGGGGTTGACAGCGCCGCCTTGACCCATTCGCCGTCGTCGATCTGCACCTCCACCTGCCGGATGCCGACGGTTTGCGCCCAGGCCACGCCAGCGATCGTGGTGCGACCCGCTGGTATCGCTTTATCGAGGCGAGGAGTGTCGATGCGGCTGGAGAGTTTGATGGGCGCCTGAGAGCTGTAGCCTCGCGGGGTCCAATAGGCCTGGTCGGCGGCAAAAGTCGTGACCTTCAGCTCGGTCAACCATTTGGTTGCCGAGACATACCCGTACAGCCCCGGAACGACCATCCGCACGGGAAAGCCGTGTTCGAGCGGTAGTGGTTCGCCGTTCATCCCGACGGCCAGGATGGCGTCCCGCAACGGGTCGGTGAGCGCGTTGAGCGGTGTGCTGGCGGTGAAACCGTCGACACTGCGAGAAAGAACCATGTCGGCACCGTTTCGAGGTCGCGCCAATGCGAGCAGATCGCGAACCGGAACGCCGAGCCACCGAGCGTTACCGACGAGATTTCCGCCGACCTCGTTGGAAACACACGTCATGGTGATGGCGTATTCGCGGAGGCCCATGCGCAGGAGATCCTGGAAGCTGAATTCGATGCGCCTTTCGACCATGCCATCGAGGGTGAGGCGCCACGTTGCCGGATCGACCGCCGGTACCGTCAGCGCGGTATCCACGCGGTAGAAGTCGGAGTTCGGCGTGAACAGCGGGCTCAGTCCGGGAATGCGCAACTCAGCGCCGGCAGGAACATGGACGCTCGAGCGGGGCGGAGGCAGCCGAACCGCCCTGCGGATCGCTCCGATCGAGGAACTGGCGGCTTGACCTAATTGCGAGCCGACACCAGCAACCAAGGCGACGAGTGCGCCGGCACCGGAAAGAAGAAGAAAGCGGCGGCGGTCGACGCCCTCGCTCACACCGGCGTCTCGAAGACTTCCGCGCCACCGGCGCAACGCCGCTATGAGAAGCCGCAGCGTGAGAGCGCCCAGCACCGTGCCGACCACGGGCGGAAGAAATCCGAGTGGGCTAGCATTCGCCCTTGTGACCGTTGCCACGAGGGATGCCAGACCCGCTACAGCGAAGAGGGCCACACCCAACCATCTGCGCCACAGTTCCAGCAGACTGGCCACTGCCGCCCCAAAGAACGCGACGGCGACGAGCGAGGACAACAGAAACAGTTTGTCGTTCACTCCGAACAGCTGAATGGCGAGCTCCTTTGCCCACCTCGGCACGACGTCGATCACGAACGATCCGACGGCGACGATCGGGCCGGCATCTCGCGCCGCAATCACGGCGACGACTTCGGCGGAGGCGAGAAAGATGCCGCCGCTCACAGCGCCGACCACGGCGGCCCAAAACCAGATTGCAATCAGTCTCCGTTTGCTAGTCACATGTCACATTCGTCGCCGGCCACCACATCGGATTGAACAGAAACAAATGCAATCCGATTTCGCGACGCTGCCGAACACATCAGTGACGGCCGTCGGTCGGCCGTCGTTCTGCACCCACTTTCGAAGGAGAACAACAATGCGAGTTCACAAACGTCACCTCGTCGCCATTCTGGGGCTCACTGCGGCGGCCACCCTCGGTCTCTCTGCTTGCTCCTCGGGATCCAGCGGTTCGGGTTCCTCCAGCAGCAATTCAGCGATAACGACACCCAGCCCCACCGCCTCGACCATGGACCCGACGGCCGACCTGGTCGGCAGCGGATGCGCGGCCTACGCGAAGGCCGTACCGAGCGGCTCCGGGTCGGTTTCGGGGATGGCTCAGGACCCGGTGGCGACCGCCGCCAGCAATAACCCGCTGCTGACCACGCTGGTCGCGGCGGTTTCCGGCAAGCTCAACCCCAAGGTGAACTTGGTCGACACGCTCAACGGCAGCCAATTCACCGTTTTCGCACCCGTCGACGACGCATTCAAGAAGATCCCGTCGGCCACGATCGCCACCCTCCAGACCGACGCTGGAGCAGCGACGCTGACCAACATCCTGACCTACCACGTCATCCCAGGTCAGATCTCCCCGGACAAGATCGACGGCACTCACACGACGGAGGAGGGTGGCACCGTCACCGTCACGGGCTCGGGTGACAACATCATGGTGAACAATGCCAAGGTCATTTGTGGCGGCGTCCACACCGCAAATGCGACGGTCTACCTCATTGACTCCGTGTTGATGCCACCCGCCAAGTAAGAGTAGTTCAAGCAGGAGGTGACGGGCGGGATCGCAAGCAGGATGCGATCCCGCCCTTTCACGTGCGATCTCTCAGCTTGTGATCGCCACGACGGGCTTCGTGGTCGGTTGCTTGGATCCGCCGTTCGGCTCGACCGTCATCCCGACGGTGTCGCCCGATCGCATTGTTCCCTCAAGAATCTGCCATGCCCCGTTGGCGTGCGGAGCGATCAATCCCGCCGATGTCGCCTGACCGCCGCGAATATACCAAAGCTGGTATGCCTTGCCGCTGGGGGCGGCGGGTAGGCCATCGACCACGATGACGGATTTGCCGAGGGCTAACGACCACACGAGCGTCGCTGTGCCCCCGCCTGCAATGGATGCGGTGCTGCGCCGGTTGTCCGCCGCCGCGCTGATCTGAGCCACCACGCTCGCCTGCTGCGCTGTGACAGTCGCGGAGTTTCCGATGTTGACACCGAGTAGCGTGCCGCCGCCGAACAGGACCACTGCCGCGGCGGCTGCGGCTGCAACCGCCGCCGGACGGCGGAACCAGCGAACCTCGGCCCGCGCCCGCGCCCGCGCCCGTGCCCGTGCCGGTGCCCGTGCCGACGGGAAAGTGGTCGTCGGCTGTGGGCCGGGCCGTTCATCGGCCGTCGACGAAAGGACAGTGGGCGACGCGACGGCGCGCGACGCTGCGGACGCAGCGGGTATCTCCTGAGGCGTCACCGCGACCTGAGCCATGAGGCGTTCTTTCAGACCAGCAGGAGGTGTTTCGGCCGGGCTCTCGAGGTCTAGCGCTCGCGCGACCCGGACTAACTCATCGGCTTCGCGACGGGCCTCGGGCGACTCCCTCAGGTGCGCCTCATACGTCGCTTGCTCTTCGGGCGTGAGAGAGCCGAGCGCATAACCGATGGCACTGTCGATGCGATCCACGCCCTCGCTCATGCCCTCACCCCCAGCTCATGTCTCAGTCGAATCATTCCATCCCGCACCCGAGTCTTGACCGTACCAACCGGCACCTGCAACAGCGCGGCGATCTCGGTATGCGAGTATCCGCCGTCGTACGCCAGAGTGATGGCCTGACGTTGCGCCTCGGTAAGGTGCACCATCGCTTTTCCTACCCGCTCCCGCTCTACCGAGATTTCCGCCGACTCGGCAACATCATCTTCCACACGGAAGTCGCGGATTCCGATGCGCGTATCCCGATCCTGGGCTGACTGGGCCGATCGGATGCGGTCGATCGCTCGTCTCTTCGCCATGGTCAGAATCCACGCCTTCGCTCCACCTTTATTCGGATCGAAGCGCGAAGCGGATTGCCAGATCTCGAGAAACACCTCTTGTGTCACCTCTTCGGACTGGGCGTAGTCGATCAGCAAGCGGCGGATGCTTCCGAAAACC
>JBBSBA010000046.1:0-21003 GCA_038251725.1 Actinomycetales bacterium
CGCCGGGCGTGAGCGCCACGCCTCCGTTGATCTCGCCCTGCGCTACCTCGGACTCGGACTTCCGGTGACGGTGGACGCCGACCGGGAGGGACGGATCATCACCGCCGCCCTCGCCGAGGCGATGCGGGAGGTGTCGGGGCCATCGCTCGTCTGCCTGCAGGCGGGCAACCTTCACTCTGGCGCGTTCGATCCGATGCGGGAGAGCATCGAGATCGCCCACGAGCACGGCGCCTGGGTGCATGTGGACGGCGCCTTCGGGCTGTGGGCCGCAGCGAGCCCACTGTACCGCACGCACCTCGACGGCCTCGAGACGGCGGACTCCTGGGCCACGGACGCCCACAAGACACTCAACGTTCCCTACGACTGCGGCATCGCCGTCGTCGCGAACCCGGAGGCGGGACGCTCGGCCTTCGGCGTGCAGACGAGCTACCTGATCAACGCCGACCACGGGCCGGTTGACCCGTTCGACAAGGTGCCCGAGCTGTCGCGCCGCGCCCGGGGTGTGCCGGTGTGGGCCGCGCTGCAGTCGCTCGGCCGATCCGGCGTGATCGATCTCGTCGAGGGGCTCGCGGCAAACGCGAGGGCTCTCGCCGGTGGCCTCTCGCGCCTGCCCGGCGTCGAGGTGCTCAACGACGTCGTCTTCACCCAGGTGAGTCTCGCCTTCGGCGACGACGAGAACACGCGCCGGGTCACCCAGAACCTGATCGACGACGCAACGGTGTGGATGTCTGGTTCGCGCTGGCAGGACCGCGACATCCTGCGCATCTCCGTCAGCAACTGGTCAACGGATGCGGCGGACGTGGCAACGGCGATCGACGCCGTGCGGCGGGCCATGGCCCACTAGATGCCAACCGCCGCAACAGGAGCGAGCAACACATGGTCCCCGACATCAACTACTGGGCGGTCATCGTCGCCACCCTCTCGACAATGGTCGTCGGATCGATCTGGTACACCCCGAAGGTCTTCGGCGCGTACTGGATGAAGGCGTCGGGAGTGGTGCCGAGCGGCGACGCGAAGGATGCCATCGGCCCGATCGTCGCCACGGTCATCGTGAGCTTCATCACGGCATGGGTCCTCGCCGGCGCGGCCTTCATCGCCTTCAGGTTCTACTGCGGGAGCTTCCTGGTCAACACAATCGTGACGGGCGTGCTCCTGTGGGGCGGGTTCACCGCCGCCCGCTTCATCACCCACGACGCCTTCGACCGGCGTCCTCCCGGCCTCACCGTTCTTAACATCGCCCACGAGCTCGTGACCGTGCTCGTGATGGCCCTGATCCTGGGCGTCTGGCCACCCGCCGGGGTGTGACCGGGGTCTTTCCCGCCCGTGCCACCGTGCGCGCGGAGGGAAAATGGCCGCCCGGTCGCCCGGCCGGCCATTCACTCGCGCGACGTCCCCGCATTAGTCGGCGAGGATCAGGTAGAGCGCGCGACGAGTCTCGTTGAGCTTCTCGATCGCGGCCGCCCGCTGGGCGTCGGTCGCCGAGTGCCGAAACTGGTGCACCACTCCCATAAGCTTGCCGACGCTCTCGACGAACTGTCCGGCCGACTCGCCCTGTCCGGGAGTCGCCTCCCAGGCCTTGGCGAAGTCGTCCGCGTGATCGGAGACGTAGGTCCTGCCGGAATCCGTCAATTCGAACTCGGTCTTACGACCGCCGGCGGTCGAGACGATGAGGTCTTCGTCGACGAGTTGCTGCAGCGTGGGGTACACCGAACCGGGGCTCGGACGCCAGGCGCCGCCGGTCTTCTCGGCGATCGCCTTGATGAGCGCGTAGCCGTTGGACGGACCTTCCGCGAGGAGTGAGAGGATCACGGAGCGAATGTCGCCCTTGCTGGCGCGCCGAGGACCGCGTGGGCCGAATCCCGGGCCGCCTTCGCCGAAGCGTGGGCCGAAGCCACCGCCCGGAAAGCCGCCGAAGCCGGGACCGCCGGGGAATCCGTGGCCCCGCCCGCCGGGTTCGTGATGGAACCGACGTGGCTGGTCGTGGTTGTGGTTGTGGTTGTGGTTCATTCTTGTGTCGCCCTTCTGCTCCGGACAGATCCCAGAGCCATCGCAGAATATCTGCGATAGGTTTACGATATATCTTTCAACGCAATTGTGCAATCGATCAGCGGCGGAGCGGCACGTGCCATGGATCCTCACCCACGGTGATGGCCGGACATGTTCGCCCGGTCTGGAGTTATGCCCCAAATCTCGAAATGCCCGATACCTCGGACGGCCGTCGGGTGTTAGCTGGAGTCATGGATTACACCACCCTCGGAAGAAGCGGAGCAGTCGTCTCGACGCTCGCGCTCGGCACCATGACCTTCGGCAGCGAGGCCGACGAAAAGACGTCTCACGCCATGCTGACGGAGTATGTAGCGCTGGGAGGCACGTTCGTCGACACCGCCGACGTCTACACCTCCGGCCATTCGGAGCGGATCATCGGTCGCTGGCTCTCCGCCCACCCCACCGAGGCGGCGCAGCTGGTGCTCGCCACGAAGGGCCGCTTCCCCACCGACGATGGCCCCAATGACCTCGGACTCTCGCGGCGCCACCTTCGAACGGCGCTCGACGCGTCTCTCTCCCGCCTCGGGGTCGACCACATCGACCTATACCAGATGCACGCCTGGGATGCCGTGACCCCGATCGATGAGACCCTCCGTTTTCTCGACGACGCGGTCTCCGCCGGCAAGATCGGCTACTACGGCTTCTCCAACTACCTGGGCTGGCAGCTGACCAAGGCGGTGCACGTGGCCGGCTCCCACGGCTGGACCGGGCCGGTCACCCTGCAGCCCCAGTACAACCTGCTCGCGCGCGGAATCGAGCACGAGGTCGTGCCAGCGGCGCTCGACGCCGGCATCGGGCTGCTGCCCTGGTCACCGCTCGCGGGCGGCTGGCTGAGCGCAAAATATTCGCGCGACGTCGTCCCGACGGGCGCGACCCGGCTGGGCGAGAACCCCGAACGTGGCATGGAGGCGTGGACGGCCAGAAACGCCAATGAGCGCACCTGGCGCGTGATCGATGCGGTCGCCGAGATCGCGGATGCCCACGGCGTGTCATCGGCGCAGGTCTCGCTCGCCTGGCTCGGCGCGCAGCCCGCGGTCACGTCGGTGATCCTCGGCGCGCGCACCGTCGACCAGCTCACCGATAATCTCGGCGCGGTCGATGTGCGGCTCGAGCCGGAGGAGATGCGGCGGCTCACCGAGGCGAGCGCACCGTCGATGGACGACTATCCCTACGGCGCCCGAGGCATGGCCCAGCGGCAGCGCAGGCTTTCCGGCGGACGCTGAGCTGGCCAGACGCCGAGCCGGCCGGACGCGCGGGTCCACCGGGTTTCCCCGGTGGACCCGCGCACGGACTACAGCTGCTGAGCGCGCTCCAGCACCAGTTCGCGCACCCGCGCGGCATCCGCGGTGCCCTTCATGGCCTTCATAACCGCACCGATGACGGCACCGGCGGCCTGCACCTTGCCATCCCGGATCTTCGCCAGCACATCGGGCTGGGCCGCCAGTGCCTCGTCGATCGCGGCGATGAGTGCGCCGTCATCGGAGACAACCACCAGCCCGCGTGACTTCATGACCTCGGCGGGCGACCCTTCGGCCGCGATCACGCCCTCGAGCACCTGGCGCGCCAACCGGTCGGTCAGCTCGCCTAGCTCGATCAACGCGATCAGTTCGGAGACGTGAAGCGGTGACACGAGCGACGAGGCATCGACGGACGCCACATTCGCCAGTCGCGCGATCTCCCCGGTCCACCACTTGCGGGCCTGCGTGGGCGAGGCGCCGGCGGCGGTCGTCTCCTCGATCTCCACGAGCAGGCCAGAGTTCACGACATCCTGGAATTCCAGGTCGGTGAACCCCCAGGCGTCCTTCAGCCGGCGCCGACGCACCGCTGGGGCCTCGGGGAGTGCCGCACGCAGCTCCTCGATCAGCTCCAGCGAGGGCTCCACCGGGAGCAGGTCGGGCTCGGGGAAGTACCGGTAGTCGTCGGCGTCGCTCTTCGGACGGCCGGCGGAGGTCACGCCGGTGTCCTCATGCCAGTGACGGGTCTCCTGGGTGATGGTTCCCCCCGCGGCGAGAATCGCGGCCTGCCGCTGGATCTCGTAGCGAATCGCCCGTTCGACGCTGCGCAGGCTGTTCACGTTCTTGGTCTCGGTGCGGGTTCCGAGGGTGCCGGATCCGCGCGGCGAAAGTGAGATGTTGGCGTCACAGCGCAGGTTGCCGCGCTCCATCTTCGCGTCGCTGATTCCGAGCGAGCGCACGATGTCGCGGATGGTGGAGACGTAGGCCTTGGCCAGCTCCGGTGCATCCTTCTCGGCGCCGTAGATGATGTTCGTCACGATCTCGACCAGGGGCACCCCCGCCCGGTTGTAGTCCACGAGCGAATACTCGGCACCCTGGATGCGACCGGTCGCGCCACCGACGTGGGTGAGCTTGCCGGCATCCTCTTCCATGTGGGCGCGCTCGATCGATACCTGGAACAGCCGCCCATCGGCGAGTTCCACCTCGACCGACCCGTCGAAGGCGATCGGCTCATCGAACTGGCTGATCTGGTAGTTCTTCGCGAGGTCGGGGTAGAAGTAGTTCTTGCGTGCGAACCTGCTCGACGGACGGATGCTGCAGCCAAGCGCCAGCCCCAGGCTGATCGAGTACTTCACCGCCTGCTCGTTGACCACCGGAAGGCTGCCCGGCAGGCCGAGGTCGACCGGCGTCACGTTGGTGTTGGGCTCGCCGCCGAAGAAGTTCGGCGCGTCGGAGAACATCTTGGTCTTCGTGTTGAGCTCGACATGAACCTCGAAGCCGAGCACGGGCTCGAAGAGCTCGATGGCCTTGTCGAAATCCATCAATTCGGCTGGCTGTGCCATTACTTGTGTCCTAGTTCCGGTGCTTGCGAAATGAGGGTGTGGCCCCAGCTGTCCTCCAGCAGGGCCTCGATGACGGCTCCGTATTCGTAGAGCCGGGCGTCCGCGCGGGCCGGCGCCATCAGCTGCAGTCCGGTCGGCAGGCCGTCTTCGGGCGCGAGCCCCATTGGCAGGCCCATGCCAGGGATGCCCGCGAGATTCGCCGGGATCGTCGTCACGTCATTGAGGTACATGGCCAGCGGATCGTCGATCTTCTCGCCGATCTTGAACGCCGTGGTCGGCGCGGCGGGGCTCACGAGGATGTCCACCTGATCGAAGGCGGCGGCGAAGTCGCGCTGGATGAGCGTGCGCACCTTCTGCGCACTGCCGTAGTACGCGTCGTAATAGCCGGCGCTCAGCGCATAGGTGCCGAGGATGATGCGGCGCTTGACCTCTGCACCGAACCCTGCTTCGCGGGTGGCGGCCATGACATCCTCGACCGTCCCTCCCCCCACCGGATTGACCCGCAGGCCGAACCGCACAGAATCGAACTTCGCGAGATTGCTGGAGGCCTCGGCGGGAAGAATCAGGTAGTAGGCGGCAATCGCGTACTCGAAGCTGGGAGCGGACACCTCGATGATCTCGGCACCGTTGTCGGCCAGCAGCTCGAGCGTCTCATGGAAACGCAGGTGCACACCGGCCTGGAAGCCGGGGGCGTCGAGCTCCTTCACCACGCCGACCTTCACGCCGTTGAGGTTGCGCTTGAGCCGTCCCGACCGGGCCGCCGCCGCGAAGCTCGGCCATTCGTCGCGAAGCGAGGTGGAGTCCCGGGGATCGTGACCGCCGATCACGTCGTGCAGCAGCGCGGCGTCGAGAACGGTACGGGCGACGGGCCCCACCTGGTCGAGCGAACTCGCGAGAGCGATCGCACCGTAGCGGGAGACTCCACCATAGGTGGGCTTGACGCCGACCGAGCCGGTGACCGCGGCCGGTTGGCGGATGGAACCGCCGGTGTCCGAACCGAGCGCGAGGGGCGCTTCGAAGGCCGCGACCGCCGCGGCAGAGCCGCCGCCGGAGCCGCCGGGGATGCGGTCGAGGTCCCACGGGTTGTGTGTCGGACCGTACGCCGAGTGCTCGGTCGACGATCCCATGGCGAACTCGTCCATGTTGGTCTTGCCGAGTGGCACCAGGTTGGCCAGGCGCAGCTTGCTGACGACCGTCGCGTCATAGGGCGGAATCCAGCCCTGCAGGATCTTCGATCCCGCGGTCGACGGCATGTCGAGGGTGCAGAGCACGTCCTTGATCGCGATCGGCACGCCGGCGAGCGGGCCGAGCTGGTCGCCAAGGCGGCGGAGCACGTCGATGCCCTCCGCGGTGTCGATGGCATCCTTCGAGATGTGCAGGAAGGCGTGCACGTCGCCGTCGACAGCGGCGATGCGGTCGAGGTGGGCGCGCGTGACCTCAACGCTCGAGATCTCGCGGGACTGCAACAACTCGCCAAGGGACGCCGCCGAGAGGCGGGTGAGGTCGACGGAACCGTCGTGCATCGTTTCGGAGGGTGCCATTACTGCTCCTCCCCCAGGATCGCGGACACCTTGAACCGACTGCCGTCATGTTCCGGCGCGCCGCTGAGGGCCTCCTCCTGCGAGAGGGTGTCGCCGATCACGTCGGGACGGAACACATTCGTGAGCGGAATCGGATGACTCGTCGCGGGAATGTCGTCGGTCGCAACCTCGGAGACCTTCGCGATCGAATCGATGATCACGCCAAGCTCGCCGGTGAGTTTGTCGATCTCCTCAGCGGTGAGCGCGATGCGGGCGAGGTTCGCCAGGTGCGCGACCTGATCGGTGGTGATGCGGCCATCGGCCTCGGCGGGGGTGTCAGACATTCGGCTCCAGGCGGTTTGGTTCTCGCGGTGCGATTCGTGCGCGCAGTCTCGCGTCGTGCGACTTGCGGGGGATCAGTTCAGTCTATTCGAGCGATCCGCGCGGGAGCCCAGTCGTCGGCGGCGCTGCCGCTACTTCGCGAGTGCGAGAGTGCGACCGGCATCGGCCTGCGACCCGGTTGAGACGAGAGCACCCTCGTCCAGCCCGATCAACGCGATATTGCGCATCGCTGCGGAGTGGGCGTCGAAGTAGCCCAGGTGGCCCACCGCGGCGGCGAGCGGCTGGTGGGTGATCGGATCGGTCTCGGCCGCGACATCCATCGTGTGGGCCCCGAAGGCGCTCGAGCCCGGGTCGCTGCCGTAGAACGCGGTATTGACAATGGGATCCCACGCGGCCTCGCCGACGAACACGTTGTCGTGCCGCACCGCGAGCGCGGAGGCTGACTGGGCCGCGCCGCCGGGCGATCCGATCATCGCGAGAGCATCGACCGTCATACCGCCATTGGCAAGCTCCATCATCGCGGTGGTCGAACCATACGAGTGCGTCACCATGGTCAGGTAGGGTTCGGCGCCGGAACGAACCGCCTGGATGCCCTGCACCGCATTGCCGAGGTAATTCGCGCCCGACTTCGCCAGGTCCAAGGAGGCGACGTCAAGCATGCCGGGTGTCTTGTAGCCGATCCAGGCCACGGTCGCCGCGGTCTTGCCGGCGAGGTGCGGCACCGTGGCGGAGAGCCTCTTCAGCCAGTTGGCCTGCTGCGTCTGCAGGTCTTGCGCGATCACGGTCCAGTCGTACATCTGGCCCTGCACCGTGAAGAACATGCCGGGAACGAGGTAGCTCACGTAGTTGGCGGTCGCGAGGTTGCCGACCGAGACGGCGGCCCGAACCTCCCCGGAGGTGTCGAGGGTCACCAACTGGCGTTCGGGCTGGCCTGGCTTGACCGCGAGTGCGCGGACGACCTGGTTCAGGATGTCGAGGTGGTGCCGCTTGTCGACCAGTTTGGCGCGCCCCACCCCCGAGTCGATGGATGCCTTCACCGTCGCGATCGAGCGAGCCAGGAGCAGGCGGTTGGCCTTGTCCCGCGCTGCATAGGGCACCCCGTCGAGGTTGCCGACGATGGCGGGCGCCTCCCCTGAGAACGCCTTCTGCTCCGCCGGGGACTTCCTGCCCCACCACGATTCCACCACTGTCGCCCGCGGCGGACTCACCAACAGACTGCTCACCTCCGAGGCGTGACTCGCGACATAGCTCGCCACCTCAGATGAGGGAAGAATGGCCATCCGGTCGAGCAGAGAATTGCCGGTCAGCTGCGGCAGAAGCACCGGATCGAAGGGGCTGGAGGTGATGTCGGTCGCCGCCGAATCTCCGGCCGATCGCGCCAGATCGAGCGGGATTCCGGTCCCCAACGGCTCCCAGGGAGTTGAATCGACGACGAGCACGTTCGAGGAGGTTTGGTGACTCATTTCGTGCAGCACGAAGGATTCCGCGACTCCCGAGAGCGCGCCGGAGGGCGAGAGGAGCGCTGCCACGGCGAAAAGCAAGGTGCGGGTATCCAATCGTTGGATCTAGCCACCCGAAAGTGGCCGAGCAACGCGAAAAAGAATTACCCCCATAGTAGGGTCGAGACACCCCTTCGACCTAGGACTGCGCTGATTTGCAGAGTAATACTCCCGAATTGGGGGCGTCGAGTTCCGCTCCAGGTCAGTTGTCGAGCGCCTCCGGTCCGTGTTCGAGCAACATCGCGAATTGCGCCGCATCGATGATGCGGACGCCAAGCTCCTCGGCCTTCGCCAGCTTCGAACCCGCCCCCGGCCCGGCCGCGACGAAGTCCGTCTTCTTCGAGACGCTGGATGCGGCCTTGCCTCCCGCGGCGATGATCGCCTCGAGCGCGCCCTCACGGCTGAATCCCTCGAGGCTTCCGGTGGCGACGACGGTGAGGCCCACGAGCGGTCCCCCCGCACCGGCGGCGGCCCCCGGTCCGGAGTGGCCCGGGATTCGGAACTGCACCCCGGCATCCGCCCACCGTTGGATGATGTCCCCGTGCCAGTCGACGGCGAACCAGTCGATCAGGGCGTCGGCGATAATGCCGCCGACTCCGTCGACGGAGGCGAGTTCCTCCCGGGTCGCCGCGCGAATCGCGTCGAGCGAACCGAAGTAGCTCGCCAGCGACCGAGCGGCGACCGGGCCGACGTGGCGGATGCTGAGGGCGACGAGCATGCGCCACAGGTCCTTGGTCTTCGCCTTGTCGAGCTCGCTGAGCAGCTTGGTCGCCGCAGAGGACGGCACGAAGTCCCAGTCCCCCGCGAAAGGAGTTGAGTCGGGATCGAACGGCGGATCGGCGCCCTTGCCGGTCCTCTTGCGCCGCTTGCGGTACGGGGTCTCGATGCGCTCGGATCCGTCGTCGTTGAGCTTGACCAGCCCCGTCTCGTTGTCACGGACTCGCACGCTGATCGGGAACAGATCCTCGATCGTGAGCGAGAACAGGCCGGCCTCGGTGACGAGCGGCGGAGCCGCCGGGAAGTCGGGCTGCGTGAGCGCGGCCGCCCCCACCTCCCCCAGACCCTCGACGTCGAGGCCACCCCGGCTGCCGACGTGCTCGACGCGACCGCGCACCTGCGCCGGGCAGCTGCGGGCGTTGGGGCAGCGCAGGTCGACGTCGCCCTCCTTCGCCGGAGCGAGCGGCGTTCCGCATTCCGGGCAGGCCGCAGGCATCACGAATTCACGTTCGGTGCCGTCGCGTAGCTCCACGACCGGGCCGAGCACCTCGGGGATCACGTCGCCGGCCTTGCGAAGCACGACGGTGTCGCCGATCAGCACACCCTTCGCCTTCACGACATCCTGATTGTGGAGTGTCGCCTGGCGCACAACCGATCCGGCCACCCGCACCGGCTCCATCACCGCGAACGGGGTGACGCGTCCCGTTCGCCCGACGCTCACCACGATGTCGAGCAGCATCGTATTCACCTGCTCCGGCGGGTACTTGTAGGCGATGGCCCACCTCGGCGCCCGACTCGTCGCGCCGAGCTCGTCGTGCAGCTCGAGCTCGTCGACCTTCACGACGATGCCGTCGATCTCGTGCTCGACGCTGTCGCGGTGCGCCCCGTAGTACTCGATGAACGTCGCGACCTCCGCCGCCGTCGTCTTCACCTTAAAGTGCGTGCTCGTCGGCAGCCCCCAGGAGGCGAGCAGCGCATAGACCGCCGACTGGGATTCCACCGGCGGATTCGCCCACGCGCCGATGCCGTGAACGAGCATGCTCAGCCGCCCCAGGCGCCGGCGCATCCGTTCCAGCTGGTTCGGCGACTTGCTCTCCGCCACCTGGCGCAGGCTTCCGGATGCCGCGTTGCGCGCGTTCGCGAACACCCGATCCCCCGCCGCCACCTGATCTGCGTTGAGTTGCTCGAAGATGGCCGACTGGAAGAACACTTCGCCACGCACCTCGACGATCGGCGGATGCCCCTCCCCGGCGAGCGTCTGGGGGATGCCAGGCACGAAGGCGATGTTCTCGGTCACGTCTTCGCCGACGACGCCGTCGCCCCGCGTCGCCGCCGTGACCAGGGTGCCGTTCTCGTATCGCAGATTGATCGCGAGGCCGTCGATCTTGAGCTCGCACAGGTAGTCGACGCGGCGACCAGCGTTGCGCTCGACCTTCGCCGCCCACGCGGCGAACTCCTCGATCGAGAAGACGTTATCGAGGCTCAGCATGCGTTCCGCGTGGCGCACCGGGGCGAACAGGGTGGTCTCCGCCCGCCCTCCAACGGTCTGGGTCGGGGAGTCCTGGCTCTGCAGCTCGGGGAACAGTCGCTCCAGCTCCTCGAGCCGGTGCATCATCCGGTCGTATTCCGCGTCGTCGACGAGCACTTCGTTGCGCTCGTAGTACGCGTCGCGCAATTCGAGGATGCGCGTGGTCAATTGCCCGGCCTGTTCGCCGGCCTGCTCGAGGGTGAGGTCGATGGTCGGCTCGCCCCCGCTCGTCGCGGAGTTCGGGTCGGTGTTCGGGTCGGTGCTCGGGTCTACCGGTGCGTCTGCGTGTGCCACGGCTTCAGCTTAGGTTCGACCGCCGACCGCCGATGCGGCTTCCATCATTCAGAAGGGTGCGGGAGGAGGACCCCGTCGGGCGACCGGCTCAGGACGCCGGTAGAGGGACCGCGGAGACCGTTCGGTCGATCGTGCACTGGCCGAGCACCCTCGTGCCGAGATAGACAACGGCCGTCTGTCCCGGAGCGACCCCATTGAGTGGATCGTTCGGGCGGATGACGAGCTCGCCGTCCCGCAGCACCGCCACAGCCGGCACCGGATCGGCATGCGCACGAATCTGCACGTGGCACTCGAACGGCGTGGAGGGATCGGCCGGAGGCAGGCCGGCCCAGCTGAATTTGGAACCGGCGACCTCGGCGAGGTCGAGCGCCTCCTTCGGCCCGACGACGACGGTGTTGCTCGACGGACGCACCTCGAGCACGAAGCGCGGACGGCCGTCCGGCGACGGAACGCCGAGGTGGAGGCCCTTGCGCTGACCGACGGTGAATGCGGCCGCGCCGTCGTGCCTGCCCACCACAGCCCCGTCCCGCTCGAGGACCTCGCCCGGTTCGGCTGCGACACGATCGGCGAGCCAACCGCGAGTGTCACCATCGGGGATGAAGCAGATGTCGTGGCTGTCCGGCTTGGTCGCCACGCTGAAACCGCGGGTGGCGGCCTCCGCCCTCACCTCGGCCTTGGAGGGGGTGGCACCCAGCGGGAACATGCTGTGCCGGAGCTGGTCCGCCGTGAGGACCCCGAGCACATAGGACTGGTCCTTCGCCCAGGCGGCGGCCCGGTGCAGCTCGCGGTTGCCGTCGGCGTCGGTGAGGATCGTGGCGTAGTGGCCCGTCGCGACCGCGTCGAAGCCGAGGTCGAGCGCCTTCTCGAGCAGTGCGGCGAACTTGATGCGCTCGTTGCAGCGCATGCAGGGATTCGGCGTGCGGCCCGCTGCGTATTCGGCGATGAAATCGTCGACGACGTCGAGCTTGAAACGCTCCGAGAAGTCCCACACGTAGTACGGGATGCCGATGATGTTGGCGGCCCGCTGCGCGTCCATCGAGTCTTCGATGGTGCAGCATCCGCGCGCTCCGGTGCGAAGGGTTCCGGGCATCCGGCTGAGAGCCAGATGCACGCCGACGACGTCGTGGCCGGCCTCGACGGCGCGCGCGGCGGCCACAGCGGAGTCGACTCCGCCGCTCATCGCCGCCAGCACCTTCATGCCTTCAAGTGTAGGTGCGGCGCTCCGCGGGAATGTCGACGAGCGCCCTCGCCGATCGCCGTGATCGAGTCGAGCGCCGCGACGAGGCCCTCCGCGCGGTGTGGCCGACTAGGGCAGGTCGGGGCTGATCAGCTGCAATTGGATGACCGACTGTCCCGTTACCCGGGGATCGCCGCTGAGTTGAAGCAGCCAGGAGATGTTGGGTTTCGCGTTGCTCGTCAGCGTGACCAGATGCACTCCCGACACATCGGATGCCTGTCGCTGAGACCACCCGGACGCCTCGATCTTCTGCACCATCGTCTTCGCGATCGCGACCGGATCGACGGCGGGCTTGAGGGAGATGATCCGCAGCACGCCGAAGTTCGCCCCCGCGTTGGCCGTCGCCGGATTGAGCTTCGCGACGCTGTCCACATGGATCACGACGGATGCCGGGAGCAGCGCGACGATCTCGTCGGCCACGCGCACGGTCTCGGCCTGCGCGGTCGCGGCGGTGTAGTCGTTGGGGAACACCGTGACGAGCGCGGGATCCGAGATCACGCTCGCCGACGGCGTTGGCGCCGCTGAGGGCGTGGCGGCGCAGCCGGTGAGGGCCAGGATGCCGACGAGAATACCGCCGAGAGCCAGCGTTCCCGCGCGCCTACGCATCGGCGCCAACCGCGCGCGCGCCGACATCCCGGTCGCTGAGTCCGGCCCGTCTCGCTCGTTCGACTGCGGCAGGCAATGCCGCGAGGAACGCGTCGACGTCGACCTCCGTGGTGGTGCGGCCGACCGTGATTCGCAGGGCCCCGCGAGCGTCGGCGGCGCCGAGGCCCATGCCGAGCAGCACATGGGAGGCCTCGGGAATGCCGGCCTGGCAGGCCGACCCGGTGCTCACCGAGACTCCCGCGGCATCGAGCAGGAAGAGCAGCGAGTCGCCTTCGCAGCCGGGGAAGGTGAAGTGGGCGTTGGTGTCGAGTCGGCCGGCGTCGGCCGGCGCCCCGCGCAACACGGCGGTCGGGACCGCGGCGCGCACGCCGGCGATGATCCGGTCGCGCAGCGGCGCGAGGGATGGCAACGGATGCTGCGCCGCGACCCCGAAGGCGATTGCCGCCGGTGCATCCTGGGTTCCCGACCGCACGTCACGCTGCTGGCCGCCACCGTGGATGAGCGGCACGACCGTCGCCGAGCGGGCGAGCACGAGCGCTCCGATGCCGAGCGGGCCGCCGATCTTATGCGCCGACACCGAGAGCGCGGCGAGCCCGGAGGAGGCGAAGCCGATGTCGACGTGCCGGTAGGCCGAGATCGCATCGGCGTGCACGGGAACGCCGTGGCGGGAGGCGAGCTCGACGACGGCGTCGATGGGCTGAAGCGTTCCGACCTCGTTGTTGGCCCAGAGGAGCGTGACGAGGGCGATGTCGTCATGCGCGGCCAGTGTCGCGGCGAGCGCGTCGAGCCGCACTCGGCCGAGGGAGTCGATGGGCAGCCATTCGATGACCGCTCCCTCGTCGCGCTCGAGCCACTCGACGGTATCGATCGTGGCGTGATGCTCGCCACGGGGCACCAGGATCCGGCGGCGCGGGCGCGGGGCCCCGACACTCTCGCCGGTGCCCGTGTCGAGACCGACGCTCTGGCTTCGGGCCCAGTACAGCCCCTTCACGGCGAGGTTCACGGATTCCGTGCCGCCCGAGGTGAACACCACCTCGATCGGATCGCAACCGAGCGAGGCGGCGACGCGTTCGCGGGCCTCCTCGAGCATGCGCTTGGCATTCTGCCCCTGGCTGTGGATGGAGGACGGGTTTCCCACGAGGCCGAGCGCCGCGGTGTAGGCGGCGATTGCCTCGGGCAGCATGGGCGTCGTCGCGGCGTGGTCGAGGTATACCGGCACGGCAGGCACCTCCAGGATCAGAAACGAGCAACCGTGTAACAAACGCGCCTCACGGAGTCTCTACTCTAGAACGCATGCCTGTGACCGATCCGTCCGTCGATCCTCTGAGGAACCTCGGTGTTCGACCGACCGCGAGCGGCGGCGAGTTGCGCGTGTGGTCCGCGAGCGCCACCGCCATCGAGCTGTGCATCTTCGGCGACAAGGACCCCAACTGGGTGACCGAGAGCATCGAGCTGGTGGCGGATGCCAATGGCGTCTGGTCGGGCACGTCGCCGAGCCTCGTGGCCGGCGCCCGCTACTCCCTGCGCGCCACCGGTCCCACCGGACCGACCCATCTCTTCGACCCGAGCCTGCACCTGATCGACCCGTACGCGCGCGGGCTCGCGCGCACGCCATCCGGAGACTGGCGCTCCTACGTGCAGGATGACGCCTTCGACTGGAACGGCACCGTCAAGCCGAAGGTGCCGCTCGATCACACCGTGCTCTACGAGGCGCACGCCAGGGGCATCTCCAAGCTCAACCCGGCCGTGCCCGAAGAGCTGCGCGGCACCTACGCCGGACTCGCCCACGACACCGCGATCGACTACCTCACGGACCTCGGCGTCACGACGATCGAGCTGCTTCCGGTGCACCAGTTCGTGAGCGAGCAGCGGCTCATCAAGCAGGGCCTGAGCAACTACTGGGGCTACAACACCGTCAACTTCTTCACCCCGCATGCCGCCTACGCGAGCCGCGAGGCGCAGTTCGGCGGCACCGGCGCGGTGCTGCGCGAGTTCAAGGGAATGGTCAAGCTGCTGCACGAGGCCGGCATCGAGGTCGTGCTCGATGTGGTGTACAACCACACGGCCGAAGAGGGCAAGGCCGGGCCGACCACCTCGTTCCGCGGGCTCGACAATGCCTCCTACTACCGGCAGGACGCCAAGGGCAACTACGTCGACGTGACCGGATGCGGCAACACGCTGAACTTCGCGCTGCCCGCGTCCCAGCGGCTCGTGCTCGATTCCCTCCGCTACTGGGCGAACGAGGTGCAGATCGACGGCTTCCGCTTCGATCTCGCCTCAACCCTCGGGCGCAACGAGAAGATGGAATTCGACCCCCGGCATCCGCTTCTCGAGGCGATCGTCTCCGACCCTCAGCTCCAGGGGGTCAAGATGATCGCGGAGCCCTGGGACGTCGGAATGGGCGGCTGGCAGGTCGGCAACTTCCCCGAGGGCTGGTCGGAGTGGAACGACGACTACCGCGACCGCGCGCGCAACTTCTGGCTCACCGACATCGGGGCCGCTCGTGCGGACGGCGTCGCCCCGATCGGCATCGGCCAGCTCGCCTCGAAGCTCTCCGGCTCGGCCGGGGTGTTCTCGCAGGATCGCGGACCGCTCGCCTCGGTGAACTTCGTCACCGCGCACGACGGGTTCACCCTCGCCGACCTCACCGCCTACAACCAGAAGCACAACCTCGGAAACGGCGAAAACAACCGCGACGGCACCGAGAACAACCACTCGTTCAACTACGGCATCGAGGGTCCGACTCACGACGCGACCATCCTGTCGGCGCGCGAGAAGGCCATCCGCAACCTGCTCGGGACGCTGCTGCTGTCCGCCGGGCTGCCGATGATCACCGCCGGCGACGAATTCGGTCGGAGCCAGCGCGGAAACAACAACGCCTACTGCCATGACAGCGAGCTGACATGGCTCCCGTGGGAGCGCGAGGACTGGCAGGACGAGCTGCTTCTGATCTCGCAGAAGCTGCTGCGGCTCCGCCGCGAGAATCCCGCGCTGCGCCCGATCCGGTTCGGCATCTTCGGCGAGACCGTGCCCTCGGCCACCCAGATGGACTGGTTCAACAAGGAGGGGCTCTCCATGTCGATCGAGGACTGGGACTCCCCCAACGAGCGCACGTTGCAGTACCTGGCGGCCTCCACTCCAGAGTTTGAGGAATTCAACCGCATCCTGCTGATCGTGCACGGGCTCGAGGCACCGGAGACGGTCTGCCTTCCGGAGCGCGAGGGCGTCGAGTCCTACGAGCTTCTCTGGAACAGCGCGGACGACCGGGCCGCCGCCGAGACGCACGCGCCCGGGTCGGAGCTGATCCTCGCGCCCGCGTCGATGCAGCTCTTCCGCGCGCACTGACCCGACGATCATGGCAGGCACCCCGGCGACCGTCGCTCTCATGGCTCTCGGCATTCCGTTCGTCGCGCGGGAATATATCCACGACGCGTCGGTCACGTCCTTCGGCCTCGAGGCGGCATCCGCGCTCGGAATCGAACCGGAGCGGGTCTTCAAGACCCTGATGGCGGATGCCGACGGCAGCCTCGTCGTCGCCGTCGTGCCCGTCGCGGGCACCCTCGACCTCAAGGCCCTCGTAGCGGCGGTCGGTGCGAAGAAGGCGGGGATGGCCGACCCCACCGTGGCCGAGCGTCGCACCGGCTACGTTCTCGGCGGGATCAGTCCGATCGGCCAGAAGACGTCGCTGGTGACCGTACTCGACGAGACCGCAGAGCTGTTGGACACCGTTCTCGTCTCCGGCGGTCGGCGAGGGTTCGACATCGAACTCTCGCCCACGGATCTGGTGCGGGCCACCGGAGCGTCGATCGCGGCAATCGTCCGGGGCTGAGCGCGGTCACGGACAAGGGACGCCGTCGAACCCAATGTCACAGCTGTTAAGAGCGCGACTCGGATTCCTTCCGACGCTTGCGTCGCGAACCGACCACCGCGCTGGCCAGAAGGTACCCGGCGTAGACGAACAGGGCGCCAGCGACGATCGGGACAAGGAGTGCGCGACCACCGCCACCGACGAAGTTGTTCACGTATCCGAGGTACGGGATGCTGTACCAGAGCACCCCCTTGATCTGCACCTTCTGCACAGCAGGAGAGTCTGCGAGATCGTTGTTATCCCCCTTCGTAATGAACGTGGTGTCGCCGCGGGTGTCGACCGACTTCGAGATGACGCGGTGGCTGATCACCGCCGGTTCGTTCGACGTGATCTGGTACGTGATCACGTCACCGACCTTGATGTCGTCGACTGGCGTCGGACGAATGATGATGAGGGTACCCGGCGGGAACTTCGGCTCCATCGACTGAGTCAGAACAGTGAGGGCGGTCCCCCCGACGATCGCCGGCGCGATGATGGCGAGTGCGGCGATCCCGAGCACGAAGATGAGCAGCACGGTGCTCAGGACCACCCCGATGTGGCCGAGCAGACCGCTCGGTTTCCGTGACGGGCCCGTGTCATCCCGTCCAGAGCGGCGACGGGCGGGTGTCTCCGGCGAGCCGTGAGGCTGGTCGTCCCCCCGCGGTTCAGCGGGAGAGGACAGACCGTCAGGCACGACGACGACGGCGGCGAGCGGCGAGGAGTGCGAACGCACCGACCCCGACGAGAGTTGAAGCGATCATGAGAGCAGGATAGAACATCCTGTCTCCGGTGAACGCCAGCGAACCGTCTCCGGTGAACGCCAGTGAGACTTTTGTGACGGGGCGAGTCGGCGTGACCGGCGTCGCCGGCGCGCTCGGCACGACGGATCCGACGCACGGGGCGATGCCGACCGTAGGACCCGGCGTACGGCTCAACGCGAGCAGGTCGACCGGCGTCGCGAAGTTCTGGACCTCCGAGCCGTCGAGGTCGGCGACCACGATCGTGACGGCGATCCGGGCAACCCCGCCCGCTGCGAGTGCGAGGTCGGGGAGTATTGGCGGGCAGCCGGGGTTGACCGCCTCGGCCGGCCCGGGTGCCACCGCGGCCGTGCTGGTGGCGGAGATGCTGAACGCAAGTGGCGAACCCAACGCCGTGACGGCCCGGCTCAGCCGGAAGACCACGGCCTCCGTGGTGTTGTTCCTGACCCAGAGCGGGCGGGTCACCACCTGGCGCGGGATCACCGTTCCGATCCCGTCGAAAAGCCCGGTCGGGAGCGCGGTCGAGTAGGCGACGCCGTCGAGGCTCACGAGGATGTCCCCGGTTGCCGCCGACGCGGGTGCGGCCTGCGCGGCGAGCGCTCCGATCACAGCAAGAACCGCCACGCCGAGAAGGACGAGGCCGCGCTTCGCCGACTCGAGCATCAGGCGGGGGACGATCGGGCTCAGGGACATGAGACGTAGTTCGCGGTCACTGTGAAGAAGCCGAAAAAGATCTTGACCTGGGTCTGACCGCGAGTCAGGGTGATCGGGATGCCGACCGAGGTCTGCCCGTTCACCACCGTGAACAGGGTCAGGTACGCGGGTGATCCGTTGAGGTCGGCGTAGTTGATCGTCGTCGGCGTGGTGACCGTCGTCGAGGTACCCGCCGGGTTTGAGGCATCGACGAGCTTGTAGCTGATGACGGCGCCGGCCGGGGCATTGGTCGGAGTCGTCCACGACAGCGTCACGTACCCGTCGGTCGCCTTCAGCACGGTGCCGACCGGGGCTACGGTGGTGCAGACCAGGTTGGTGGCGGAGGGGGTCTGATATGCGCTCTGGGTGAAGGTGATCGACTGCGCGCCGGTGGTCCAATTGCCGACCTTGCCGGTGATGCTCAGGACCGACTTGAGCGACTGGGTCGCGCTCGTCGGCGCGGCGCCGGTGAGTTGCGTGGCGACGCACAGCGGGACGGCCACGCCGGAGGTTCCGCTCGCGGCGCCACCCGGAACGGTGAGGGTGGTCGTCGTGAACGGCGCCCAGCCGGTGGACGGTACGGTTGCGCACGTCGCCGCGGACCAGAGGACGATGCTCACCGAAGACGCGGGGAGGGTCGAGCCCGTGCCGGACGGGGTCGCGAGCGCCGCCGTGTAGGTGAGGGGCGAGGAGCCGGTGTCGGTGATGAGCAGGCGGGCGACGAAGGTCGACCCGGTGGAGGCGTAGGTGACGCCGTCGAGGGTGGCGGCACCCTCGTAGGCGACGGTCGCGCTCGCGGTCGCGGCGGAGACGGAGCCGGCAGCGGCGGTCGAGGACGACCAGGACGCGGACGCGACGCCGGATCCGGCGAGCACGAGGAAGGCGACGGCGCCGGCGATCGCGGCAAGGCGGGCGCGAGCGGACAGACCCGTCGTCACGCGGCTCACTGCTCGACCCCGCCAAGAGTCGCGACGAAGGTGGGAGTGGCGGCGACCTTGGTCGTCGCGGGGGCGGTGGCCGGCAGCTGCACCGCGGCGCAGAGTACGGTGGTGTTCGCCACGACCGGCAGGGTCGCGTTGGCCCGATAGGTCGATCCGAGCACCTTCGCAAGGTCGCTGTTGCTCGCGGATCCGAGCGCCCCGGTCCACGCGCCGGTGAACCCGGCCGCGCAGTCAGTGGTCGCATCGACGAACCCCAGGGACACTCTCAGCGCCTGGGAGAACGTTGTCGCGGAGCTCGACTCGGCGAGGGAGACGAGGGATAGTTTGAGCGGAACGCTGCCGGTGTTCGTGACCGTCGCGGTCTGGTACGAGGTGACGCCCGGGTAGAGCACCGCGTTCGTGGTGCTCAGCGCGCCGACGGTGAGGGAGGCCGAACCTGCTCTGACGGTGGAGACCGCCGTGGAGTTCGAGGCGTTGAGCGTCGCGTAGGTCCCGCCGACGGCGGAGACCCCGACCACGATGGCGCCGATGACGACGACGGTGGTCTTCAGGAGGGAGGAGATCGAGAAGAACCCTCTCGGGACGCTCGTTCGGCGGAGGTGGCGCAAGTCACGCGATGCGGAGGCGATCCTTCGGGCGGAATCTGCTAGTCGAGACATGGCGTGACACCTCCTTACGTGCTGCTGCGAGTTGGGCGGACCGGATACTGCTACGGTCCTGGCGGGTAAGCCATGGTGCGGGCGGATCGGGTGATGACCGGTGCGTTGCGCTGGACGGGTAAGCGGCCAAGCGGCCCGCGACGCGGATCGTGCTGCGGTTCCGCAGGGAGAGCCGGGCCGTCGGGGGCCCGGCTCTTCTCGCGGAGGGTGACTAGTTGGTCTGCGTGAGGGTGACGGCCATCGCGGAGAGGTTGACCGATCCGGCCATGTAGCCGTTCTCGGAACCGGAGGTCGCGTTGAGCGGGAAAGTCAGCGTCGCGGTGACGGTGGCCGTGGTGCTGAGCGGAGTTGCGCCGGGCGTGATCGTGTACGTCGGGGCGGATCCCGTGATGGCGCCGGCGATCGGCAGGCTCAGGGTGGTGACGACGTTGCCGGTCAGGGCGGTGACCATGGCGGCGTCTGCGGGAAGAGTCGGGCCGCTCGACGTTGCGGTGACCGATCCTGGGGTGAGGGAGGACTTCACCTGGAGCAGCGTTCCGCTGACCGTGACGGGCATGGTCGTCGTGTAGGTGAGCTTGTCGCCGGGCGACGCCTTGTAGGTCGCGAGGGTGGTCGTGACGGCGGCGTCGTAGGCGGTGGTACTGCCGATGGTGAGGTGCTGGACGGTCCAGGTGGCGGTCGCGGGGGCTCCGACCGAGAGGTTACCGGCGACGATGGTCCCTCCGGAGATCGGGGCCGAGGCGTTCCAGGTGGCGAGCGTTCCCGCGCCACCGAGAAGAAGAGCGACGCCGATGGAGCCTGCGATGGCTGCCTTGGTGATCTTGTTCATGACGATTCCTTTCGCGACATGTGAGATGTCGGGTTGTGGGCCATGTGGGCCCATTCCGTTTGGTGCCGCGAAGCGGCGGGATACTCGCGAGAGGTGCGGGAATCCGAGTGCGTGTTGATGCTGTCCTGGCAGGGTGTAGTTCCCAGTGCCAGGCACCTTCCCCATAAAGAACTCTAGGCAGGACAGACGGACTTGTCTATCCGCATCGTGACCCCAGTGCGGGGCACACTGATATACCGAATTAGGCGCTGATTTGAACGGGTATCGCTCGAATTCCGACGAGATCGCTTGCCGTTTCGGGAAAAAACGATGAATACCGCAGCACTTCGAGTCCGGGCACGCTGTACCCCGGTTGGGCACCGGGGGTACTTTTTGGCCGGCGATGGGGTACACGCCTCGATCACGAGTTCAGTGCGTGCGCATGCTATTGCTGCGCGGCGTCCCAGCAACGGGGTACGCGCGTCGAGCAGACGCCACCAGGCGGTCGCCGACGACGCCGCCAGGACCGGGTGCGGTCGAACGGGGAGAGTCCCTTGGGGTGTCCTACGAGGCGACCGCGATCAGCCCGAGCTCGGCGGCACTCGCCAGCAGCGGATGCCGCGGCACGACCCGCACGTTGTATCCGAAGCTGCCGGCACGACTGAGCGCGACCGTGCCCGCGAACTGGGCGGGATCGGCCGCCGTCGGCGA
>JBBSBA010000047.1:0-20902 GCA_038251725.1 Actinomycetales bacterium
ATCAACCCACTTGCTCCAGCGGAGATGGTGATCGACCACTCGGTGATTGCCGATTTGTTCGGCACGGCGGACGCACTCGAGCGCAACACCGACATCGAGTACGAGCGCAACGGCGAGCGTTACCAATTCCTGCGCTGGGGTCAGACCGCGTTCGACGACTTCAAAGTTGTTCCGCCGGGAACCGGCATCGTGCATCAGGTGAACATCGAATACCTGGCCAGGGTCACCATGACGCGCGTCGTCGACGGGGTGCTGTCCGCCTATCCGGACACCCTCGTCGGCACCGACTCACACACCACCATGGTGAACGGTCTCGGAGTGCTCGGCTGGGGCGTCGGCGGAATCGAAGCAGAGGCCGCCATGCTCGGCCAGCCCGTCTCCATGCTCATCCCCAAGGTCGTCGGTTTCAAGCTCACCGGCATCATCCCCACCGGCGTGACCGCGACCGATGTCGTGCTCACCATCACCGAGCAGCTGCGCAAGCACGGTGTTGTCGGCAAGTTCGTCGAGTTCTACGGAGCCGGCGTCGCCGCGGTGCCGTTGGCCAACCGCGCCACCATCGGAAACATGAGCCCGGAGTTCGGCTCCACCGCCGCGATCTTCCCCATCGACGACGTCACCCTCGACTACCTGCGCCTCACCGGGCGCAGCGACGAGCAGGTCGCGCTCGTCGAGGCCTACGCCAAGCTCCAGAAGCTCTGGCACGACCCCGAGGCCGAGCCGACCTTCAGCGAGTACCTCGAGCTCGATCTCTCCACCGTCGTGCCGTCGATCGCCGGGCCGAAGCGCCCGCAGGATCGCGTCGTCCTCTCCTCGGCGAAGGCGCAGTTCGCGCAGGACCTCACGAGCTACGCGAACGTGGAGCACGACCTGGTCGACCTCGCTATCTCCGAGTCCTTCCCGGCCTCCGATCCGCCGAGCAACCAGCCGGAGGACGACCACAGCCAGCACCACCACTCGCACGTCAGCCACGCGCCGTCGTCCGTGTCCCGGCCCACCGAGGTCACCACGCAGTCCGGCGAGAGTTACACGCTCGACCATGGGGCCGTCGCCGTCGCCGCGATCACCTCGTGCACCAACACCTCCAACCCGTCGGTGATGCTCGCGGCCGGCCTGCTGGCCCGTAACGCGGTCAAGAAGGGCCTGAAGTCCAAGCCCTGGGTCAAGACCACACTGGCTCCCGGCTCGAAGGTCGTCACCGACTACTACGCCAAGGCCGGACTCACCGACGACCTCGAGGCACTCGGCTTCTACACGGTCGGCTACGGCTGCACGGTCTGCATCGGCAACACCGGCCCGCTGATCGAGGAGGTCACCGAGGCGATCAACAAGAACGACCTCGCGGTCACCGCGGTGCTCTCGGGCAACCGCAACTTCGAGGGACGGATCAGCCCCGACGTCAAGATGAACTATCTCGCGAGCCCGCCGCTCGTCATCGCCTACGCCCTTGCCGGGTCGATGAACTTCGACTTCGAGCAGGACTCGCTCGGCACCGACACCCAGGGCAACGAGGTGTTCCTCAAGGACATCTGGCCGGATGCCGCGGAGGTGCAGTCCACGATCGACTCGTCGATCGACACCGCGATGTTCACGAAGGAGTACGGCGAGGTCTTCGACGGCGACGAGCGCTGGCGCTCGCTTCCGACGCCGGACAGTGAGGTGTTCGAATGGGACAGCGAGTCGACCTACGTGCGCAAGCCCCCGTACTTCGACGGTATGACCCTCGAGACGAGTCCGGTCAGCGACATCTCGGGCGCTCGCGTGCTCGCGAAGCTCGGCGACTCCGTCACGACCGACCACATCAGCCCCGCCGGCAACATCAAGGCCGACAGCCCAGCTGGCCAGTACCTCGCCGAGCACGGCGTTGACCGCAAGGACTTCAACTCCTACGGCTCGCGTCGGGGCAACCACGAGGTGATGATCCGCGGAACCTTCGCGAACATCCGCCTGAAGAACCAGCTGCTCGACGGCGTCGAGGGTGGATTCACCCGCGACTTCACCCAGCCGGATGCGCCGCAGTCCTCGATCTACGACGCCAGCCAGAACTACCAGGCCGCCGGCACCCCGCTCGTCATCTTCGGTGGCAAGGAGTATGGCTCAGGGTCGTCACGTGACTGGGCGGCCAAGGGCACGAGTCTCCTCGGCGTCACGGCCGTCATCGTCGAGAGCTTCGAGAGGATCCACCGCTCGAACCTCATCGGGATGGGCGTGGTTCCGCTGCAGTTCCCCGCCGGCGAGAGCTGGGCGACGCTGGGGCTCGACGGCACCGAGGTCGTGAGCATCTCGGGTCTCGAGGAGCTCAATGACGGCACGACGCCGAAGACCGTCCACGTGACTGCTGCCCCGAGTGAGAATTCGGCCGCAGGCAAGCAGACGGTCGAGTTCGACGCGGTCGTTCGCATCGACACGCCCGGTGAGGCCGACTACTACCGCAACGGCGGCATCCTCCAGTACGTGCTGAGGTCGCTGGTTTAGGCTGGCACCTATGAGTCTTTTGCAGAGCATCCATGGGCCTCGGGACCTAGATGCCCTGACGCAGGAGCAGCTCGTCACGCTTGCCTCGGAGATCAGGCAGTTCCTGGTCTCCGAGGTCTCCAAGACCGGCGGACACCTCGGTCCGAACCTCGGCGTGGTCGAGTTGACACTCGCCGTGCATCGCGTATTCGATTCGCCCAATGATGCGATCGTCTTCGACACCGGTCACCAGGCGTACGTGCACAAACTGCTCACCGGGCGGCAGGACTTCAGCCATCTGCGCGAGCGCGGAGGCCTTGCCGGATATCCGCAACGGTCGGAGTCCGAGCACGACATCGTGGAGTCGTCACACGCCTCAAGCTCGCTGAGCTGGGCCGACGGCATCTCCCGGGCGTTCCAGATGACCGGTCAGACGGATCGCCACGTCGTCGCCATTGTCGGAGACGGCGCGCTCACCGGCGGCATGACCTGGGAAGCGCTCAACAACATCAGCGACGACAATTCACGCAACCTCGTGATCATCGTCAACGACAACGGCCGCTCCTACGCCCCGACCATCGGTGGCATGGCCCGGTTCCTCAACGACGTGCGCACCCGTCGGTCCTATCGCAGCCTCTACGCCTCGAGCCGCCGGTTCTTCGACCTGTTCGGCGGGCCGGGGCGTGCGTTCTACCGCGGCATCCGCGGAGGAACGCACGGCTTTCTCAGCAGGTTCTCCAACAACGAGGCGCTCTACTCGAATCTGGACATCAAGTACATCGGTCCGATCCACGGGCACGACCAGCATGCGATGGAGGAGGCGCTCCGCCAGGCCAGAAACTATGGCGCGCCGGTGATCGTGCACGCGATCACCCAGAAGGGCAAGGGGTTCGAGCCCGCGGTCTCCGACGCCGCAGACCAGTTCCACGCGGTCGGGCACATCGATCCCGAGACCGGCGAACCGATCGGGGCCTCGGACCGGCCATCCTGGACCTCGGTGTTCTCCGAAGAGATCGTCAAGCTCGCCGACCAGAACCCCTCGATCGTCGGCATCACGGCGGCCATGCTGCGCCCCACCGGCCTGGACAAGTTCGCAGCGAAGTACCCGGAGCGCGTGTTCGACGTCGGCATCGCCGAGCAGCACGCCGCAACCTCGGCCGCGGGACTCGCGTTCGGCGGCCTGCACCCCGTTGTCGCCATTTACGCCACCTTCATCAATCGGGCGTTCGACCAGGTCCTGATGGATGTCGCCCTTCACAAGGCCGGCGTCACCTTCGTGCTCGACCGGGCCGGCGTCACCGGTCCGGACGGACCGAGCCACCACGGCATCTGGGACCTCGCCATCCTGCAGGTCGTGCCCAACATCCGTCTCAGCGCCCCGCGCGACGCCACCCGCCTGCGCGAAGAACTCGGCGAGGCGGTCGCGGTGACCGACGGCCCCACCGTCGTGCGGTTCTCCAAGGGCAACATCGAAAATGAGTTCGAAGCGGTGCGCCGAACCGCCGATGGCGTGGATGTGCTGCGCGAGGCCGCCCACAAGGACGTGCTCATCGTCACGGTGGGGCTGATGGCCGAACTCGGCCTCCAGGTCGCCGAGCGTCTCGCCGCCCAGGGCATCGGCGCGACGGTCATCGATCCCCGCTGGGTTGTTCCGGTCCCGCAGGGCGTGATCGACCTGGCCGGTGAACATCGCCTCGTCGTGACGATCGAGGACGGCATCCGGGTCGGCGGCATCGGCACGCGAATCCGGCAGGACATGCGCTCGGCTGGCGTGGACACCGCTCTCACCGAACTCGGCCTTCCCGACGAGTTCCTCCAGCACGGCACTCGGGCCCAGATCCTCGAAGAGGCCGGCCTGACCCCGCAGCAGATCGCGCGCGACGTGGTCGAGCAGGTGCTCGGCAGCAAGATCCCGGTTGCGCGCCCGTTGTCGGACGACGCGCACGAGACGCGGTCGCTTGGCTCTGACCGCACCTGAACCAGCCGGAGTGACCGCGTGTTCGCTCTCAGCGACCAAGCTCAACTCGATCGTGCGAGGTCGCGGCGCTCACCCGGCGCTCCACCCACACCCGTCACCGAGATGACGAAAGCCTGGCCGCGATCGACTTCATGGTCGCGACCTACCAGGGAAGGACCCCACGAAATGAAGCACATCACACTCGGAACCAACAGGCTCGAGGTCTCGCGACTCGGACTCGGCTGCATGGGCATGTCGGCGTTCTACAGCGGAGCCGGGCAGGACGATGCGGGCGCGGTCAAGACCATCCACCGTGCCATCGAACTCGGCGTCACCTTCTTCGACACCGCGGAGATGTACGGCCCCTACACGAACGAGGTGCTGCTCGGACGAGCCCTCGCCGGCCAGCGCGAGCGCGTGGTGATCGCCACGAAGTTCGGCACCCTCCTGCACCGCGGAGACGGCAGCCGCGGCCTCGACGGCAGCGCCGAGAACGTTCGATTGTCGGTTGAAGGTTCGCTGTCGCGACTCGGCACCGACTACATCGACCTGTATTACCAGCACCGCATGGATCCCGACACCCCGATCGAGGAGACGGTCGGCGCGCTGGCCGAACTCATCGCCGAGGGCAAGATCCGAAACTACGGACTGTCGGAGGCGTCGCCCGCGACCATCCGCCGGGCCAATGCCGTGCATCCGGTCGCGGCGCTGCAGACCGAGTATTCGCTCTGGTCGCGGGATGTCGAGGCCGAGATCCTGCCCGTCGTGCGCGAGCTCGGCATCGGCTTCGTGCCGTATTCGCCCCTCGGCCGTGGCTTCCTCACCGGCACGATCCGCTCGGTCGACCAGCTCGAGGAGACCGACTTCCGCCGCAGCAATCCGCGGTTCGCGGGCGACAACCTCGAGTCGAACATCCGCATCGTTGAGCAGGTGGATGTCGTGGCCGGCGAACTCGGAGCCAAGCCAGGGCAGGTGGCCCTCGCCTTGCTGCTCGCGCAGGGGGATGACATCGCGCCGATCCCCGGAACCAAGCGCATCCCCTACCTGGAGGAGAACGTCGCGGCCGACGCACTCGAGCTCTCCACGGCCCAGCTTGCGGCCCTCGACGCCGTCGCCGCCCCCGTTGGCGACCGCTACGCCGACATGTCGCCGCTGAACCGCTAACCCCGCCCCGCCGCCGCCGCTCTCCCTGCGCGAAATCCATGCATTCGGAGCAACCCGCCGCCGGAGGCGCCGCCCACTACGGCGTGTCAGGAAAAATGCATGGATTTCGCGCAGGCGGTGTTCGGGACGCACCTCTCCTTCACCGGCCGGCGCTTGTTCGGAGACTGACCGGATGTCTCAGTCGCGGCGACCACCGCGGTGGCGGCTTCGCAGACTGGCGCGATGCGCTCACTGGTCGGCCTCATCCAGCGGTGCGGCGGTGTCGCCGCCACGCACGAACTCCGGGCGCTCGGGGTGGGCGGGCGCCGACTGACCGCGGCGGTTCGCGCGGGGGAGGTGCTACGGCCACGGCAGGGCTGGTACCTGCCGCCGGATGCTCGGGACGATGTCATCCGGGCCATTCGCGTTGGGGGTCGCCTCGCATCGGTGTCCGCGGCAGAGACCTATGGGCTCGCCGTGCCGCACTCGTTTCCCCTGCACGTTCACGTGCCCCACACCGACAGCAGGCTTCGAACCGAGACCGACGAGGGGGTTCGTCTGAGCACCGCTCTCGGGCAGACGACGGTCATCCATCGCGGCATCGTGTCGGAAACGACGGTCGACACGCGGTTGCGCGTCGACCTGACCGACTGTCTGAGCCAGGTCGCGACAACAGAGTCGGAGGACGATGCCGTGGCATGCCTCGACTCGGCGCTGCGCCTCCGGCTGGTCTCCCCGGCGGCGATGTCGGCGCTCATTCTCGGTCTTCCCGAGCGGTGTCGGCACCTGGAGGGACTGCTTGACGCGGCGAGCGACGGCTATCCGGAGAGCATCGCGCGCCGACAGCTTGCCCGGGCGGGCGTTCTGGCCCGCACCCAGGTCTGCGTTCTGAACGAGCGGTGGATCGACCTGCTCATTGGCGACCGGCTCGCGATCGAGATCGACGGCGCCGGAAAGTACACCCAGGACATGAGCCCGGGGGAGGTTGCCCGCCGCATGGACGCCGACCGCACCCGCGACGCGTTCCTGGAAGCGCTCGGATTCCACGTCATCCGACTCAGCTATCGGATGGTCATGTTCGACTGGCCAGCGACCCTCGCCATGATCATGGGCGTGATCGAGCGTGGCGATCACCTGGCCGGCCGCTGAACCCCTCCCGGGACGCCTCTGGGAGCCCCGTAACCCCCGCCCGCACGTGAGAAATCCATGCATTCCCCGGTGGGGATCGGTGTGTTGACGCCAACACACCGACCCTCGGTCAGAAATGCATGGATTTCGAACAGGGAGTTAGCTCACGCCGCGCAGCACCGGGTGGTGGAACGTGTCGTGGAACACTCGCTCGGAGGCACCGACCCGGTCGAGATACGGCGTGACCCCGCCCATCTGGAATGGATACCCGGCTCCGAGGATGAGGCAGAGGTCGATGTCCTCGGCGGCCTCGACCACGTGGCTGTCGAGCATGCGGTGCACCTCGTCGGCAAGACCGTCCTCGATCCGGATGCGGAGCTGCTCCGCCGTCATCGGCGTGCTGCCGCCGGCCACGATCGCGCGCGCCGCCGTGTCGATTCCCTTGATCTTGCCCTTGGCATCCCGTTCGAAGATGTGGCCGAGCTCGGCCAACTGGTGCAGATTCGCGCTCTCGAAGAAGCGGTCGGGGAAGGCCGCGTGGTGGGTATCGAGCACGTGAGCGCCGACCTTGAGTCCCACGAGTTCCAGCAGCTCGAACGGCGTCATCGGAAGGCCGAACGGCTTCGTCGACTCCTCCACAACCTCGAACGGGGTTCCGGTGTCGACCGCGTGCATCGCCTCGCCGAGCACCTTGGCCAGGATTCGGTTGACCACGAATCCGGGAGTGTCCGTCGTAATGACCGCATTCTTGTAGAGCTTCGCGGCGGTCACCATTGCGGTGGAGAGGGTCGCATCATCCGTCTGTGGCGTCCTCACGACCTCCACCAGGGGCATCACGGCCACCGGGTTGAAGAAGTGGAATCCGACCAGGCGCTCCGGGTGGGCGAGCTTCGCACCGATCTGCTCCACCGAGAGGGAGGAGGTGTTGGTGGCGAGCACGGCGGTCTCGGAGATGTACTTCTCGACCTCGGCGAAGACATCCTGCTTCACACCGAGCTCCTCGAAGACAGCCTCGATGACCCAGTCGCAGTCGGCGAAGTCGGCCTTGTCAACCGTTCCGCTGACGAGCGCCGTGAGCCGGTTCGCTTCATCGGGCGAGATCCGCTTCTTGCCGAGCAGGGCCTCGATCTCATTGTGGATGTACTCGACCCCCTTGTCGACGCGGGCCTGGTCGAGGTCGGTGATGACCACCGGCACCTTGAGTCGCCGAACGAAGAGCAGCGCGAATTGGCTCGCCATGAGACCGGCGCCGATGACGCCGACCTTCGTCACGGGTTTCGCGATCTTCTTGTCCGGGGCTCCGGCCGGGCGCTTGGCGCGCCGCTGCACGAGGTTGAACGCGTAGATGCTCGCCTTGAACTGGTCGGCCGAGACGAGGTCTGCGAGGGCCTCGTTCTCCGCTGCGAACCCGGTCTCGCGATCGGTGTTCTTCGCTGCCTTCAACAGTTCCAGTGCCTTGTAAGGGGACTTCGCCACCGTGCCGATGCGGTTCTCGAGCATCTTGGTGGCGACCCCGATCGCAATGTCCCACTTGACGGCGCGTTCGAGCTTGCCTGGCTCGTTCGGGCGCTTCACCTTGGTGGTGCCGGCGATCACGCCGTCGGCCCAGGCGATCGACTGCTCGAGGAACGAGACGGAGTCGAAGATCGCGTCGGCGATGCCGAGGTCGAATGCCTCCGGGCCCTTGAGCATCCGGTTGTTCTTCAGCGGGTTCTCGATGACCACCTTGAGCGCGTTCTCGATGCCGATGAGGTTGGGCAGCAGCCAGGCGCCGCCCCAACCGGGGATGATGCCGAGGAAGACCTCGGGGAGCGCAACACCGGGCACGTTGCGGTCGATGGTGCGGTAGTCGGCGTTCAGCGCGATCTCGAGTCCACCGCCGAGCGCGAGCCCGTTGATGAAGACGAATGACGGAACGCCGAGCGAGTTGAGCCGACCGAGGGAGTCGTGACCCAACTCTGCCATCTGCTTGCCGACCGCACGGCTCGAGATGGCCCCGACCTTCGAGAGGTCCGCGCCGGCTGCGAGGAAGAACGGCTTGCCGGTAACGGCGACTCCGTGGATCTCTCCTCGGGACGCGCGCTCCTTCTGGCCGTCGAGCGCCGCGGCGAATTCGATCAGGGTGACCGGTCCGAGCGTGGACGGGCGGGTGTGATCCCGCCCGTTGTCGAGGGTGATCAGGGCGAGCGTGCGACCGCCGGACAGGGGGATGTCACGCACATAGGAGTGCGTGACGACCTCATCCTCGGACATCGCGACGAGTTCGTCGTACTGTGCCATTACTTTTTCTTCCCGTCGAAGTAGGGGTTCTCCCAGATGACCGAACCGCCCTGGCCGAGGCCGACGCACATCGCGGACAGGCCGTAGCGCACATCCGGGCGCTCCTTGAACTGGGCGGCGAGCTGGATCATCAGGCGGACACCGGACGACGCGAGCGGGTGGCCCATCGCGATGGCGCCCCCCCACTGATTGACGCGGGGGTCGTCGTCATCGATTCCGAAGTGATCGAGCAGCGACAGCACCTGCACGGCAAAGGCCTCATTGAGTTCGAACAGGCCGATATCGGAGATCGACAGGCCGGCCTTCTTCAGCGCCTTCTCGGTGGAGGGCACCGGACCGAGGCCCATGATCTCGGGCTCGACACCAGCGAAGGCGAAGCTGATGAGCTTCATCTTGGCGGTGAGTCCGAATTCCTTGGCTGCGGCCTCGCTCGCGAGCAGGCTGATCGTCGCGCCGTCGTTCAGGCCGGACGAGTTGCCCGCGGTCACACGACCATGCGAACGGAACGGAGTCTTGAGCCCGGCAAGGCCCTCGAGCGTTGTCTCGGGACGAGGGGCCTCGTCACGGGTGGCGAGTCCCCAGCCCGACTCGCTGCGGATGGCCACCGGGATGAGGTCGGGCTGGAGCTTGCCGTTGTCGTAGGCCGCGGCGGTCTTCTGCTGGCTGCGCAGGGCAAAGCGGTCGGAACGCTCCTTGGTCAGGTGAGGGAACCGGTCGTGAAGGCGCTCCGCGGTGGATCCCATGTTGAGGGCATCCTCGCCGACGAGCTTCTCCGAGAGGAACCGCGGGTTCGGGTCGACCCCGGATCCCATGGGATGACGACCCATGTGTTCGACGCCACCCGCGAGGGCGAGGTCATACGCTCCGAAGGCGATGCCGCCGGCCACCGTCGTCACCGAGGTCATTCCTCCGGCGCACATGCGGTCGATGGCGAATCCGGGCACTGACTTGGGCAGTCCGGCGAGCAGAGCCGCGGTCCGACCGATGGTCAATCCCTGGTCACCCTGCTGCGTGGTCGCCGCGATCGCAACCTCGTCGATGCGGTCCTTGGGAAGGTCGGGATTCCGCTCGAGCAGGCCGATCATGGCCTTGACGACGAGGTCGTCCGCTCGGGTGTTCCAGTACATTCCCTTTTCGCCAGCGCGCCCGAACGGAGTACGAACCCCGTCGACGAACACGATTTCATGTCTCTCGGCCACAATGCCTCTTTCGTTCATGGGTACTCAAACGATCCTAGGCGGGTGCATTTTCGCCCAAGAATCGTTTGCTTGTTCCTACGAAAGGGGTTCGACCGCTGGTTCGATCGTTTGGCCCGCATCGACAAAGGCATCGAGGATCACCTGTGCGATAGCGTCAACCTGCCAGGCCCGGGCGCCGAGGGCAAGAAGTCCCGATTGGATGCTCTCCAGGTCGAGCGTCTCCGGCGGGGTCCAGGCCAGTCGGCGCAGCAGCTCCGGGGTGAGCATGTTCTCAACGGGGATGCTGAGTTCGGTCGACAGGACCGTGATGCCGGCGCGGGCAGCCTTGAGACGCTTGTCGGCCTCCGGGTTGCGGTCCGACCAGATCCTCGCCGGTGGCATGTTTTCGCTCGCGACCCTGAGTGCGGGGAGATTCTCGGTGGTGCGACCGGTCTCGACGGCGGCCCACCAGCGGGCCAGTTCCGACCGGCTGGCGCGGCCGTTGAACTCGCGCATGGCGGCGAGCCCGTGGCGTGACTCGGGCATCGCCTTGGCGGCGGCGACGAGAGAGGAGTCGGGAACGAGGCGGCCCGGC
The DNA here is from genome assembly GCA_038251725.1 of Actinomycetales bacterium. Lineage (GTDB taxonomy): Bacteria > Actinomycetota > Actinomycetes > Actinomycetales > Microbacteriaceae > Lacisediminihabitans. Next base: position 10,736 of record JBBSBA010000047.1, read on the forward strand.
GCGGTGTCGATCTCGCGGGCGAAAGCGTCGCGAGCCTCCCACAGTTCGCGGGCTACCGCGAGATTGCGCGCACCGCGAACCGTGTGCAGTCCCGAGAGTCGACGCCAGGATTCCCCGGTGGAGACCTTCGCCTCGCGGGTGAGCACGGCGGCAAATTCCTGGGTGGCGATGTCGGCCTTGCCCGCATCCGACAGGAGCGCTGCCATGGCATCTCTCAGATCGACGAGGAGTTCCACGTCGAGCGCCGCGTAGACGAGCCAGGACTGGGGCAGCGGACGCGTCGACCAGTCGGCCGCCGAGTGCTCCTTGGCGAGATGGATGCCCAGCAGGTCATCCACGACGGTGCCAAGTCCGACGCGGGGAAGGCCGGCCAGCCGGGCTCCGAGTTCGGTGTCGAAGATGCGGCTCGGGTCCAGGCCAACCTCGCGGAGGCAGAGGAGATCCTGGCTCGCCGCGTGGAGTACCCATTCCTCGTCGCGGATGACCGCGTCGAGTTCCGCGAAGGAACCGATGGCCGGCGGATCGAAGAGGAAGACTCCGGCCCCGCGACGGAAGACCTGGATGAGGTAGGCCCGTTGCGAGTAGCGGAACCCGGAGGCACGCTCGGCGTCGATGGCAATGGGACCGTGTCCGGCCGCGATGATGTCGACCGCGGTGAGGTACTCCTCACGGGTCTCGATGACCTCCACGACCACGTGGGGGGCCTGCTCCGGCTCGACGTCGGTGGTGCTCGCACCGTCGATGAAAGCCTGATCATTCCCGGTATCGATCACGTCCGGTCTCTGCGGGCGGGTAGCACACTAACTCCTTCGACAGCAGGCGGTAGTCCCGCGAGCATGCACAGCAACTCACCCCAGCCTTCCACATGTGCGGTGATGCCATGCGCACCACCTGTCGTTCCGAGGGGTGTCCAGGAGGCACGGACCTCGATCTGGGCTCCGTCGCCCTGGCTCGCGAGCTCCCCGAAACCGGTCGAAAGGATCCTCGTGGCCGTGCCAGATTGCGCGGCATAGCGGGCTCCCCGGGCGTCGAGAGCGTCCACGAGCCACGACCAGGCGACCTCGGCGAGGAACGGGTCGATGCCGATGTCGGTCTCGAGCGGCGCCTGGACGAAACAGACCACGCGGAACTCCCCGCCCCAGGCCTCCGGGGCCGACGGGTCGTAAAGAAGGATGAATCGACCGGTGCCGAGGTCGGAATCCGACCCGTGACGGGCGGGAGTCACATCGGCCGAGAGCGCGATGCTGTACGGCGCGAGGCTGCCACCGGGGGAGGGGATCTCGGTGAGCGCGAGTTCCGGCCTGAGGCTGGCCCGGCGCACGGCCTCGAGTGCGGCACGGAACGGGGCCGGCTCCGATTGTCCTGCGGCGTTTTCGGGCACGACTGAAGACTAAAGTTCCACTGTGGCAGATTCCCGAAGGCACGCCGTCAAGGTGCGCGGCTGGGTGCCGTCGGCACTGGCCGTCGTCGGGGCCGTTTCCGCCATCGGCGCGGGCACCGCGGCCGTTCTCACGCTCGTCGTGGCTCGCACCGTTGTCGTGCCGCCGCGGAGACGCCCCGAGGACATCCGCATCCTCTCGATCGATGGCGCCGGTGACATCATCACGCTCTCGTCCACCGTGGATTCCCGGTTACCCGGGTGCTACAGCCTGTTCTTCGGCGGTGGAAGCGGGCATGCACGGGTCGGCGAGATTCTCACAGAGAATTCGAAGACGGTCACCCGGCGACTGCTCGGAATCGACGTCGGTGACCTCTCTCGTTCACGCCGCGGCCGGTTCAGCGGCTGGTTCTTCACCGGCCCGGGGGAGTTCGATGTGCCATTCGAGGACGTCGAGATCGACACCGAACTCGGCCCGGCACCGGCCTGGCTCGTTCCGGCCGCGGAGCCGAGCACCCGCTGGGTGATCCAGGTGCACGGCCGAGCCGTGCGTCGGGAGGAGAGCCTTCGAGCGATCCCGGTGTTCCACGCGGCGGCCTACACGTCGCTGCTTATCTCTTACCGAAACGACGAGGACGGCCCGGCGAGTCTCGACGGCCGCTACGGACTGGGAGACACCGAGTGGCACGACGTCGAGGCGGCGCTACGGTTCGCGATCGACCACGGGGCGACGGATGTCGTGCTCATGGGCTGGTCGATGGGCGGCGCGACGGTGCTGCAGACCCTCACCCGGTCGGCCCTCGCCGGCGCCGTTCGCGGTGTCGTGCTCGACTCGCCGGTGGTGGACTGGGTGGCCGCCCTGCGTTTCCAGGGCGAGCTTCGCGGCCTTCCGGGCCCGATCCGATCGGGTGCGCTCGCCCTGCTCGGTGGCAAGTGGGCCGGCCGGCTCACCGGGCAGCACACCCCGATCGACCTGCCGCGCCTCGACTTCGTGAGGCGCTCCGGCGAGCTGACCGTGCCGATCCTGCTGTTGCACAGCGATGATGACGGTTTCATCCCCGCCACGGCGTCGCTCGCTCTCGCGGCGGCCAGACCAGACATCGTGACCTACGAGCGCTTCACCGTTGCCGCACACACCAGGCTGTGGAACTACGATCCCGAGCGCTGGAACGCCGCGATCGCGCGCTGGCTGGCGACGACCGAACTGGCCGAACCCCGGGCCGCCAGCTAGGAAAGAACACCCCACCGCGCGTAGAGGGTGCTCGCGTCGTCGACGAGAAGCTGTTCGAGCCGCAGGCGGTGGGCGGCGATCGGCGTCGAACCGAGCATCGGAAGGGAGGCCCCGCCGACCACGGGGCTGGTCGAGAGGCACAGCTCATCTACGAGAGAGGCCTCGAGCATCTGGGCCGCGAGCGACGGTCCGCCCTCGCAGACGATTCGACGCAGTCCGCGTGCCCGAAGCGTTCCGACGAGGTCGGCCGCGCACATCCGGCCGCCCGTGTCGGGCACGATCACGATCTCGGCACCCTCGAGAGTGGCCAGAGCGGTGTCGGCGACGGATGCCGGGCACAGCACGAGGGGAACGAATCGCCCGGGTCCCACGTCGATGCGATGGCCGCCGAGGTCGCCGGTGCTCGTGACGATGGCGAGCGGCGCCGTTCGCGGGAGCTGGTATCCCTCCGCTCGCACGCTCGCCGCGCCGACGAGCACCACGTCGCTGTGCCGGCGGAGCACGCCGAGGATCTTGCGGTCAACCCGGTTGGTGAGTGTCTCGGAGGTGTCGTCCGCTCCCGCGGCACTTCCACTGACGCTCACCACGAGATTGATGCGGAGGATGTCGTCGCCGGTCGGCTCATAGAGCTCCGCGAGCCGATCCCGGGCATCCGGAGACTGGATGTCGATCGCGTCGCCGGCCGCGGGGAAGAGGCGCCGAACGATCATGCGGCGATCTTCTCGCGCACCTGGCGCTTGGTCCGGGCGAGCATGGCGGTCATCCCGCGGATGCGGAGCGGACTCACGGCCTCGGTGAGTCCGATGGAGTTCGGATAGTCGTCGGGCACATCAAGCACCTGCTCGACGGTGAGGCCGGCGAGCCCCTGGGCGAGTATGGAGGCGAAACCGCGGGTCGTCGGCGCCTCCTTCGGTGCCGTGGCATGGAGGTGCACCACGCGATCGTCGCCGACCTCCACGAAGATGAAGACCGGGGACTGGCACTCCTCCACCCGCTCGAGAAGGTCGGGATGTTCGGCGTAGCGGGCCGGCAACTCGGGAAGCTCGTTGGCGAATTCGAGCAGCAGGATGAGTCGGTCGGGCCTGTCGAGGGAGAGAAAGTCCTCCCTGATCTGGGCGAGGGCCTCGGGCAGTTCGCTGTTCGTCATGGGTATCCAGTATGTGTCGGAGGGGTTCGGGCGGTGCTGGCTAGCGTGCGGAGGGCACCGCGCCGGGTTCGGAACCGAGGAGGATCGGAACCCGGACGGCGGAACCCCACTCGGTCCAGGATCCGTCGTAATTGCGCACGTTCGGGAAGCCGAGGAGGTGGGTGAGCACGAACCAGGTGTGCGCGGAACGCTCGCCGATGCGGCAGTAGGCGATCACCTCGTCACCCTCCGTGAGCCCCGCGCCATCCCGGTAGATGGCGTCGAGCTGGGTGACCGGGCGGAACGTGCCGTCGTCGGCGACCGCCTTGGCCCATGGCACATTCTGGGCCGAAGGGATGTGGCCGGCCCGCAGCGAGCCCTCCTCCGGATACGACGGCGGCGTGGTGCGTTCCCCGCTGTATTCCTCGGGGGAACGAACGTCGATCAGGGGCTTGCCGAGGTGGGCGAGCACGTCGTCCCGGTAGGCGCGGATCCCGGTGTCGTACCGCTCGACCACCGGATACTCGGTCGGCTCGGGCCGGGAGGTCTCGGTGACGTACTCGCCGCCCTCCGCCTCCCACTTCGCGCGTCCGCCGTCGAGCAGCCGAACGTCCTCGTGGCCGAACAGTGTGAACACCCAGAGCGCGTAGGCGGCCCACCAGTTGGTCTTGTCGCCGTAGATGACCACGGTCGAATCGCGACTGATGCCCTTGGAGCCGAGGAGAGCAGCGAACTCCTCGCCGTCGATGTAGTCACGTTCCACCGGGTCGTTGAGGTCGGTGTGCCAGTCGATCTTGACCGCACCGGGAATGTGCCCGGTCTCGTAGAGCAGCACGTCCTCGTCCGATTCCACGACGACGAGGCCGGGTTTGCCGAGATTGGCGCGAAGCCAGTCGGTGCTGACGAGGCGTTCGGGGTGAGCGAACTCGGCGAAAGCGGGGGACGTGTCGAGGTCGACGGTCATTGGTGTACCTCCGGTGTTTCGCCCGCGGGCGGGCGGCGATATGGCTGGTGGGCAGGGAGCTAGGCTCGATACCGACCGATATCGAATCTACGCACTGGGCCTGCAAGGCACGCCGCTGCCGTAAGCGTTCGACACATTCTCCCGCAATCCGAGGTATTACTCACACGTGACCGCCGACAAGGCACTTTCCCGCGGCAGCCTGCTCGACCGCCAATCCACGATCAGCGCCGCCGACATCGTGAACCATCTTGTGCCACCACGCCAGTTCGAGACCGCGACGCTCGATTCCTATCGTCCGAATCGCGACTACCCGTCTCAGGGCGCGGCGGTCGCCGCCATCCGCAACTTCGCGCACGGGTTCTCCGCGAAGAACGGCGGTAAGGGCGGCGGGCTGTTCTCCCGGCGCAAGGCACCGGTCGAACGGCCCGGGGTCTACTTCGACGGCGGATTCGGCGTGGGAAAGACCCACCTCCTCGCCGCGCTCTGGCACCTCGCCCCCGGGCGCAAGTACTTTGGCACCTTCATCGAATACACCGCCCTGGTCGGGGCGCTCGGCTACGCCGGGGCAGTCGAACAGCTCAGGGGCGCGACTCTGGTGTGCATCGACGAGTTCGAACTGGACGATCCGGGTGACACCCGGCTCATGTCCCGGCTGCTCTCCGAGCTCGTGGCCTCCGGCTCGCGCATTGCGGCGACCTCGAACACGCCACCGAACGCCCTCGGCGAGGGACGTTTCGCCGCGCAGGACTTCCTGCGCGAGATCGACGCCCTCGCGGCACGGTTCACGACGCTGCGCATCGATGGGCTCGACTACCGTCGTCGCGACATGCAGGGCCACGCCGTCTCGATCGAGGAGCAGCACCTCGACGGGGCGATCGCCGAGGTGTCGGGAGTGGTGACCTATGACTCGTTCGACGCCATCATCCGGCACCTGTCGACGGTGCATCCGTCACGCTACGTGCGCATGATCGAGGGGCTCGACGGGATGGCGATTACCGGCGTACACCCGCTCAGCAACCAGACGGATGCCCTGCGTCTCGTCGCCTTCGTCGATCGTCTGTACGACGGCCAGGTGCGAATCCTCGCCACCGGAACGCCACTGGACCGCGTCTTCGACGAGGAGATGTTGGCCGGCGGCTACCGCAAGAAATACCTCCGCGCGGTATCGCGGCTCATCGCGCTCACCGCTGGCCAGATCTAGCCGGCCGGACGGCCCAGGGGCCCGCCGACGGCGCGGAGCCCTACGCCGACGTGAGTGCGCGGTAGTGGCGGGCGCGGACGGCGGTGAGTATGACGCCGATGATCGCGGCGAGAACCGACCCGACGAGCACTGCGAGCGTTCCCTCCACCGCGATCGCCTCCTGGTTGGCATAGGCGAGCTCGTTCATGAGCAGCGACACGGTGAAGCCGATGCCGCCGAGCCCCGCTACCGCCACGATGTCCCCGAAGGGGATGCGGTGCCTCTTCGACGTGAACCGGTTCGCCACGAGCGCCCCCCCGGTGATGCCGACCAGCTTGCCAACCGGAAGGGCGATGACGACGGCCCAGAACACCGGGCTCAGCTCGCCGAGACCGACGGATGGCAGTACGACCAGGGCCGCGACGAAGGCGAAGACCGGCAGAATGACGCCGTTTGTCACGGGTTCGAGGGCGTGACGGGTCTTCCCGGCACTCTTGCCCGACATGATGAGTCCGAGCGCGACGCCGGCAACGGTCGCGTGGATGCCGGACAGGTAGATGAGTACCCATGCCGCGATCCCGAGCACGATGAGAGCCACGACGATCGTTCTCGACCGCACGTGGAGGCTGAGGCGCCCGAACAACAGGATCACCGGAACGGCGAAGAGCAGGGGGAGAGGCTTGAGGTCAGCCGTGAAGAAGAAGGCGATGATCAGGATCGCGATCAGGTCGTCGATCACCGCCAGCGCGAGCAGCAGTGCACGAATGCGGGAGGGCAGGGCGCGGCCGACCAGCGCGAGGGCCCCGAGTGCGAACGCGATGTCGGTGGCCGTGGGGATCGGCCAGCCCTTCGCCAGTTGGGGGTCGGGAACCAACAGCAGGAAGATCCCCGCGGGCACGATCACGCCACCGACGGCGGCGATCGTCGGCACGAGTGCCTTGCGTGCGTTGTCAAGCTCGCCGTGGACCAGTTCGTGCTTCAACTCGATCGCCGCGAGGAAGAAGAAGATCGCCAGCAGGCCGTCGGTGACCCAGTGTCCGACGGACAGGTCGAGGCCGAGCCAGGGCAGCGGAAGGTGGGAGTCGCGCACCGACTGGAGTCCCGCTCCGACCGCTGAGTTGGCGAGGACCAAGCCCAGAATTGCGGCCCCGAGCAGGAGGAATGCGGCGTATCGCTCACTTCGCAGGATTTTCATGGAGCTTCCGATCACGTCCCGTCCAGTCTACAAGAGCGGTCCGCGGGACCTCGACGGCGACCGGGTGACTCGGTGAGGGTGCGAAACAGGATGTTTACATTGGCGCTCGGTGCGTAACAACGGTGAAACACCAGGACACGCTCGCCGAAATATCGGCCAAGCAAACTGTCGACATCCCCAGAGGCGGGTCCCGCTCGCAGCCTGATTCAGGCATCGTGCGCGAAGCCCGGCGGGAGTCCTGTCATAAGCGAGAGAGGCAACCCCACCCATGGTCCCATTGTCGGTACTTACAAATGCCACCACTGACGGCATAACAACCAACCTGAACTCGCTGTGGCTTCTGGTCGCGGCGGCTCTCGTCCTCGTCATGACCCCCGGCGTCGCCTTCTTCTACGGCGGAATGGTGCGCGCAAAGAGCGTCATCAGCATGATGATGATGAGCTTCGGCGCCATGGGCCTCATCGGTGTGCTCTGGGTGCTCTACGGCTACGGCCTCGCATTCGGTCCGGCGCTGATCCCCGGCTGGCTCGGTAACCCCTCGGGCCTCTTCGGTCTCGCCAAACTCGTCGGAATCGGCAAGGGCGGCGCGATGACGGGTGACCTCAACGGTCTCGCCTTCGCCGGCTTCCAGGCCACCTTCGCCATCATCACTGTCGCGCTGATCTCCGGTGCAATCGCCGACCGCGCGAAGTTCGGCGCCTGGATGGTCTTCGCCGGAGTCTGGGCGACCGTCGTCTACTTCCCCGTCGCCTACTGGGTATTCAACCTCGGCGACGGCTGGGCGGCGTTCGGCCTCAAGGTCAACGACTTCGCCGGTGGAACCGCGGTGCACATCAACGCCGGTGCGGCGGGTCTGGCCCTCGCTCTCGTGCTCGGCAAGCGCGTCGGGTTCCGGAAGGGTCTGTCCAAGCCGCATAACGTGCCGCTGACCCTTCTCGGCGCCGCGCTGCTCTGGTTCGGCTGGTTCGGCTTCAACGCCGGTTCCGAGGCCGCGGTCGACGGCGTTGCCGCCATCGCGTGGATCAATACGCTCGCCGCTCCTGCCGCCGCGATCCTCGGTTGGCTGATCGTCGAGAAGATCAAGGACGGCAAGCCCACCTCGATCGGTGCAGCGTCGGGCGCCGTCGCGGGCCTCGTCGCCATCACCCCGGCCTGCAACATCCTCACCCCGGGCTGGGCGATCGTGCTCGGCATCCTCGCCGGCGCCGTCTGCGCCCTCGCCATCGACCTGAAGTTCAAGCTCGGGTTCGACGACTCCCTCGACGTCGTGGGCATCCACCTCGTGGGTGGTCTGCTCGGAACGCTGTACATCGGCATCTTCGGCAGCGGCATCGGACTCATCGACACCGGCAGCTTCAAGCAGCTCGGCGTGCAGGCGGTGGCCGGATTCGGCATCGGCCTCTACTCGTTCGTCCTCGCCTGGATCATCGGTACGGTCATCCAGAGGACGATGGGCTTCCGCATCACCAACGAGGATGAGGTCGCCGGCGTCGACACCATCGTTCACGGTGAAGAGGGCTACGCGCTCGAATCGGTCTAGTACTACAGTCGCGTTTATGGGGTGTGTCCGCGGGCCCGGTAGTGGTGTCGTTTCGCGGTTTGTTGATGTCGGCGGCGCCATCGTGAGCGGCTGAGGATGCGTTCTGGGTTCTGTGGCTGGGTGAAGACCAGGCACACGAGAAGGTGCCTGATTTCGGGCAGGCTTAACGCGATGAGGTCGCTGCCGTCTGGATGTTGGCCCCCTTTTTTGACCGGGTCACGGTCAGGAACGCGTGGGCGAGCATCGAGAGGGTGATGTGCCGATACCAGCCGGTGTATTGCCGCACCTGGTAGTGGTCCAGGCCGGTTTGGCCCTTGCTGGTCTGGAAGGATTCCTCGATCGCCCACCGGGCTCCGGCCGCCGCGGCCAGTTCGGCCAGGGCAACTCGTTTGGGTCCGTGGGTGAGGTAGTACGCGATCTCGGTCGGGTCGGACAGGCTGCGCCTGGCCAGGAGCCAGTACTCGGCGTCGGGGTCATGTGTGCCGTTGATGCGCGCCCGGGCCCAGCCGTAGCGGCGGTCGCCTTTCGAGCCGTGACCGGCGGAGCGAGTCCGCCACGCCGTCGGCGGCAGTGCGCCGATCACCTCGTCGGCGCGCCACTCGCCGCCCCGCACGCTCCCCGTTGTCTTGGCCATGACTCGCTGGTTCATCGGCACCGCGAGGACGTAGAACACACCACGGTCCTCCAGCGCCTTGCGGAGTTTGTAGTACTGCCCGTAGACGGCGTCGCCGGTCACCCACCGGGCTGGCACGCCCGCGTCCAGCGCGCGGGCGAGCATGTCCATGGCCAGCTCTGGTTTCGTCTTGAACTCACGATCGGCGGGGATCCCGGCGGCATCGCACCGTTCCCGGTCATCGATCCAGACCTTGGGCAGGTAGAGCTCCCGGTCCAGGAACGTCCGCCCCGCCGGGCTCGAGTAGGTCAGGAACACCCCGATCTGGGAATTCTCAATCCGTCCGGCAGTCCCGGAGTACTGTCTGGCGACCCCGGCGGAACGCTTCCCTTTCTTCAAAAACCCGGTCTCGTCCACGATCAGCACGCCGTCGGCCGCGCCGAGGTACTTGACGACGTAAGACCGCAGATCATCGCGCACCGCGTCAGGATCCCAGTCGGTCGTCGACAAAAGACGCTGCATCCGGTCCGGAACAGCCTGACCGGCCTGCTCAGAGAGCGTCCAGGAGTTCTTCCGTTCCTGGCCCGAGAAAAGCCCCCGCAAATAGTCCACCGCGTTCTCCCGCGGCTCAGACCGGGCAAAACGCGGCCCGATCAGCTCACGGACCTCCGCCAAACCGTCCGCCCACTCCTGCACCTCTGCCACACAAACATCATCGCCCACCCGCAAGGATTAACACGGGAACACCAGAAATCGTTTGAAACACGCCGAAGCTAATAATATAAACGCGACTGTAGTACTAGTGGTCATGGTGCCGCTCGGGATGCTTGCCGCGCGCGTTGCGCGGCTGGACGTGCCCGCGTCGCGCGCTGTCGTATTCAGCGGCGCGACCCGCAACTCCCTGGTCGTCCTGCCGCTTGCGCTGGCGCTTCCCCAACCG
>JBBSBA010000048.1:0-19016 GCA_038251725.1 Actinomycetales bacterium
CACGGCCGACTCCGACCCTGCACCCGCGGAAGCAACGGCTCGATCACAGCCCACGCCTCGTCAGAAATCACATCACGATCATGCATACATCGATCGTCGCCCGAGCGACACCGAAATCACTTGATCAACACGCCCTAGCGGACGCGCACCGAGAGGCACGTGACGCAGCCCTCGATTTTCTCGAATTCGGAGATGTCGACGGTGAGAACCCGGTAACCGAGATCGGCGATGAGCGCCGCCGATTCCGGCGCGGCGCTCGACATCAGCACCGTGTCATCCGCGAGCACGACGACCGCGACGCCCGCGGCCTCCGGTACTGCGAGGAAGCGGGCGAACACCGAGGGGTCGTCGACGAGCGGCGGATAGCCGATGACCGTGCCGTCCGGCAGGGCGGTGACCGCGCTCTTGAGATGCAGGGCCTTCGTGACCGGCACGGCGACGACCGTGTACCCGAGGGGCGTGACGAGTGCGCGCAACTGGCGGATGCCCTCGGCATTCGTGCGGCCGCCGCGGCCAACATAGACCGTGCGGTCGACCTTGAGCACATCTCCCCCGTCGAGCGTGCCGGGGGCCTCGATGCGCTGGATCGTCAGGCCGAGCTCCGTCGCCACGCGCTCGGCGCCGTCGATCTCGCCGAGACGGGACTCGGAACCCGGGCTGCCGATCACCGCGGTGTCACCGAACAGCACCATGGTGTCCTCGATGAAGACCGAGTCGGCCTGCCCGCTCGCGACCGGCACCTCCACGATGTCCCACCCGGCGTTGGCCAGGATCGCGACGTACTCATCCCACTGCGCATTCGCCAGCTCGAGGTCGACGGCCGAGCGCTCGATGTGCGTCACCTGGCCGTCGGCGAGCGTGTCGGCTGGCGGGCGCACGATCGCGATTCGGCGGCGGGCCGCATCCTCGCCGAGAATGCGCTTCCACAGCGCGAAGCCAGCGGTGGCGGTGCCGATGGCCGTCGCGATGACGAACGGCAGGTTCGGGCCGACCAGAGTGCCGAAGAGCTGGGCGATGACCGCGCCGGTGAGGGCTGCTCCCCCGGTCACGAGGGTGACTGCGGAGCCGACGAGGGCGCCGACCAGGCCCGCGATGAAGCCGCCGATGAGTCGCAGATACCAGTAGTGGTAGATGCCGATGAGCGCGAAGACGGTGAGCACCACGAAGACCATGAGGGTGGAGCCGACGAAGAAGTCGAACAACTGCCCCAGCGTCGTCACGTTGCCGCCGAAGAAGAGCATGGAGATCGCGGCGAGCGCGATCAGCGCCACGGCAAGGCTGGACACGATGGCGGCGGTGAATCGACGCAGGAGGGGGGCACGGGTGGCGATGACGGTCATGGTCCACGACCCTATTGGACTCCGGCTATGGATCTGCTGTGCCACTCTGGGCGACAGCCGGGCAATCGGCCTAGTGGTAGAAGTGGCGCTCTCCGGTGAAGTACATGGTCACGCCGGCCGCCTTCGCCGCCTCGATCACGTCGTCGTCACGGATCGAGCCGCCCGGCTGCACGACGGCCCTCACGTGTGCCTCGAGCAGGATCTGCAGCCCGTCGGCGAAGGGGAAGAAGGCGTCGGATGCCGCGACGGAACCGGCCGCGCGCGCTCCGGCGCGGGAGACGGCGAGCCGGCAGGAGTCCACCCGGTTCACCTGCCCCATTCCGACCCCGACGGATGCCCCGTCGTCGGCCAGCAGGATCGCGTTCGACTTGACCGCGCGCACCGCCCGCCAGGCGAACTCGAGGTCGGCGAGGGTGGCCTCATCGGCTTCCCCGCCCGCGACGAGCGTCCAGCCGTCGCTCGAGAACTCGTCGAAGACATCGGGCTGCTGCACGAGAAGTCCGCCGCTGATCTGCCTGAACTCGAGCGGCTCGCGGGTGTAGCCCGCCGGGAGCTTGAGCAGGCGCAGGTTCTTCTTGGTCTGCAACAGTTCGAGGGCCTCGGGCTCGAAGTCGGGCGCGATCACGACCTCGGTGAAGATGTCCTTCACCGTGCGGGCCATCTCGATGGTGACCGGGCGGTTCGCCGCGATCACTCCGCCGTAGGCCGAGACCGGGTCGCAGTCGTGGGCACGCTGGTGCGCCGCGGCGATCGGATCCCCGGCGCCGCGCGCGACGGCGATGCCGCAGGGCTGGGCGTGCTTGATGATGGCGACGGCCGGCTCGCCGAAGTCGTAGGCCGTGCGCAGGGCGGCATCCGCGTCGACGTAGTTGTTGTACGACATCTCCTTGCCGCCGAGCTGCGTTGCCTGGGCGATGCCCGCGCCGTTCCCGGTGACGTACAGCGAGGCGTCCTGGTGCGAATTCTCGCCGTAACGCAGAACGTTCTTGAGCGAGGCCGTGACGCTGAACGGGGGCGACTCTTCGCGCGGGTGTTCGGCGCGGATCCCCACGTTGGCGGCGAAGAACGCGGCGACCGCGGTGTCGTATGCCGCCGTGTGCGCGAATGCCTCCCCCGCGAGGCGCTGGCGCTGGGCGAGGGTCGTTCCGCCGAGCGTCACGGCCTTGATCACCTGGGGGTAGCTGGCTGGCGAGACGACGATGGCCACGTTCGCGTGGTTCTTGGCTGCCGCGCGCACCATCGCCGGTCCCCCGATGTCGATCTGCTCGATCGCCTCGTCGACCGAGGCGCCCGAGCGCACCGTCTCGACGAAGGGGTAGAGGTTGACGACCACGAGATCGAACGGGCGGATGCCGAGGTCGGCGAGTTGGGACTCGTGGCTCACGAGGCGCAGGTCGGCGAGGATGCCGCCATGGATGGCGGGGTGCAGCGTCTTCACCCGCCCGTCGAGGAACTCCTGGAATCCGGTGACGCTCGCGACCTCGGTGACCTTGTGCCCGGCCTGGGCGATCGTCTTGGCGGTGGATCCGGTGGAGACGATCTCGACGCCGGCGCCGGCGAGCGCGGCGGCGAGTTCGAGCAGGCCGGTCTTGTCGCTCACCGAGATGAGGGCACGGGTGATCGGGATGGCTTCGCGCAGGCGGTAGTCGGACGGGTTGTGGGTGGGTGCGCTCATGACTGTGCACTCCTTTTCTTGGCTTCGATGGCCGTCTCGGCCGCGATGGCATGGAGGTCGATGGTTCCGTTGGCGATGTCGAGCACGGCCTGCACGAGCAGTTCACGCTCCACGGGTTTGATGCGCTCGTGCAGCGTGGCCTCCGTGTCGCCCGGAAGCACGGTCACGCGACGTTGGGAGAGGATCGGGCCGGCATCCACGCCGTTGTCCACGATGATGATGCTCGCCCCGGTTTCGCTGACACCGGCCGCGAGCGCGTCCCGCACGCCGTGCGCGCCGGGAAACTCGGGAAGGTAGGCCGGGTGTGTGTTGATGAGGTTGGGGCTGAGGGCCGCGATCACGCGCGGCGGCAGGAGCTTCATGAAGCCGCTGAGGATCACCAGGTCGGGCTGCCAGACCCGGATCTGCTCGAGCAGGGCATCGCCCCAGCTGTCCCGGTCGTCGAAGCTCGACAGCGCCGCGGCGAAGGTGGGGATGCCGTAGGCCTCCGCGTGCGCGAAGCCGTCGGCGTCGCGATCCGCCCCGACGGCGACCACGCGCGCGGGGAATTCGGCGTCCTCGGAGGCCTCGAGCAGGCGGCGGAGGTTCGACCCTCCGCCGGAGATCAACACGACCAATGAGAGCACCCCCAGAGCCTATCGTTAGGGCGCTGCGTGTATCGGCCGGGCGCCGCGCTACCTGGCCCGCGACGGCCGGCCGGCCAGGAGGCCGATCACCGCCGCAACGCCGATCTCGAGCGCGGCGAGGATGCCGACGATCCAGGGTGATGGTCCGACATCGACGAGCCTGCCCGGGCCGGCGGATCCGGCCGACGCCCACGCCAGCGCCCCGAGCAGGATTCCTCCGACGACTCCGCTGGCGAGGCCGGCGGCGAGCAGCGAGCGGGTGTCCGCGTGAGGCCCGAGCGTGCGAACGAGGCGTGGACGCATCGCGAGGGCGATGAAGAATCCGGCGAGCACGGGAACCAGCAGGCCGAGGAAACCCCAGCCGAGCAGGCTGGGGGCGGGGAGGGCTCCGAGGATCGGGATGGCCGGGATCGGCCCGAGCGTCGTGCCGAGCGGGCCAACCGACGATCCGGTGCCCACCGCGAAGCCCGGGCCGACGAACCACGACGCCCCCCAGATCACGAGGTTGGGAAGGAAGGCGATCTGGCCGATGGTGAGGGCGATCCCGCCGAGAATCCCGGCGTGCACCCCCTCGTACAGCGAGATGAGGACGGCGTAGTTTCCGAGGAAGAGCGCCGCGACGGCGACGGCGGATGCCGCGATCACGACGCTCGCGGACGCCGTGCCGCCGCGCAGTGCGGAGGCGACCACCGTGCGCACCTCGGGGCGCCACCGGCCCACCACGGCCCGGACGCGCTCTCCGAGCCCAGCCGATGGGGCTTGCGCCGGATGCAACAGCTCCGAGCCGATGACGACGCCGAGGGCGAAGACCAGGGCCGGCAGCAGGATGCCCTGCCAGATCGAGGGTCGGGCCGCCGGGAGCAGCGCGGTCAGCGTCACACCGAGCGAGAGCACGGCGAAGGTGACGATCGAGACCGCCATTCCGAGCAGGCGGTGCGGGGTCTCGCCGATCCGTCGTCCGGCTCGCACGCCGAGCAGCACCGTGAGAAGGGCGAAGCCGAGCGGCGCGATGGTGATGAGGAACGGGGTGCCGGCCCCGGCGAAGCCGAGGCTCGAGGCGATCACCGGGTTGAGCGTGAACTGGATGTCGACGCCGGAGCCCAGCAGCCAGAGGTCCACCGCCGTACGCCAGAAGACGGCCCAGTCGATCTGCAGGCCGTACTGGAACGCCCAGAGCACGGTGAGCGGCACGAGCGGGATGGCCACGCCGATGGCGAGGACGAGCAACGCTTCGAGGGCGGAGAAGAGGGCGGTGAGCGGACGATTCAT
Source organism: Actinomycetales bacterium (assembly GCA_038251725.1). Classification (GTDB taxonomy): domain Bacteria; phylum Actinomycetota; class Actinomycetes; order Actinomycetales; family Microbacteriaceae; genus Lacisediminihabitans. The sequence goes on from JBBSBA010000048.1 coordinate 4,911, forward strand.
ACCGGGGGCGAGCCTACCGGCGCGGTCGCCCATCCTCGGTGCGCCGGTCCGGGATTCGAACAACTGGCGTGCAGCGGACTACGGGGCAACCTCTCCGAACCCGTCGTTCACCAGCCGCGTGATCGCGTCAAGGGCCTCGTCGGCCTCGGCTCCGGAGGCGCACACCGTGATCACGTCACCGGCCTTGGTGCCGAGCGACAGCAGTCCGATGAGGCTGCTGCCGGACACTCGAGAGCCGCACCTCGACCGCCGAAGTCCGCAACTCCAGCGCCATTTCGGCGCTCATCACGGCCGAGCCGAGGTCCATGAGCACGAACACGCCGTCAGGGGAGGCGACCTCGTCGATCGCGGAGGCCACGGCCGCCGCATCCGTGCCGATCAGACCCTCGCCCGCGCCGGCGGCGATTGCGACGGCGGGCCGCTCACCCGGAACCATCTGCAGGGCAAGCTCCACCGCGGCGTGCGCGAGCGCGGGGCTGTGCGAGACGACGACCAGACCGATCATGCGAGCGATTCGGCGGACTAGACCCCCCAGCGCAGACCGGCGGTCTTCACCGGGGCGCCCCAGAGCGAGAGGAGTTCGTCATCCGCCTTCAGGAGCGTGACCGAGCAGCCGGCCATGTCGAGGGAAGTGGTGTAGTTGCCGACGAGCGTGCGCGTCACGGTGATGCCGGACTTCTCGAGGATCTTCGCGACCTCGCCGTACATGAGGTACAGCTCGATCAAGGGCGAGCCGCCCATGCCGTTGAGCATCACGATGGTCGGCCCGCCGGTGAAGTCGAGGTCGCGCAGGATCGGCTCGACCAGCTGCTGGGCGATCTCCGATGCCGGCGCGAGCGGAACGCGGTGGCGCCCCGGCTCCCCGTGGATGCCGACCGCCATCTCCATCATGTCGTTCGGCAGGTCGAAGGTTGGCGTGCCCGCCGAGGGAACGGTGCAGCTCGTGAGCGCCATCCCCATGGAGCGGCCGGCCGCGTTCACCGGCCGCCCCAGCCCGGCGACGCCCGCGAGGTCGCGGCCCTGTTCCGCGGCCGCTCCTACGATCTTCTCGAGGAGCACGGTGATGCCGACGCCACGGCGGCCTGCCGTCCAGGTGGAGTCCTCGACGGCGACGTCGTCGTTGGTGACGACGGTCTCGACCGTGATGCCGGCCCCGGCATCCGCGAACTCCGCCGCCGGTCGACCGTGAGTTCTGGGTGCGCGGCGGCAACACCCACGAGGGAGTCGGCCAGCACGTTCGTCGGGTCGTTGATGAGTTTCTTCATGATGAGCCCCCTTCCTCGAGTGGACTGCGCGCTCCGACCTCTCGGCCGGGGCGGCTGCGGGGCGCCGCATCCCGATCGCCGGTGGCGGGTGCCCTCCGCGGTAGACCGCCCGCCGCCGGCTCGCCACAGGGAGTCGGAGCGAAACTCGACTGCGTTGGCTAGCGGGTTAACGGCGGAAGGCCAGCCGAAGCTGGCCTTCCGTCGTTCGCGCGGTCGCGACCGGGTTGCGTCGCGTCAGAGGGACGCGAGGATCTCCCGCATGAGGTTCGCGGCCTCGCTCGGCGTCTTGCCGACCTTGACCCCGGCGGCCTCGAGGGCCTCTTTCTTGCCCTGCGCGGTGCCCGCACCGGAGGAGACGATGGCACCAGCGTGGCCCATGGTCTTGCCCTCGGGGGCGGTGAACCCGGCGACGTAGCCGACGACCGGCTTCGTCACGTGCGCCTTGATGTAGTCCGCGGCACGCTCCTCGGCGTCGCCGCCGATCTCGCCGATCATGACGATCGCCTTCGTTTCGGGGTCGGCCTCGAATGCGGCGAGCGCATCGATGTGCGTGGTGCCGATGATGGGGTCGCCGCCGATGCCGATCGCGGTCGAGAAGCCGAGGTCGCGCAGCTCGTACATCATCTGATAGGTGAGGGTTCCCGACTTGGAAACCAGCCCGATCGGGCCCTTGCCGGTGATGTTCGCGGGGGTGATACCCACGAGCGACTCGCCGGGCGTGATGATTCCGGGGCAGTTCGGCCCGATGATGCGGGTCTTTCCCGAGGCCTTGGCCATGGCCCAGAACTCGGCCGAGTCCTGGACCGGGATGCCCTCGGTGATCACGACGACGAGCGGGATCTCGGCCTCGATGGCTTCGAGCACGGCGTCCTTCGCGAAGGCCGGCGGCACGAAGACGATGGAGACATCCGCCCCCGTCTTCTCGATGGCCTCGGCGACCGTGCCGAACACCGGCAGCTCCACCTCGCCGTGGGTGACGGTCGTGCCGGCCTTGCGTGCGTTCACTCCACCGACGACCTGGGTGCCGGCGGCGAGCATGAGGGCGGTGTGCTTGGTGCCCTCACCGCCCGTGATGCCCTGCACGATGACCTTGGAGTCTTTGTTGAGGAAGATCGACATTTCTCTGTGGTCCCTTACTTACTTCGAAGCCAGTTCGGCGGCCTTGGCGGCGCCCTCGTCCATGGTGTCCGCAAGCGAGACGAGCGGGTGGGCCGCATCGCGCAGAATCTGTCGGCCCTCTTCGACCTTGTTGCCGTCGAGGCGCACGACGAGCGGCTTCGACGCGGTGTCGCCGAGCGTCTTGAGCGCGCCGACGATGCCGTTGGCGACCGCGTCGCAGGACGTGATGCCGCCGAAGACGTTCACGAACACGCTCTTGACCTGCGGGTCGCCGAGGATGACGTCGAGGCCGTTGGCCATGACCTCGGCGGATGCCCCGCCCCCGATGTCGAGGAAGTTGGCCGGCTTGACGCCGCCGAAGTCCTCACCGGCGTAGCTGACAACGTCGAGCGTCGACATCACGAGCCCGGCGCCGTTTCCGATCACGCCGACCTCGCCGTCGAGCTTCACGTAGTTGAGGCCGAGCGCCTTGGCCTTCGCCTCCAGCGGGTCCTCCGAGGCGGTGTCGACAAGCGCCGCGTGGTTCGGGTGACGGAAACCGGCGTTCTCGTCGATCGAGACCTTGCCGTCGAGGGCGATGATGTCGCCGTCCTCGGTGAGCACGAGCGGGTTGACCTCGACGAGCGTCGCGTCCTCGCCCTTGTAGACGTCGTAGAGCTTCACGAAGACGGCGGCGACCTTGGCGACGATCTCGGCCGGGAACTTCGCCGCGATCGCGATCTCGGTGGCCTTGGCGAGGTCGATCCCGGCGAGCGGGTCCACCTCGATGCGGGCGAGGGCCTCGGGGCGCTCGACGGCGAGCTCTTCGATCTCGATGCCGCCCTCGAAGCTCGAGAGCGAGAGGTAGGAGCGGTTGGCGCGGTCGAGCAGCACCGAGAAGTAGTACTCCTCCTTGATGCGGGCGCCGGCGGCGACCATGACGCGCTTGACCGTGTGGCCCTTGATGTCGAGACCGAAGATGGCTTCGGATGCCGCTGCCGCGTCATCCGGGCTGTGCGCGACCTTCACGCCGCCGGCCTTGCCGCGACCGCCGGCCTTGACCTGCGCCTTCACCACGACGGTGCCGCCGAGCTTCTCGGCCGCTGCGCGCACCTCCTCGGGGGTATCGGCGATGATGCCCGCGAGCACCGGCACTCCGTACGCCTCGAAGAGATCTCGGGCCTGGTACTCAAATAGATCCACGCTGCTTGTCCAATCCGCAGGTCGTATGTCTGGTCGGCCCGCATTTGTCTCGACGTCGAGATAGCTTGACGTCAAGATATTTGGGCCAGCTAGAACTCTACCCGAGGGTCGCTGGGCGTTCGGCCGCCCGTCGATTGCCGGCGGTGAAACTTCGCCGGTTCTTACGGCTGCCGACCGCGCCGCCGCGACTCCACCCCTCCCTCACGAAATGCAGGACCGCGCGTTACCCGCGGTACGGATGTCGACCACAGATGCAGACTTTTCACACCCACCCCTGCATTTGCAACGGGATCACCGGGGGCGGCGATGACGGCGAGGGCGGCCGGTCCGGGCACACGCCCAGGGCCGGACCCAGCGACGCCCAGCAGTCACCCTGCAGAATGGGACGGTGGCACACACTACCCGCGGGCTCCGCGACATCGGGGCGGAAGCCGCGCTTCTCGCCGGCGGCGGTCGGGCGATCCTGCTGCAGATCGCCAACCCAGCGGTCGGCCATGCCGTCGCCAAGCACAGCGACTTCGCCGCCGACCCGCTGCGCCGGCTGCGCAACACCCTGACCTACGTGTACGCGCTCGTGTACGGAACGCCCGAGCAGGTCGCGAAGGTGCGCGCGATGGTCCATCAGGCCCATGCGCCGGTGCGATCGGAGTCGTACGACGCCTCGGATGCCCAGCTGCAGCTCTGGGTCGCGGCCACCCTCTACGACACCGCGAGCGCGCTGCACGCCCGCATCTTCGGCGCGCTCGACGAGGCATCCGCCGATGCCGTGTACCGCGACTACGCGATCGTCGGAACGGCGCTCGGCATGCCGGCGGAACTCTGGCCAGCCGACCGCACGGCCTTCCGCGACTATTGGAACGCCCAGCTGACCGGTCTCCGCGTCGATGACAGCGTGCGCGCCGTGAGCGTCGAGCTGCTGCATCCGAAGTCGGGACCGCGCTGGATGCGCGCCGCCATGCCGCTGGCCCGTCTCGCGACCGCCGGCCTGCTGTCCCCCGCGCTGCGGGAGGCCTTCGCCCTTCCGTGGGACGATCGCCGCCAGCGCCGGTTCGACCGGCTCATGGCCGCGACAGCGGCGATCTATCCCCGGCTGCCGCGGCGACTGCGCAGCTGGCCGAAGGACCATTACCTGCGGGTGCTCGGCTGATCGTCGAACCGGCGGTCAGGCGATGCGTCGGACGGCCACCACGGTCACGTCGTCCGGGGCACCATCCGAGGCCAGTAGCAGCAGCGAGTCCACGATCTCCTGCGCGCTGGAGGAGGATCGGGCGATCTTCTCCACCTCCTGCAGGCTCGCGAGCGTGCCATCGAACAGGTCGAGCACCCCGTCGCTCACCGACACGAGCGAGTCTCCGGGCTGCAGTGTCACCGTGTGCTCGCGCCACGATTCGTCGAGCCCGAGTCCGAGCGGAAGGCTCGTCGTCGCGAGCCGCGTGGCTCCCCCGCCGGCCCGGGTGACCAACGAGAGCCCGTGTCCGGCATCGACGTAGCGGAACTCGTTCCGCACGGCATCCAATCGACCGGTGAAGAGAGTCACGAACGCCCCCGCCTGGCGAAGGTCCGAGTCGAGGGCGACGTCGGCGGCCGAGACGGCCGCGCTGACGTCGTCGTTCGGCAATCCCGAGCGCAGGACGGCGCGCACCGTCGCGGCGATGATCGCCGCCCCGATCCCCTTTCCCATCACATCGGCGAGGGTGATGGCCGCACCGCGTTCGACCGGATACCAGTCGAAGAAGTCGCCGCCGACGGCGCGAGCCGGCGTGCAGCCGCCGGCGATCTCATATCCGGGCAGGTCGATCGGCAGTTGCGGAAGCAGCCCGCGCTGCACCTCGGCCGCCCGGCCGAGCTCCTTCTCGTGCTCCGTGCGGGAGCGCCACTGCGCTGCGAGCCGCAGAACGGCCGCGCTGAGCTGCGCCGAGGGGATGGGCTTCACGAGAAATTCCTCGGCCTGGCTTCGCAGGGCCTGCACCGCGTAGTCGAGTGAGGCGTGCGCGGTCATCACGATGACCGGCAGGCCGGGGCTGTCCTCGTGCAGGAGCCCCATCATCTCCAGTCCGCTCATCCCCGGCATCTCGATGTCGGTCACCACGACGTCCGGACCGAACTCGGCGGCCGTCTGCCTCGCGAGCGCGGGATCACCGATGATGCGCACGAGACTGCCGGTGTGGCGCTCGACGATCACCCGCACGTAATTGGCGACATCGGGATCGTCATCGACCACGAGCACGCGATAGTTCTCCGCGCCGTTCATGCGGTGCGCGAGCGACTGATCCGCCAGTGGTTGATCGATCCCGACCGCACGTACTCGATCTCGTCGACAAGTGCCTGGATCAGTGCGATCCCGCGTCCCGACTCGGCGAAGGCCTCCGGCATCGTGCGTCCGACCAGATCGACTTCACTGGCCACACCGGTATCGGTGAGCCGGGCCTCGATGCGGGAGTCCGAGACACCGACGGTGAGCACGCAATGGATGCCGGAGCCGTCGTCGGCATGCCGGATCACATTCGACGACAGCTCGATGAGCGCCGTCTCGAAGCTGACCCGGTCGGTCGCCGACACCGTTGGCGACGACGCCCACACGTCTTCGAGCATGTCGTGCACGACATTGATGTCGTCGTTCGGTGTCGCGATGGTGATCGTGTATTCACCGCTCTCAGTCATTGGCGTAGGCCGACTCCGCCGTCGGGTAGGAGGAGAGCACCCTCTCCATGTTGGTGAGCTGCAACACGAGCTTGACCTGCTCGTTGGGCGCCGAGATCCGCAGGTCGCCGCCGGCCTGCCGGGCGGTCTTGAGTCCGTTGACGAGGGCGCCGAGTCCGGACGAGTCGATGAAGTCCACCGCCGCGAGGTCGACGACGATCCGGGCGCTGCCGCCCGCGACGGTCGAGGCGACCGTCTCGCGCAGCTCTCCGGCACTCACCATGTTGAGCCGACCCTCGCCGCGCACGACCGCGGTGCCCTGCCCCAGTTGCTGAACCGTGAATTCCATATCGCTATTCCTCCTGCTTGTTGTCGAATCCGCGATATCGCACGGCCGGGACCAGCACGCTGAGCACCACGAGGTCGAAGGCCGCCCACCCAAGATTAACCGCGGTGCCGATGGGTTCACCGACGCCCATGAGGAGTCGGGTAATTCCTATCACGGTGGCGAGGACGAGAGCGACCGACACGATGATTTGCGGGGTGATCAGGCGCCACTGTGGACGGTACGCGCCGCGCACCTTCGGCGTCACGATGAAGGTAAGGGGGCGGCCGAAGAACACATTGGCTATCGCGCTCGTGGTCGCCTCGATCCACACCGGGAAGAGGGCCAGGCTGTACTGCTGCCCGCGCCAGGTGGAGACCCCACGCCCGGCGATGGCAAACATCAGCTGGTTGGCGACCATGAATGGCAGGAAGCGCAGGAAGAACTGCAATGCGGTCGTATTCACCGGCAGCACCCCGAAGCAGAGGAAGATGATGGGCGCCGCGAAGTAGATGATCGCCGCGAACCCGCTGAGATAGCTCCACATCGTGGAGAAATACATGAGGCGCTGGGCAAGGCTCATTCCGCGCTGCAGCAGCGGGTTCTCGCGGATCAATACCTGCATGGTGCCCTGAGCCCAGCGCAGTCGCTGTTTGAGCATGGTTCCCAGGTCTTCCGGGGCGAGCCCGACCGCCAGGAGCTCGTGGTGGTACACGCTCTTCCAGCCGAGCCCGTGCAACCGCATGGATGTCGCCATGTCTTCGGTCACGGAGATGGTGGCCAGCGGCATGAGCGGCTGGGCCTCCCCCGACCGGTCGACGTCGATGGATCTCAGCAGGGTCTGCACCGACTCGACCGCACCAAGCGGCGAGAGGTCGCGCGATGCGAGGGTCTCCACGGTCGCGTCGATGTTCATCATGAAGTCGGGGTCTCCCCCGCCGCCGTGCATTTCCTCGATGGCCCGCAGGTCCTGGGCGAGCAGGTGCACGTCGACGGCGACCATCGCCCGTGACGCCTCGGCCACGCGCCGCTGCAGCGCGTATGTCACGCGCGAGAGCGATTCCCCGGAGGCGAGGCTCGCCTTGGCGGTGTCGACGGCCTGCGCCACGTCGGCAAGAGCGGCGTGCATCATCTCGTTCGACTTCGGCACCGTGCGCAGGGCCCGCTTGATCACTCGATGTGCTCCGCGCAGCGCCGCGTCGACCTCGCCCTCCACCTCGGCGACGTAGCCGGTGATGCCGAGCTGCATCAGCGCCTCACGGCGCAGGAGCGCGTTCGAGCCGCAGAAGAACGCCGCATTCCAGCCGTCCTTGCCCTGCTGGATCGGCCCGTAGAAGAGCGGAGCCTGGCTGCCAAGCGGGTCACCGGTGGGCACGTTCCCGAACAGCTGCGGAGTCTGCACGAGGGCGACCAGCTCGTCGTCGAAGTAGCCGAGGGTCCTGTCGAGGATCTCCGGCTTCGGCACCTGGTCAGCGTCGAGGATGAGCAGCAGCTCGCCGCTCGTCGACATGAGCGCGTTGTTGAGGTTTCCCGCCTTGGCGTGCAGCGGGCGGTTCGCCCAGTCCGCGCCGCGCTTGATGTATCCAACGCCGAGCTCCGCCGCCGCTGCCGCCAGTTCCGGCCGGGCGCCGTCGTCGAGCAGCCAGGTCTGGTGGGGATACCGGATGTCCCTGGCATGGCGCGCGGTGATCATGACGAGGTCGATCGGCTCGTCGTAGGTCGTGATGAACACGTCGACCGTGGTGCCGACCGGTGCGGCCTTCGGCGCCACGCGCGGCTGTGAACGCCACAGTGTGAGCCCGAACAGGCTCACGTCGACCAGGCTGTAGGTCTCCGCCATAACGAGCGGAACGGCGATCCACCAGGCCTGCCAGTTGAGCGAGAAGAACCAGCGCCAGGCGATGTAGTTCAGGCCGAGCACCACCACCACGACGACGACGAGTCTGAGGACAAGGATTCGGCTCACCACCGGCACCGGCGACGGGTGCCCACCCCTGCCCATGCGCCCTCGCCGGCCGAGAATGAGATTCCCCGTAGATCCGACATGCGCCCCCGTGCAACGTGACGGGTTCTCCGCGAACTCCGCCTCCCCATGATATCGCTCGGCACGGATATCGCGCGGCACGCTCGCTAGAGCTTCTCGATGGGAGCCAGTTTGATCAACAGCCTCTTGCGTCCCGCCGTCTCGAACTGCACCTCGGCGATGCTCTTCGGGCCGATTCCGGTGACCGCGGTCACCTTGCCGTCGCCGAAATCGAGATGACGCACGCGGTCGCCTGCCGTGAGGGTGAGGTCACCGTTGTCGCGCACCACGTTCGTGACCCGGTTGGCCCACTCGGTCTTCGGCTGGGCGGCACGCTCCGCCCGGGCCGCCCTGGCAAGTGCCGTCGCTCCCGGGCCGCTGGACGATCCGTAGCCGGATCCGAGCGCCGGCGCGTCCTCGGCGCCGAATCCGCCGCGGCGCACGTTGAGCGCGCGGGGCTGGGTCCCGCCGCGCGAGGTCGCCATGCCGGGCGATTGGCGCCAGTCGATGAGTTCCGGGGGGATCTCCTGCAGGTAGCGGCTCGGCATCGCGACCGAGACCTCACCGAACTGAGCGCGGGTCATGGCCAGCGAGAGGTAGAGCTTGCGGCGGGCACGCGTGATGCCGACATAGAAGAGCCGACGCTCCTCGGCCGGCCCGCCGGGTTCGTTCGCGGACATCCGGTGCGGAAGCAGGTCTTCCTCGATGCCGGTGAGGAACACCGCCTCGTACTCGAGGCCCTTCGCTGTGTGCAGCGTCATGAGCGAGACGGTGCCGCTCGCGTCGTCGATGTCGTCGGCTGCGGCGACGAGCGATGTCTCGGTCAGGAAGTCGAGCAGTGTGCCGTCGGGGTTGTTCTTGTTGAATTCCTTCGTCACCGCCACAAGCTCCTCCACGTTCTCGGCGCGGGCCTCGTCCTGCGGATCGCGGGAGGCCCGTAGCGCCTCGACGAAGCCGGTCCTGGTCAGTAGTGCGGTGAGGATGTCGGCGACCGGGGCGGTGTCGGAGATGAGCGCCACCTCATCGAGGATCGCGCCGAGGCCGAGAATGGCGCCGGTGATCTTCGGGCCGAAACTCATCTCATCCGCGTGCCGAAGCGACTCGCGCAGCGTGATCCCGTGGGTCTCGGCGTAGCGCTGCAGCGTCGCCTCTGTGACGCCGCCGATGCCGCGCTTGGGGGTGTTCAGGATGCGGCGGAGCGCCATCGGGTCGGCCGGGTTCGCGATCGCGATGAGGTAGCCGAACGCGTCCTTGATCTCGGCGCGCTCGTAGAACTTGGTGCCGCCGAGCACCCGGTACGGAAGCGCGGAGCGGATGAAGATCTCTTCGAGCGCTCGCGTCTGCGCGTTGGTGCGGTAGAACACCGCGATGTCGCGATACTCGATCCCGCCGGTGGCGTGCAGCTCGGTGATCTCGTCGGCGATGAACTGCGCCTCGTCGTGCTGGCTGTAGCCGGTGAAGCCGACGATCTTGTCGCCGTCGCCAACGGTCGTGAACAGCTTCTTGTCCTTGCGGTCGAAGTTGTTCGAGATCACCGCGTTCGCCGCGGTCAGGATGTTCTGCGTCGATCGGTAGTTCTGCTCGAGCAGCACGACCTTGGAGTTCGGGAAGTCGCGTTCGAACTCCACGATGTTGCGGATGTCCGCACCGCGGAACGCGTAGATCGACTGGTCGGAGTCGCCGACGACGGTGAGGGATGCCGGTGGAAGCGGCTTCGTCGGGTTGCCGAGCGGCGACCCGTCAAAACCCGTCGCGCCACCGAGCAGGTCGGTGCGCGGAGCCTGGGTGAGTTCGCGGATGAGCGAGTACTGGGCGTGATTCGTGTCCTGGTACTCGTCGACGAGGATGTGCCGGAAGCGCCGCTGATAGAGGGCGGCGACCTGCGGGAAGGCCCGGAACAGGTAGACCGTCTGCCCGATCAGGTCGTCGAAGTCGAAGGCGTTCGCGCTCTGCAGGCTGCGCGTGTACTCGCGGAAGATGTCGAGGAACACCCGCTCGGCTGGATCGTTGAAGTTCGCCCCGCGGGCGTAGGACTCCACATCGCTCAGCTCGTTCTTGAGCTTCGAGATCTTGCCGGCGACAGAAGAGACGGTGAAGCCGAAGGTGTCGGCATCCAGGTCCTTGATGATCCGCTTGATCAGCGCCTTCGAATCGGCCGAGTCGTAGATGGTGAAGTTCTTGCCGAAGCCGAAGTGCTCGGCTTCGCGGCGCAGGATGCGAACGCACGCGGAGTGGAAGGTGGAGATCCACATGCCCTGCGCCGCCTGCCCGAGGATCGCCTCGACCCGTTCGCGCATCTCGGCCGCGGCCTTGTTGGTGAAGGTGATCGCCAGGATCTGGGATGGCCAGGCGTCCTGCGACTCGATGAGACTCGCGACGCGTCTGGTGAGCACGCTCGTCTTGCCGGAGCCGGCGCCCGCGACGATGAGCAGCGCCTGCCCGCGGTATTCGACCGCTTCGCGCTGCTGTGGGTTGAGGCCCGCGAGCAGGGGCGATTCGCGCGGCGCTGTCGGCTCAGCCGGATCCAGGATGAAGGTCATGACTGGCCCAATTGTAGAGCGAGCCGCCGACCCTCGAAGGGGCCGCGACGCGTGCGCTACCAGCCGAGCTCGGTGCGGGCTTCGATCGCGAGGTCGGGATGGTCGGCGAACACCCCGTCGAGGCCGAGTCGCATCAGTTCGAGAAACTCGGACTTCCAGTCGCCGAAGCCGCCGCTGGATGCGCCGATCTGCAGCCGCTTCGGCAGGAACTCGTTCTCCGCGCGCAGGGTCCAGCAGAACACCGTGAGTCCGGCGGCGTGCGCCCGGCCGACGAGGTCCGCGCCGACCGGCGTGCCCGCGGCATCCGTCGCCTGGAGGATGTGCTTGTCGAGGCTCACCCCGTCGACCGACTCGGCGAGCGCGGCCAGGCCAACGTCGGTGAGATAGGACGCGAACGGGCGCGCGTTCGCGCCGTGCAGCGCGACCTGATCGGCGGGGGCGCCCTCCGACTCGACGAGGAACACGTAGCGGGCCCGGATGCCCCGGTCACGGATCTGCCACAGCACGGTCTCCTCGAAGCTCTCCACGGTGAGGCGACCGTCGTCGTCCCAGCCCGCGGCGGCCAGCTCGGCGGCGAACAGGTCGGCGAGCGGCAACCCGATCGATTCGAAGTAGCTGGCGTGCTTGATCTCGGCGACCATGCCGATCCGCTCTCCGCTGGCGCTCGGCGGCGCCGCGGCGAGGAGCGCGAGCAGGTCGCTGAGGCGCAGGATGCCCCCGTCCGTCGACCGGACGCTCTCCGGGCGCAGCTTCGGCAGCCGTTCGATCGCGCGCAGGGTCGAGAGTTCGGCCCAGGTGAAGTCCTCGGTGAACCAGCCGGTGAGGGTCTGCCCGTCGATCACCTTCGTGGTTCGGCGATCCGCGAACCGCGGGTGCGACTCGATGTCGGTCGTGCCGGAGATCTCGTTCTCGTGGCGGATGACGAGCACGCGATCCTTCGTGGCGACCAGGTCGGGCTCCACGGCATCCGCCCCCTGCAGGAAAGCGAGGTCGTAGGCCGCCCTGGTGTGTTCGGGATGGTAGCCGCTCGCGCCGCGATGGCCGATCACAATCGGGAGGGAAGTCACACGTCCACGATACGGGAGCGACGGCGGAGGGAGCTTGGTACCCTCGACGCCATGGGGAAGTGCGCGAACTGTGGGGTGACGCTCGAACCGGCATGGAAATTCTGCGTGATGTGCGGAGCCCACGTCGAGCCGAACGACACGCCGCCGGCCGCGAACGACGAGCCGGAGCTGGCGCCGGACACCCAGCGCGAGCCGGTGCCTGGCGACAGAACGGCGTCCGAGCCGATTCCCGCGGTCTTCCGCTCCGTGAGCGTCGCCCTCGACGACGACCTCGATGACGAGATCCCGGCCCCCAAGAAGCTTGATGCCGCGCTGATCTTCGGCATCGTGATGGCGGTCGGCGGGGCTGTGCTCATCCTCCTCGTGGCGATCGCCCTGTTCACCCCGCGGGGCTGACCCGCGTGACGCTGCGCAACGAGCCCTGGCAGGAGCCGACGTCGCTTCTGCCCCTGCGCTGGGGGCGTTACCGCCCGCGGTACGTCGCGGCCGTCACCCTCATCATTGCCGGAGCACTCGTCGTTCAGGCGGGATCAGCCTATGCGGACTATCTGCTGCTCATCGGCATGCTCGCCCACATCGCCGGCTGGCTCATCCTTCCGGCGCGCGGCGCCAGACGGGCCGCGATCGCGGTGCCGAGCGCGCTCATGGTCGGGGCGCTGCTCATCGGTTCGATCGCGGCGGTCCTTCTTGTCGCACCCCTGGTCGCTTGGCTCTATCTTCGACAGCGACCGCCGCTCAGCTACCTGGTCACGGTTCTTCCCCTGGCCAGCGGCGTGGTACTCGCCCAGCTGTATCCGCAGTACGGCGACGGCGGGATCGTCGTCGGGGTCTCCCTCGTGGTCATCACCGGCGCGGCGTGGATCGCGCGGTCGATCGCGGGGAGCCAGCCTCTCACCAGGTAAAACGTCGAAGGCTCCCCCTCAGGCAAATGCGGGGGAATCCCCAGCTATTCGCCCACCCGATGCCGGTAAACTCGGTTCATGGCATCCTCCAACCCGGCATTCAACAACTCCCCCGCGTTCTCACCCAACCGCACCGTCGCGGCGAAGCTGCAGCGCACGGCCGCCCCCGCCGTATCGACGGAGGGCATGACCGCGGCGCAGCTCACCGAGCTCTACAGTCGTCCCGCCGCGACGCCGGTCGAGACGGACCGCATGAGCTACGAAGACACGATGGTGAAGATCGTCGTGTCGTTCCTGATTCTGCTGGTCGGTGCCGCCGTCGGCTGGTTCATCCCCGTGCTCGCCCTGCCAGCCGCCATCGTCGGCTTCGTGCTCGCGCTCGTGAACATCTTCAAGAAGAAGCCGTCGCCAGCCCTCGTGCTCAGCTACGCGGCCGTCGAGGGGGTCTTCGTCGGCGCCATAACGATGTTCTTCGAGTCCATGTTCCCGGGCATCGCCGTGCAGGCCGTGCTCGGCACCCTCGTGGTCGTCGGTGTCACCCTCGCCCTGTTCGCCAGCGGCAAGGTGCGGGCCTCGAAGCGTGCCACCAAGGTCTTCTTCATTGCGATGATCGGCTACGGCATCTTCTCGCTGATCAACTTCGGCCTCATCGCCACCGGGGTCAACACCGATGCATTTGGTCTGCGCAGCCAGCCGGTGTTCGGGGTCCCGCTCGGCCTCATCCTCGGCGTGTTCGTCATCTTCATGGCGGCATACTCGCTCGTGCTCGACTTCGACAGCATCAAGACCGGTGTCACCAGAGGAGCTCCTCGCGCCTTCGGCTGGACCGCCGCGTTCGGAATCATGATCACCGTCGTCTGGCTGTACCTCGAGATCCTTCGCATGCTCGCAATCCTGCGCCGCTAACGCCGCCGGTCGACAAGGTCGTTCGGCGACCGTGACCACGGGGCCGTCCTTCGGGGCGGCCCTCTTTGCTGCCCGCTGCGGCCTTGGCTCCCGTCACCGTCGGTGGCGGCACTCGCGCCCCGCCCGACGGCATCCGC
>JBBSBA010000049.1:0-18857 GCA_038251725.1 Actinomycetales bacterium
CCTAGGCAGGTCGGCTTCGTCGATCGGAGCCGAGTTCTTTGATTCGCTCCGCGATAAGGGCCTCGATCAGGGGTTCGGGCAACGGGGATCCGATCGCGAAGTGCAACGACCCCGCGGTCGTCTCGAAGTTCGAGATCAGGGGGCTGAGGCGCATGAGCACCGTACCGCTGTGGGAGCGGTCATGGGATCCCTCTGCTCGGATTCGTCTTCGGCGGAGCCGCCAGAGACGGGGGGCTCCTGCCGATGCGCGCCCTACGCATCCAGGGACCTGACATAGCCCACTATCGCATTTGCGTGGCCGTGACCCATGCCGTATTCGGTCTTCAATCAGTTCACGATTTCCCTGTGTCGTGACACGGGCGCCTCAGCGACCAGATCGAACCAGTGCTGCATCGGCTGACCATATTTCTTCTCAATGGAGGGAAAGTAACTGGCTGGCCCGTGATCATTTCTGCCATCGTGATCTCCTTCCGCGCGGTTCCTTGTCAGTTCAGGGTGGGCTCGGGCCCGTTCTCGGCGAAATGGACACCTGACACTGACTGGTGTCTAGCAGACGTCGAGGGCGAATTGGGTGCATGGAATTCCGTCGGCGACAAGCGCCCCTCCCTACGGCTCCGCCCGCCGGGGTGAGAAGGAGCGCAGCCGCAGGCTGTTGCCGATGACGAGGATGGACGACAGCGCCATGGCTGCGGCGGCGACGAGCGGATTCAGGAGGCCGGCCGCAGCGATCGGGATGGCGAGCACGTTGTAGCCGAATGCCCAGATCAGATTGCCGCGAATCGTCCGCAGCGTGCCCCGGGAGAGCTGGATTGCATCCACGATCACCATGAGGTCGTCCCGCACGAGGATGATGTCGGCCGACTTCATTGCGATGTCGGTGCCGCTCACCATCGCCATGCCGAGGTTGGCGGAGGCGAGGGCGGCGGCGTCGTTGATTCCGTCCCCGACCATCGCGACGCGCTTGCCGGACTGTTGGAGTCGCGCGATCACCTCCGCTTTCTCCGACGGGAGCACAGCGGCGATCACCTCGTCTATGCCGAGCCGGGCGGCGATCGGTGCGGCGGATTCCGCGGTATCGCCGGTCAGCATGATCGTGTTGAGCTTCAGTGCCCGCAATCCCGCAATCGCGTCGATGGCCGAGGGTTTCACCGAATCGGCGACAGCGAGAATTCCGGTAACCGTGCCGTTGACGGCGACGAGCACAACCGTCTTGCCCTCGGTCGACAGCCGATCGACAGACTCGGCGACATCCGCGCCCACTTCGACCGAGTGTTCGCGGTGCAGGCGCAGGTTGCCGACGAGGATCCGCTGACCCTCCACGGTGCCTGCTGCGCCCAAGCCCGGCAGGGCCGCGAAACCTTCGACGGCAGGAAGCGCCCCCACTCCGGCGAGACCCGCCCGGGCGATTGCCTGGCCGATGCTGTGCTCCGATGCCTGTTCCAGTCCGGCGGCGACCCGCAGAAGCTCCGCGCTGTCGCCATGAAGAGCGATGGCGTCCGTGACCTCCATGATGCCCGTGGTGAGAGTTCCGGTCTTGTCGAGCACCACGGTATCGATCATGCCACTCGCTTCGAGCGCATCCTGGCCCTTGATGAGGATACCGAGCTGGGCTCCTCGCCCGACTCCGACCATGAGCGCGGTGGGGGTCGCAAGCCCCAGGGCGCACGGGCAGGCGATGATCAGCACGGCGATGCCGATGCCGAAGGCGTCTCTCGGAGTGGCACCGGAGAGTAACCATGCCGTCATCACGACGACGGAAAGCACGAGGATCACCGGCACGAAGACCGACACCACGCGGTCGACGAGAGTGTGCACCCTGGCCTTGCGCTGCTGCGCCTCCTCCGCGATCGCCGCCATCTGGGCGAGTTGAGTATGCGCGCCAACGGCATCCGCTCGAAGTTCAAGCAGACCGGTGGTGTTGATGGTGCCGCCGACGACCCTGTCCCCGGGCCCCACGTCGACGGGCACGGGCTCGCCAGTCATCATGCTCGTATCCACGACGGAGCGACCGGCTCTCACCGTGGCATCGGCGGCGATGGTCTCGCCCGGCCGAACGATGAAGTCGGCTCCAACCCGCAGCTCGCCGATCGGCACGATCATCTCCACTCCGTCGCGTCGGAGTCGCACGTGCGTGGTAGCGAGGTCGTTGAGGGCGTTGAGCACATCCCCCGCGCTGCGCCGGGACCGCGATTCGAAGTACCTGCCAGCGAGCTGGAATGTCGTCATTCCGGCGGCGACGTCGAGGTAGATCGAGTCGGCGCCCGCCGGGGTGATTCCGAAGCCGAGCCAGTAGCCGGCGCCGGGGGAGCTACCGAAGACGAGAGTGAACAGGGCCCAGCCGAACGAGGCGGCGATTCCGAGCGAAACGAGGGTGTCCATGCTCACTGTGCCATAGCGGAGATTCCGCAGGGTCGCGCGGTGGAACGGCAATGCGGCCCAGAAGACGATCGGTACTGCCAGCAGAAGACACGCGAGTTGCCAGAACGGGAATCGAAGGCTCGGAACCAATGCAAGCAGGATCGTGAGATCGCCCAGCGGGAAGGTCAAGATGGCGGCGACGATGAGTCGACGCCGGAGCGAGGAGATCCGTTCGGCAGTCGCGCGCACGGTCCATTCGTCGCTGTCGCCCTCCCGAACGGCGGCGGAGTAGCCGGCGCGCGTCACCGCGCCAATGGCGACCTCCGCCCGGGCCGGGGAGAGGCCGATGACATGGGCTCGTTCGGTGGCGTAGTTGACCGTCGCGGAGACCCCGTCGAGACGGTTGAGTTTGCGCTCGATCGTGGCAGCGCAGGCGGCGCAACTCATTCCGCCGATGTTCAGCTCCAGCAGTTCGTCTGTGCTGGCGGGGGTGATCGCGGTCATGACGTCATCTCTCGTTGTGGGGGCTTGGCGCCCGGGGCAATCGGACGCCGCGCCGCGAGCTTGGCGAGCATGTCGTTGTAGGCGTCGTAACTGTCGTCCATCCCGGAATTGAGATGGCGGTCTTTTCGCATTGCCGCGCGCTTGTCCTGCCGCGACCACTGGATCGCGAGGGAGAGGACCACGAGGATCAGGGGGATTTCGCCAGCGGCCCAGGCGATTCCTCCGCCGAGGTACTGGTCGGACTTGAGAGAGCCCATCCACGGGGGGTTCAGGTATTGATAGAACGTCTTGGCAATCACGGTGCTGCTTGTCATCACAATGACACCGAAGAAGGCGTGGAATGGCATCGCGGCGAAGACGATGCCCAGCTTGGCAAGCGAGGGCAGGGGACGCGGCGGGCGGTCGACGCCGATCACCAGCCCGTAGAACAGGTAGCCGATGGAGATGAACTCCAGATTCATGAGTTGGTGGGCCCAGTGGTACCGAATCGCAAATTGGAACACGTCGGTGAAATAGATCAGGTAGTACGACCCGACAAAGGTGAGAAAGATCCGGAGCGGGTTGAGCACGATTCGGCTGCCTCGCCAGTGCAGGACTGCGGTTATCCACTCGTGGGGGCCTGCCGGTTCTCCGGCGGCGGCGGGGCGGGTCGCGCGAAGGGCGAGGGTGACGGCCCCGCCGAGGACGAGGAGCGTCGGCGCGAACATGTTGAGGCTCATGTGCAGGATCATGTGCAGGCTGAACCGGGCGTCCGCATACACGCCCAGCCCCGAGGAGGTGGTGATGAACACCACAATCCACCCGCTCACCCACGCCACCGTGCGGCCGAGCGGCCACGCGTCCCCGCGCCGACGCAGCCGCGCCACGGCGAAGAGGTAACCGCCGATTCCCGCGGCGGAGATGACGGCGAACAGGATGTTGATCCGCCACCCGGTGAGGAAGAGAAGGGCGAGTGTCGGCGCCCGCGTGGTGTCGTAGCCGAGGAAGACCTGGGAGATCGAGGTGGGCCCGAAGAACACCGCCGGCGGGATCCGCATCATGATGACCGCCGTGGTCACCCAGGCTGCTATGAGCGCCAGCGCCGCCCATCCGATGCGGAGATAGACCACGTGGCTTGCTGGGGTGCCGCGCCGGAAGGCACGCACCGCCACCGCCCCGAGGCCGAGCCATCCGCACATCACCACAACGTCGGCACAGATGAGGAAACCCGTGGTGTTGGCGAAGAACGGAGTGCCGACGGTCTTGAAGTACGCGAGCGCCACCTCGGCCCCGGCTCCAACGGCGAGGGTCACGGCGGAGAGGATGCCATAGCGCGACAACGAGCGCCGCGAGACGCTGTGGCCGAGCGAGAGCCGCCAGACGAGGACGACAGTGGCCCCGAACCACACCGTGAGCGCCACTGTGCCGAGAACACCGGCATCTCCACCGAAGTCATGGTTTCGGCCGACGAGGATCTGTTCGACCACGACAGGCGAGAGCACCGCCGCGAGCGCCAGCGCGAGGAGCAGCACCGTCGTCGGCCAGCGGGAGACGAACTGCGCCGCGCAGAAGACGACCAGCGCGAGGAGGGCGGTGACGATCCACGCCGCGGGCAGGTAGATCGCGCTCACCAGGTAGCCGAGAGCTCCGGGGGTGGCAAGTCGAGCTATCGGCAGTCCGTTGCCGTCCGCCGCATCGATTGGCACGAGGGCGAGGGCGCTGAGGCCCCACACCGCCGAGCCGATTCGTACAGCGCTGAGATCACCGCCGAAGACCCGGAGACGGTTTGGCCCCGGTCGCGCGCGAAGGAACGCCGCGTAGACGAGCCCACCTACGGTCGCGATGGACGAGACCTGCACCACCAGCCGAAGCAGCGCGCTGAGCAAAGAGGTCAGAACGCCGGGGTAGCCCCGGCTCAACTGTTCGTACGAGCTGTCTCCGATCAGGAGGACCGCGGCCACGATGCCGGCCGCGGCCAGCGAGATCAGGGTGACGATGAGGACCCAGAATTGACGACGATTCGCCAGAGTCGGGTGCCCGTCAGCGGGGGGCGAGATTGTAGCCCGCCTCGTAGACTGCTCCCGCGATCGCGGAGTCCGCCAGCGGCAGGGTGGAGGTGACGCGAACCCGGCCCGAGGCCACATCGATTTCGACGCCGGTTACTCCGTCGACAAGTGAGATCTCGTGGGTCACGGAGGCGACGCATTTCTCACAGGTCATGCCCGTGACGGAGAATTGAGCGATCATTTCGGTCCTCGCCGGTTGATTGTCAGGCAGCGCATTCACACATTCTACGCAGAGTAGTAGAGAATTGATCTGCTCGCCCCATCGGGCGCGCGGGAGAGAAGGGTGTTTCATGAGTCCACGGACCCGGCTCCACGGCGAGCTCGAGATGGCGATCATGAACGTCCTGTGGAGTGCCGACGAGACCCTCACCGTTCGAGACATCCGGGATCGATTCGAAATACCTACGCCGGCAATCACGACACTGACGACGGTGGTCGAACGACTGAGGGCCAAGGACTGGGTCACCGTCACGGAGATGCCGCGGGCGAAGGCCTACGGAGCAACCCGGTCGCGTGAGGCCCACACCGCGGAGCTGATGACCGCGGCGCTGGCGGCGGCGGACGACCGGTCGGCGGCGCTTCTTCACTTTGCCGGCACCCTGTCGGGCCCCGAGCGAGCAGCTCTTCGTCGCGCGGTGCAGCTTGCGCCCCCCTCCGATGACAAGTAGCCCTCGCCGTGGACACTCGCGTGGCACTACTGTTTGAGCTGTATTTTCTGATCACGTTGCTTGCTCCCATGGTGCTCTCCGGAAACTCGGCGATCAGCCGGCACCCGACCGTGATCCTGGCGGCCTGGCACGGGAGCCTTCTGGCGGCCACCCTCAGCCTCACCCTCGCATTGGGTCTCCTTATCTCTGCGGGGGTGACGGTGCACTACGCGCCACAGTCGTCGCTTGCGAACCAGGGGCCGTTCTATCCCTTGGCGAGCACCGTTCTGGCCTGGGGTGCGACCGCGGTCCTGGGGGCGCTGATCTTTCGCGTCGTATCCGAAGGTCGTGAGGTGGTGCGGGAGCAGGCGGCCCGCAGCCGCACTCTCGGCCAGCTGCTTGCCGTGTCGTCGCCCGGCCTGATCGGGGGCTGGCCGGTGCGTCTGATCGATTCGCCCGTCCCGCTCGCCGCGGCGCTGCCGGCCTCTGGGGCCATTCTGGTCAGCACCGGCACGCAGACACTGCTCGATCCGCCTCACCTGCTCGCGGTCGTCGAGCACGAGGCGGCCCATATCCGGCATCACCATGCCGCTGCCGTCGCGGTGGCGCGCATTTCGCAGACGGCTCTTCCGGCGATCTCGGCGACCAGGCGATTGACCCAGGCGACATCAATCGTGGTCGAACTCATCGCCGACGATTCCGCTGCGCGACACTGTGGGGTACACACCGTGGCGCACGCGCTGCTGAGTTTCGCTCCCGAGGATGATGGGGTTGCGAGTCGCGCCCATCGACTCACGACGCAGTCGATCCCGAACTGGTTCGTCGAATCGAGCGGCGCAGCGCTGTGCTCCCTTCTCCCGCTGCTTCCTCTGGCCATCGCCTTCCTGTGGTGAGCGCCTCCGGTTGTGTGAGCGCTCGGTGTTGTTCAACAGTGTGTAGCGGGGTGTACTGCAGTGGTGTCCTCGTCCTCTCTGCGTTTCATCTGCCCCTCAGGAGTTCCTCTCGATGATCACCAGTGCCCCGTTCCAATGGATCCTCTCCGTCGTGTTCATTGCCACGACGATGTACTCGATCTACTGGGTCCTGCAGTCATGGAACGCTCGTGACCGAGTGAGCTACGCGACCCACGCGCTCATGAGCCTGGGGATGTTCGCCATGATCTGGCCCTGGGGGATGGACCTGCTCATCGGGTCGCAAATCGTTGTCTTCTCCCTCGCCACAGTGTGGTTCGTCGCCCTGATCGCGTCTCACCGCACCTCCCGGAGGAGCCTGACTCACAGTGACGGGCACCACGACGGCAGGCCGAAACTCGCCTATCACGCCGGAATGATGGCGGCGATGGTCGTGATGGCCGTGGCGATGCTCGGAATTCGCAGTCGCGACATGACCGCGTCGGTCGCGACGAGTGGGGGATCGATGCCCGGGATGGACATGTCGGGCGCCGCCGCAACGAGCCTGGCCTCACCGCTGTGGGTCAACGTGCTCGCCATCACCTGCGTGATCGGATTCGCGGTCGCGGCGATCTATTTCATCGGCAGTCTGCTTGCGTCATCGACATCCGCCGATCGCGTCACGAGGCCCGGACGATTCCGCATCGCGGACGCCGTCTGGAACCTCTCGATGGCGGGGGGCATGGCCGTGCTCTTCCTGCCGCTGATCAGCTGGAGCTAACCCCAATGACTCAACTGGCCGGAACAGCAGCTCACGCGCCTCAGGCGACGGGTCATTCCGCGCGTTTCCTGGTTCCCACTGACCGTCGGCGCTGGCTTCAGCTCGCGCTTGCCGCGATCTGGGTGCTCGACGGGATCCTTCAGTACCAGACGTTCATGTTCTCGAAGGATTTCTCGGCGTCGTTCCTCTCTGGCATGGCGGAGGGGAACCCGAACTGGATCGCCTCCTCCATCCTGTGGGCCGCCCGAATTGTCGAGACCAATCCGGTGCTCATGAACGCTGGATTCGCAACCCTGCAGTTGGGAATCGGTGTGGCGATCGCGTTCCGGCCAACGTTGCGAATCGCGCTCGCCGCCTCGATCGTGTGGTCCCTGGTGGTCTGGTGGTTCGGCGAAGGACTCGGTCTTCTCCTCGCCGGTGGCGCAAGCGCCCTCGCGGGAGCCCCCGGTGCGGTTCTCCTGTATGCGGTGCTCGCCGTACTCGCGTGGCCGACGATCAAGGACACCTCTATGTCGTTCGTGGCAGCCCGGCCGGTCGGTGTCCCGGCGGCGAAACTCATCTGGGTGATCCTGTGGGGCGGTCTCGCAGCGCTGAACCTGCAGCCCAGCCAACTCACCGCCGGATCCGTGCACTCGATGGAGTCTGGCATGGGAGACGGGCAGCCCGGGTGGCTCAGGTTCCTGATCGACGGATTCGCGCGCATCAGCGATCACAACGGTGTCGCACTGAACATCATCGCCGCCGCCATCCTGGGGCTGATCGCGGCCGGGATCTTCCTGCCGCAGCGGTGGACCCGCGCGGCCGTGATCTCCGGCGTGATCGTTGCCGCGTTCATCTGGGTCATCGGTGAAGCCCTCGGCGCCCTGTTCGGCGGCCAGAGCACCGACGTGAACTCCGGTCCGCTCCTGGCGCTCATCGCCCTCGCCTACTGGCCTGGGAGCGCCGCAGCTGCCACCACAACTTCGACCGGAGTTTCCGATTGATCGGCCCCACCTGGCTCGCCGCAATCTTCGGTGTCATCATGCTCGCCGCCGCCGTAGTTGCTCTCGTTCGGATCATCGCGACCTGGCGCTCCCGCGGCCCCACCAACTACGGAGTCAGCGGCCAATCCGGGATGTCGGGAATGTCCGCAATGGGCGGGAGCGGAGGCATCGTCCCCTGGCCAACCCTCGACTACGCGCTTGTCATCTTCATGATTGGATACGCCGTTCTCGCCATTGATCGGATCCCGGCCCTCGCGGCTAATGGACGTGGCCACCTCGTCACAGTCGGACCGCCCGCAACAGGCACAGCCGCCACACCGCTCGCGCCGACGACCGCCGCGGTGATCAACATCGTCATGGCCATCACCATGGCGTACATGCTCACCATGATGTTCGCCTGACGTTGTCGCGCGAGGGAATTCTCGCGTCAACCGCGTCAACCGCGTCAACCGCGTCAACCGCGGCGCGCGGTCCCGGGGCGGTACTAGCCAGCGGCGACCGGCTCTCGCTCGATTGTGGTGGCGAGCGGCTTCTCTTTGACGAAGATCAGCAGCAGGGTCGCAATGAGCATGAGCGGCACCATGGAGAGGAACACGGGCGTGAGGGCGTCGTTGTAGGCGCCGACGATGATGTGTTTGATCGCCTCGGGCAGTGCCTGCACCTTCTCCGGGGTGAAGGAGTTGAGGCTGCCGCCGGATGACGCGCCGCCGGCTCCCGGAAGGCGGGCTGCAATCAGATGTTGCAGGTTTGCGACGAAGATGCTGCCGACGACGGCTGAGCCGATGGATGCGCCGATCTGGCGGAAGTAGTTGTTCGACGCGGTGGCGGTTCCCACCTCGGCGTTGGAGAACGTGTTTTGCACGATCAGAATGAGAATCTGCATTGCCATGCCGAGTCCGATGCCCATCAGCGCCAGATAGGTGCAGATCTGCCAGACCGGCATCGTTGGCGTCATTGTCGAGAGCAGCCCGAGGGCTCCCGCGGTGATCGCTGTCCCGATTATGGGGAGCGCCTTGTAGCGTCCGGTCTTGCTCACGAACTGGCCCGAGCCGATGGAGGTGACGAGCAATCCCGCCATGAGCGGTATGAGCAGCAGACCAGCCTGGGTCGCGTTCACGCCGGTGACCATCTGCAAGTACGTGGGCAAGTAGCCGAGCGCGCCGAACATGGCGATGCCAATGATGAGTCCGGCAATGGTGGTGAGATTGAAGTTGGCCCGCTTGAACAGGTGCAGCGGCATGATCGGCGCGGTGGCCTTCCTCTCCACGAGGACGAATGCGACGGCGGCAATGACGGTCCCGGCGATGAGCGAGACGACCTGCACCGAATCCCAGGCGTAGGTGGTCCCTCCCCACACTGTTGTCAGCACGACGCCCGTGGAGGCAAGAGCGAGAAGCCCCATGCCGGCGAAGTCGATGCTCGGGCGACCGTTCGTGCTTTTCGGCAGGCGAAGGAAGAATGCGGCGGAGGCGATGGCGAGGATGCCAAGAGGCACATTCATCCAGAGTCCCCAACGCCAGCCGGGGCCGTCGGTGAAGTATCCGCCAAGCAGCGGACCCGCCACGGAGGAGAGGGCGAAGACGCCGCCCATGACGCCCATGTAGCGGCCACGCTGGCGGGCCGGCACGACATCCGCGATGATCGCCTGTGACAGGAGCATGAGGCCACCGCCACCGAGCCCCTGAACCGCGCGGCCGACGATGAGCTGCGTCATTCCGCCGGCGAGGCCGCCGATGATCGAACCAAGAATGAAGATCGAGATGGCGCCGATGAACAGGCCCTTGCGTCCGATGAGGTCGCCGAGCTTGCCGTAGACGGGGAGCATGATGGTCGAGGCGAGGATGTACGCGGTCGTCACCCAAAGCTGCCGGTCGACTCCGTGCAGCTGGCCCACGATGGTCGGAAGTGCGGTCGAGAAGATCGTCTGGTCGAGAGATGCGAGAAGCATCGTCACAATCAGGCCGGCGAAAATGAGCAGAACGTGACGCCGGCTGGCTGCTTCCGCTTCGAGTTCGGCCGCGCTCTTGGGCGAGGTCAGTGTGCTGGTCATGTGATTCTCTCTACCGTGTCTCTCACGATGCGACCACTTTGCGCCCAGCGGACCGACATACGTCAAGCGATCTTGGCATGCCCGACCGTCGCATCTCGACCTCGCCTTGCGCACGCTTTCAGTTCATGACCGCCGCTGTTGCGGGCACAGAAGTCCCGGAAATACGGGGTCGTCGACGAGCCAATGTTGGATGTACCGAATCAGCCTGTTCCCGGTTCACGTCCGGGGCGGCACTGCAGCCTCGTGATTCTTGTGAAACACGGCGCTTTAGCCGTGTCCACTGGGGAGGCCATCGGTCGGCTCTGAAGAATCAGTCGGGTGATTTTCCCAAATCGTACTCATCTCGTCGGACGCGCGCTGCATGATGCCCAGCATCGCCTCTTGCGCCTCCTTTGGATCGCCTCGCTGTATGGCGCTGGCGACGTTCAAGTGGAGTTGGAGTGCTTCATTGTGGGGGTGGCTCGGCATCAGGCCGTAGTTCGTACGCCCGGTGAGCACCTCGGTGACCAGGGAGTTCAACTTGCCGAACATCTCGTTGCCGGAGCTCGCCAGTATGAGGCGGTGGAACTCGATGTCCAGCGTGAGGAATTCCTCCTGATCGCCCTGCATCCCCGCAGCCCACAGCTTGCCTGCGATTCCCATCAACTCGCTCGCGCCCGTCAACGGGGCGCGGATCGCGGCGAGCCGTGCCGCCTCGGGCTCGATCGCGGTGCGCAGCTCGGTGAGTGAGCGCAGCTGCGCGATGCGGCTGGGAGAGGCGAGCCGCCAGCGGATGACCTGCGGATCGTAGAGGTTCCATTCGGAGGATGGAAGAATCTGCACGCCGACTCGCCGTCGGGAGGCGACCAGGCCCATCGACGCTAGAACGCGAAGTGTTTCGCGCACGACCGAGCGGGAGACCCCGTGGCTTTCTTCGAGCTCGTCGATGCGCATGATGCTGCCCGGGGCCAGTTCGCCGGAGCAGATCGCGAGACCGATCTCGTCGAGCACGCGCGCGTGCAATCCGGAGAGGGGCAGTCCGGCAACAGCGAGGGAGAAGTCTGCATTCTCGTTCGCTTCGGGGGCGTGCGCATCGATGGTCACAGACAAATCATATCGGTTTGATCCCTCACTTGAATGAGTATGCTTTTATCGGCTAGGCTCCCGCAATGAGGAGACGCAAAGCTGCGTTCTCCCGGCGTGCGCAGAGGCGCGTGCGTCCCCTTAGAACGGAGTTGACGTGAACAAACGATCAGTCCTACGAATGACCGGAATCGCCGTAGCGGTCCTGCTCACCGGCGGAACCCTCGCGGCGTGCAGCAGTGGCGGGGGAGGGAACAGCGCCAGCAGTGGATCAAATATCTTGCACGTCACCCTCGCCAACCACGTCTGGACCGACGAGATCAAGAAGAAGATCCCCGAGTTTGAAAAGCAGACCGGACTCAAGGTCGAGATCACGCAGCTGGCCGAGACGCAGCTCGAAGCCGCGTACAAGGTCAAACTGAACGCGGGTTCCAGCAACATCGACGTGATGATGTATCGCCCGCTCCAGACCGGGAAGCTGTTCGCCAAGAGCGGTTATTTTCAGGACATCGGCAAGAACGTCAAGAGCAGCTCGAGCTGGGACTGGAAAGACTTCCAATCCGGGCCCGTCGGACTGACGACGTACAAGGGCAAGACCGTTGGCGTTCCGATCATCACGGAGAGCGAGATCCTCTACTACCGTAAGGATCTGCTGGCGAAGGCAGGGCTGCCCGTTCCTACTACCCTTACCGAGTTGCAGGCCGACGCGAAGCAGATCCAGGCTGCTAACCCCGGAGTCGCTGGTTTCGTGGCCCGTACTCAGGCATCTGCCGCGGTCACCCAATTCTCGAGTTTCCTCTACAGCTTCGGTGGTCAGTTCATCGACAGCAAGGGCAACTCTGCGGTCGGTAGCGACGCCGCGAAGAAGGCCTACGCCTTCTATGGGGGTTTGATCCACAACTACGGTCCGGCCCAGGTCAGTACAGACATGAGCTGGCCCGAGGCGATGGCGATCTTCACGCAGGGCGACGCGGCCTTCTACACCGAGGCGTCCAGCCTCTATGCGAATGCCACCGACCCGACCAAGTCGAAAATCGCAGACAAGGTTGGATTCGCTGCCTTCCCGGCCGGCCCTGCCGGTTCGAAGCCATACAACGTGGCCGCGTGGGCGCTCGGGATCAACTCCGCATCCAAGAACCAGACGAACGCCTGGAAGTTCATCCAGTGGGCCACCAGCAAGGCCATGACTCTCTCGATGCAGGAGGCGGGCGTGCCGAGCGCGCGCAACTCGGTCTGGGCCAACCCGGCGGCAACTGCGAAACTGCCGAAGGACCTCGCGGCGGCGATCGCCGAGAACGGCAAGAACGGAGTCGGAAGCGACCGACCGCTCGTTATCGGTGTGGATCAGGCGCGCGAGATCGTCGGGACGCCCATCGTCACGGCGATCACCGGCGGTGACACGAATGCGGCAGCGGATAAGGCGCAGACCGACTTCCAGAAACTGCTGACTTCCGAGAAATAAGCACAGCCGGATGGCGCCCCGTCACCCGGTGACCGGGGCGCCATCCGCACGGCACCCTTCCCTAGCTCCGCATACCCAGTTGATTGCGAAAGAAACAATGACAGTTACCGCTGCCGAGAAGATTTCGACTCGCGAAGCGTTTTCGCGGTGGGCGAACCGCCATCGCAAATGGCTCCTCGCGTCGCCGGCAATGATCTTCGTCGCCGTCCTGATCGGCTTTCCGCTGGCATGGACCTTCTATCTCAGCCTGACCAATGCGCAGGGCTCGGTCCGCGCCCCGTCCAACTTTGTCGGCCTGCGGAACTACCTGAGTGTCCTGACGGACACCAGCCGCTTCTGGCCCGCGGTGGGGCGTACGGGAACCTTCACCTTCGGCGCCCTCGCCATCGAGCTGATCGCAGGAATGGGCATCGCCCTTCTGCTGCGGCGGCCGTTCAAGGGTCAGAAATGGGTGCGCGTCTCCATCCTTCTCCCGTTTGTTGCGACGCCGGTCGCGATCGCGATGATGTGGCGCCTGATCTTCGATCCGAACATCGGTTTTGCCAACCGGATCCTCGGCATGGTGGGCATCCCGGCGCAGCCGTGGCTGTCGAGCGCAGGCACAACGCTGCCAACACTGATGTTCGTCGATGTCTGGGAGTTCACCCCGATGATCGCGATCATTCTGCTTGCCGGTCTCACCTCGCTTTCCGAGGAGCCCGACGAGGCGGCACGCATCGACGGGGCCAGCGCCTGGCAGCGATTCTGGTACGTCACCCTCCCGCTCATGCGCCCGGTTGTGATGGTCGCGATCATTCTGCGCAGCATCGACGCACTCAAGACCTTCGACCTGTTCTACGCGACCAAGGGCGAGGGCGGTGGCTCCTTTCACGAGGCAGAGACGCTCAATATCTATGTCTACGGGCTGAGCTTCCAATACAACGACTTCGGACTGGCGTCCGCGGTATTGATCATCTTCTTCCTGATGATCCTCATCGTCATGTGGATCTTGACGTTTAGCAAAAAGAGGAGCAACTCGTGACCGCAACGCTGACGGCCCCGTCTCCGGCGCCCCGTCGCCGTCGTCGCAGGCGTTTGAACGCCTACGGTGCTTTCCGCGCCATAATGCTGGCCATCGTCGTCGCGGTGTTCCTCGCTCCGCTGCTGTGGATGTTGATGGCGTCGTTCAAGACGAACGTCGACATCCACGACGTCACCAAGTCGTTTATCTTCACGCCGGTTCTCAGAAACTACGCCGAAGTGCTCGGCAACGACAACTATGGTCAGTTCGTTTTCAACAGCTTCTGGGTCGCGCTGTGGTCAACCGGCATATCCCTGATCGTCGGGGTGCCCGCGGCGTACGCGATGAGCCGCTTCTCCATGCAGAAGTCGGCGCTGGTCGTGCTGATGGCGCGGGTCATCCCGGGCGTGAGCCTGCTCGTGCCGTGGTACTACGTGTTCGCGAACCTCGGGTGGATCGGTGGCTACGGGGTGATGATCCTTTCGCACATGTTCATCCTGATCCCGATCAGCGTCTACATCATGATGTCCTTCTTCGACTCCATGCCGCTGGAACTCGAGGAGGCGGCCCTTGTGGACGGCCTCACGCCCATCGGCGCGTTCCTGCGGATATTGTTGCCACTGTCCGTGCCGGGCATCGCCACGGCCGGCATCCTCTCGTTCATTTTCTCGTGGAACAACTTCATGTTCGCGCTCGTTTTATCGGGGGCGAACACCAAGACCCTGCCGGTCGCTGTGTTCGACTTCGTCTCCTATGCGAGCGTCGACTGGGGCGCGATCATGGCTGCCGCCGTGATCATGACGCTGCCGATCATCGTTGTCGCCCTGTTCGCGCAGAAATACATCGTCTCCGGCCTGACCGCCGGAGCGACAAAGGGCTGAGGCGACAGTGAGAGAGTCAACGTGCATCTCCAGAGTCGAGACCTTCCTGGTCGCGCCGCGGTGGCTGTTCGTGCGGATCGAGACCGAATCGGGCGTCGTCGGATGGGGTGAGGCGAGCCTCGAGGGACACTCGGCTGCCGTGCGCGCGGCGGTCGAACAGTTCGCCGAGGTGCTGGTGGGCGCAGAGTCATCGCGAATCGAAGACCATTGGCAGGTGCTGACCAAGGGCGGTTTCTACCGCGGTGGTCCCGTTCTCGGCAGCGCCGTGTCCGGAATCGACCAGGCGCTGTGGGACATCAAGGGCAAGTCCCTTGGGGTACCGGTCTACGAACTGCTCGGCGGTGCGGTGCGCGACCGCATTCGCATGTATGGCTGGGTCGGGGGCGATGACCCCAGTGGCATCGTCGATGCGGTCCAGGCTCAACTCGATGTGGGGTTGACGGCCGTCAAGATGAACGCCTCCGGCTCCATGGGTCGGCTGGGGACGGTAGCGGAAATTGATGGTGTACTCGATCGTGTCGCTGCGGCGCGCGAGGTTCTCGGACCGGACCGTGATGTGGCGGTCGACTTCCACGGGCGCCTGACGCTCGCCAACGCGCGCCGAATCGCGCCGCTGTTGGAGCCCCTGCGCCCGTTCTTCATCGAGGAACCGGTGGTGCCGGAGAACTCGCACCTGATCGGCCAAATCGCACGGGCGACATCCGTTCCGATCGCCACGGGGGAGAGGCTCTACAGCCGGCAGGACTTCCTGCCGGTGTTCCAGGCCGGTATCTCCGTCGCCCAGCCGGACCTCTCGCATGCGGGCGGAATCTCCGAGGTGCGCCGCATCGCGGCGATGGCCGAGGTGTACGACGTGCAACTCGCGCCGCACTGCCCGCTCGGCCCGATCGCGCTCGCCGCCTGCCTGCAGGTGGGGTTTGCGACACCGAACTTCCTCATCCAGGAGCAGAGCATCGGCATCCACTACAACCAGGGTGCCGAGGTGCTCGACTATGTGCTCGACAAGTCTCCGCTGCAGTTCGTGAACGGCAACATCGAACGGCTCACCGGTCCGGGCCTGGGGATCGAGATCGATGAAGCGGCGGTGCGCGCGGCCGACGCTCGCGGCCACTCGTGGCGGAGCCCGCTGTGGCGACATTCGGACGGGTCGCTGGCGGAATGGTGACCAGGGCATCGGGCGGCTTCCTCACTGCGCTCGCTCACGACCGAATTCTTGCGATCATGCGGGGGACCGACACCGAGGCGGTGATTCGCGCATCTCTCGTGCTGCTGGAGGCCGGGGTGCGGTTTCTCGAGGTATCTCTCGTGACGGCGGATGCCGTGAGGGTGATGAGTGAGGTCGCCAGCCGCGCCCCGAAGGGTTCGGTGATCGGGGCCGGAACGGTGCTGACCCGCGACGACGTGGCACGCGCCGCGGATGCCGGCGCCCAGTTCATGGTCAGCCCGGCCGTCACCGAGAGCGTGGCCGAATCGGCGACGCGGGGGATCCCCGTTCTGGCCGGCGCCTTGACGCCCACCGAAGCGGTCACCGCCATGGCGATGGGCGCCACCGCCGTGAAGCTCTTTCCCGCGTCCTTCGGCGGCCCCGGGTATCTGCGGGCACTGCGCGATCCGCTGCCCGGGGTGCCCTTCGTGCCTGTCGGCGGCGTAGATGCGGCACTCGCGGCCGAATACCTCGCCGCCGGCGCAGTGGCCGTCGGGGTGGGCAGTCCGCTGGTCGGGGACTCCGTCCGAGGGGGAGACCTCGATGCCCTCGGCGCGCGCGCGCGCAGTTTCCTCGCGGTTGCCCAAGCCTCACGGGGTGACTCGTGAGTGCTCCTGACGTCGTCACCATCGGCGAGACCATGGTGAGTCTTCGCACCGGCACTCCGCTTCGACTCGGGGGAACGCTAGCCATGTCGATGGCCGGCTCCGAATCCAACGTCGCAATTGGGCTCGCGAGGTTCGGTCACTCGGTTCGCTGGGGGGGACGTGTCGGTGCCGACGAGGTCGGCACCTTCATCCTGCGAACGCTGAGATCCGAGTCGGTTCTCGTCGACACCGTGGAAATCGACCCCCATCGGCCCACCGGACTGATGCTGGCCGAGCGTCGCATCTCTGACCTGTCTCGGGTGAGCTACTACCGAGAGCGGTCGGCAGGCTCGACACTGGGTACCGCGGATGCCGCGCGGGCGCTCGCGCAGATCCCCCACATACTGCATGTCACCGGAATCACGGCAGCGATCTCAAATTCTGCGGCCGCGGCCGTCGACTGGGCGGTTCGTCATGCCCGCGACGCGGGTGCGCTGGTGAGCGTGGATGTGAATTATCGCGCACGATTGTGGTCAGTCGACGAGGCGAGGCCAGCGCTCTCCGCTCTCGTGCGCTGCGCCGACATCGTGATCGCGTCGGAAGACGAACTCGGCCTTGTCGTCGCGACGCCATCCGATGAGCGGGCCGCGGCCGAAGAGCTCGCGGAGTCCGGCGTGCGCGATCTCGTCATCAAGCGCGGCGCACGCGGGGCTACCGTCTGGCGCGACGGGGTCGCGTCCCATGCCGAAGCGATCCGAATCCCCGTCCTTGACACGATCGGTGCCGGTGATGCGCTCACCGCCGGGTACCTCTCCGGCCTGCTCGAGGGCCTCGCTCCCGCGGAGGCACTGCATCGGGGCACCGTCACCGCATCCTTCGCCGTTGCGACGATCGGCGACTGGGAGGGGCTGCCCAACCGCGATGAACTCTCACTGCTCGACAACGAGAGCGGAACGACGCTGCGCTGACCGTCCACCCTCACACCGAACAAGGAGACAGCAGTGAAGATCGACAAGGCAGAGGTCATTGTCACCAGCCCGGACCGCAACTTCGTCACCCTCAAGCTCACCACCGATGACGGTCTGACCGGCCTGGGGGATGCGACCCTCAACGGCCGGGAGCTCGCCGTCGTGGCGTATCTCACCGAGCATGTTGTGCCGCTGCTGATTGGCAAGGACGCCCATCGCATCGAGGACATGTGGCAGTTCCTCTACCGCAGTGCCTACTGGCGGCGCGGTCCGGTGACGATGGCGGCGATCGCGGCGGTGGATGTGGCGCTCTGGGACATCAAGGCCAAGGCGGCCGGGATGCCGTTGTACCAGCTGCTCGGCGGGGCATCCCGTACCGGGCTGCTCGCCTACGGGCACGCCTCGGGCAAGTCGAACGAGGAGCTGTTCGACAGTGTCCGTTCGCACCAGGAGCAGGGGTACAGGGCCATCCGGGTCCAGACCGGGGTGCCCGGCCTGAAGTCGATCTACGGCATCGCCTCCAACGCCACGTTCGAGGGCAACAAGGGCCAGCGGTACGACCACGAACCGGCCCAACGCGGGGCGCTTCCGGCCGAGGAGGACTGGGACACCCGCAGCTACCTTCGCCATGTGCCGACCGTGTTCGAGGCGGTGCGCAACGAGTTCGGTCCGGAGCTTCCGCTGTTGCACGACGGGCACCACCGGATGACTCCGATCCAGGCCGCGAGCCTTGGCAAGTCGCTCGAGCCGTTCGACCTGTTCTGGTTGGAGGACTGCACCCCGGCGGAGAACCCGGAGGCGCTGCGGCTGGTGCGCCAGCACACCACCACACCGTTGGCGATCGGCGAGATCTTCAACACGGTGTGGGATTACCAGCAGATCATCCGGGAGCAGCTCATCGACTATGTGCGCAGCGCCGTCACCCATACCGGCGGTATCACCCACCTGAAGAAGGTGCTGGAGTACGCCGCGCAGTACCAGATCAAGTCCGGCATGCACGGGCCGACCGATATCTCGCCGGTGGGCATGGCCGCCGCGATGCACCTCGGTCTCGCGATCCACAACTTCGGAATCCAGGAGTACATGAAGCACGGGGCGAAGACCGACTCGGTGTTCGAGCAGTCGTTCACCTGGAGCGAGGGGATGTTGCACCCGGGCGAGAACCCGGGGCTCGGTGTGGAGCTGAACGTCGACGAGGCCGGCCGGTATCCGTATGTGAAGGCGTACCTTCCCTACAACAGGCTGGCCGACGGCACCGTCCATGACTGGTGAGGTGAACTCATGAAGCCACTCATCGTCGTCATGGGTGTCTCCGGTTGCGGTAAGTCCACGGTCGGTGTCGCGCTCGCGGACACGCTGGGGATTCCGTTCGAGGATGCGGATGCGCTGCATCCGGCCGCGAACGTGGCGAAGATGGCGGCCGGTCATCCGCTCA
>JBBSBA010000050.1:0-18645 GCA_038251725.1 Actinomycetales bacterium
CACCATCTGCTGCTGCACAACAACCACTGGGAAATCGAGCGGAAGGACTCTGCCTACTGGCTCATCCCACCCGCCGATCTCGACCCATCCCAGACGCCGCGGCTGATGCCGTCGAAGAGCGCCGCGCTGCGCGACCTGCTCCGGCAGAACGCGATCCGCGCATAGTCTTCTCGACACAAGAACACGTCGTGAACCCAACGGAGGGCAATGAAGCCGCCACGCTATGCCATCATCGGCGCGGGACCATCCGGCTTGGCCGGTGCACGGGCTCTCAGTCGCGAGGGAATCGCATTCGACGGCTACGAGTCTGGCACCGAAGTCGGCGGCCTGTGGAACATCGACAATCCGCTCAGCACGATGTATGAGTCCGCGCATCTCATCTCATCGCGCACAACGACCGAGTTCGCCGAATTCCCGATGGACTCCACGGCCGACTACCCCGGCCATCGCGAACTCCGCCGGTATTTCGCCGACTACGCGGCCCATTTCGACCTCACGCGGCACTTCCGGTTCGGTACGCAAGTCGAGCGGGTCAGTCGAACAGATGCCGGCGACTGGCTGGTGCGCGCCCGCTCCGCCGACGGATCCACGAGCGAGGAATGCTACAGCGGGGTCATCATCGCCAACGGAACGCTCGCGCAACCGCACCTCCCGGACTTCCAAGGCGAGTTCGATGGCGAGATCAGGCACACCAGCGACTACAAGAAGGCGAGCACGTTCGCCGGTAAGCGGGTGCTCGTCATCGGCGCCGGAAACAGCGGCTGCGACATCGCCGTCGATGCGGTGCACCACGCGACATCCGTGGACATGAGCGTGCGGCGCGGCTACTACTTCGTTCCGCGCTACCTATTCGGCAAGCCAAGCGACACCCTCAACCAGGGGCGTCCGCTGCCCGCCCGCATCAAGCAGGCGCTAGACACCCGGGTGCTGCGCGCATTCACCGGCGACCCGGCGCGGTTCGGCTTTCCGCCACCGGACTACCGCATCTACGAATCGCATCCGATCGTGAACACGCTCATCCTGAACCATCTCGGCCAGGGCGACCTGGCCATCCGGCCCGACATCGATCATTTCTCCGGCACGACCGTGCACTTCAAGGACGGCACGACGGGCGACTACGACCTCATCATGCTCGCGACCGGATACCGACTCAGCTACCCGTTCGTGAGAGCGGACGACCTCAACTGGACCGGCCACGCGCCGAAGCTGTACCTCAATATCTTCCCGCCGTCGTTCAACGGCCTGTACGTGCTCGGCATGATCGAGGCATCCGGAATCGGGTGGCAAGGCCGCTACGAACAGGCCGAGCTCATCGCCTCCTACCTCGCAGCGCTGCGTGACGACCCGGCGCGAGCCGCGGCGTTCCGGGCAGAGGCCGCCGGCCGGTGGCCCGATCTCACCGGCGGCTACCACTATCTCGCGCTCGAGCGGATGTCGTACTACGTCAACAAGGATGCCTACCGGCGCACCGTGCGCACCAAGAGTGCCTCCCTCAACCGGAAAGCGACCTCATGAACATCGACGACGTGCTCCTGAATTTCAATCCGGCCTCACTCGTGGCGCTGAACATCGTGCTCGGCCTGATCATGTTCGGAATCGCGCTCGACACGAGCCTGAGCGACTTCCGCGCCGTCGCCAAGGCACCGAAGGCGATGATCATCGCGCTGGTCGCCCAAATCGTGCTTCTTCCGGCGGTCACCTTCGTCCTCACGCTGCTTCTCCAGGTGGGGCCCTCGGTCGCGCTCGGCATGATCCTCGTCGCCTGTTGCCCACCCGGCAACGTGTCGCAGGTGCTGACCTATCGAGCGAAGGGCAATGTGGCGCTCTCGGTGTCGATGACCGCGGTGTCGAACGTGGTCTACATCTTCGTTCTGCCCCTGAGCCTGTCGTTCTGGGGGAACCTGCACCCGACGGCGTCGCACCTGATGCACCAAGTCAGCCTGAACGGTGCCCAGATGATGCTCGAGATCATGCTCATCATCGGCCTGCCGTTCGCGGCCGGGCTGTTCATCAACCACCGTTGGCCGGCCTTCGCCCGAAGGGTGCGGCCGGCGGCGAAATGGGTGAGCCTGCTCGGCCTGCTCGGCTTCATCGTCGCGGCTCTGGTCGGCAATTTCAGCTTCTTCATCGCCTACATCGGGATTGTCCTGCTCGCCGTCACCCTGCACGACACCGTCGCGCTCGCGCTCGGCTACGCCAGCGCCCGCCTGGGCGGCCTGGACTCCTACAACACGAAGGCGATCACGTTCGAGGTGGGCATCCGCAACTCCGGACTCGGCCTCGGACTCGTGTTCGCGTTCTTCGGCGGGCTCGGCGGCATGGCGGTCGTGGCCGGCTGGTGGGGCATCTGGGACATCGTCGCCGGCCTCACCCTCGCGAGCTGGTGGGCGAGGCGGACTCCGAGGGGTTCGCCGCGCCCGGCAGAGCGACGGTCGGAGGCCGCCGCATGAAACGGGTGTACGTCACCGGCGGAAACGGATTCCTCGGGTCGAACGTCGTCGCCGCGCTCGCGGCATCCGCCGACGTGTCGCTCGTGGTGAGCGGCGACCTTCGCGACCCTGCGCCGTCGCAGCGCGTCGAGGGGGTGACCTACGAGCGGGCGGATGTGACGGATGCCGCCACACTCCCCGCACAGTTCGCCCATCACCAGATCGACACGATCGTGCATCTGGCCTCGATCGTGAATCCCGGCAAGAGCACGACAGTCGACCAGGAGTACCGCGTGGATGTCGACGGCTCCCGGTCCGTGCTCGAGGCGGCTCTGGCATCCGGGGTGACCCGCATCGTCGTGTCGTCGAGCGGCGCGGCATACGGCTATCACGCGGACAACCCCGAGTGGCTCATCGAGACCGACGCCCTGCGCGGCAACGACAGCTTCCCGTACAGCCGCCACAAGCGACTCGTCGAAGAGATGCTCGCCGGCTACCGATCGTCCCATCCGGAACTCGAGCAGGTGGTCTTCCGCATTGGAACCATCCTCGGGCCGGCGGTCGACAACCAGATCACCGCCCTGTGGGATGCCCGGCGGGTGCTGGCGATTCGGGGCTCGGCCAGCCCGTTCGTCTTCGCCTGGGTCGATGACGTCGTGGGTGCCATGGTGCAGGCCGTGCTCGGCGAGCGAACAGGGATCTTCAATGTCGCCGGCGACGGCAGGCTCTCGGTGGACGAGATCGCGCGCGCGCTCGGCAAGAAGACCATCGTGCTGCCGGCCGGGGTACTCGCGCTCGCGTTGCGCCTGGGGCATGCCCTGCGCCTCACGGTGCACGGGCCGGAGCAAGTTAAGTTCCTGCGCTACCGCCCGGTGCTGTTGAACACCCGGTTGAAGGAGGAGTTCGGCTACGTGCCGAGGCTCACGAGCGTGGAAGCGTTCGAACAGTACTGCGCAGCCAAGGGGCTGGGCCGCTCGATCTGACCCCCGGTGGTATCAGATCGAGGAAAAGGTCTGGCGGGCGATCTCGAGCTCCTCGTTGGTGGGGATCACGAGTACAGCCACGGGAGATCCGTCGGGCGAAATGAAGCGGGCCTTCTTCGAGACCAGCTCGTTACGGTCGTCATCGACCGAGATGCCGAGAAACTCCAGCCCGGCGAGGGTGCGCCGACGCAGCAGCACGTTGTTCTCGCCGACACCAGCGGTGAAGACGAGCGCGTCCAGCCCGCCGAGGTGGGCGATGTAGGCCCCGATGTAGCGGCGGACCCGATGGCGATACACGGCGAGCGCGGCCTCGGCCGTGTCGTCGCCGCGGGAGGCGGCATCCTGCACGTCCCGCATGTCGCCATTGCCGGTGAGCCCAAGCAGTCCGCTCTGGCGATTGAGCAGGGTGTCGAGCTCCTCGAAGCCGAGGCCGGCCTGGCGGTGCAGGTGGATGAGCACCGCCGCGTCGATGTCGCCGGACCGGGTACCCATCACGAGACCCTCGAGCGGAGTCATGCCCATGCTCGTCTCCACCGAGACACCGCCGTCGATGGCCGCGACGGACGCCCCGTTGCCGAGGTGCAACACGATCGTCTTGAGCGACGCGAGCGGGCGATCGAGAAAGAGCGCCGCCTGCTCGGAAACGTACTTGTGGGAGGTGCCGTGGAATCCGTAGCGTCGCACGCTGTGCTTCGCCGCGAGCTCGGCATCGATCGCGTAGGTGTACGCGGCTGCGGGCAGCGTCTGGTGGAAGGCGGTGTCGAAGACGGCCACGTGCGGAACGTGCGGAAGCGCCTTGCGAGCGGCCCGGATTCCGAGCAGGTTCGCCGGGTTGTGCAGCGGCGCGAGGGCGGAGAGCTCGTCGATCTGCCCCTCCACCACATCGGTGATGAGGGTGGCTCGGTCGAACAGCGAACCACCGTGCACCACGCGATGGCCGACCGCGGTAATGGCATGGTCGGTGCCGAGGATCTCCAGCACCTGGCGCATGCCGGCTTCGTGATCCGGGACA
Organism: Actinomycetales bacterium; assembly: GCA_038251725.1. GTDB lineage: Bacteria > Actinomycetota > Actinomycetes > Actinomycetales > Microbacteriaceae > Lacisediminihabitans. The sequence continues at coordinate 4,425 of JBBSBA010000050.1, forward strand.
CCGGAACCCGGTTCGCCCACCCTCTCGACGATGCCGCTGAGGGCGACCGCCTCGGTCTCCACGTCGACCACCTGGTACTTGATGGACGACGAGCCGGAGTTGACGACGAAGATCTGGGTCATGAATTCACCAATGCGAGGGGTTGAGCCGTGGAGGGTTCTGTCTAAGAGGGTTACGGGATGAACCGGTCAGGAATGCGCGAGCTCAAGCGGCTCCGTGGCCGAGATCGTCTGCGCCTGGATGGCCGTGATCGCCACGGTGTTGACGATGTCCTGCACGAGCGCGCCACGGGAGAGGTCGTTGATGGGTTTGCGCAGTCCCTGCAGCACCGGTCCGATTGCCACGGCCCCCGCGCTGCGCTGCACCGCCTTGTAGGTGTTGTTGCCCGTGTTGAGGTCGGGGAAGATGAAGACCGTCGCGCGCCCCGCCACCTGCGAATCGGGCATCTTCGACTTGCCGACCGCGGCATCCACCGCGGCGTCGTACTGGATCGGCCCCTCCACGAGAAGGTCGGGTCGGCGCGAGCGCACGATCACCGTTGCGGTGCGCACCTTCTCCACATCCGCGCCCGTGCCGGACTCCCCCGACGAGTAGGAGAGCATCGCGATGCGCGGCTCGATCTGGAACTGCGCGGCGGTCGTGGCCGAGGAGATCGCGATGTCGGCGAGCTCCTCGGCGTTCGGGTCCGGGTTGACGGCACAGTCGCCGTAGACCAGCACGCGGTCCGCGAGGCACATGAGGAAGACGCTCGACACAATCGAGACACCGGGGTTGGTCTTGATGATCTCGAAGCCGGGGCGGATGGTGTGCGCCGTCGTGTGCGCCGCGCCCGAAACCATGCCGTCGGCCATGCCGAGGTGCACCATCATCGTGCCGAAGTAGGAGACGTCGGTGACGGTGTCGCGCGCCTCCTCGATGCGGATGCCCTTGTGCGCGCGGATTCGCGTGTACTCCTCGGCGAAGCGTTCACGCAGTTCCGGGTCGAAGGGGCTCAGAATGTTGGCCTCGGAGATGTCGAGGCCGAGGTCGGTGGCGCGCGCACGGATGTCACCCTCGTCGCCGAGGATCGTCAGGCGAACGACCCCGCGGCGCAGCAGCGTCGATGCGGCGCGCAGGATGCGGTCATCCGTTCCCTCGGGAAGCACGATGTGCTGCGGATTGGACCTCGCCCGGTCGAGCAGGTCGTACTCGAACATGAGCGGGGTGACCACCTCTGACCGGCTCACATCGAGCAGCCGAAGCAGCACGTCGGCGTCCACGTGCTGTTCGAACAGGGCCAGGGCGGTGTCGTACTTGCGTTGCGAATCGGCGGCGAGCCGACCGCGGGTCTGCATGATGCGGCGCGCGGTCTCGTAGCTGCCGAATTCGGTCTTGATCAGCGGGATGGTGTTGTCAAGTCCCTCGATCAGCAGCTTGATCTGCGGCAACAGGTCGAAACCGCCGTTCAGAATGACCGCGGAGACCGAGGGGAACGTCTCGGCCGCATTCGCCATGAGCACACCGAGCAGCACGTCGGCCCGGTCGCCCGGAACCACCACCACACCGCCCTCGATGAGACGCGTGAGCACGTTCTCCATCGACATCGCGGCGACCACCACCCCGAGCGACTCGCGCTTCAGCAGCTCCGGGTCTCCCGCGATGAGCGAACCTTCGACGGCCTCCATCAGCGAGGTGATGCTGGGGGCGATGAGGACCCGGTCCTCGGGGATGGCCCACACCGGCACCCGGGCACCCTCCGCCTCGATCGCGGAAATGATTTCGTCGAGCCTGGCCGGATCCGCTCGGTTGGCGACGATGCCCAGCACCTGCGCGTGTGCGCTGTCGAGCTCCTGGCGGGCGACGACGAAGACCTGTCGCATGTCGTCGGGGGTGCGGCTGTTCGGTCCGTCCACCTGCTGTCCGCCGAGCACCAGCAGCACCGGGGCGCCGAGGTTTGCTGCGATGCGGGCGTTGAATCCGAGCTCGGTGGGGCTGCCGACATCCGTGTAGTCGGAGCCGAGGATGACGACGGCGCCACACTGCCGTTCGACGGCCTTGAATCGGGAGACGATCTCGCTGAGGGCCGCCTCCGGGTCGGCGTGCACGTCTTCGTAGCTCACACCCACACAGTCGTCGTAGTCGAGGTCGACACCGTCGTGGGAGAGCAGCATTTCGAGCACGTAGTCGCGCTCGTCGTGCGACCGCGCGACCGGCCGGAAGACGCCAACCCGCTCGGTCTCGTGGCTGAGGGTATCGAGCACACCGAGGGCGACCGACGACTTTCCGGCATGCCCCTCAATGGACGTGATGTAGATGCTTCGAGTCACGAGGGACAGCCTAGGCTTCGGCGCCGGGTGAGCTGCGGTCTTTGGTCCTACCGGATGCGACGAACCCTCGATTGGCGACCGCCGGATTCGCGACGCGCCCTGTTTGGCGACCGGCCCTGTTTGGCGACCGGCCCTGTTTGGCGACCGGCCCTGTTTGGCGACCGGCAGAGAAAAGACCCCTCGCGCACCCGCCAGAGCCCGGTTACCCTTGCTACGTTTCCGTCCTGGGGGAGTTGGCCTGGATGGCGCCACGCGAGGAGCCTCGAACAGTTTAGCCGGTCATCCACCGGTCATCCACCGGTCATCCACCGGTTGAGAATATGGCGGGTGAGCGACGTCGCGCCCGACGCCGCGGCGTCTTCGCCGGCCTCCGTGGTCCGGTACCATACTGTGAGGCCCGAAGCTTGGGTCGGCCAGGAGAATTCGCCTAGTGGCCTATGGCGCACGCTTGGAAAGCGTGTTGGGTGCAAGCCCTCGGGGGTTCGAATCCCCCATTCTCCGCGCAGGATCGATCACATTGCCCGATGGGAATCGGTCGAGGGTACAGCGCTACTAGGAGCGCTGGAAACGATTGGCCCCTGTCATCGCGCCAATGTCCGGCGCCCTTGGGGGATCCCGTGTCACCTGCCAACCGGCGATCGACAGCAGCGGTACGAGTGCACCCTCGCCGCAGCCTGATGCTCAGCGGCATTCTTGTGCTCGTCGTCGTGCCCCTGCCGCTGTTCGCCGCACTGCTCATCCTCCGAGCCCACTCGCTTCTGTGGCTCGCGATCGTCGCCGAAGTGATCTGCCTCGCGATCACCGTCGTCGGCTACCTCCTGTTCCGCGCGACCTACGTTCTCGTGACCGACACCCACCTGGTCGAACGCGGCTTGTTCCACGCTCCGGTGACCACCGATCTCAGCCACGTGCATTCGGTGGTGCTCACGCAGATCTACTCCACCTCCTCGAGCGAGACCCTCCCCCAGCTGATCGTTCGCGACGAAGGCGGCAAACGAATCCTGCGCATGCGCGGCTTCTGTTGGACCGAGGAGACGATGCGGCGGGCCGCGAAGGCGATCGGTCGACCGCTCGATGAACCGAGCGAGCCGTTGACCCCGCAGCAGTTCCTCGCTCGCTTCACCGGCAGCGCCTACTGGTGGGAGAGCCGTCGGCCGCTCGCCGTCGCGCTGATCGTCGCGATCGGGGCGCTCGGCGCCGGAGGAGTGGTTCTCGGCCTCATGTGGCTGCTCCGTCTGCCCATCGTGGGCTAGCTAGCAGCGCCGCGTCATCGACGGCGCAGCGTGCCGAAGATGCCCTTCACGACCGCGTTCATCACCGATTTGCCGGTCGAGGAGCCGAGAAAGTCGGTGATCGGGTTCTTCTCGGCCGGGGCCGCGGGGGCACGGCGTGCGGGCGCGGACGATGCGCGCGGCTGCGACTTCTTCGCCTCGCGCAGCATCCGCTCGTACTCGGCCTGCTGCTTCTTGGCCGCCTCGGCCTGCTCGGCGGCGGTCGCGGTCGCGGCAGCGGCCGCCGCCGCGCTCTGGAGCTTGCGACCGAGGATCTCCTTCGCCGAATCCTTGTCGATGGCGGTTCCGTACTTGCTCAGCAGCGACGAGGCCGCGATGGTCGCCTGGATCCGTTCCGGGGCGCTCGGCGACATGGAGCCCTGTGGCGCCTGGAGCCTGGTCCAGGCCACCGGCGTCGGCGCGCCCTTCTCGCCCATCACCGTTACGATGGCTTCCCCGGTGGCGAGCGAGGTGAGCACCTTTCCCAGGTCGTAGTCGGAACTGGGGTAGGTCGAGACGGTGGCCTTGAGAGCCTTCGCGTCATCCGGAGTGAACGCGCGCAGCTGGTGCTGGATGCGGGAGCCGAGCTGGGCGAGCACGTCGCCGGGCACGTCCTTCGGCGTCTGCGTCACGAACACGATGCCGACACCCTTGGACCGGATGAGCCGCACGGTCTGGGTTATCGAGGCGAGGAAGTCCTTCGATGCGTTCTTGAACAGCAGGTGCGCCTCATCGAAGAAGAACACGAGCTTGGGCTTGTCGAGGTCGCCGACCTCCGGCAGGTCGTTGAACAGGTCGGCGAGCAGCCACATGAGGAAGGTGGAGTAGAGCTCCGGCTTGTCCTGCACCCCGGGGACCTCGAGCAGGCTGATGATTCCGCGACCGTCGGGGTGGGTGCGCAGGAAGTCGGCGGTGTCGATCTCCGGCTCGCCGAAGAACACGTCGGCTCCCTGGTCGGCGAAGGTGATGAGTTCGCGCAGGATGACGCCGACCGTGGCGGTCGACAGCCCGCCGAGGTCGCTGAGCTCGCCCTTGCCGTCGTCGCTCGTGAGGTGGCTGAGAACGGCGCGGAGGTCGGAGAGGTCGACGAGCGGCAGCCCGGCCTGGGCCGCGTAGTGGAAGACGAGCCCGAGGGACGACTCCTGCGTGCCGTTGAGCCCCAGCACCTTCGACAGCAGCAGCGGGCCGAAGCCCGAGACGGTCGCCCGCACCGGCACTCCCCTGCCGACGCCGCCGAGCGCGAAATACTCGGTGGGGAACTCCGCGCCGACCCACTGCTGGCCGATCCCGTTGGTGCGATCGAGGAGTTTCGGGTTCGCGGTTCCTGCCGTCGCCACCCCGGAGAGGTCACCCTTGATGTCGGCGGCGAACACGGGCACCCCGGCGGCAGCGAGCTGCTCGGCGAGCACCTGGAGGGTGCGGGTCTTGCCGGTGCCGGTGGCGCCGGCCACGAGACCGTGCCGGTTGAGCATCGCGATCGGGATGCGCACCTGCACCGCTGGCAGGGCGTCGCCATTCACCAGCGCGCCGAGTTCGAGCACCTCGCCACCGAAGGCGTAACCGGAACGGATCGCCTCGACCGCGTCGGGGTCGAGCGGGCCCGCGCCGGCCGCGGAGGGCGCGCCGGCCGCGGCAGTCGCGGCGGGAACGGGCGGAACGGGCGGAACGGCGGACGAAGCGGCGGACTGCTGCGCCTGCTGCGCCTGCTGCGCCTGCTGCGCCTGCTGCGCCTGCTGCGCCTGCATACTCTCCTCGGCCGCGAGGGCCGCCTCGGCATCCGCGAGGGCCTTCCTGGCTGCTTCGACCTGGGCAGCGGCATCCGTCATGCCGTCAGCCTAGTTCTCCGCAACCGCCGGCTCTACTGCCGTTTCCGCTTGCGAAAACAACCGACATCCGCTGCTCATTCGCGCCCGCGCAGAACCTGCGGCGGTCGCGTGGCCCAGGCCGAGACGAGCTCCTCCCGCACGGTCACACCGCTTCCCGCGCCGGTCGGGACGGTGAGCCGGCCGTCGTGCAGAACGAACGGTTCGGTGAGATCCTCGGCGAGGTAGCGATCGGATGCCGAGGTGTCGCCCGGCAGCGTGAAGCCGGGCAGCGCGGCGAGCGCCACGTTCGCGGCGCGGCCGATGCCGGTCTCGAGCATGCCGCCGCACCACACGTCGAGCAGGGTGTACGCGGTGTTCGCGTCCACCTGGAGCAGGGCATCCGGACCGAGCAGCTGCCGCACCGCGGCGACCGGCAGCGCGTCTCGACCGCGGCCTTCGCCATCCGGTGCCCGATGACGAAGGCGAACAGCGCGGCGGCATCCTCGGCAGCGATGTCGTCCGCCGCGAGCACCACGGGAGCGAGGTAGCGGCGGATGACGTCTTCGCATCCGTCGACGTACTCGCTCGAGCACAGCGGATCGGCACCAGCGACGCACTCGCCCCGGCCGTCACCGGTGTCAGTGCGAACCCGCACGAGCAGCACCTGGCGGCCGGTCTGGCGCCCGAAGGACGTCTCGAACGGACGCACCAGTGGGATGGAGAGACGGTGGAGCTCGACCGCGAGAACCCTCACGAAACGGGAGGGCGGTCCTCCAGGCCCCACTGCTGCCCGTAGCCGCCGGCGGATTCGGGACGCGCCATCAGAGTGAGGAACAGTTCGGCGTCGAATGCCTCCGGTCCGAGCACACCGGTGCCCGTCCACGCCCCGCTCGCCAGCAGTTCGAGGGCGATCACCGGGTTGAGCGCCGTCTGCCAGACCACGCACTGGGACTCGTACTCGGCCATCGTCCACTCGTTGTCGGCCACGTGGTAGAGGTACACCGCTCGCGGTGCGCCATCGACGCCGGTGCCGGTGACGTAGAGCCCCGCGCAGGTCGTGCCACTCATCCGCGGACCGAGGGTGGCCGGATCGGGCAGGCCCGCGGCGACGACGTCGCGCGGCGCCACCTCGACCGGTCCGTTCGCCGAGCGCACCCGCACCGGGGTGGTCTTGTCGAGTCCGAGCTGGTGCAGCGTCTTGAGGATGCCGATGAACTCGTTGCCGAGCCCGTATTTGAAGGTCGCGCGCTTGGCATCCACCCAGCGCGGCATCAACAGCACCTCTTCGTGCTCAACGTTGACGCACTCGACCGGGCCGATGCCGCCGGGGAAATCGAAGACCTCCGGCTCGCTGAATGGCTCGGTCGTGTACCACCCGCGATCCTTCTCCCAGATCACGGGAGGGTTGAGGCACTCCTCGATCGTCGTCCAGATGCTGAAGGACGGCGCAAAGATCTCGTTGCCGAGGTCGTCGCGCACCACGAGATTCGCGCCGTCGCGCACACCGAGCTCCTCGATCTCGCTGAAGAGATGGTCCGCCGCGTAGCGGGCGAAGACGTCGCTGAGCCCGGGTTCCACTCCCATTCCCACGAGGGCGAGCCGACCGGCGGTCTCCCAGTCGGGGGCCTGGGCGAACTGGTCGTCGCCCAGCTTCACTCCGGTCTCGGAGTACGGGTCGGTCGGATGCGGCTCCGACAGGCTCATCGCCATGTCGAGATAGTCGGCACCCGCGGCGAGCGCGCCGGCGAAGATGGTCGGCACGAATTTCGGCTCCACCGCGTTCATGACGTGAGTGGCGCCGTGCTCACGTGCGACCGCTGCCACGCTGTCCGGGTCGGAGGCATCGATCTGCGAGGCAACGAATCGCGAGCCCTGCGGGCCATGCCTCGATTCGATCCACGCGATGGTGCGCTCCGCGCGGCTCATGTCGTAGTCGCTCACGACAATGGTCTCGAAAAACGTTCGACGTGCGGCGATCTTGGCGATCGCGTCGCCGACACCGCCGGCTCCGACAAGCAGGATTCTCATGGGGCAACGCTACCGGTTCGGGTTCACCGCGGCCGCATCCGGGCGCACCGGACCGATGCGCTTCTCGCGTTCCAGGTGCAGGCGGTGGGCGAGCGGCGCCCAGACGATCAGGGCCACGCCGCAGCCGAGCACGAGCCCGCCGACCGTGTCGCTCAGCCAGTGCGCCCCGAGGTAGGTGCGGCCGAGCAGCATGATGACCGTGTAGGCGGCGCCCGCGGCCCAAATCCAGGCCCGCCGCAGCACGAGGGCGAGCACGACGGCCATGGTCGCGGCGTTCGCCGTGTGGCCGGAGGGGAAGGAGCCGAGGTCCGAGGTCACAAGGATGTCCTGCGGTCGCGGTCGATCGACGATGTTCTTGAGCAACTGCACGAGGCCCACGCTCACGATCGTGGCGATCAGGAAGTACAGGGCCGCCCACTTCATCCGGAACACCAGGAACAGCACAGCGATGACGAAAGGCACGAGGAAAATGCCGACGATGCCGCCACCGATGTTGTTCGTGACGAACGCTGGCACGTTCCAGAACGGTGAGCGATGCTCCACCAGTTCACCCAGGAAGGCGACGTCGAACGGGAACGGCAGATTGTTGTCACGGTAGGCGATGATCGCCCCGAGCGCGACGACCAGCAGCACCGCAATGCCCCCGCTGACGATCGGCCAGCGTCGGCTCACCCGCGCCGACTGTCGCTCGGGAGTCGACGTGGGGTCCGCGATTTCGGGCATGAGCCAACGCTACGTCAGCGGCTCGCCCGTCGCGGGGCGGCTGGCTGCTAACGCCCGAGCGCGGGAACCGTGTGCGGCCGAACGACGAACCACAGGGAGATCACCGACACCGTCGCCGTGGCCGCCATCACCGTTCCCATCGGCACCGCATTGTGGATGCCGAACAGGCCGACGATCGGCGAGATGAGCCCTGCGAGGCCAAAGTTCACTGCCCCGAGCACGGATGCCGCGGTCCCGGCCTCCCCGGCATGGTTGACAAGGCCGAGCACCTGCACGAGCGGGAACCCGAAGCCGCAGGCCGCGATGAAGAACCAGAGCGGAATCAGGATTCCGAGCAGCCCCGCATGCAGCGAATCGAGCAGAACGATGGTGAGCGAAGACACGAGCAGCACCGCGGTCGAGACCGCCAGGATCCACTGCGGTCCGACGATGCGGGCGATCCGGGAGCTCGTCTGCACACCCGCGACGACTCCGAGCGAGTTGATGGCGAACAGCAGCCCGTACTGCTGGGCGGTGAGCCCGTAGACCTCCTGGAAGAGGAACGACGATGCCGAAAGATAGGCGAACAGGCCGGAGAAACTCATGCCGCCGATGATCGCCACGCCGACGAAGACGCGATCGCTGAGGATCGCGGCGTAGCGTTCCCGCGCCGTGCTGTGGCCATGATCCGCCCGGCGGGCCGGCGGCAGGGTCTCCACGATGAAGAAGACCGCGGCAATCACCACGAGAACGCCGTAAGCGGTGAGAAAGACGAAGATTCCACGCCAGTCGACGAAGCGCAAGAGCTGAGACCCGATCACCGGCGCCAGGATGGGGGCGAGCCCGCTCACCAGCGCGAGTCTCGACAGCATCCGCACCAGCGGGACCCCGCCGAACAGGTCGCGCACGAGCGCCATCGCGACGACCCCTCCCGCGGCGGCTCCCATGCCCTGCAGCACTCGGAAGAAGCCGAGCCAGACGATGTCGGGCGAGAGAACGACCCCGAGGCTTGCGAGCACGTGGAGGGAACTCGCCACGATGAGCGGACCGCGTCGGCCCACCTTGTCGCTCCACGGGCCCACCAGGAGCTGACCGGCAGCGAACCCGAGGGTCGTGGCGGTGAGCGTGAGCTGGACGATCCCCGGGGAGACTCCGAGTTCCCGCTGCAGTGCCGGGAACGCGGGGAGGTAGAGGTCGATGGTGAACGGCCCGAGTGCGGTGAGAGCGCCGAGAACGAGCACGTAGACGAGTCGCTGCCGTCGGGAAAGGGAGTCTCCGGGATGCAGCGTGGTGGTCACCTAGAGAGATAACCCGGAGCGGGGCAAACTATTCCCAACTGATTCACAGGATTTTCTTCCCACCACGACATCCCCACGCACAAGTCCGGCCCCCGCGAGACTCGCGGGGGCCGGACCGGTGACTATCGAGAAGTGACTACTTGGTCAGCGGCTCGAGGGTCGGGTTGTTCTTGTAGGACTCTGCAGCGTTCGCCTTGGTGACGAGCTCCGGCGGCAGGTAGTACGTCGGAACGTCGACGGCGCCGTTGTTGGTCGGGGCTGCGTTCGTCGTGGCCTTCTGGCCGGAGGCGAGCTGCTTGACCATGGCGACAACCTGGGCGACGAGCTTGGACGTGTCCTTGTTGATCGTCGAGTACTGCTCGCCACTCATGATGAGCGGGATCGATGCCTTCTCGGAGTCCTGACCGGTGACAACGGGCATCACCGGGGTCGCCTTTCCGGCGGCCTTGATCGAGGTGATGATCGCGCGGGCGAGGGTGTCGTTCGGCGAAAGCACACCGTTCAGCGTGACGCCCGAGTAGTTTCCGGCAAGGAGCGTGTCCATGCGGGTCTGCGCGTTGGCAGCAAGCCAACCGGTGGTCTGCGTCTGAGCGATCGCGGTCTGACCGGAGACGACCTTGAGGGTTCCGTCATCGATCTTCGGCTGCAGGATCTTCATCGCACCGTTGAAGAACACGGCGGCGTTCGGGTCGGTGGACGCACCCGAGAACAGCTCGATATTGTACGTCTTCGCGTCGGGGAAGCGCTGCTTCATGCCGTCGAGGAGGGCCTGGCCCTGGAGCTCGCCGACCTTCTCGTTGTCATACGCGACGTAGTAGTCGACGTTCTTCGAGTCCTGGATGATGCGGTCGTACGCGATGACGATAGCGCCGTTGGCGTGAGCCGCCGCCACCTGGGCACCGAGCTGCTTGCCGTCGAACGCGCCGATGACGAGCACCTTCGCGCCCTTGGTGTTCATGGTCGAGATCTGCGCGGCCTGCTCTGATGCCGTGTTGGCCGACGGTGCGTACTGCACGTCGGGCGTGTAGCCGGCGGCCTTGAGGTCGTCGGTGAAGAGCTTGCCGGCGAGAACCCAGTTCTCCGAGGTCTTGTCCGGAAGTGCAACTCCGATGACCGAGCCCTTGGCGAATCCAGCAGCCGCGCTGGATGTGGTGGTGGTGGTGCCGCGGCTGGAACAGCCCGACAGCGCCATGAGAGCGACCCCGGCGATTGCCACGGTCGTGATTGCGATTTTGCGCATTTTGTTCACTTTCTGTTGTGAGGTTTGGTGCGGGGAGGTCCGAGAGCAGCATCACTCCCGGGGACTACGACCGAGAGATCAGTTCGGGGTAGTGGACTTGGGGCGTGCGGTCGCTTCCGGGCTGTTGGACGGGGCGATGGTGGGCCGGTCGAACGTCACCGGCTCGTCCTTGTTGCGGTTGAAGCGTCCGAGGATCGACGGGCGACCCTGCTTCTTGCTGTAGACGTCGATTCCGACGGCGAGCAGCAGGACGAGTCCCTTGATGATCTGCACGCGGTCGTTCGAGACGCCGAGCAGCTGCAGACCGTTGTTGAGAACGGCGATCACGAGGCCTCCGACGATGGAGCCGACGATCGTTCCGATTCCGCCGGAGACGGCGGCGCCACCGATGAAGACGGCCGCGATGGCGTCGAGCTCCCAGCCGGTTCCGTCACCGGGGCCGGAGGCACCCGCCCGCGCCACTCCGATCATGCCGGCGACGGCGGCGAGCACCGACATGTTCATTATGACGAAGAAGTTGATGCGCCGGATCTTCACCCCGGAGAGCTCGGCCGCGTGCCAGTTGCCGCCGACCGCGTAGATGTGGCGTCCGAACGTGGTGTTGCGGGTGACGAAGGAGTAGATCAGCACGAGCACGCCGAGGATGATTCCCGAGGTCGGGAAGCTCGTGCCGATGCGGCCCGTCGCGAACAGGTAGGTCGCGCCGCCGGCGACGAAGACCAGGATGGCGAGCTTGATGACGCTGACCCAGACCGGGGCCTTTTCGGCGCCCATGAGCGTCTGCGTGCGCCGACTCCGCAGTTCCTGCCAGACGAGGGCGACGATGACGATCGCGCCGAGGATCAGGGTGCCGTTGCTGTAGCCGATGTTCGGCCCGAAGTCGGGGATCGAACCCTGCCCGATGAAGTTGAACGAACTCGGAACGGTGACCGTGTTCGAGTTTCCGAAGAACAGGTTGGCCCCGCGGAAGATGAGCATGCCGGCCAGGGTGACGATGAAGGCCGGGACGCCGACATACGCGACCCACCAGCCCTGCCAGGCGCCGATGGCCGCACCGAGCACGAGGCCGAGCAACATCGCGGCGGACCACGAGAAGTTCCAGCTGACCATCGAGGTGGCCACCACGATTCCGACGAACGCGGCGGACGAACCGACCGAGAGGTCGATGTGACCGGCGATGATGACCATCACCATGCCGATCGCGAGGATCAGCACGTAGGCGTTCTGGTTGACCAGGTTGATCAGGTTGATCGGGTTGAGGGTCAGCCCGCCGGTCATGATCTGGAAGAAGACGACGATGACGACGAGCGCGCCGAGAATCCCGATCTGGCGCCCGGTGCCCTGCCCACCGCCGAACATCTTCCCCAGGTCACGGATTCCACCCGACTTCTTCGGGGCTTCGTGCGTTGCGCTCATTAGTTGCTGGCTTTCTTCTTCGCGGAAGTCATGCTTCTCAGGAGAGTTTCGGGATTTGCTTCCTCGGCGGTGAGGTCGTTCGTTATCGCACCCTCGAAGATCGTGTAGATGCGGTCCGAGACGCCGAGCAACTCCGGAAGCTCGGACGAGATGAGGATGATCCCCTTGCCGGAGGCGGCGAGATCGCGGATGATCCCGTAGATCTCGGTCTTCGCGCCGACGTCGATGCCGCGGGTCGGCTCGTCGAGGATGAGCAGATCCGGGTCGGTGAACATCCACTTGGCCAGCACGACCTTCTGCTGGTTTCCCCCCGACAGCTTGTTCACACCCTCGAGCACCGACGGTGTCTTGATGCGCAGGCTCTTGCGGTACGACTCGGCGACCGTGTGCTCTTCGACCTTGTCGATCACGGACAGCTTGGTGATCTTGGACAGCTTCGCCGCGACAACGGAATCCTGGATGTCGTCGAGCAGGTTCAGCCCGAGCGCCTTGCGGTCCTCGCTCACGTAGCCGAGTCCGTTCTTGATCGCTTCGGTCACGGTCCGCAGCTGGATCTCCTTGCCGTCTTTGAATACCTGGCCGGAGAGGAACGTGCCGTAGGAGCGGCCAAACAGGCTCATCGCCAGTTCCGTGCGCCCGGCGCCCATGAGCCCGGCGAATCCGACGACCTCGCCACGGCGAACGGTGAAGCTGGAGTTCTTGACGACCATGCGATCCGCGCTGAGCGGATGCTGCACGTTCCAGTTCTTCACCTCGAAGAAGACCTCGCCGATGTCGGAGGTGCGGTCGGGGAAGCGGTTCTCCAGCGTGCGGCCGACCATCCCGCGGATGATGCGGTCCTCGTTCACACCGTCGGCCTTGACGTCGAGCGTCTCGATCGTCTTGCCGTCGCGGATGATGGTGATCTCGTCGGAGATCTGCTCGATCTCGTTGAGCTTGTGCGAGATCATGATCGACGCGATGCCGCGACCCTTGAGGCCGAGGATGAGGTCGAGCAGGTGTTGTGAGTCGGCTTCGTTGAGCGCCGCCGTCGGCTCGTCGAGGATGAGCAGCTTCACCGATTTGTTGAGCGCCTTGGCGATCTCGACCAGCTGCTGCTTGCCGACGCCGATGTTCTTGATCTGGGTGTCCGGGTCGTCCTCGAGACCGACCCGGGCGAGAAGCTCAATCGCGCTCGTCTTCGCCTTCACCCAGTCGATGACACCGAATCGGCGCGGCTCGTTGCCGAGGAAGATGTTCTCGGTGATCGACAGCTCCGGGATGAGCGCGAGCTCCTGGTGGATGATCACGATGCCGGCGTCCTCGCTCGACCCGATGTCCTTGAACCGCGACTCCTGGCCCTGGAAGACGATTTCGCCCTCGTAGGTGCCGTACGGGTAGACGCCGGAGAGCACCTTCATGAGGGTGGACTTGCCGGCCCCGTTCTCGCCACAGATCGAATGGATCTCGCCGGCCTTCACCGTGAGGGAGACCTGGTCGAGCGCCTTGACGCCCGGGAACTCCTTGGTGATGGAGCGCATCTCGAGGATGATCGGCTCACTCGTCATTGGGAGGCCTCCACGGTAAGCGTGAGCGAGTTGTGTACGTTCACAACTGCGAAGAACACCTGTCTTTTCACGCCGGACTACCTTGTCTCGTTAGGGGGATGAATATACCCGCTAAGAGACTAAACCTTGTTTACGCCCTTGTAGTCAAGTTGTGAACGCATTGAGAAGATAACGACTCAGTCACGATGCAGTCCCGGCGACTGGAAGACGAGCGCCGCCGCGCCGAGAGCCTCGGCGCGATCGCCGAGCGCCGACATCACGACGGTGGTCTCGTCGCCGATGCTCTGCACGACGTGCAGCACCAATCCGCGCCGGATCGGATCGAGCAGGATCGGCCCGAGGCCGGCCAGCGGCCCCCCGATGACGATCACATCGGGATTGAGCAGGTTGGCGATGTTGCCGAGGACACGGCCGACGGCCAGGCCGGCCTCATCCAGGATGCGCAGCGTCGCCGCATCGCCGGCGAGCGCGTTGCGCACGATGTCGGCGGTCGTGACCGGCGCCCGGGTGCCGAGGCGTTGCATCATCACCGAGGTCGAGGCCACCGTCTCGAGGCAGCCTCGATTGCCGCAGCCGCAGAGTTCCCCGTCGTCGGTGACGGTGTCGTG
>JBBSBA010000051.1:0-18338 GCA_038251725.1 Actinomycetales bacterium
AATGAACCGCGAACCTGAGGGGTCCGAGTCGGCGGCCATCGCGAGGCATACTGGCAGGATGACCGACCCGGACCCGATCACCCGCGACCTTCGCGCCCTGCTGGCGCACACCGTCGAACGACTCGAGACGATGGGCGTCGGCGACGAAGCGATCGCCACCCTGCTGCCCGCCCGTCGCATCGCGCTCATCAGAAGGCCAGCCGTGATGGAGCCCGTCGCCCGGGCGTGGCGACTCGGCGTGCTGCTGCTCGGCCGGGACGCCCGGCTGTTCGGCACCGGACGGATCACCCGCGCGGTCGAGCCGAAACACGCGACGGTGTACCTCAACGAGGAATCCCGGCAGCGCCGGGAACTCCGGCAGGCGGCCGCTCGCGGCGACTTCATGCCCGGCGATGTCGTCAACTTCGACGTCGTGGAGATTCCGCTGGATGCCGAGGGCCTTCGGGCCGCATCCGGGCCGCTGACGCTGCACGGCGACACCGTGATGGTGCGGTGGTACGAGGGACAGGGCGATGACGCTCTCTCAAGCCTCGAGTCCTATCTGGCCGAGCGGCTCGCCATCCTGCTCGACGACTGAATCACGGCTGCGCGGGCACCCGGACCATGCCCTCCTGGGCGACGCTCGCGAGCAGCAGTCCGTCGCGGCTGTAGATGCGGCCGAGGGAGAGCCCACGGCCACCGGTGGCGTTCGGCGACTCCTGCACGTACAGCATCCACTCGTCGACGCGGCCGAAGCGGTGGAACCACATGGCATGGTCGAGGCTCGCCGCCTTGAGACCTGGCGTGGACCACGCGACGCCGTGACGGCGGAAGATCGGCTCGAGGATCGAGTAGTCGCTCGCGTAGGCGAGCGCGGCGCGGTGCAGGTTGGGGTCATCCGGGAGGGTGCCGATCGCTTTCACCCAGACGGCCTGGTGCGCCACGTGCGGCCCCTCGACGGAAAGGAAGATTGGGGAGGGCACGTGCCGCATGTCGAACGGGCGGCCCTGCGCCCATTGCCGGGCGATCGGGTGGTCGAGGCCACCGAGCGCCTCGGCGGCGCTCGGCAGGTCCTCGGGCTGCGGGAGGTCGGTCGGCATCTCGATCTGGTGTTCGAGGCCCTCGTCGGCGTCCTGGAAAGACGCGATCATCGAGAGGATGGGCAGCCCCGACTGATACGCCTGGGTGCGCCGGGTGGAGAATGAGCGGCCATCGTGGATGCGCTCCACCGAGAACGTGATCGGAAGGTCGATGTTGCCCGGCCGCAGGAAATAGCCGTGAAGCGAGTGGACGAATCGGTCCTCGGCGATGGTGCGCTGCGCGGCCACGAGCGACTGCGCGAGCACCTGGCCGCCGAAGACCCGGCCGAGCGCGGACCAGTGGCTCTCGCCGATGAAGATGTCTTCGTTCGTGCGGGCACGGGTGTTGGCGATGTCGAGTGCGGAGAGCAGGCTGGCGAGGGGGTCTGTCATGGTCTTCTCCCGTGTTCCTGCGGTCGCGAGGCAGCATGGTCGGCGTCGCTCCTATAGTTTAGAGACCAGATGAGCCACACATTTTCCCTCGTTGATTCCCTGTCCCTCAGCGACCTGCAGGTATTCCTCAGCCGCGCGCAGCGTGTGGAGGATGGTTCGGTGCGCCTGATTGCGGGCTCCGGCGTGCTCGCGGTCTACGTGGCGGTGCTGGTTCCCGCCGGGCTGCTCGACGAGAGCCCGACCGTGCTCGGGCTGCGCACCTTTGCGCTCACGTCGACCGATTCGTTCGACGCGGTGGTGCCCGTGCGGTCGCTGCTCGAACGGATCAACCGACTTCAGGGCGCGGCCGTCGACCCAACGGCGCCGGTCGTGGTGAGCCTCCCCATGCAGGTCAACACCGTCACCTGGGCCGCCATCTCGCCGCCGCGCGGCGGCTGGAAGTCGCTCGAGTCGGTGGACGGATTGCTGCTCGAGTCGGTCGCGAAGTCCGGCATCGACGAGGTGGCAGCGGCCATCCCGACCGGAACGGGCGAACAGATCGTGCAGCGGGTGCGCTCCGAGGTGTGGGGGGATCCGATCGCGGGACTCGAGTATGTGCCTGCGGGCGCCGCGTTTGCCGGGTTCTCGCTCGGCTTCCTCGGCGGGAAGGACCCTGTGCGCATCTACGAGACCGGCCCGTGGACCCGGCTCAGCACCGAACGCGGTCACGTGCTGGTGAAGCGTCGGGCCTGGAGCCTGCAGCGCTAGTCGACGGCGTCGGGCGCGTGCCCGGTGCCGGACGATGGCGCCATCGTGCCGCGCCCTGTCCGCTCGCTCAGAGCGCTCGCGCCACGGCGCGGCCGGCCACCCGGCCGGAGAACAGGCAGCCGCCGAGGAAGGTGCCCTCGAGCGAGCGGTAGCCGTGCATCCCGCCGCCGCCGAATCCGCTGGCCTCGCCCGCCGCATACAGGCCGGGGATGGGCGAGCCGCCGGCTCCGAGCACGCGCCCGTCGAGATCCGTTTCGATGCCGCCGAGGCTCTTGCGGGTGAGGATGTGCAGCTTCACCGCGATGAGCGGCCCGGCCTTCGGGTCGAGGAGCCGGTGCGGCATCGCCACGCGGATGAGCCGGTCGCCGCGGTACTTGCGGGCCTGCCGCATGGCGGTGATCTGGGCATCCTTGGTGAAGTCGTTGGCCAGCTCGCGATCGCGGGCCTCGATCTCGAGGCGCACCCGCGCCGCATCGATCGGGATGCCGGGGCTCAGCTTCTGCATGCCCGAGAGCAGCTCGCCCAGGCCGTCGGCCACCACGAAGTCGGCGCCCTCCCGTTTGAACGCCTCGACCGGTCCCGGCGCGCCGGGACGCAGTCGCTGGGCGAGCAGGCGGTAGTCCTTGCCCGTCAGGTCGGGGTTCTGCTCGCTGCCGGAGAGAGCGAATTCCTTCTCGATGATCTTCTGAGTGAGCACGAACCAGCTGTGGCCGTGGCCGGTCGCCAGGATGTATTCGAGCGTGCCAAGCGTGTCGAACCCGGGGAACAGCGGCGCGGGCAGGCGTCGGCCGGTCGCGTCCAGCCAGAGCGACGACGGCCCGGGAAGGATGCGGATGCCGTGCCTGGCCCACACGGGGGCGTAGTTCTCGATGCCTTCCACGTAGTGCCACATCCGGTCGCCGTTGATGAGGTGCGCGCCGGCCCGCTCGCTGATGCCGAGCATCCGGCCGTCCACGTGGGCCGGAACCCCCGACAGCATCGTGAGCGGGGGTGCGCCAAGGCGGGTCGGCCACTGGGCGCGCACGAGGTCGTGATTGCCGCCGATTCCGCCGCTCGTGACGATCACCGCCGAGGACCGCAGGTCGAAGTCTCCGGCGACCGTGCGGTTGCTCGCGGCGCCGCGTTCGGCGGCATCCGGGGCGAGGACCGCGCCGCGGGCACCGGTGACCGCCCCGTTCTCGACGACCAGTTCGTCGACGCGATGGCGGAAGGCAAGGGTGACGAGCCCGCTCCCGATGCCCGCCCGAACACGGCGGATGAAGGGGGCAAGCACTCCGGGACCGGTGCCCCACGTGATGTGGAAGCGCGGCACGGAGTTGCCATGCTCGAGCGCGGTGTAGCCGCCACGCTCGGCCCACCCGACGATGGGGAAGAATCGGATGCCCTGGCCGTGCAGCCAGGAGCGCTTCTCGCCTGCCGCGAAGTCGAGGTACGCCTCGGCCCACCTGGCCGGCCAGGCGTCCTCGTCGCGGTCGAAGCCCGCGGAGGCGAACCAGTCCTGGCGGGCGAGTTCGTGCGAGTCGTGCACGCCGAGGCGCCGCTGTTCGGGGGAGTCGATGAGGAAGATGCCGCCGAACGACCACCAGGCCTGCCCGCCGAAGCTCGCCTCTGGCTCCTGCTCGAGGATCAGCACGCGTTTTCCCGCGTCAACGAGCTCGGCCGCAGCCACAAGACCGGCAAGCCCCGCGCCGATGACGATCGCATCGGAATCGGCCATCGCGCTGTCCGGCATCCTCGGCTCCTGTGTCGTCGGCTGGTTTCTGTCACGCTACCGTGCCGCCCCGTCTCGGCGCGCGCCCGGCGGCGCGTTCCTTGTATTCCCAGCCGCACGTGACTAACGTCTCAACTACAGCGGGCAACGATGCCCGGGTCAGCCTGCGGTTCACCAACAGCGGCTGTCATAGATCGTTTCGAATCCGGCCACCCGCCGGATCGGGGCAGATCAGGAGAAAAGCGTTGAGCACAACATTGCCCGCCCGCACACTCGTCGATGACGTCGCGCAAATCCTCTCGCCCCGTGGCGATCGAGTCGAGAACCGCCTCTTCGATCCGTGGATAGCGGATCTCACCCCCGACCAGCTGCTCGACCTCTACGTCGACATGGTCGTCATTCGCCGCATCGACACCGAGGCGACCGCGCTGCAACGTCAGGGCGAGCTCGGGCTCTGGCCGCCGCTGCTCGGCCAGGAGGCCGCCCAGGTCGGTTCGGCACGAGCCCTGCGCTCCGACGACTTCGTGTTTCCGAGCTACCGGGAGAACGGGGTCGCCTACTGCCGAGGCGTCGCGCTTGAGGACCTCGTGCGAGTCTGGCGGGGAACCGCACTCAGCGGCTGGAATCCCTTCGACGTCGGAATGGCGACGCCGGCGATCATCATCGGCGCGCAGACCCTGCACGCCACCGGCTACGCGGTGGGCTGCAAGAAGGACGGCGTCGACTCGGTTGCCGTCGCCTACTTCGGCGACGGGGCGACAAGCCAGGGCGACGTGAGCGAGGCGATGGTCTTCGCCGCGAGCTTCCAGGCGCCGGTGATCTTCTTCTGCCAGAACAACCAATGGGCCATTTCCGAGCCGGTGGGGCTGCAGGCCCATCGACCGATCGCCGAGCGGGCGCCCGGTTTCGGCATCCCGAGCATGAGGGTCGACGGCAACGATGTGCTCGCCGTGATGGCCGCGATGCGCTGCGCCATTGATCGCGCCCGCACGGGAGGTGGACCCACCTTCATCGAGGCGGTGACCTATCGCATGGGACCGCATACGACATCCGACGATCCGAGCCGTTACGAGAACCCGGTGATCCGCGCCGAGTGGGCGGCCAAGGACCCGATCGAGCGCTTCGAGGCCTACCTTTCGGGCCTCGGCCTGCTTGGCCCCGACGTGAGCGCCACGGTCGCGGCCACGGCCGACGACGTGGCCCGCAGGTTCCGGGCCGGATGCCTCGGGCTGCCCGATCCGGAACCGCTCACGGTCTTCGACCACGTGTACGCGACGCCGCATTCGTGGCTCGACCGGCAGAAGAGCCAGTATTCCGCCTACCTGGAGATGTACGGAGCATGAGCCTCACACTGGCCAAGGCCATCAATTCCGGACTCCGGCGATCCCTCGACGACGACCCGAGCGTCGTGCTGCTCGGGGAGGACATCGGCGCCCTCGGCGGCGTCTTCCGGGTGACCGACGGACTGCAGCAGGAGTTTGGCACGGAGCGCGTGATGGACATGCCGCTCGCGGAATCCGGCATCATCGGCATGGCCGTTGGACTCGCCTTCCGCGGCTACCGGCCGGTCTGCGAGATCCAGTTCGACGGCTTCATCTACCCGGCGTTCGACCAGATCGTCGCGCAGGTGGCGAAGCTGCACTTCCGCACCGGGGGAGCCGTGCGCATGCCGATCACCATCCGGGTGCCGTACGGCGGGGGGATCGGCGCGGTGGAACACCACTCCGAGTCGCCCGAGGCGTACTTCGCCCACACCTCCGGCCTCCGCGTGGTCACCTGTTCGAATCCGCAGGATGCGCACACCATGATCCGGCAGGCGATCGCCTGCGACGACCCGGTGCTGTTCTTCGAACCGAAGCGGCGCTACTGGACCACGGGGGAGGTCGACGAGGAGCTCGACACCCTTCCGCTCGGCGCGGCACGGGTCGTCGTGCCCGGCTCCGACGTGACCCTGGTGGCCTATGGACCGCTCGTGGCGACCGCGGTGGATGCCGCGGCCGCGGCATCCGACGGCGGACTCTCGGTGGAGGTGATCGACCTCCGTTCGCTCTCACCGGTGGACTTCGGGACCGTGGAGGCCTCGGTGCGCAAGACCGGGCGCCTGGTCGTGACCCACGAGGCGCAGCAGTTCGGCGGGCTCGGCGCGGAGATCGCGGCGAGCATCACCGAGCGCTGCTTCGAGTTTCTCGAGGCTGCGCCCGCCCGCGTCACCGGCTTCGACGTGCCCTATCCGCCGGCCAGGCTCGAGGATCACTTCCTGCCAGACCTCGACCGCATGCTCGACGCCGTCGACCGTGTTCTCGGTCGCCAGAACTCGCTCACCGGCTGGAGGGCCTGACCATGACCATTCGCGAATTCACCCTCCCGGACCTGGGTGAGGGGCTCACCGAGTCCGAGCTCGTGGAGTGGCACATCGCCGTCGGCGACATCATCACCCTCAACCAGCCGATCGCCGAGGTGGAGACCGCGAAGGCGATCGTGCAGCTGCCGTCACCCTTCGCCGGAACCGTTTCTCGCCTGTATGCCGAGCCGGGCATGACCGTCTCGGTGGGTGCCCCGCTCGTCGCGATCGATGTCCCGGCGGAGGCCGGTGCCGAGAAGGCGATGGAGGACCAGCCAGCGGTCGTCGCCTCCGAGCGGAATTCCGTGCTCGTGGGGTACGGGCCCCGAGTGGAGACCGGCAACCGGCCGAGACGACGGGAGCGCAGCCACACCGAGCCGCCGTCGCGAAGCGAGGCTCCGACCCGTGCCGCTGCGGCTCCCGCGGCGGAGACGGCGCGTCCCGCGGAGCGCCCGCGCTCGACCCCGCCGGTGCGCAAGCTCGCCCACGATCTGGGCGTCGACCTGGCCGCCGTCGCCGGCAGCGGCGAGGAGGGCGTCATCACGCGTGAGGACGTGCTCGCCGTCACCCGGGTGGAGGTCGCGGCCGCGCCGACGGCCGCCGCGCCGGTGCGCGATCGCGAGACCCGCATCCCCATCAAGGGTGTGCGCAAACACACGGCCGCCGCGATGGTGTCGAGCGCCTTCACCGCCCCGCACGTGACGGTGTTCCTCACCGTTGACGTGACGGCGACCCGCGACCTGCTCGAACGGCTGCGGGCCGATCGTGCCTTCGCCGGCACGAAGCTCACGCTGCTGACGGTCGTGGCGAAGGCGCTGTGCATCGCGGTGGGCAACCATCCCAACGTCAACTCGCGCTGGGACGAGCGAGCCGGGGAGATCGTGCAGTTCGGCTATGTGAACCTCGGCATCGCGGTGGCGACGCCGCGGGGGCTCATGGTTCCGAACATCCCGGATGCCGACTCCCTCTCGCTCGCGCAACTCGCGACAGCGATCGGCGGGCTCGCCGACACGGCCAGGGCCGGCGCGACGACGCCAGAGCGGCTCTCCGGCGGAACGATCTCGATCAGCAACGTGGGGGTGTTCGGAGTCGATTCTGGCACCCCGATCCTGAACCCGGGGGAGGCGGCGATCCTCGCGATCGGCGCCGTGCGGCGGCTGCCGTGGGAGCACCGCGGCGAGATCGCGCTCCGCGACGTGATGACCCTCAGCCTGTCGTTCGACCATCGGCTCGTCGACGGCGAGCAGGGCGCCCGGTTCCTGGCCGACATCGGTGCGGTCCTCGCCGAGCCCGGTATGGCGCTCACGATGGTGTGACGTTGACGGCGGCGGGCGCGCGGAGCGCCGCCCAGGCCATCGATTCGAGGATCGCGCCCGTCTCGGCGGTGTGCCCGCTGTGCGGGGTCGAGTTGATCAGGCCGAAGGTGGCATGCGCCTTGATTCGGAGGTCGGCGGCCGCGGCATCCGGATCCAATCGGGCGAGCACCCCGACCCAGAGTTCGACGTAGTTGCGTTGCAGCGTGCGCACCGTGTGCTGCTCGGTCTCGGCGAGGCTCTCGAGGTCACGGTCCTGCACCCGGATCACGTCCGCGTTGCGCACCGCGAAGTCGACGTGGAAGGCGATGAGCGCGCGAAGCGTTGCCACGGCGTCCGCTGCGCATCCGATGACGTTCGTTCCGCCGTCGAGCAGGCCTCGGCTCACGTCGATGAGAAGGGCCGCGAGCACGGACTGCTTGCCGGGAAAGTGCCGGTACACGGCCGGTCCGCTGACGCCGGCTGCGGCACCAAGGTCCTCGATCGACACCCGATCGAAACCCCGTTCGGCGAAGAGGCGCGCGGCCGCATCCAGCAGCGCCCGGCGGCGGTCGGCCTTGGCCCGGGCGCGCGGGGTCTGCGGGGAGTCGTCGATGACGAGCATCATGTGCCCTGCCCTCCGGTCTGCTGGAATCACACCCTACCCGTAGACAATCCAGTTAGTCATCACTAACCTGATTTACCATGGACATCGAACAGCGCGGCCTCTGGTTCGACGAGTTCGAGGTCGGAGTGCGCTACCTGCACCGGCCCGGGCGCACCGTCACCGAGGCCGACAACGTGCTCTTCACGACGCTGACCATGAACACGCAGGCGCTACATCTGGATGCCGCCTGGTCGGCGACCCAGCCGTTCGGGCAGCGACTCGTGAACTCGATGTTCACCCTCTCCACCCTCGTCGGCAGTTCGGTCGCTCAGCTCACGCAGGGCACCCTCGTTGCCAATCTCGGGTTCGGCGAGATCGCCTTCCCTGCGCCGCTGTTCATCGGTGACACGATCTACTCGTCAACGGTGGTCGACGACAAACGGCTCTCCGCATCGCGTCCGGGGCAGGGCATCGTCACGTTGCGTCACACCGCGCGCAACCAGGACGACGTGGTTGTCGCGACGGCCGTGCGGTCGACGCTCGTCTGGTGCGAGGGATCGCGACCGTGACCTTCGACCTCGGCCCCGCCATTCTGTTCTGCCCGGCTGACCGTCCCGACCGCTACGCGAAGGCGGCCGAGCGGGCGGATGCCGTGATTCTCGACCTCGAGGACGCCGTCGACCCCGGCGACAAGGCGGCAGCGCGCGAGGCCCTCGTTTCTGCGCCGCTCGACCCGGCATCCACGATCGTGCGGGTGAACTCCGTCGACTCGGGATTCCTCGCCGACGACCTCGCGGCGCTCGCCCGCACCGACTACCGGTTCGTGATGCTCGCGAAGACGGAAAACGCGCAACAGGTCTCACCGCTGTCCCGATTCGACGTGATCGCCCTGTGCGAGACCGCTGCCGGGGTCGTCGCGGCGCCGGAGATCGCGGCGGTGCCCTGGGTTGTCGCCCTGCTGTGGGGTGCAGAAGATCTCGTGGCCTCCCTCGGCGGCACATCGAGTCGTCATACTGACGGCTCGTACCGGGCCGTCGCGGCGCAGGCCCGCTCGAGCGTGCTGCTCGCCGCGGGGGCTCACGGCACGGCGGCGATCGACACGGTTCACGTCGACATCGCCGACCTCGCCGGGCTCGCGGCGGAGGCGGAGGATGCCCGGGCAAGCGGGTTCGCCGCGACCGCATGCATCCACCCGAGCCAGGTCACGACGATTCGGGATGCCTACGGCCCGACGGCGGAGGAGGTCGCGTTCGCGACCGCGCTGCTCGCCGCGGCGGAGGGGGAACACGGCGTGTTCCGGTACGACGGCCGCATGGTGGACGCGCCGGTGTTGCGGCATGCCCGGTCGGTGCTTCAGCGCTCGCGCTAGCGGCTGCTACCGGCCGAACGCCGTCGCCGCCGGGCAGTCGAACGGGTCGCCGCCGGCGGCCAGGCCGACCCGGTTGAGGTACTGGACCACGATCCGGTACGACCGGCCGATCGACGTCTCGGTGTACGCGATGTCGTGACGGTCGCAGTACTCCTTGGCAATCTCGCGGGCCTTCTTGAGGTGCGGGCGCGGCATGTTCGGGAACAGGTGGTGCTCGACCTGGTGGTTCAGCCCGCCCATGAAGGTGTCCATCCCCCAGTTGCCCCGGATGTTGCGCGAGGTGAGCACCTGACGGCGCAGGAAGTCGACCTTCGAGTCGTGGGGAAGCACCGGCATCCCCTTGTGATTGGGGGCGAAGGATGCGCCCATGTAGACGCCGAGCACGGCCAGCTGCACGCCGATGAACGCGAAGGCCATGCCGATCGGCATCAGGAGGAAGATCGCCGCGACGTAGACCCCGATCCGGGTGACAAGCATCGAGATCTCGAGAACGCGACCGTTGACCTTGCCGCGACCGAACACCGTTCGGAATCCCGCAATGTGCAGGTTGAGTCCTTCGAAGATGAGAATGGGGAAGAACAGGTAGCCCTGCCGGTGGGTGATCCAGGCATGAAGTCCGCGCGACTTCGCGGCATCGGTTTCGACGAACGACATGAAGTCGCGCTCGATGTCCGGATCCTTGCCGAGCACGTTGGGGTTGGCGTGATGTCGGCTGTGTTTTGTCATCCACCACGAGTAGCTGATGCCCACGACGAGGTTGGCGATGGCGCGGCCGCGAACTGGGTGAGGATCACGCCGAGCGCGCCGGCCAGGTTCGCGTGCGTTCGGCAAGAATCTCAGGCGGCGTACAGGTGGCGCTACTCGTCGAAGGTGTTCACCATCGAGTGGGCGGCGCGGTCGAGGTAGGACCACAGCGTCGCGTCGTCGAGCGGGGAGAGCTGAAGGGTGTCGACCGCGGCGCGCATGTGCAGTAGCCAGCGGTCGCGGGCATCCGGATTGACCCGGAACGGCATGTGGCGCGCGCGAAGGCGAGGATGGCCGCGCTGTTGAGAGTACGTGCCCGGTCCACCCCAGTACTGCTCGAGGAAGCCGGTGAGACGCTGGATGGCGCCCTCGAGATCGGGCTGCTCCGGATACATCGGCAGCAGCACCTCGTCGGTGCGGATGCCCTCATAGAAGGCGCGAACGAGCCTCTCGAACGTCGGGCGGCCGCCGATCGTGTCGTAGAAACTCGCCGTGGCCGATTCACCATGCTCGCTCACGCGCAGCGTGAGGGGATAGACCTGTCCGTCCGGATTCTCGGTGCTCATGCGTGCGGCTTTCTCGGGGGTTTCCGATCCATCGTCGAGGCGATCGGGTTCGGTGCGGTTCGTGGTGGACGGGCATCGAGTGCATCCGATCCTGCACGCCGCGACGTCCGTGTCGTAGGTGCGGTCCAGCCGTCGATCACCACAGCAGTCATCATGGTGGTCGAGTTTACCGGGGGCCGGTGTGTGCCCCCTTCGCCGCAATGACCGCACTCGCCCGTCCCCACCGAGCAGAGCCGGCGGGGCGGGCGAGGGGCAGGCTACTGGTCCTTCGACCGAACCATCAGGGCGCGCTCCACGCCCGCGAGGTTCTCGATGACGAGTCGGCGCAGCGCCGGTACGGCGGGGTTCGCCGCGAGCCAGGCCTTCGTCGCGTCGACGAGGGCCTGGGATGCCAGCGGCGCCGGGTACAGTCCGACGACCACGTATTCGGCGATCTTGTAGGTGCGGGTCGCCCAGACATCGTTGAGCGCCGCGAAGTACGGCTCGATGAACGGCTCGAGCACGGACGGGTCGTTGACGTGCTGGAAGCCGAGGGTCACGTTGCGCACTATCGCGTTCGGCAGTGCGTCGCTGTCGATGAGCGAGTCGAAGGCCGCGCGCTTGCCCTCGAGGCTGGGGATGGTGGCGAATGCCCGCGCCGCGGCCTGCTGGCCGTTTGACGTGTTGTCCGCAGCGAGTGCCGCGTCGATCTCGGGCTGCCCGGCGGCGTGGTTCAGCACGAGGCCCTCCAGGATCTCCCAGCCGAGGTCGGTGTCGATCTCGAGACCCGGGAGCGGGGCGGATCCGTCGCGCAGCCCGGCGAGTGCCGCGGCGTGAGCCGGGGTCGACGCGTAGGCCGCGAAGAACTTGACGAACTGGAACTGCGCATCGGAGCCGGCGGCGGCATTCGTCGCGAGGGTCCACAGCGTGTCGCCGATGAGGGTGAGCGTCTCGGTGCGGCGCTCGGGGGAGACGTACTGCTTGGTCACGAGGCCGAGCTGGCTGAGCGTCGTGCGGATGGTGGTTGACTCGGTCTCGCTCGCGATGTTGCCGAGCGCGAGGCGCACGTAGTCGCTCGCGGGACTCTCGCCGTCTCGGGTGGCATCCCAGGCCGCGCCCCAGACGATGGCGCGGGCAAGGGGGTTCTCGATGTGATCGAGGTGGTCGATGGCGACGGCGAGCGAGGCCGCGTCGAGGCGGATCTTCGCGTACGCGAGGTCGTCGTCGTTGAGCAGCACGAGGGCCGGCTTCGTCGTTCCGACGAGCTCTGGTACCTCGGTGCGCTCGCCGTCCACATCGAGCTCCACCTGGTGCGTGCGCACGAGGGCGCCGTCGAACAGGTCGTAGTAGCCGACGGCGAGGCGGTGCGGTCGGATTGTGGGGTAGTCCGCCGCGGCGGTCTGCACGATGGCGAAGCTCGTGATGACGCCGACGGCATCCGTCTCGATCTCCGGTGTGAGCGTGTTGACACCGGCCGTTTCGAGCCAGAGCGCCGACCAGCCGCTGAGGTCGCGGCCGCTCGTGACCTCGAGCTCCGCGAGCAGGTCGCTGAGCTCGGTGTTGCCGTACTCGTGCTTCTTGAAGTATGCGGCGACTCCGGCGAAGAAGGCGTCGATGCCGACCCAGGCGACAAGCTGCTTGAGCACCGATCCGCCCTTGGCGTAGGTGATGCCGTCGAAGTTCACCTGCACGGCCTCGAGGTCCTCGATCGTTGCGACCACGGGATGCGTCGATGGCAGCTGGTCCTGGCGGTAGGCCCAGCTCTTCTCCATGGCCTGGAACGTGGTCCACGCCTCGGTCCACTCGGTGGCCTCGGCGGTCGCGATGGTGGATGCCCACTCGGCGAACGACTCATTCAGCCAGAGATCGTTCCACCACTTCATGGTCACGAGGTCGCCGAACCACATGTGGGCGAGTTCGTGCAGGATCGTGACGACGCGCCGTTCCTTGATGGCGTCGGTGACCTTGGAGCGGAAGACGTAGGTCTCGGTGAAGGTGATCGCGCCAGCGTTCTCCATCGCGCCAGAGTTGAACTCGGGAACGAAGAGCTGGTCGTACTTGGCGAAGGGGTACGGGTAATCGAACTTCTCTTCGTAGTAGGCGAAGCCCTGCCGGGTCTTTTCGAAGATGTAGTCGGAGTCGAGGTACTGGCTCAGCGACTTGCGCGAGAACAGTCCGAGGGGGATGACGCGTCCGCCGCGGCTGGTGAGCTCGGAGCGCACGACGGCGTACGGTCCGGCGACGAGCGCCGTGACGTAGGAGGAGAGGATCGGTGTGGGCTCGAACACCCAGGTCGCCGACTCTCCGGAGACGACCGGCTCCGGGGTGGGGGAGTTGCTCACGACCTGCCAGTAGGCGGGCGCGGTGACGGTGAAGGCGAAGGTCGCCTTCAGGTCGGGCTGCTCGAACACGGCGAAGACTCGCCGCGAGTCCGGCACCTCGAATTGCGTGTAGAGGTAGATCTCGTTGTCGACCGGGTCGACGAAGCGGTGAAGACCCTCACCGGTGTTGGTGTATTCGGCGTCCGACACGACGATCAGTACGTTGTGCTCCGCGAGGTCTTCGAGCCGGATGCGCACACCGTCGCTCACTGCGGCGGCGTCGAGCGGCGCGCCGTTGAGGGTGACCGAGTGCACGGTGCGGGTCATCGCGTCGATGAAGGTGGAGGCGCCGGGCGTCGCGTCGAAGGTGACGACGGTCGTGCTTCGGAAGATCTCGTCCCCGGTCGTGACATCGAGGGTCACGTCATAACTGGCAACCGAGACGAGCGACTTGCGCTCCTGGGCTTCGACGCGGGTGAGGTTCTCTCCAGGCACAGTGCGGCTCCTTCGCTCGTTGGATCGTGTCCAACGTAGGAGTCTAGTTGTGCCCGTCAGTGCGTCGGCTGGAGATCCACGCGAGTCGCCTCGGTGGCCGCGGTGCAGTCCGCGATGGCGGTGGTGAGCAGCCAGCGCAGCCGCGCGTCCGGATCGGCCACGCAGGCATCCGCGATCCCCACGACGGCAGTGCGGATGATCGCCTCGGTCATCAGCGGGATGGAGCGCGGATGCAGCGCGCCGGCCACCGTGAGGAAGTCGCGCGCCCAGAGCGTCGCGCCGGGCGTCCCGTCGAGCACTCTGCGGATCGTCGACCGTGCCGCGCTCGACGGCTCCTCGCCGAAGCTGGCGAACAGCTCGTCGCAGCGCAGCAGACCGGCGGCCAGGGCGCGTTGGCGACCCTCGCTCGCGATCGGCAGCGCCGTGCTCGCGGCGCGGGCCGCCACCTGGATGCCCGTGCGGGTGCCATCGCCGG
Source organism: Actinomycetales bacterium (assembly GCA_038251725.1). GTDB lineage: Bacteria > Actinomycetota > Actinomycetes > Actinomycetales > Microbacteriaceae > Lacisediminihabitans. The sequence continues at coordinate 14,099 of JBBSBA010000051.1, forward strand.
TGAGGCCGATGACCGAGGGGATGAGGGTGACGAGCCGGCCGCGCGCCTCATCAGAGCTGCAGTCATTGACCATGCGGGCGAGTGAGGCGAGAGCCGGATGGGTGCAGGCCGGATGGTCGCTCCAGCTCTCACCGGCGAGGTACGAGGCGAACTCCATGAAGCACGCTCCCCGCTTGGGATTGCGATGTTTGCCCCGCGACAGGACCGGAAGCAGTTCGGGTGTTGTATTCATGAGGACCTCCCACGACTGACGCATTCACTGCGTCAAGTTTGCGCCTTAGTCGGTGCCGAATCCAGACCCTGGGGCGGAATAGTGCGGCAGCGCGCAGGGTTAGCGCAGTCATGGCCGAAATCACCTCAACTCCCACCGCCGTCGACTTCTGGTTCGACCCCTCCTGCCCCTGGGCCTGGATGACGAGCCGCTGGCTCGGCGAGGCGGCGACGCTGCGAAATCTCGAGGTGGACTGGCACGTGATGAGCCTCGCCGTGCTCAACGAGAACAACGAGGTCACCGAGGAGTACGCGGCCTTCCTGCCGCGCGCCCTGCGCTACACCCGGCTCATCGCGGCCGTCGCCGAGCGGAGCGGCCGGGAGAGCGTCAAGCCCCTGTATGACGCGCTCGGCGCGCGCATTCATCCGGGCGCCCGCACGGATACCGACGCCATCATCGCCGAATCGCTCGCCGAGGTGGGGCTCCCGGCCTCGCTCGCGGCCTTCGCCGACACCGACGAGCACGACACCCAGATGCGTGCCTCGCACTTCGACGCCATCGATCGGGTGGGCCAGGATGTCGGGACACCGGTGATCGCGGTGGGTGGCTACGCCTTCTTCGGCCCGGTGATCTCTCCCGCGCCGACGGGCGAGCAGGCCGCTCGCCTGTGGGACGGCGTCGTCGCCCTCGCGAGCTATGACGGCTTCTTCGAGATCAAGCGATCGCGCACGCGCGGACCCATCTTCGACTAGGTGCGCCGAACCGGGCATGCCCGGGATGCCCGGCGCTCGGTACTCTTGGGCCATGGCTAGCACTGTGTTCGAACGCTCCGTCCCCGACGCCCCCATCGTCTCCGATTCGCTCCGGGACTCCCGGCTCACCCCGTTCTGGACCGACGACCTGCGCGCTCGGCCGATCTTCCCCCGCCACACCGGCACCGCCCACTATGACCTCGCCGTGGTCGGGGCCGGCTACACGGGGCTCTGGACCGCGCTGCTGGCCGCCGAGCGCGACCCCGGCGCGCGCATCGTCGTGCTCGAGGCGAACACGGTCGGCTGGGCGGCGTCCGGCCGCAACGGAGGCTTCTGCGAGGCCTCCCTCACCCACGGCGAGTCGAACGGAATGACTCGCTTTCCCAACGAGTATGAGCTGCTGGATCGGCTCGGCCACGAGAACCTCGACGAGATCGCCGCGACGGTTGCTCGGCTCGACCTGAAGTGTGACTTCGAACGAACCGGGTCGCTCGCCGTGGCGACCGAGCGCTACCAGCTGCCGCCGCTCGGTGCCGCCCACGACGGCGATGGCGAGCTCTACTACGACGTCGACGGCATCCGGGGGCTGGTGAATTCGCCCACCTACCTCGGCGGGCTGTGGAGCAAGAACGCGACGGCGATGGTGCACCCTGGCAAGCTCGCCGCCGAGCTTGCCAGGGCCTGCCTCGAGGCGGGTGTGGAGATCCGGGAGCACTCACCGGTGCGCGACATCGACAGCGAGCTGCCGACCGGGCCGGTCACCCTCACCACGGATGGCGGCTTCGTCGGCGCCGAGAAGGTGGCGCTCGCGACGAACGTGTTCCCGTCGCTGCTCAAGCGTTATCGTCTGCACACCGTGCCGGTCTACGACTACGTGCTCATGACCGAGCCACTCACCGACGCCCAGCTGGCATCGATCGGCTGGGAGGGCAGGCAGGGCGTCGCCGACCTTGCCAACCAGTTCCACTACTACCGGCTGAGCGCGGACAACCGCATCCTCTGGGGTGGATACGACGCGATCTATCATTACGGCGGCCGCATCCGGAAGTCCTACGACGACCGGCCGCAGTCGTTCCAGAAGCTGGCAAGCCACTTCTTCACCACGTTCCCGCAGCTTGCGGGCGTGCGCTTCAGCCACCGCTGGGCCGGCGTCATCGACACGAGCACGCGGTTCTGCGCGTTCTACGGCCTCGCCCGCCGCGGCCGGGTGGCCTACGCAGCCGGCTTCACCGGGCTCGGCGTTGGTGCCAGCCGCTTCGCCGCGAACGTGATGCTCGACCGGCTGTCGGGCGAATCCACCGAGCGCACCGAACTCGAGATGGTGCGCTCGACGCCGCTGCCGTTCCCGCCAGAGCCGGCCGCCTTCGCCGGGGTGCAGGCCACCAAGTGGGCTCTCGATCAGGCCGACCACAGCGAGGGACGGCGGAACGCGCTCTTGAAGACCCTGGATGCCGTGGGCCTCGGATTTGATTCATAGCGAGACCGTGGCGGCGATACACCGAACGTTCACCTAACCGTCGGCAAGCGGAAACCCTCAGGCAATAGACCCCCATCCGGGGGAGGACATGATTGCGGTGTGCGACGGGACGTGCCCGTCGACCACTGATCTGAGGGGATATCACTGTGTTGAGAACTCGACGCATTCTCCGCGCGGCCTCCGCCGTCGCGGCAATCGGGCTTGTAGCAACCGCTGCGCTCACGACCACACCGGCCATCGCGTCATCGCGCGCGATCCCATCCGCAACCACGACACCGATCAGCCACGTGGTGGTGATCTACCAGGAGAACGTCTCGTTCGACCACTACTTCGCGACCTATCCGAATGCCGCGAACGCGGCGGGCGAGCCCCGTTTCGTCGCGGCGAGGAACACCCCGAGCGTGAACGGCCTGAACGAGTCGCTGCTCTCCCCGAACAACCCCAACTCGGCGCAACCGTTCCGTTTGGCGCGCAGCCAGGCCCAGACCTGCGACCAGGACCACAGCTACAAGGACGAGCAGAAGGCCTTCGACTCCGGACTCATGGACAAGTTCGTCCAGACGGTCGGCCGAGGCACCGCGGCCTGCGCCGACTACGGCAAGGGATCGGGCCTCGTCATGGGCTATTACGACGGCAACACCGTCACCGGACTCTGGAACTACGCGCAGCACTACGCCATGAGCGACAACTCGTACGGCACGACGTTCGGCCCGTCGACGCCCGGCGCACTCAATCTGGTCTCCGGCCAGACGCACGGATTCGCCCTCACCTCGCCCGCGGTCACCGCGAACGGCAGCATCGTCGGCGACCCGCAGCCGGCCGGCGACGTCTGCGACTCGCGGGACAGCACCACCGCAACCGACAGCAACAACAAGAACATCGGTGATCTGCTCAACGCGAAGAACGTGACCTGGGGATGGTTCCAGGGCGGATTCGCGAACTGCGCCTCGAAGCACTCCGATGTGGCTGGCGTCTCGAGCACCGACTACATCCCGCATCACGAGCCGTTCCAGTACTACGCCAGCACGGCCAACCCGACGCACGCACCGCCGTCGTCGGTTGCCGAGATCGGACACGCCGGTGTCGCCAACCACCAGTACGACCTCACCGACTTCTGGTCCGCCGTCGATGCGAAGAGCATGCCGTCGGTGAGCTTCCTCAAGGCCGCCGCCTACCAGGACGGTCACGCCGGATACTCCACCCCGCTCGACGAGCAGCAGTTCGTGGTCTCCACGATCAATCGCCTTCAGAAGACGCCGGATTGGAAGAGCACCGCGGTGATCATCGCCTACGACGACAGCGACGGCTGGTACGACCACCAGATGGGCCCGATCGTCAACCAGTCGAATGACCCCGTCGTCGATGCGCTGGCCGGCGGCACGTCCTGCGGCACCGGAGCGTCGCTCGGCGGCTTCCCGGACCGCTGCGGATACGGCCCTCGTCTACCGCTGCTCGTCATCTCGCCCTACGCCAAGTCCAACTTCGTCGACCACACCGTGACCGACCAGTCCTCGATCCTCAAGTTCATCGAGGACAACTGGAAGACCGGTCCGGTGGGCAACGGTTCATTCGACGCGAAGGCTGGCAGCCTCGGCAACCTCTTCAGCTTCACCGGGGACGAGCACGGCCGTGAAAACTCGCGCTCGAAGCTGTTCCTCGACCCGCTGACCGGGCAGCCGACTCGACGCTGACCGACGCCAGAGAGACGCGGGGCGGAAGCTGGGAGGCTCCGCCCCGCGTCGATCGTCGTTCGGGCCGATCTTCTGTGGGCCGATCTTCTGTGGGCCGATCTTCTGTGGG
>JBBSBA010000052.1:0-18314 GCA_038251725.1 Actinomycetales bacterium
CACTGCGCCCCGCCGAGGCCGAGCAGCCAACCGGTTCGGTCGCGTGGACCGAACCGGTAGAGCCGTGCCTTTCGGTCCGACGTTGGGGCGCTCACGAACGGTCCCGCTTCCGCGACGGGGAATCGGCATCGGATGACCGCGACGATGGCGGTCTCCGCGGCGGCTCTGGGGACGTGCCCGACGGCGGCGCAGTTGATTGTTCGACTGAGCCTCGTGCTCGACGACCGACCGCGCCGACCGTTTCCGTCGCGCCGACCGCGGCGATCCCGGCTGGTCCCAGCGCACCCGCCGCCGGCTTCGCGCCGGAGATCCAGCCCGCGCTCGCACCCGCGCTCGCGCCCGACCCGACTGCAGACGACCGACCCGCAAGACGACTCAACGACTGCACGTGGTACACGTTGCTTGCCGACGCCTGCGCCGTGCGCAGCGGCCCTCGCGAGACCCCTTGCGCCACGAGCGCAGCTTCGGCGAGCGGAAGCAGGCGCAGCACCAGGAAGGGTGAGAACGCGGCAAGCGCAAGAATCGCGGTCCCGACGAACAGTGCTCCGAGACCCTGCGCTGCCGCGTTGCCGACGCCTGCGTTCGGGCCCGCCGTTGTTCCCGCCCCTGCCAACGCAGCAACACCGATCGACAAGGCGATGCAAACGACGAGCTTGGACACCACGACCGCGAGCAGAAGTTCCACCATGCGACGAAGCACGCCTCTCGTTGCAGGCCACACCATCGCCGCGAACCCCAGTGGGGAGAGCGCGACCAGCAGATACACCAGCACGGAACGGATCATCAGCTCGATCCAGAGCATCAGCGCCGCGAGCACTGCGACCAAGCCCACGATCACCGCCGCGAATCCTTGCGTCGAACTCGTGATTGATGCACCGAAGCCCGACACGAAGTGCAGGGCCTGTCCGTCGGACTGCTGGAGCACGCCCGTCGAGAGCGAATCCGTCAACTCGAGCAGCTTGGCGACGACGGTCACCGTCGCGACCATTCCGAACACCGCGGCCGGAAGGTCCGCCGCGACCCGGCGCACCATGCCGGCGGCGTCACCGGCGATCAGCCCCTGGATGATCGCAAGGAACACAAACCCGAGGAGCAGCAGACCGGCGAGGTTCCGCACTGTCGCGTACGGCGAGCCCGCGCCTGAGAACCACGCAGCTTCCACGTTCGGACGCGCCGAGGTCTTCAGGAAGTTGAGGCACCCGTCGACCAGGTCGCCGACGGCGCCGAGGACCCAGCTTGCGATCCCCTCGGTGACTTTGTCCCAGGCCCAGCCCGCGGTCGAATCGATCACCTGGTTCACGACGTCGGGGACGATCGGGATGTCCGCCAGCACCGAGGTCCCTCCGCCCACGCTCACGATGACTGCCGCCAGGCCTCGAACCCGCGCAGCGCCGCGTCGAACTCGTCGTCGGTCGCGGGCGACGTACCTTCGTTGAGCATCGGTGTCGGCCCTGACCTGACGTCTTCAGCCCAGACTTTCCAGTCGGCGCGCTCCCACACCAGATCGAATGTCGAGGTGGTCCACCCGGCCTGCGGCGGTGCGACATCGCGACGACTCAACACCCCGACGCTCCAGACCACGACCCGCGCCCGAGAAGGGGAGAAGGCGTCAACGCGAGTGGCGAGCACCGCTTGCAGGTACCGGGCCGGTCCGGTGCCCTTGGCGAGCCGATCGCGCAGATCGTTCAGCCGGCCGACCAGATCGTCCACTTGCTCGTTCGCGCTGGCGCGCGCCGCCATCTCGCGTACCGCATCCGCGGCTTCCGTGGGCGCGAGGTCGAGCATGAGCTGACCAGTCGTGACGTACGCCGCCGCCGCCAAGCGCGCCCCCTCGGAAGAGCGAGCGAAACCGACGGGAAGCCCACTCCGGATCTCGTGAGGACCTGGCCCGTGATTCCTGCCGGATCCCACCACGGTGGTTCGACGCTCCGAGGTTTGCGCGGGCTGTGCACAACCACGCACCACCAGACCGAATACGACGCCGAGTGCAACCGCGACGAGCAGGCGCGCGCCTGCTCGACGGGAATCCGAACGAGAAGCCGCCACGATCAGCCTCCCGCCGCCTTGAAGAACATGTTGATCGCCGTCGGCGCGACGCCGGCAAGACAGGCGCCGATCACCCCGGCGAACGCCAGCTGCTTCCCGCGGAAGCCGCCGGCGTAGTTCCCCGACTGCTGCGCAAGCCCGTAGATCGCGGCGCCGACGAGGATGCTCGCCAGCGAGCCCCACAGGGCGATCTGGTCGAGCCAGTTCAACATCTTCTGCAGCAATCCCGCGCCGGGAAGCCCATCCGACGACGGCGTCGCGTCCACGGCATGCAGCACTTCCAGAATCAACGACCGCATGCGCGCTCGACCTCCTCCCGGCCGGGCGAAACGACTCGCCCGGCCGGGCTCGATGTACCCGGACGAGGCCACGGGGGGCTGCGACCTCACAACCCCTATGCGCACGGAGCACCCCCGGACGCGACACGCGTCGCGAATCGCGTTCCTGCTGCGCATAGCTGAGGTGGCCCTCTTCGGAAGGACGCAACATGAAAGCCATCGCCGCGTTGGCTGCCAGCGTGCTGACGCTCGTACTCGGAACCGCCGTGCTCGCGACCGGCGGACTCAGTAGCGCGCCACCGTCGGCCGCTGCGCTCGCAGAGATCCCGCCCTCGTTGTTGCCCGTCTACCAACGGAGCGCACAGACGTGTAGTGGCCTTCCTTGGCAGGTCCTCGCCGCAATCGGCTACTTCGAGTCGCGCCACGCCGCTGGACGAGCCGACCCAAATACGGGCGACGTCAACCCACCCATCATCGGCGCGCCGCTCGACGGCAACGAGGTCCGTGCTCGCATTCCCGACCCGACGTCATCCGACGGCTGGATGCATGCGCTCGGCCCGATGCAGTTCCTCCCCACGACCTGGCGAACCTGGGCACGACTGGCACCAGGAAGACCGACCGGCGCGCTCCCTTCACCCCAGAACGCGTGGGACGCGATCTACACCGCGGCTGCGTACCTCTGTCGCGGGTCAGGTCAACTCACCGACCTCCGCGCCGCCATCGACTCCTACGCCGGAAGCACTGACTACTACCCGCGCGTCCTGGCCAAGGCTGCCGAGTACGGCCTCGGTCAAGCGACGCCGGCGGGCGATGTTGGCGCCGCCGCGGTTGCCATCGCAATGCGCGAGCTCGGCGTGCCCTACGTCTACGGCGCGGCGTCACCAGAGCGCGGCTTCGACTGCTCGGGCCTCGTCTACTGGGCCTACGCACAGGTAGGTGTTCAGATCCCGCGAGTCACGTACGACCAGGTGCGGATCGGCACCCCGGTCGCCCTCTCCGATCTTCGCGCCGGAGACCTCATCTTCACGCGCGGGGACGTCCCCGTCCGCGACTTCGGCCACGTCAGGATGTACGTGGGCAATGGCATCGAGATCAATGCTCCACATACAGGAGCTGTCGTATCGCTCCGGCCGGTCGAGCCTGCGTCGATCCAGGCCATCAGGCGAATCGCCGCCTGAAGGACCTCTGGCCACCCTTCTTGGGCCTTCCGTTGGCTTTCCGCGTTCCGATGTCCCAGCCCCGCCTACGGTCTCGCGCCTCGCAGTAGCGCGCGGTCCTGGGAGCGTGAGCGACGCCGCGTGCGCCGAGACCGACCCGCCGACATCTGTTTGTCGGCACGCCGCTGTCGACTTTTCTAGACTGCCCACCTGTGGGTGCAAAGGTTGACTCTGACGATCTGGTCGGCGCGGCGGAGGTTGCCGCGATCCTGCGGCTGTCGCACCCCAGCAGCGTGACCACGTACCTGCGTCGGTATCCGGACTTCCCGAAACCGGTGGTCGACTTGAGCGCGAGCAGGGTCCGGTTGTGGCGTCGGCAGGACATTGAGCGATGGCATCGCACCAGGACGCGGTCGTGACCGCGGTCGAGATCGTTCGGGGGGATCGGAGTGGTGGGGCGACGACCAGTCACACGATTGTCGTGTCCGCGCTACAGCTTCTCCTCGCCGAGGTCGGTCCTCGGGCAGACGCTGCCGACTACGAGCGGGCGGTGCTGGAGGAGAACGTCCTCGGGAAGGACACCATCGGGTCCCGTCGACGGACCTTGCGGTACCTGCGAGAGCTCTACGTGCTCAGGAATGACTCGCCCCTCTTCCTCGCACTGGGGGACCTCTGGAATGACGAACCCACCGGCCAGCCTTTGTTGGCCGGGTTGTGCGCTCTGGCTCGTGACTCGGTGTTCCGGGCCAGCGCTCAGGCGATCTTCGACAGCGAGCCGGGTGACGAGGTGACAAGCGCCGACTTGGCCGAAGCCGTGGCCAAGTCGTTCCCTGTGTCCTACAGCGACGCGACGTTGGCGAAGATCGGGCGGAACACGTTCTCGTCGTGGGACCAGACTGGCCATCTTGACGCGGTTGCCCGGACAAGAAAGGTCCGGCGGCGCGCAGTGTGCACCCCGTCGACCACCGCATTCGCCTTGTTCCTCGGGCACCTGGAGGGTCTCGCCGGAGCGGCTTTGTTCGACACGATGTGGGCGCGAGTTCTTGACCAACCCCGAGCGCATCTCGTCGACCTCGCGATGGTGGCGTCGCAGCGGTCACTCATCGACTTCCGCCACAGCGGGGGGATCACCGAGGTGAAGTTCACCGAACTGCTCCGGCCGATCGAGGGGCGCTTGCTTTGAGCCGGGTCGATGAACTGATCGCCAACTACGAGCGTTTCGCCAAGCTGCCTTGGCCCAGCGGGCTCGCGCCCGCACAGCGGGTCTGGATGGCGGTGTACGCGCCGGAGGAAGAGCGTCGCCTGCGCCTGCACCTTCAAGAGTTCGCGACGGCGTCGAACGCCGCGGGCCACGACTGGGCCCAGATCGACATCACCGACACGTTCGAGGAGTGGATGGCGGCGCACGAATACCGCGATGCCTACTTCGACAACCCGAAGCTGATCCAACCCGAGCTGGCCGGGTTCCTCGACTCGCTCGTAGCCCAGGTGCGTGAGCAGCTCGCCGAGGTCACTACGCCGAACACGATCGTGGGGCTGGTCGGCGCAGGCAACCTGTTCGGGCTGGGCGACCGGGTGAAGGTTTCGGCATTGGTCGACCGGATCGAGGACTTGATCGTGGGGCGGTTGCTTGTGTTCTTCCCTGGTGAGGTCGAACAGAACAACTACAGATTGCTGAATGGACGCGACGGCTGGAACTACCACGCCGTGCTCATTACCGCCGACAGGGGGACGATCCTGTGACACTGACGAACCGCGACGTCTTCGCGATCGACCCCACAGAACGCGACATCCCGAACTTGGGCGTTGCCAAGGTCAAGAACCCTGAGGACGCCGGCGACTGGGCGACTCTCGAGTGGGAGCTGCGCAGCTTCGTCTGTGAAGGCGAGTACGAACGCGGCCTGGAGAGAATCCTCGACCAGTTCCTGAGTCACCTTGGCCAGGCCGAGCAACCTGCGGCATGGGTTAGTGGCTTCTACGGCAGCGGCAAGTCCCACCTGATGCGCGTGCTGGAGTACCTGTGGCGGGACTACGAGCTTCCTTCGGGAAGCTCAGCGCGCTCGCTGACGACCCTTCCGTCGGAGATCGAGGCGCACCTCAAGGAGCTCTCGGCTGCCGGCAAGCGCGCCGGCGGCTTGTGGTCGGCCGCAGGGACGCTGGGGTCAGGGGCCTCGGGTTCGGTGCGCTTGGCGTTCCTCGGCGTCGTGTTTGACGCGGCCGGTCTTCCGCAGCAATACGGCCCTGCCCGGCTCGCGCTTTGGATGCATCAGGAAGGCCTCTACGACCAGGTGCGCGAGGCGATCGAGGCAAAGGGCAAGAACCTGACCCACGAGCTGCGCAACCTTTACGTCTCCCCGGTACTCGCCCAAGCCCTGATCGACGCCGGAGCAGGCTTTGGCGCCACCCCTGGCGCGGTCAGCACAGCACTACAAGCCCAGTTCCCGATGGTCGATGACATCGACCGAACCGAGATGCTCGATGTCATGGAGGACGTCTTGCGGTTGCGGAGCGTCAGCGAGGGAAAGCTGCCGCTCACACTCATCGTCCTCGATGAGATGCAGCAGTTCATCAACGACGACAACAAGATCGCAGAGCAGGTCCAGTACATCGCCGAGGATTGCTCGTCTCGATTCGGCAGCCAGGTCCTCGTGGTCGCCACCGGCCAAGCGGCGCTGACGGCGAACCCGACCTTGCAGAAGCTCATCGACCGGTTCTCCGTCACGGTCGCCCTGTCGGACACCGACGTCGAGGCCGTGGTCCGGCAGGTCGTGCTCCGCAAGAAGGCCGACAAGGTGACCGACATCGAAGCTGCGCTCGGCAAGGTGTCGGGCGAGATCGACCGGCAGCTCGGGGGTACGCGCCTTGAGGCCAAGGGTGCTGACAAGGCCACGATGGTGGCCGATTACCCGCTCCTACCCACCCGGCGTCGGTTTTGGGAACGGGCACTGCGCGCCATCGACAAGGCCGGCAAGGCCGGCGTGCTGCGCACCCAACTGAAGATCGTCCATGAAGCTGCGCGGAGCGTCGCCGACCAGCCCCTCGGCACGGTCATCGGCGCCGACTTCGTGTTCCGTTCCGAATCCGCCAGCATGTTGCAAAGCGGTGTACTGCTGAAGGAGATCGACGAGCTGATCCGGGGCCTCGATGACGGCTCCGACGAAGGGGAGCTGAAGTCGCGGGCCGCAGCGATGGTGTTCCTCATCTCCCAGCTCCCACACGACGGCGTGGGCGACACGGGCGTGCGTGCTACAGCGCCGGTGGTTGCCGATCTTCTTGTGGAGGACCTCGCCGCTGACGGCGCCAGGCTCCGCAAGGACGTCCCCCGGATCATGGAGCAACTGGTCGAGCAGGGCCGAGTTATAAAGCTCGGCGAGGAGTTCCGTCTCCAGACCGCCGAGGGAGCGGAGTGGACCCAGGAGTTCAACCAGCGGCGCTCTTCGATCCGCGCCGACGCAGCACGGATGTCATCCCTCCGCAACGATTGGCTCCAGCGGGTGGTCGACACCGAACTGGCTGGGCTCAAGCTGGTCCACGGTAAGAGCAAGACGCCGCGGAAGCTCACCCGACACTGGGGCGACGACACACCCACGCCAGACGGCGGAACGGTTCCGGTGTGGATTCGCGACGAGTGGGGAGTGACCGAGGCCAAGGTCCGAGAGGCCGCAGCTGCTGCGGGCAACGACAGCCCGACCGTGTTCGTGCTGCTGCCCAGGATCGACTCCGAGGCGATCGCCGACACACTGGCCAGCTACGCGGCTGCGATGGACACGGTCAGCCAACGACCCGAGCCGCAGACGGACGAGGGTCGTCAAGCGAAACAGGGCATGCAATCCAGGGTGATCGAAGGTCAGCAGCGATCGGAGAGCCTGTTCGCGGTGGTGCTTGCCAAAACCCGGGTCTTCCAGGGTGGCGGGAACGAGCTCACCACGAGTTCGCTGCGCGACGGCGTCGAAGCGGCAGGCAACCATGCACTGGCTCGGCTGTTCCCGAGGTTCGCCGCCGCGGATGACCCTGCATGGAGCAAGGTCATCACCAAAGCCCGAGACGGCGCACCCGACGCTCTGGCAGTGGTCGGCTGGCAGGGTGAGGTGCCGGCTAACCCGGTGTGTAAGGAGGTGCTGGCACGCTGCTCCGGCTCAGGGACCAAGGGCAGTGACCTCCAGCGCGACCTCGGTGACGCCCCCTTCGGCTGGCCCAAGGACGCCATCGACGGATCGTTGCTCGCCCTGTTGGCTAGCGGCAACATCCGCGCCGAGCGAGACGGCCATCCCGTCGATGGCCCCAAGGAGCTTCCGGCCACTCAGGTCAGCAAGGCAACCTTCTACAAGGAGGACGAACCCCCCACGAAGCAGGAACAGCTCGCGGTGCGAGGCGTACTCACCGAGGCGAAGGTTCCCTACACCCCCGGCAAGGAGGGCGCTGCCATCAGCGGTCTCGTGCAGCACCTCCTTGACCTCGCGCAACGGGCCGGCGGGCCGCCACCGTTGCCCGAGCCGCCCGACGCCTCGCACCTGAATGGCATCGCCGCGCTTGCCGGCAACCAACAGGTGCGTGCCGTCGCCCAGCACGCCGAACAGCTGCGCCAGGACATCAAGACCTGGTCCGCCGCTGGTGAACAAAGGTCCGACCGGGAAGCGGCATGGAAGAGACTCGACCGTCTCCTGGTCCACGCTCGCTCGCTCGATCTCGCCGCATCGACGAGCGCCCAGCGCGACGCGATTGAGTCCGACCGGTTGCTCATGCATTCGCCCGACCCCGTGGCCCCGCTGATCAAGGAATTGTCGGACGCCCTCCGCACGGCTGTACTCGACGCCGCGAACTCGGCCAAGGATGACCAGGAGAAGGCGCTCGCAGACATCGAAGCATCGTCGGAGTGGCAGCAACTCGACCCGGCCGACCGGCCCTCGATCCTGGCGTCGTCGGGGCTTGTCTCAGCGACGGTGCCCACAGTTGGCTCCGCCGACGAACTGCTCAAGGCGCTTGACGCCACTCCATTGAGCGCCTGGGCCGAGCGCCGCCAGGCCATCCCCGCCAAGGTCGCTATCGCCCGGCAGGCGGTCGCCCAGAAGCTCGAACCCAAGTCCGTCGCTGTCTCAGCACCGGCCGCGACCCTACGAACCGAAGCCGAGGTGGACACCTACCTCGCCTCGCTGCGAGAGCAGCTTCTCCGACACGTCGCCAATGGCGAAACCATCATCATCTGAGGACACGAACAGTGCCGATACTCACCTCCCAACAGCGCAAGACTCTCGAGGACGCCTGCACCAAAGGTCGGCGCGCGTCCGAGCAGGCGGTCCGGGCCGCGCTCACTTCGCTGGCCGTCACCGCGGAGCGTCCGCCGGGTCACCTCAACGAGGATGATCGCCAACTCCGCCGGGGTCTCCGAGCCAAGGCCCGCCAGCTCGGCGACAAGGGGGACCACCTCGACCTGCTGGTCGCCGAGTGCGCCTACGAGCAATGGCACCGGTTGCTGTTCGCCCGCTTCCTGGAGGAGAACAACCTCCTTATCCACCCCGAGTACAACGCTCCGGTCAATCTCGAAGACTGCGATGAGCTCGCCGAGTCGCTAGGAGAGCCCGACGGCTGGTCCGTCGCCGCTCGCTTCGCCGCCGAGATCCTCCCCGGCATCTTCAGACTTGATGACCCCTGCGTTCGCCTGCGCCTCGCGCCCGAGGGCCGTTTGGCCCTCGAGAGCATTCTCGCCAGCCTCCCGGCAGAGGTCTTCGCCGGTGACGATGCCCTCGGGTGGGTATATCAGTTCTGGCAGAAGGACAGAAAGGACGAGGTCAACGCCGCGGAGAACAAGATCGGCGGCTCTGACCTTGGCCCGGTGACCCAGCTCTTCACCGAGAACTACATGGTCCGTTTCGTCTTGGAGAACTCACTCGGAGCTTGGTGGGCCACCCGACGTCCTGCCAGCGCGTTAGTCGACTCCTTTGAATACCTTCGTCGCGACGACGACGGGCAGCCGGCGACCGGAACCTTCGACGGTTGGCCCGAGCATGCCTCTGAGGTCACGGTGATGGACCCGTGTTGCGGGTCCGGGCACTTCCTCGTCGAAGCCCTTTCGATGCTCTGGCAAATGCGTGCCGAGGAGGAAGGATTGACGCCAGCCGATGCGCAGGATGCCGTCCTACGCGACAACCTCTTCGGACTCGAAATCGATCCGCGCTGCGTTCAAATCGCAACGTTCGCCGTGGCCCTTCAGTGCTGGAAAACCGCTGGCAGCTGGCGATCGCTGCCTTTGCTCAACATCGCCTGCTCCGGAGTTCCAGTACGGGCTTCGGCAGACGAATGGACGGCGCTCGCCAAGGGCAACCTTCGCCTTGAGGCATCTCTCGAGCGTTTACACAGCCTCTTCGTAGACGCAGACACGTTGGGCAGCCTCATCAATCCTCGTCAGGCGTCTGAGATCAGCGATCCCACCGGGTCGCGGCTGTCGCTCGAGGATGTCAAGTGGGACGACATCGCGCCGGTCATTGAGGCAGCTGCGAGGTCTGAAGCCGACGACCCGGCCGTGGGAGTCTTGGGGGCTGCGGTCAGTGGCCTGGCGAGAGCGGCTGATCTCCTCAGCCGGAGATACGTCCTCCAGGTCACCAACGTCCCGTATCTGTCACGGACGAAGCAGGGCGACACGCTCCGTTCGTACGCAGATCGGAGTCACCCTCAGTCGAAGCACGATCTCGCAACGATGATGCTGGAGCGGCTTCTTACCATGTCGAGCGGCAGCGTCTTCGCAGTGCTACCCCAGGGATGGACGCAGCTCTCCCGTTACCGGAATCTCCGTGAGCAGATCCTTTCGAGCAGGACTCTGCAGTTGTGCGCCTTCCTTGGTCCTGGGGCATTTACCGCAATCTCGGGCGAGGTTGTTAACGCTGTCCTCCTCCTGGTTGATGTGCGTCGCCCCACCCCTTCCTCATCCTGGACGGCGGTCGACGTCGCCGATAGTAAAGGTCCCGTCTTGAAGGCGCAGTCGCTACAGCGTGTGCCCCTCGTGCATCACGCGCAGAAGGCGACAACCGAGAATCCTGACGCTCGGATCGTTCCGGAGCGTCTTGCGAGCGGTCCACTTCTTGCCGCCAACGCCAACAGTCTGTACGGACTGCGGACCGGAGACGGTGCGAGGTTGATCCGCAAGTTCTGGGAGATCGGCCAGCTGTCCTCGGACTGGCGCTTTCACCAGAGCACAACAGTTCGGTCTCGCCATTTCGCTGGTCGCGAACACGTCCTCCTCTGGGAGCAGGGACGTGGCGCACTCGCGCAGCTGGCCGCTGACGGGGTCGCGAGTCTTCAGGGGGAAGGAGCGTGGAACCACGACGGTGTTGTCGTCTCTCTGATGGGTGATTTGCCAGTGACGCGGTACACGGGTGAGTCGTTCGACAACAACTGCGCGGTTGTCTGGCCCAAGCGGGCAGACGATCTACCGGCGCTCTGGGCGTGTCTGAGCACCTCGAGTTTCGCCGAGGACGTGCGTCGCATCGACCGAAGTCTCAAGGTGACCAACCAAACGCTGCTGAAAGTTCCCTTCGATCTCGAGTCTTGGCGGAAAGTGGCTGAGGAAGTCGGCCCACTCCCGGAACCGGGGACGGATGATCCAACCCAGTGGCTCTTCGACGGGAGGCCGCGTGTATCGACGGCCCCGCTGCAGGTCGCTGTTGCGCGGCTGCTTGGGTACAGGTGGCCCGAGCAGGCTGAGTCCGGCGAACTGGATGGGATCGCCGACGCCGATGGGATTGTCTGTCTTCCGTCCGTGGCCGGTGAGCCGCCGGCTGCTGACCGTGTTCAGCAAGTACTCGCCGCGGCGTTCGGACAGTCGTGGTCGCCGGCGCAGCAGAAGCAGCTGCTCGAGGCGACCGGGAGCAAGAAGAGCAACCTGAGCGACTGGCTTCGAGACGACTTCTTCAAGCAGCACTGCGCGCTGTTTGGGCACCGGCCGTTCTTGTGGCATATCTGGGACGGCCGGCGAGACGGCTTCGCCGCGCTGGTGAACTACCACCGGTTCGATCGTAAGACGCTGGAGAAGCTCGCCTACACGTACCTCGGTGATTGGATCGAGCGGCAGCGCGCTGAGGTGCGTGACGAGAAGGCCGGTGCTGAAGCGCGTCTTGCGGCAGCGTCGAGGCTTCGCAGCTCGCTTGAGCTGGTCCTCGACGGTGAACCGCCCTACGACATCTACGTACGGTGGAAGACGCTCGCCGAGCAACCGGTCGGGTGGGACCCAGATGTCAACGATGGCGTGCGGGTGAACGTGCGCCCGTTCGTCGAGTCGGGTGTCCTGCGCTCGTCCTTCAACGTGCACTGGCGCAAGGACCGGGGAAAGAACCCCGATGGGTCGGAGCGATTGAACGATCTGCACTTCACGACCGGTGAGAAGCTTGCCGTACGAGGCGGTTCGACATGAGCGCAACGGTGCTCGACCGACTGGCAGTTGCGCTTGATGAGGCGGCGGGCAGCGACGGAAACGTCTTCGCGCCACCGGTGACTTTGATGTGGCCGGACAAGGTTCGACAGTGGGGAGGCGCGATCGAGCGGCTGCGCGAGCACTGCCGAGTCCTCACGCTGGGCCCCCACGATCCCCCTCAGGGCAGCGGCCCGGCCTACTGGCTGCGCTGTGTCGTGGCTGGCACGATCGAGGTCGACGGGCCCGACGGTTTCCCCGTCATCTACCTGCCTGGCGTGTCTCGCGACGATCTGAGATCGGTTGCGGCTGATGATCAGTCGCTCGCGCCATTGGTGCCGTTGCAGCATCGCAGCCAGTGGTTCACGCAGAGCAGTGGCAGGGACTGGACAGTTCGAGCGTTGCTGACCAACAGGGAGCGCGGCCTGGGTTTGAACGTGGCGGCGGACGACGTGACCATCCACGCTGTAGTTGCGGGCCTCGAACACTTGGTGGGTGAGCCGCTGACGCGTCTAGAGGGCCGACACATCGACGCGGCCTTCGTGAACGGTCTGCTGAACCCGGATCCGGTCCGGCTTCTGTTGCGATGGATCGACGACCCCAGCACGGTGCAGCACGAGCTTGACGGTGTCGCGTGGGACGCGTTCGTCGCGCAGTGCACGGTCGACTACGGGGTCGATCCGGCCACGGCTGGGGTGATCGAGGCAGCGCGTCGGCTCGGTGAAGGCGAGGGCGCGTGGCAGCACGTGTGGCAGCGGTTCCGAGAATCGCCGGCTGAGTACATCAATATCCCGAATCGCCTTCGTGACGCGCAGCCAGTCCAGCTCCTGCTCCCCAACCCAGGTGCGTGGCCGGGTCCCGCAGAGGATGCTGAGGAGGCGCTGCGGTCTGCGCTGACTGGGCTGGCGCACCTGCCACCGCACGACGCAAGGCAGATGTCCTTGAAGCTGGAGGAGGACCACAAAGCCCGCCGTAGCGACGTGTGGGCCGACCTTGGCTGGACTCCGCTGGCTTTGGCACTTGAGCACCTTGCCGAGATCGCCCGAGGCACCGTGTCGTCGAGCCCCATCGGCTCAGTGTCGGAGATCAGCGAGTGGTACTCCGTCAGTGGGTGGAAGGTCGACCGCGCTGTTCTCCGCGCGTTCGACGAGGTCGATCGGATCGCGGACGTTGACGCGGTCACGGCCGCGCTCACGGCGACCTACCGCCCGTGGCTGGACCGGGCAGCAAATGAGCTTCAGGACGCGGTGGGGCCGGAAGCCAACTCGGGCACCTACATTGCCGGCGCTGCGCCGACAGTCGCGACTGGCGAGGTTGTGGTGTTCGTCGATGGGCTACGCCTCGACGTTGCTCACTTACTTGCCGAGCGTCTCGAAGGCGCGGGTGCGTCCGTCGCGATGGCGGTGGAGCTCGCGGCACTGCCGACGGTCACGCAGACTGCCAAGCCGGTGCTGGTCCCTGTCGACCAGTCACTGCTGGGCCCGGGCGAGGCGCTCGATGCGTGCCGGGCCTCAAGCGGAGCGACGGCCGGAGTGCAGGTGCTGCGCTCGCTGCTGAGCGAAGCGGGCCTGCAGGTGCTCGGGCAGCAGGACAGCGGCGACTCGTCGGGGCGGGCATGGACCGAGACCGGCGAGATCGATCACAAGGGACACGACCTGGGCCTTCGCCTCGCTCACGAGATCGACGACGAGGTATCGAAGATCGCCCGTCGGATCCGGGATCTGCTGGATGCCGGCTGGTCGGCGGTCACGGTCGTCACGGACCACGGCTGGCTGCTGTTGCCGTCCGGGCTACCGAAGAACGAGGGCTTGCCGGTCGCGGCGACCACGTCCAAGAAGGGCCGGTGCGCGCGGGTGAAGGACGGCGCGTCGGTCGATGTCCCGACGGTGCCGTGGCACTGGGACAAGGACGTGCGCATCGCAGTCGCACCGGGGATCTCGTGCTTCGAGGCCAACCAGACCTACGAGCACGGCGGAGTCAGCCCCCAGGAGTGCTTTGTTCCCCGGCTCACCGTGACGTTCGCCGCGACCACGTCCGTGTCGAGAGCGGAAATCACGAGCATCAAGTGGCGAGGGCTCACGCTCGTGGTCGAGTTCACCGACCTTCCCGACGGCGCGAAGGTCGATCTTCGTCGCCAGGCCGGCGACGCAGGATCGAGCATTGCTGATCTCGCTCGGGTGACCGGCGGGACCGGCAGGGTGATCCTCCTCGTTGAGGACGAGGACCTCGAGGGCGAGCAAGCCCAGCTCGTGGTCGTCGCCGTGGATGGCACCGTCCTGTTGCAGCGCGCGACCACGTTGGGACAGAACCGATGACTCAGCTCGACGATCTAGATCAACTCGCTGCACAGGTCTTTGAGGGCTACCTCGTGAAGAAGGACCTTGCCCAACAGTTCCGGGGCCAATACCCGGTACCGACCTACGTAGGTGAGTTCCTTCTCGGTCGATACTGCGCGACGACGGACCCCGACGAGATTGCCGCTGGCCTGGAGATGGTGCAGCGCTCGTTGCAAGAACGCACCGTCCGCGCTGGTGAGGAGGAGCTGTTCAAACACCGCGCCCGCGAGAAGGGCCGGGTAAAAATCATCGACCTGCTCCGAGCCCGCCTCGACTCCCGCAGCGACGCTTACAAAGCCGAGCTGCCCAGTCTTCAGCTCAACGACATCCACATCTCGGCCGAGTTGGTCAACGAGCACCAGCGGATGCTCACCGGAGGGTTCTACGCCGAGGTCACGCTGGAGTACATCGCCGCGCTCGCCCAGCAGCAAGGCGGCCAGCCGTTTCGGGTCGAAGCCATCCGGCCGATTCAGATGTCGACCCACGACGCACTCGGAGAGTTCGTCTCCGGCCGTAGGCACTTCACCTTGGTGCAGTGGCGCGACCTGCTGCTGCGCAGCGTCGGCTTCGATCCCGTGCGGTTCACCGCGCGCGAGCAAGACGTTCTCTTGCTGCGGATGGTTCCGTTCGTCGTGAACAATTACAACGCCGTCGAGCTCGGGCCGCGCGGCACGGGCAAGTCGCATCTCTTCCAGCAGGTGTCGCCCTACGCGCACCTCGTCTCGGGTGGCAAGGCGACGATCGCCAACATGTTTGTGAACATGAACACCGGTCGGCGAGGACTGGTTGCGCAATACGATGTGATCTGCTTCGACGAGGTGTCGGGCGTCTCCTTTGATCAGAAGGAAGGCGTCAACATCCTGAAGGGCTACATGGAGTCCGGCGAGTTTAGCCGCGGCAAGGAGTCGATCCGTGCCGACGGCGGGATTGTGATGGTCGGCAACTTCGACGTTGACGTATGGAACCAGCTCCGCACCGGTCACCTCCTTGGGCCGCTACCCAAAGAGATGCGCGACGACACGGCGTTCATGGACCGCATTCACGCCTTCATCCCCGGTTGGGACGTCCCGAAGCTCGGCCCCAGCTATTTCACGGACCACTTCGGCTTCGTCAGCGACTTTCTGGCCGAGGTCTGGAGCCGGCTGCGTCGGGCCTCCCGCCTCGACGTGATCCAAGGTCGACTGGAGTGGGGCAGTCAACTGAGCGGTCGCGACCGCAAGGCGGCGAACAACACCGTTGACGGCCTGCTGCGGCTCCTGTACCCCGACCCCGAGATGGGGGTCCCCGGCGAGTTCCTCTCGTGGGCCGCCAGCATCGCTCTGGAGTCACGCCGACGAGTAAAGGAAGCACAAGCCTTCATCGGCGCCGACGAGTTCGGCGAGACCGACTTGTCCTTCAGCATCGGCGGTAGCCCGGAGATTGTCGTCTACTGCGACGAGTCGCTCAAGCACCGCGCGCGGATGGACAGCGAGGTCCGGAACAACCCAGCAGGCGGCCGCACCGCCGACGGCGAAGTCCTCCCCGTTCCCGATCCCAAGGACGTGTCGTCCAAGACGCCCGCCCGCGATTACGCAGTTGGGGACACGATCGGTGGCCGCTTTGAGGTCGAGGAGCTTCTCGGCAGCGGCGGGTTTTCAAAGGTGTATCGGGTCCGAGACGTCGTCGAGGGCGAAGAGCGCGCGCTGAAGCTGTTCGACAACGCCGCGGGCTACGACGCGGTACGACGCGAGATCGGCGCGCTCCGCAAGGTCCACCACCCGAACGTCGTGAAGGTCATCTGGGCTGACCGCACGGCCGACGGTGAGTGGTACCTCATCATGGAGTACATCGATGGTGAGCTGCTCGCCGATTACGCAATCGGCAAGAAGCACCTGCGTGACCGAGAAGCCATCGACGTTGCACTTGACGTGTTGGACGCGCTCACCGCGATCCATCCGGACACGGAACGGCTCGACGAACTCGACCAGAAGAAGCGTGAGGGCGAGATCGCAGGCGAGGAGTACAACGAGCTGATGGCGCTTAGCGAGAACGCCCTCGTCCACCGCGACATCAAGCCGCAGAACATCATGCTCACTCGCGCCGGCGCCAAGCTTCTGGATTTCAACATCTCGTCGCGAGTTGGGGACCCGGTCAAGACCGTCTCAGGCACGCCGCCGTACCAGCCCCCCGACGCCGACCTCACCCGCTGGGACGTTTCTACCGACTTGTTCGCGGTGGGAGTCACGCTCTACGAGCTGCTTTGCGATGGCGAGCATCCGTACCCGCATGCTCGACCATCACTTGAGGTCGACCCCCGCGACCCTCGCCAGTTCCGTCGAGACATGAACGATGACCTGGCCAACTTTCTGGTGAGAGCCTGCGCGCCAGAGCGAAACGTACGGTTCCAGACCGCTGCGGAAATGAAGGCGACTCTCGCCACGATACGGAGCTCGGTCTGAGCCGCGCGCTAACCCGAGGCGTGGGTGCCGATCCTTTCGTTGTTGCGCGAGCGAATGCGGAGGACCGCGCGGACGGGGTGCCGCTGGAGCGGGGCAGTGCCTGTCGGGAGCGCGCTCTAACGAAGTGAATGCGCTGACCCTCGCCTACGTATCAACTGCTGGTACAGCGCGATCGTCTCGGGGTGGATACCGTCCCACGGCTCTACAGCTTCAACCGCGTGTTGAAGTTCCCGCATGACCGTCTCCACGCCGGCGGGGTTTCCGGCGAGGTCGCAGGCGAGCATCCGGTCCCGGTAGAGGATCTCGTCTGCGGGCGCGGCGACGAGTCCTTGCATTGCTGCCCAGATGGCCTCGTCGGGCTCGTCGAGTTCGAGATATCGACGTGCGAGCTCGTGCGCGGCGCTCGCGACCGCCATCTCGATGTTGGCGACGTATCCCTCGCTCCATGCCCACTCGAAGCCGTGGACCTCGGCGAAGGGCTGGCCGCGCACAAGGTCGAGCGCGCGGCGGAGGTCCGCGATGGCCTCCTCCGTGCCAGCGTGCCGAGCATGCTCGACCCGAGCCGTGAAGCGGGCGTAGTCACTCGTCGCTCGCGCTCCGAGGCGGTAGCGGCGGTTCGCGGCGGCGAAATGTGAGAGGTGTGGGTCACCGTCGGCGTCGCGTCCGAGGTGGCTTCGCGTCGTCGAGATCGCCGTGTTGAAGGTGGCGGTCTTCGGAGCTTGGTCTGGCCAGAGGGCGGTCTTGAGTCGTTCGTCGCTCGCTCCATCCGGGTGCATCGCGAGGTAGACCGTGATCTCGAGGTGGCGATGGCGGGCGAATGGTTGTGCGGCACCCGTGACCTCCACGGGCCCTAGCACCCGCACCTCGAGGTCGAACGGTGGGTCGACGACCGGTTCGACCGCGATCGTTGGCGGTGTCGGGCAAGTAGATGGAACTTTGCCCGTCGCGTCGTCCTCGTGTGGTTCGGCGATGAGCGAGTCGATCTCTTCTGCCGTCGCCGCATTCAGGGTGAACGGTTCGAGTACCAGGCCGAGCGGTGCCAAACGGAGCGCGCCGTCGTGAACTTCGACATTCCACGGGGCTGGATCGCGGGAAGGTACGACGGCCGCGACCCGACGGCTCCAGTCCGAGACCACTTCTTGGATGCGTTGGCGCGATCGCGGGTCGTCGATGGGCTCGAAGCTCACCAGCACAGTGGGGCAGACGAGATCGCCCGCCTTGCCAGATGCAAGGTCCCTGTCGTCCGTTGGTGAGCTGGCCACGCCGAGTGCTCGTTGGTTCTCGTCTCCGGTGGCTTCGAGTTCGGTGATCGCGGCGTTGAGGTCGAGGTGGCGGACTCTCGGGTGCGCGTCCCCGATCTCGCCGAGGATGTGATGCCCGATGACGAGGACTTGGAGGTGATCGGCAATCTCGGAGGTCACGAGCTCCACCGCGAGATGCCGGATGATTGACTCGACCTCCTGATCGTCCCCATCGATGGTGAGCAGTCCCGCCGTCTCGAGGTCGATCAGCATCGTGTTGTCGGCCAGGGTGCCGAGACTTACGAGACACGGTGCGGGGGCCGGCTCCCCGTCGGCGAGCTCGCGCAGTCTGTCGATGGTGAGGTCGGGCGCGGTGATCCAGCCGCGTCGATCGTCGGTCGGCGTGAAGCCCTCTGGATC
>JBBSBA010000053.1:0-18253 GCA_038251725.1 Actinomycetales bacterium
TAGTACCACGGCGGCTTCGGGACGAGGGCGCTCGCGCCGGTGGGGGTCAGCGGGGGCAGAAATCCGTTGAGATCAGTCATAGCGCCAGAGTGTAGCCCAGATGGTGCCTTGTTCGTATCCGAATGAAATTGCCGAAAGCACTTGACGGGAACGCCCTCGGTTCGCCATTGTTAGCTAACTCGTTCGGATACGGACGATCCACGCCTACACATTGCTCTGCAGCCCGAACTCAATGAGGAGTATCGCCATGGCACTAGCCCAAGACACCCCAGAGACCGACGCACGGACCTCGCTCAACAAGGGGCGGCTCGGCACCGTCGGCATCGTCTTCTTCGTCGTCGCCGCCGCCGCCCCGCTCGTCGGCATGACCGGCGCGGTGCCCGTGGCCATCGTGCTCGGCAACGGCGCGGCCGCCCCCGGGGCCTACCTGGTCGTCGGCATCACCCTGCTGCTGTTCAGCGTCGGGTACGCCGCGATGAGTCAACGGGTCACCAATGCGGGCGCATTCTTCGCCTACATCGGCCGCGGCCTCGGTCGGCACGCCGGCATCGCCTCGGCGTTCGTGTCGATCCTCGCCTATGTGGCGATCCAGCTCGCCATCTTCGGCTTCTTCGGGGCCGTCATGGCCGGGCAGGCCGGGCTGTTGCCGTGGTGGGCCTGGACGCTCATCGCCTGGGCCGTGGTGACCGTGCTGTCGCTGCTCCGGGTGGATGTCGGCGCGAAGGTGCTCGGAGTCCTGATGCTCCTCGAGCTCACGTCCCTCGTCGTCACGTCGATCGCCATCCTCGTCAACGGTGGACCAGAGGGCCTCAATTTCTGGGCCTCGTTCAACCCCGCCGCGATCGTGGTCGGCGGACTGGCCGGATCGGCCGGCATCGCCTTCGCCTTCGCCTTCGCCTCGTTCATCGGGTTCGAAGCAACCGCGATCTACGGCGAAGAGTCCAAGGATCCGAAGAAGGTCGTGCCGCGCGCGACCTATCTCGCCGTCGGGGTCATCACCGTGCTCTTCGCCCTCACCGCCTTCGCGATGGTCACCGGCATGGGCGCGTCCCAGGTCGTGACCAAGACCGTCGAACTATCGACGGTTGCGAAGGTGCCGCTCGCCGATCCCGCCGCGGTGCTCTTCTCGCTGGCCACCCAGTACATCGGGCCGTGGATGGCGACCGTCATGAGCATCCTCGTGCTGTCCAGCCTGTTCGCGGGCCTGCTCGCGTTCCAGAATGCGGCCAGCCGCTACCTGTTCGCGATGGGCCGCGGCGGGGTGCTGCCGGCCCGTCTCGGCACGGTCAACGGTCGCGGCGCCCCGGCCGCGGCATCCGTCCTCACCTCGGTGATCACGGGTCTCGTGATCGTGACCTTCGCGCTCTTCCAACTCGACCCGGTGCTCAACCTGTTCTACTGGTTCAGCGGCCTTGCGGTGGTGGCGATCGTGCTCATCGAGGTGCTCGTCTGCATCGCGATCATGGTCTACTTCGGGCGCAACAAGGGCGAGGAGAACATCTTCCAGACCCTCATCGCACCAATTCTCGCGACCGTCGGACTCGTGCTCGGTGAGTACCTGCTCATGTCGCGCTTCGGCCTCCTCGCCGGCACCGTGGCAGAAGGGGTCGACCCCACCGTCACCCCCTGGGGCCTCAGCGCGATCGGCTGGGTGCTCATGCTCCTGCCGTTCGCCCTGCTCGGCGCGGGGTATCTCGTCTCCCGCCTGCGCACCTCGGTGAACGAGGAGCTGCTGCGCGACGAGGTGTCCTGACCCGACCACGGGATGCCTACCATTGGTGATGGTCATCCGCGTCGTCGTCGTCCTGTGCATTTCGCTCGTCACGCTGACCGGGTGCACCACTGCCAGCGTGAATCCCCCCGTTTCGGCCACCGCCGGGACCCTGGGTCCGTCGCGGACGACGCCGGCCGCCACCGCACCTCCGGGGGCAGTGACGAAGGTCCTGGTCTTCATGATGGAAAACCACTCGCTCGCGCAGATGCGATCCCGGATGCCGTATGCCGCCGGTCTCGCCCGCCAATTCGGCTACGCCACCGCATACAGTGCGATCCGACACCCGTCCCTGCCGAACTACATCGCCATCGCCAGTGGGCAGACCCACGGCATCGCCGACGACAACGCCCCGTCGGTGAACGCGATCGCCGACGGAGCCTCGATATTCGGCCAGGCCATCGCGGCCGGCAAGACCGCGGCGGTCTTCGCTGAGGGAATGCCCCGCAATTGTGACACCACCAACGGCGGAAACGGCTACGCGGTCAAACACAATCCGTGGGCCTATTTCCCGGCCGAACGGGAACTCTGCCAGAAGTTCGACGTGCCGGTCGACCAGCTCGGGGGCGCGATCACCCGGGGCGATCTGCCGACCGTCGGGATGGTCGTGCCCAACCTGTGCCATGACGCGCACGACTGCCCACTGCGCACCGCGGACGCCTGGTTCGCGGGATGGATGAAGCAGATCTTCGCCGGGCCGGACTGGGCATCGGGCCATCTTGCCGTCATCCTCACGGCCGACGAGGGCGACAACTCCCCCGGCAACACGGTTCTCACCGTGGTCATCCACCCGAGCCAGAGCGCGGATGTCGTCTCAACCCCGCTCAGCCACTATTCGCTCACCCGCCTCTGTGAGGACGTCGCCGGCGTGCCGTACCTGTCCAACGCCGCGACCGCGCCGTCGATGTCGCAGGCATTCGGCCTGGCGGTGGGCGCACGGCACTAGCACTCGATCCGTGCGAGATCAGTCCTCGTCAAGGCGCTGCGGCTCGTCGCGGTGGATGCGGTCGGCGAGCAGTCCGAGCGGTTCGCCGCTGCCGCCCCACTGGTGCGCGATGATCTCGGCTGCGATGGAGACGGCCGTCTCCTCTGGAGTCCTCGATCCGAGGTCGAGACCGATCGGGCTGTGCAGCCTGGCCAGTTCCTGCTCGCCCACGCCGGCCTCGCGCAGTCGCCGAAGCCGGTCCTCGTGCGTCCGCCGGGATCCCATCGCGCCGATGTAGGCGACCGGGGCCGCGTGCAGGGCAACCTCGAGCAGCGGCACGTCGAACTTCGGGTCGTGGGTGAGCACGCAGACCACGGTGCGGGCATCAAGCACCCCCTTCTCGAACTGCTCGGCGAGGTAGCGGTGCGGCCAGGCGACGACCACCTCGTCGGCGCTGGGAAACCGCGCCGGGGTGGCGAATACCGCCCGCGCATCGCACACCGTGACCCGGTAGCCGAGAAACGATCCCAACCGCGCGAGGGCCGCGGCAAAATCGATCGCACCGAACACCAGCATCCTCGGCCGCGGCGCATAGCTCGCGAAGAACACCCGCATGCCCTCGCCCCGACGCTCGCCATCCGGACCATAGGTCATCGTCGTGTTGCAGCCGGCGGCCAGCAGCCCCTGGGCGTCTTCGCTCACGGCCCGGTTGGCCCGCTCACTGCCAAGGTCGCCGGCGAAGCCCTCCGGTCGAATGACCAGATGGCGACCGAGCCAGCTCTCGTCCGGATGCTCGATGACGGTCGCGACCCCGACAGGCCGCGAGGCGTCGATGTCGTCGAGCACGGCGCCGAGTTCGGGGAATCGGGCGAGGGAAACGGGCTCAACGAACACATCGAGGATGCCGCCGCAGGTCAGCCCGACGGAGAAGGCGTCGTCATCGCTGATCCCGTACCGCACGAGCTCGGGGCGGCCCTCTTCCATGACCTGCATGCCGAGTTCGTAGACCGCGCCCTCGACGCATCCGCCGGAAACCGAGCCGACGACCTCGGCCTCGGCCGTGACGAACATGGATGCACCGGCCGGCCTCGGTGCCGACTCGAACGTGCGCACCACGGTGGCGAGTGCCGCCGTTCCGCCGCCGCGCAGGGCGTCTCTCACCGCACTCAAGACATCACGCATCGGATGCGAACCTCCCGGCTCTCGTGGGCTCTAGCCCTTGCGTTTCGAACCTAGCCGACCGAGGAAGAATCCGATCGCCCCGACCGCGCCGAGCAGGGCGGCGAGCTTGGCCGGGCTCTTCAGCTGGTCGGCGATCATGCCCATTCCGAGCGCCACGGCGTTGAGACTCGTCTCTGCCGGCGCGCTCACTGGCCGCGGGGCGGCCGGGGTGGCTGGCGCGGCGGTGGGCGCCGCGGTGGTTGCGCCCGGGCTCGGTGCCGCTGCACCCGGCTCCGGCTGGCCCGCCGGGGTGTCCGCCGCTGCCGTCCCGGCCGGTTCCTCCACCATCGTCTGCAGATTCTCGGCGAAGAGCGCCATCATCTGGTCGGTCACGCTCGAGATCACGCCCTTGCCCATGGCCGCCGCCTTGCCGGAGAGCGAGACGTCCGCGCTCACCGTTCCGTGCGTTGCCCCGTCGACCTCGGTGAGTTGGAGCGTCACGGTCGCCTCGGCCGTACCCTGCCCGCGGGTCTCCTGCGCGCGACCCTGGAACACCGCGCGATGCCCGGCGGCATCCCGCTCGATCACGTTCATCTGTCCCCGGTATTGCATGCTCACCGGGCCAAGCTTCACCTTCATGCCGACCTGGTACGCGTCGTCGGAGAGCTTGTTCAGAATCTGGGCTCCCGGCACGCACCCCGCGACCCGTTCGAAGTCCATCAGGGTGTTCCACACCGTGTCGACCGGTGCGACAACGGAAAAAGTACTGTCGAGTTGCATTAGCGTGTCCTCTGTTTCTGGTCGGTCGTCATCCGTTCGGCAGAGATCGAATCTGCCAGTTCGGTCAGTGCCGTGTAGCTGTGTCCACTGACGAATGCGTCGCAGAACGGGAGGGCCGCGGCCATCCCGCCGACGAGCGGCCGATAGCCGGGGGCTACCTTCCGCGGGTTGACCCACACGATCCGGTGAGCCAGCCGCCTCAGTCGCGCCATCTGTCTGGCGACCTGCTGCGGGTCGTCCTGCGACCAGCCGTCCGAGAGCACGACCACGACCGCGCCGCGGGCGAGACCGCGCCGTCCGTAATCGTCGACGAACCGACGGATGGCCTCCGCGAGCCGCGTGCCCCCCGCCCAGTCGGGCGCCGCCGCGGCCGCCCTGGCGAGGGCCGCGTCGGGATCGCGAAGCGCGAGCTGTCGGGTGAGCCTGGTCAGCCGGGTGGAGAACACGAACGCCTCGGCGTGCGCCCCACTCACCGCGCCCTGCAGCAACGAGAGGAACACCCTGGTGTACGGCTCCATCGACGCGGAGACGTCGCAGAGCATCACGAGTCGCCTCGGGTGCTCCCGGCGGCGGGAGTGGACGAGGCGAATGGAATCCGAGCCGGTGCGCTGCGCGACGCGGAGGGTACGGCGCACGTCGAGTCGCCCCCTGCTGTGGCTCGTCGGTCGCAAACGGCGGCTGCGGCGAGGCGGGGTCGAGAGCATGATCCGCCGCACGAGGCGCTGCATCTGGGAGATCTCGGAGTCGGTGAGGTCGGCGAACGACGTATCGTGCAGGTGCTCCTGTGGAGAGGTGACCGCGAGGATCGCGTCACGTTCCGGACCCGACTCCTCGGATCCATCACCCCCGGCGCTCGGCGCTGGAGGCTGCGGTTCCGGCTCGTGCCCGGTCGAATCTGACGGGCGTTGATCGGCGGGTGTCGCGCGGCTTCGGGGCTCGGAGCCGACCGGGGGCGGACCGTTCGTGTCGCCACGGTTGTCCGCCGGGTCGAGCATCCCGTCGAACACCGCGCCGAAGACCGCGTCAAACTGCGACAGCTGCCCCTTGGAGGTCACGAAGACGGTCCGGCACGTCCAATAGAGCCGCTCCCTGGACGACGGAGGAAGGATCGTGAGCGATTCGGCAAGCCAGGCCGCACGGTCGGCGGAGGTCGGGATTCCGGAGCGTCGCAGCGCCGTGGCGAATCCGGCGACGAGGGCGGCGGTCTCGACACTGGGGTGACGGCCGACCATTGCGCTGTCAGCCACGATCGCCACCGACCAGCCAGTCGGAGCCGCGAGCGCTGGCGAGCTCGAGATCGTCCCGATTCTTCAGCACGGAACCCCAGGTCAGATCCACGGTGCGAGCATCGAGTCGTTCGACCCCGAGCACCGCGAGCGCCGACACCCAGTCGATCGCCTCGGCGATCCCCGGAGGCTTCGCCATGTCGAGCGACCGGAGCCGGGTGATCGCCGAGGCAACCTCGAACGCGAGCGGTTCGGCGCTGCTCGGCACCTTGCGGCGCACGATCTCGGCGATTCGCTCCGGACCCGGATAGTCGATCCAGTGGTAGAGGCACCGACGGGTGAGGGCGTCGTGGAGTTCCCGGGTGCGATTGGAGGTGAGGATGACAATGGGCGGGTGGGTCGCTCGAACCGTCCCGAGTTCGGGAATCGTCACCGCCGCCTCGGCCAGCAGTTCAAAGGTGAACGCCTCGAACTCGGCATCCGCCCGGTCGATCTCATCGAGCAGCAGCACGGCCGGCCGGGGGCCGGGATGCTCGATCGCCTTGAGCAGCGGACGGCGCAACAGGTACTGCTCACCGAAGAGGTCCGTCTCCTCGAGGTCGGCGTGGCGGGCCTCCGCCACGCGGATCCCGAGCATCTGCCTCGGGTGGTTCCACTCGTAGAGCGCCTCGCCGGCGTCGATCCCCTCGTAGCACTGCAACCGGTAGAGCGGCGTGTCGAGCAGCCGGGCCAGCGCCTTCGCCGCCTCCGTCTTGCCGACCCCCGCCTCGCCCTCGAGCAGAATCGGCTGGGGAAGGCGCACCGCCAGGAACAGCGCGGTCGCGAGCCCGACGTCCGCGAGATAGTCGTCGCCGTCGAGTGCCGTCATCAGTGCGGCGACGTCGGGAACGCGCTGCACCACGTCGTCTTCCGCACCCGTCCGCGCCGGACTCGTCACCGGGAATCCTCGAGTTCGGCGAGCACACTATCGTAGTCAGCTTCGGTGTCGACATCGAGCGGGATCCGGCCCGGCACGGCCACCTCCGCCAGGTCGGCCGAGCGTTGCTCGATGAGCCTCCAGACCCCCTTATCGCCGTGGAGCACGGCCAGCTGCGGGAAGACGGCGCGCGCGAAGGCGAACGGATGCCCGATGCCGTCGTCGTAGCGGCAGACGGCGATCTCGTGGTCGCCGCGCCCCTCGACCAGCCGTCGGACGGTCTCGACCGTGACTCCCGGCTGGTCGCCTAGCAACAGCACGAGCACATCGGTATCGGGGTGCAGCGCTGGCAGCGCGGCGGCGATCGACGAGGAACAGCCCTCGCCGAACTGCCGGTTCTCCACCAGGTCGAAGCCTCGAGTGTCGACGGCCATCCGCACCTCGTCCGCGGCGCCACCGACGGCCACGACTGCCTGGTCGAATCCGCTGGACCGCGCTGTCGCGAGCGCCGCGTCGAGCAGAACCCCGCGCCCGTAGGGAAGGAGCTGCTTCGGCCTGCCGAGTCGCCGAGACCCACCGGCAGCCAGGATCAGAGCGGCGATCCTGGTCTCAGGATGGGACGGCATAGCGCTCCGGATCCGCCAGGAAAGCGTCACGACAGCCCGGGGAACAGAAATACGTCGTCACCCCGCCCCGCTCCACGTGCAGCGATGCCTCCACCGCCGCCACCGTCATTCCGCACAGCGGGTCGATCGCGGTCGCCGGCTCCGGAACCGCGACGGCGACGGCCCTGCCGACGGCCCGTTCGGCGATCAGCTGCGCGAGGATCGACAGTGCGATCTCGCTCGGCGTGTTGGCACCGATTCGCAGCCCCGCCGGGCTGTAGACCCGCGAACGCTGCTCCTCGTCGACGTCGAGCGAGGCGAGCACGGCGGCGCCCCGTGTCGCACTCGCGACGAGGGCGACATAGGGAACGCCCGCCCGCAGGGCGGCCGTGAGGGCTGGCTCCTCATCCCGCCCGTGCGAGGCGACGACAAGCGCCGCGTCGTCAGCTTTCGGGGTCGCGGAGGTGCCGTCGGTCAGCTCCATCTCGAGTCCGAGCTCCCCGCCGAGCCTGGCGAGCGCCTTCGCAACGGGAGTGGCGCCGACGACGACGACGCGCGCCGGAGGCAGCTGGGGCTCGAGGAAGATCTCGATCGCTCCCCCGCTCAGGCACGGGTTCGCCACTTCGACGGCTCCCTCCTCGTGAACGCGGGACGGCTCCCCCGGCACCACGCGCAGCAGCAGCGGCTCGCGCGTGGTGAGCGTGCGAAGGCTGTACTCGCGCACCGACGCTTCGACGCAGTTTCCGCCGACGAACCCGTCAATCTCGCCGTTTTCGCGCACGATTGCCGTGTCGCCGGCGTGAGCGCTCGTCGGATGCTGAGCCCGCACCACCGTCGCGCGCACGAACGGTTCCCGGCGGTCGACAAGCTCCTTCGCCCGCACGGTGTCGGTATCTCCCAACGCGGACATGCTAAACCGGCGGTCGCGGACGGCCCTGCATGGCCTCCCAGACCCGTGCAGGGGTACACGGCATGTCCATGTGCACCACACCGAATGGAGCGAGCGCATCGACCACGGCATTGAGCACCGCCGGCGGCGACCCGACGGTGGCGGATTCGCCAATGCCCTTCGCACCGATCGGGTGGTGAGGCGACGGTGTCACCGTGAAACCGGTCTCCCAGTTCGGCACCTCCATCGCCGTGGGAATGAGGTAGTCCATGAACGACCCGCCGAGGTTGTTGCCGTCCTCGTCGAATTCGATGATCTCCATCAACGCCATTCCGACGCCGTCGGTCAGTCCGCCGTGCACCTGGCCTTCGATGATCATCGGGTTGATCCGGGTTCCGCAGTCGTCGACCGCGATGAACCGGCGCACCTTCACGTGCCCCGTGCCCGGGTCGACATCGACGACGCAAATGTAGGCGCCGAACGGGAACGTGAGGTTCGGTGGGTCATAGGTGACTTCGGCATCCAGGTTGCCGTCGATGCCCTCGGGCAACGCCACCGTGCCGTGAGCACCCATCGAGATCTCCGAAATGGTCTTGCCCTGGGTCGGGTCGCCCTTGACGAACCAGCGTCCCTTCTCCCATTCCAAATCCTCCGGTCGGGTCTCCAGCATCGCGGCCGCGATGAACTTGGCCTTCTCGCGCACCTTCCGGGCGACAAGCGCGACGGCGGCGCCGCTGACCGGCGTGGAGCGGCTGCCGTAGGTACCCAGCCCGAACGGCGTCTGGTCGGTGTCGCCGTGCACCACATCGATGTCCTCCGGCGGGATGCCGAGCTCTTCCGCCACGATCTGGGCGAACGTGGTCTCGTGTCCCTGACCCTGGCTCTGGCAGGAGAGCCGGACGACGGCCTTCCCCGTCGGGTGAACGCGCAACTCGGCGCCGTCATTCATCCCGAGACCGACGATGTCCATGTGCTTGCGCGGTCCCGCACCAACGGTTTCGGTGAAGAAGGAGATGCCGATCCCCATCAACTCACCCTTCGCACGCTTCTCCTTCTGCTCACGGCGCAACTCGTCGTAGCCCGCCATCTCCATCGAGAGCCGCATGGTGGGCTCGTAGTTGCCCGAGTCGTACTCCCACCCCGTCTTGTTCTTGTACGGGAACTGTTCGGGCTTGATGAAGTTCTTCAGCCTCAACTCCGCCGGATCCATCTCGAGCTTCCTCGCGAGAATGTCGACCATCCGCTCCACCAGGAGAACTGCCTCCGTGACCCGGAATGAACAGGCATAGGCAACGCCACCGGGCGCCTTGTTCGTGTAGACGCCGGTGACCTTTCCGTAGGCGGCCTTCAGGTCGTAGCTTCCGGTGAAGATGTGGAAGAAACCGGCCGGATATTTCGTGGGCTGAGCCGTGGCGTTGAACGCGCCGTGGTCGGCGAGCACGTTGGTGCGGATGGCGAGGATCTTGCCGTCCTTCGTCGCCGCGATTTCGCCCTGCATGATGTAGTCACGGGCGAACGACGTCGACATCAGATTCTCCGACCGGTCCTCGACCCACTTCACGGGGTGGCCGGTGACGATCGACCCGACGACGGCGAGAATGTAGCCGGGGTAGATCCCGACCTTATTGCCGAAGCCGCCTCCGATGTCGGGCGAGACGATACGGATCTTGTGCTCGGGGATGCCGGCCACGATCGCGAAAAGCGTGCGATGGGCGTGCGGCGCCTGCGTCGTTTCGTAGAGGGTCAGATGGCCCTCGATCGGTTCGAAGTCGGCCACCGCACCGCAGGTCTCCATCGGCGCGGGATGCACCCGCGGGTAGACGATCTCCTGCGAGACGACGACGTCCGCCGAGGCGAATACCGCCTCCGTCTCTGCCTCGTTGCCGGTCTCCCAATCGAAGATGTGATTGTCCTTCTTGCCCTCGATGTCGTCGCGGATCACGGCGGCGTCCGGGTCGAGGGCCTTTCGGGCATCGATGACCGGCGGCAGCACGTCGTATTCGACGTCGATGAGCTCGACAGCGTCACGGGCGGCATAGCGGTCCTCCGCGACCACAAAAGCGACCTCCTGGCCCTGGAAGCGCACCTTGTCCGTGACGAGCACGGCCTGCACATCCGCGGACAGAGTGGGCGCCCAGGCGAGCTTGAGCCCCTCGAGGTCCTTGCCGGTGATGACGGCCACGACCCCGGGATGGGCGAGTGCTCGCGTGGTGTCGATGGACACGAGCCGGGCGTGGGCGACGGGAGCGCGCAGAATCGCGCTGTGCAGCATTCCGGGCAGCACGATGTCGTCGATGTACCGGCCCTTGCCGCGGATGAATCGCGGGTCTTCCTTGCGCTGGATGCGGCCATACCCGATCGGCCGGTCGGCGTCACCGGCTGCCGGGTTGGAAGCGTGCTCGTCGGTGATGGTCATGCGTTCACCTCTTCGTCTGTCGCTGTTGCCACTGTCGGGTGCTCGGCGGCCCACTGCACTGACCGCACAATCGTCGCGTAGCCGGTGCACCGGCAAATCTGGCCGGAGATGGCCTCACGGATCTCGTCGTCATCCGGGTGCGGGTTCCGGTCGAGCAATGCGCGCGACGTGAGCATCATGCCGGGGGTGCAGAACCCGCACTGCAGCCCGTGTTCCTCCATGAACCCCTGCTGCACCGGATCGAGGGTGCCCGCGGTGGCGAGGCCCTCCACGGTGAGGATGTCATGGCCGTCTGCCATGGCGGCAAGCACCGTGCAGGACTTGACCGGCAGTCCATCCATCAACACGACGCACGTGCCGCAGTTCGATGTGTCGCAACCCCAGTGGGTGCCGGTGAGCCCGAGCACCTCCCGAATGAAGTGCACGAGCAACACACGCGGCTCGACCTCCTTGGTTACCTCGTCACCATTGACGGTCATGCTTATTTGCATCGACTTCAGCCTTCCTGTGCTTCGGCCGCGCGCGCGCTTGCGCGTCGCAGGACCCGTCGGGTCAGTTCATCGGCGAGATGCCGCTTGTAATCGATCGCGCCGCGCTGGTCGGCGAGCGGTTCGCAGGCGAGGGCAGCGAGCCGGCCAGCCTCGACGAACAGTTCTTCGCTCGGCAGCTGCCCGCGAAGCATGGACTCGGCATCGGTGACGGTGCCGTCGAGACCGACCGCGGTGAGGCCGATTGCGACATCGGCGATGGTGCCGTCCGGCGCGAGGGACACCGATGCTCCCGCGGCGGCGACAGCCCAGTCACCGACCCGGCGTTCCACCTTCTCGTAGGCGCTTCCGGACCGGGGCAGGATGGGGAAGCGCACTTCGCAGAGCACCTCGTTGTGCGCGACGGCCGTCTCGTAGGGCCCCTGGTGGAACTCGCTCATCGAGAGCACTCGTTCACCGGCGGCCCCGCGGATGACCGCCTCCGCGCGCAGCACGGTGCAGACCGTCGACAGGTCTTCCGCCGGGTCGGCCTGACAGAGCGACCCGCCGATGGTCCCGCGGTTGCGAACGATGGGATCCGCGATCGTTCTCTCGGCGTCGGTGATGATCGGGAACAGGCGGCGCACTTCCGGCGAGTCGAGGAGTGATGTGTGGCGAGTCATCGCGCCCACCCGCAATCGATCGCTGTCGGCGAGGATGAAGTCGAGTTCGAACAGGTCGTTGATGTCGATGAGCCACTCCGGTCGGGCTAGTCGCAGCTTCATCATCGGGAGCAGGCTGTGGCCGCCGGCGACGATCATCGAGTCCGGGCCGTGTCTCTCGAGCAGCGCGATCGCATCGTCAACAGTGCTCGCGCGAGCGTAGTCGAATGGAGCCGGAATTTGCATAATGCTCTCCTCGCCCAACTGCCCTGCGATAGTGAAGGGCACTGATTTGAGTGTTGCTCTGCGGACGCGGGAATGTCAAGATCCACAAGACCGAAAGGTGCTGGGAAGTGACGCGGAAATGCACCGGGCTTCCGGGTGGCGACGCGACATCCCCTCGGCCGAATTCAGAGAACGGCGGCCGGCGCGGCCATGACCCCAGGGGCCGCTTGGCGAGCACTCACCCGCTGGGCCGTTTCTCGAGCGTCAGTGCGGATGTCCGTCTCACAAGACAGCGGGATCCAGGTCGAGAGTGAGTCTGTCGTGGCGGGAAATGATGTCAAGCAACGCCGGAACGATCGGCAGTTCCTGACCGAAGAAGTAGGCGGCGGCCGCGCGCTTTCCGTCGTAGAAGCTGCCTGCCTTGCCGTGGGCAGCAGTTTCCTGCTCGAGCCACAGCCACGCGATCACGACATGACCCATTGCCTCGAGGCCGGCTGAAGCGTTTGCGAGGGTCGCGGCCGGATCTGCATCACCGACAAGAGCGGTGAACACGAGCTCGAGCGCGTTCACCTGGGTTTCGAGCAATGCGGCGTGCTGAGCTGGGGCGCCGCGAAGTGCCGCGGCCATCTCGATGGTCCGACGCATCCGCGTCACCGCAACGCCCAGACCGACACCGCGGTCGCGCAGGATCTTCCGACCGACGAGGTCGAGGGCCTGGATGCCGTGGGTTCCCTCATGGATCATGTTGAGACGGTTGTCCCGGTAGTACTGCTCGACGGGGAAGTCGCGCGTGTAGCCGTAGCCACCGTGCACCTGGATGGCGAGATCGTTGGCCTTCAGGCACCATTGCGATGGCCACGACTTGGCGATCGGGGTCAGCAGACCCAAAAGGACTCCAGCCTCGGCACGCTCCGCTTCCGCACCCGCGGAACGTTGCTCGTCAATGAGCCGAGCGCAAAAGAGCGTGAGTGCGAGTCCGCCCTCCACGTACGACTTCTGAGCCAGGAGCATCCTTCGGACGTCCGGATGGTCGATGATCGGCACAGGCGCAGCGCCAGGGTCTCGTGCGGTGAGCGACCGTCCCTGTGGGCGATTACGGGCGTAGTCGAGAGCCTCAAGGTACCCGGCGTAGCCGAGTGAGACCGCGCCTGAGCCGACGCCGATCCGCGCCTCGTTCATCATGTCGAACATGATCGCGAGGCCGTCTCCGACTTGGCCGATGAGATATCCCACGGCGCCGGGCAAACCGCCGGGCGTGTGGTCGCCATCCCCGAAAGCGAGAATGGTGTTCGTCGTGCCGCGATAGCCCATCTTGTGGTTGAGACCGACCAGGGTGATGTCGTTGCGCTCGTCGAGATTGCCGTCCTCGTCGACCAAGCGACGCGGGACGATGAACAGCGATGTCCCCTTCGGGCCGGCCGGCGCCCCTGGAGTGCGGGCGAGCACAAGGTGCACGATGTTCTCCGACAGCTCGTGATCGCCACCGGAGATCCACATCTTCGCCCCCTTGACTCGATAGGAGCCATCGTCCTGCGGCGTTGCGAGCGTCGTGATGTCACCGAGGGAAGACCCGGCCTGCTGTTCGGAAAGACACATCGTGCCGAACCATCTGCCCTCGATGATCGGCACCGCGAAGCGTGCGATCTGTTCTGGCGTGCCGTGTGCGACGAGCAGGTTGGCGTTCGCCTCCGACAGGAACGGGTAGGCAGAGGCCGCGATCGAACCGGCCTGAAGAAACATCGAGCATGCGGCGCGCACGACGTAAGGAAGCTGACCCCCGCCGAGCCCTTCGTCGAACGTGCTCGCCGTTAGTCCCGAGGCCGAGAATGCACGCAGTGCGTGCATCAACTCCGCCGGTTGGACGACGATCCCGTCTTCGTTCATCACCGGCTCATGCTGATCGAGAAGCCGGTTGATCGGCGCGAACACTTCGACTGCCAGTTCCTGGGCGATATCGATGAGCGAATCAAAGGTGTCCCGGTCGTGCTCGCCGTATCGTTCGCGCTGTGTCAGCTCGTCGATATTGAGCCACTCATACAAAAGGAAGTCAAGGTCACGTCGGGACAGCAGACGGTTATCGGGCACGCTTGGTCGTCCTCTCCTACGCGGGACAGACCTGGCCGCGTGTCGTGTTCAATATTTTGCCATGCGGTGCATGGCGAACGAATCGAAACTATGCCGAAATCCGCAATGACCCTCGAGACGGTGAGCCACCGTGGAGGGGTGACGGCTCTGAGCGTTACTCCGCATTCCCGTCGGGTCAGCGTTCTTCCGGGCCCCTCGGTGTGCCGACTTCGCCTGTTCCCTTTCGGTCACAGTCGTCCGCTGAACGCCCGGTGCTGGAGGGATGCGTACAACTCGTCGAGCCCCGTCAACTGGAGCATCTGGATGCTTCGGGCCAGGCGGACCTCCCGGATTCGCTCCGCGAACGTTGCCCGCACCGCCGCTGAGGGAAGCGGCGTGAGCATGGCGAGAAGGTTTGCCGGATTCACTGTTGCCATCTCGCGGAGCGCCAACTTCGCGTGGGCGCCGGTCAGGAACGCGGCGATGTACTCCGCATCGCTCGCGTTCTTCGGGCGAAGCCGGATGACGTTCGCCGCATGCACGGCCGTCGTCTCACCGCGAACGATTGCGGCCCTCACCACCGAGCCGGCACCGCTCGAGCGAGCGAGAAGCACATCCCCCTCTGCCACTGCGAACCGCTCAAGCTCGGCGGGCGAGAGGTCAACGGTGGCGACCTTCGTCAGATCGAGGTCACGATCCTGTGTGATGTTCGACACGCGGATCACTGGCACTGTGCCGCGTGAACCGGCCTTGGCCGACGTGCCGTAGGTCGCCGAAACGACCAGATGCTTGATGGCGCGCAGAACCGGGGGCTGGCCGACACCGAGAGGGAAGTAGGGAGGCAGTGGGACGGCTGGCAGGAGAATAGTCGACGCATAGAGAGGAACGGAGGGAGAGGGGACGGGTGTCGGATCGAACCCGAACGAGGTGAACGATGCCGGCGATGGCACGATGGGGGCGACGGGGACCGAAGAGTCGAGCGGCCGAATCTCCGGCAGCGGACGAGGCTCGATGCTCGGCAGAGACTCTTCGATCATGCCCAGGAGCAGTGACTCGGCGAATTCGTCGAGCAGTGCGATCGCATCCCGGCGGTCGTGCCGCAACTGGTCGGCCTGATCAAGCACGAACGCGATTCGCCGTTGTTCCACGAGCGGAGGGATCGGGATCCCGATCGACCGCACCATGGCTTCTGACGCTGTGGGAACGATGCCGCCCGTGGCAAGCCGTGTGATCTCTGCCACGAACGCTCGCCCACGCACCCAATTGAACAGATAGCGTTCGTCGAGGAGCTCCGGCCTGGGTCTCAACACGGCGAATCCGGTTGACGCGATGGCCCCCTCCAGCGGCGCCGACACCGATGCCACCCCGTTGAGGTTCGGTCGCACGGTCGAAACCAGAACATCGCCGCTCCGCACCCGCTGACGGGCTCGCGCCGGGGCGTCAGTGACGAGCATCCGCTTCGGAGCAGCGACCCGTTTCGACAGCGGATCGACCGAGCCGAGGTCGATGAACAGGAACTCGTGGCGCGCGGGATCCGGTCCGGAGGCCTCGACCGGCTCGGTGACGTCGGAGAGCCGACGTTCCACGGCGATCATTGCTGTCGCCCGACGTCGCTGTCTCTGGATCGGGGTGAGGACCAGGGCGGGTCAATGGGCTCATTCAGTGAGCGGGCGAGTGCGGCCGCCGCCTTCTGGATCTTCAGTTCGAGCCGCGTGACGTCGATGAGGATCTCGTTGGGGGCGCGATGCGCGATCCGTTCCGCGAAGACGAGGCCATAGCGGCTGAAGGTGAGATCGTAGCCCTGCTCCGCAATTTCGGCACGGGGAACCAAGAAGGACTGCGCGCCGCGAGCGCGGGTCGCCGTCGACGCGCGTGGAGCGTCCACGCCGGGCCCGGCGGGGCCGTCGGGCAGCGCCGGTGCGGCTGGCAGGCTCCGCCAGCGGGCCACGACGTCCGGCAGGTCGTCGCCTTCCGCGGGAGAGCGTTCGTCATCCAGGGTGAAGCCGTCCGCTCGAACGTCATAGAACCAGACGGAGTCGGTCACGCCCTCCTTGCGAAAGAGCAGTATCGACGTCGAGGTTCCGGAGGTCGGTCGGAACACGCCGGCCGGGAGCCGAACGACGCCCTCGAGCGAGTGTTCTTCCACGAGCATCCGACGCACCGCGATGTGCGCCTTCGAGGTGCCGTAGAGCACGCTGTCCGGCACGATGATGGCCGCACGCCCGCGGTCGCTGAGCAGTTGCACCGCGCGAATCAGAAACAGGAGCTCGGACTTCTTGGTCCCCACGACCTTGAGCAGTTCTTTCGCCGTGACGTCCGCATCGTGGATGCCCCCGAACGGAGGGTTCGCGAGCAGGAGTGAGAACGAACCGACACTCGGCCCGGCCCCATCCGCCGCGAGCGCGTCTCGATGGGAGATCGCCGGGCGCTGGATCCCATGCAGCCGAAGGTTCATGCTCGCGATGGCGCACATCGAGGCGTCGGAGTCGACCCCCGTGAACGTCGTCGAGTCGAGATTCTCGCGCACCGCCGCATCGAGCCAGAGTCGGGGGTGGTGGTCGCGGAGGTACTCCCCCGCCGCCACCAGGAAGCCACCCGTGCCCACCGACGGATCGATGATGGTGTCGTCCGGAGACGGCTCGACCATGTCGATCATGAGTCGGATGATGTGCCGCGGGGTGACGATCGGATCGGACTGCGACGTCACCAGCTTGCCGATCAGGTACTCGTAGGCCTTCCCCTGGATGGTCGGGTCTTGCATCTGTGCGCTGTCGAGGAAGGCCATCGCCGTGTCGAGAAGCTCCGGAGAGCGGATGCCGGTCGCGCCGATATCACGATCGGCGATCAGACCCGTAACCTGTTCGACGGCCTCGAGCGGACTTGCGCCGGACTCGACAAATGCGCTCCACAGTGCGTCCACCTGACCCGAAAGAGCGACAGGAAGCATCACTGGTCTCCTTCGGGTTGCGCCTGAGTTGAGGGTGCCAACCACACGAATCTATCTGACCCTTGGGTGCCATACCCAGACCCCAAACGGGGCGCGGAGGCCGGGTTTGCCGGCGAGCTGGATTCTCGATCACCGCTTGCTCGAGGAGGGGAGTTGGTGGCAGGGTTGAAATTCCGCCAAACAAAAAGGCCGGAAATCCTTGAGATTTCCGGCCTTTGCTTGTTGCGGGGACAGGATTTGAACCTGCGACCTCTGGAATACATGAGACATATTCTGGCTTGTCCGAGACTGAGGCGAAAATCGTCGGTATTCCCTTGATTTCTAGGGGAACCGGGTGGTTCTCTGCTTCGACTGTATCAAGTTGATTCTGGTCTGTCGCGGGCCATTTCGGTGAGTAAATGGTGACCATTTGGGCCGCAGCCCGACAACTACGCGCAGTCACGAACCCCACCTCAGCTGCCCGCATCGTGCGGCAGACGAGCTCGACCCCGAAACGAGCCTTCATCTGATCGATGAAGGCAATCATCTCGACGAGGGGCGGCCGAGCTCGGTGGCGAAAAACACGCTCGCTGAGCGGAGATACTCGTTCGCTTTCTCCAACTCGACGATCTGCTTCTTCAGCTGCTTGATCTCCAGCTGCGCCTCCGAAGACGTCCCCGGCGCTCGGCCGGCATCGACATCAGCGCGCTTCTTCCACAACCGCAACGTCTCAGGTATCACTCCGAGCCGCCCAGCGACATGGTTGGCCGCAGCAAAATCGGACGCGTGATCACCACGTGCTTCAGCGAGCATCCGAAGAGCACGTTCACGAACTCGGCCGGGTACGGGTTCGACACAGTTCACTCCTCCACAGGAAGGAGCGGAACGAACCAAGGACGATTCAGGCAACGCGATTTCAACATTTCAGCGTGTGCGCGGGTAGAGCCGCAGGGCGATCACGACCGCGGCGGCAGCCGTAACCCGGGTGGTCCAGCCGAGAACCGCCGCGAGATCATTCTTGTAGTACCACGTCGTGATGAGCCCCGCCAACGATCCGGTCATGACGGCACCGAAAATAACGGAGAGCCAGACCGCGATCCGCGTTGCGCTGCGCTGGTAGCGGGTCGTGATGCTGAAGGTCACCATCTCGAGCCGATCGATCACCGCGTTGTAGAGGTCTTCGATGCCGAGCAAAACCTCTCCACGCGCCGTCACCTCGA
>JBBSBA010000054.1:0-17777 GCA_038251725.1 Actinomycetales bacterium
CGGCTTGATGAACGCGCCGGAGGTGCCGAACGAGACAGACCCGATGACGGCCACAACCAGGCCGGAAGACGTCGACGAGATTCTCACAATGCTTCCTTCTGACGCGCCCCGCGTTACGGTCTAGAATCGGTAATGACCATAACGTTAGGCGATGGTCCGTTAGGAGTCAACATGCAGTTTGCCCATGACACCGAAGAAGCGTTGGAATTCGCCGTTGTGCTCGGTAACACCGAAGCCGCGGCATCCCGGAGCGGGGCCGACGAGCTCGGCACGCTCGAGCAGCTGGTCGAGTTCAACTCCCGGTATCCCTTTTCCGGGCGCGTCGACGGCGACGAGCACGAGCGGCAGGATGTGCTGCGGGCCCGCGACCAGGTGCGACTCCTCTGGAGCCTGGGTCGCGACGACGCGGCTCTTCAAGTGAACAGCATGCTCGCCGAGGCCCACGCGCAGCCGTACCTCACTCGGCACGACGGGTCCGACTGGCACATGCACGCCACCGA
Source organism: Actinomycetales bacterium (assembly GCA_038251725.1). GTDB lineage: Bacteria > Actinomycetota > Actinomycetes > Actinomycetales > Microbacteriaceae > Lacisediminihabitans. Next base: position 501 of record JBBSBA010000054.1, read on the forward strand.
GCCCGAAGCGCCGCTGGGGGAGCGGATGCGGGTGGAGTTCGCGCTGGCCCTGATGGACGTCATCCGGATGGATGAGATGCAGCGTCTGCGCATCTGCGAGGCCGACGACTGCACGGGGCTCATCATCGATCTTTCCCGCAACGGGTCCAAACGTTTCTGCAGCGCACGCTGCGGCAGCCGGGTGAACATGATCGCGTTCCGCAAGCGGAAGGGCGAGCAGGACTCAGACGCGTCCCATTAGCGCTGCCCGGATGCCGCGGGTCGGCCAGGGCAGGTCGACGATCCGCTTGCCCAGCGGCAGGAGCGCCGGAGGTTCAACGCTCGCGGGTCAGGCCAGCGAGCCGGCCGGAACCCGGCCGGCCAGGGTCGCCTGCGCTGCCGCGACCACCGCATCGAGGTGGATACCGCGGCGGCGCATGACCTCGGGGCCGCTGCCCGACTCGCCGAACTCCTCGATGGACACCACGCGTCCGTCGAGTCCCACCCAGCGGTACCAGGCGTCGCCGCGGCCGGCCTCGACCGCGACCCGGGCGTGCAGCGCGGCCGGCAGCACGGACTCGCGGTAGTCGGCGGTCTGCTCGGCGAACCACTCCAGGCAGGGCATGGAGACCACGCGGGCGGAGATGCCCTGCTCGGCGAGGTGGGCGGCGGCCTCGATCGCGAGGTGAACCTCACTGCCGGTGGCGAGGATCGCCAGGTCGCTGCCGTCGCCGTGCTGCCAGCGCACGTAGCCGCCAGCGGTCACGCCCACGGGGGTGGTGTGGGTGCTCTCCAACACGGGCAGGTCCTGCCGGCTGAGGATGAGCGCGACCGGCCGGTCGGGGGAGGCGAGGATGCGGCGCCAGGCCGCGACCACCTCGACGGAGTCCGCGGGACGCACCACGTCGAGCCCCGGAACGGTGCGGAGCGACGCGATCTGTTCTATCGGCTGGTGGGTGGGGCCGTCTTCGCCGACGGCGACGGAATCGTGGGTGTAGACGTACATCACGCCGAGTTCCATCAGTGCGCCGAGACGGATGCTCGGGCGCATGTAGTCGCTGAACACCAGGTAGGTTGATGCGAACGGGCGCCACGGGCCCTGCAGCGCGATGCCGTTGAGGATCGCGGCCATGGCGTGTTCGCGGATGCCGAACCGGATGAACTCGCCGGCGGGGTTGGCAGCCGAGAAGCGTTCGCCGTCGACCTCCACCGTGGTGGAGCCGGCGAGGTCGGCGGAACCGCCCCAGAGGGTAGCCTCGCCCTGCAGGGCGCGCAGCACGGCGCCGTTGGTCTTGCGGGTGGCGATCATGTCGCCGGCGGTGCCCACGCCGACGGTGTCGAGGGCGGCGGTGCTGAACTGGCCACCCCGGAAGGCGCGCCAGCGCGCCGCGGCCTCGGGCTCGCGGATGCTCCACTCGAGGAGATCGGCCTCCCAATCGCGGTGCAGCTGCTCGCCGCGGGCGAGCGCGCCCCGGGTGTGCGCGAGGGTCTCGGGCGTGACGAGGTCCTCGAGGGGAGCGTCGGGGGCGAAGCCCAGCGTGGTCTTGACGGCTGCCAGCTCATCGGCGCCGAAACCGCCGGCGTGCGCGGCCGACGTGCCGCCGAACCGAACGGAGGGAGCGCCGATGACCGTGCGGAGGGCTACCAGAGTGGGGCGCCCGGTGGTGTCGGCCGCGTCGCGCAGGGTGGCCTCGATGGCGTCAAGGTCGTCGGGGGTGTCGACCTCGAGCACACGCCAGCCATAGGCCCGGTACCGGGCGCGCACGTCTTCGGAGAAGGTCTCGTCGGTGCCGGAGTCGATGGTGATGCCGTTGTCGTCCCAGATCAGCACCAGGTTGTCGAGGCCGAGGGTGCCGGCCAGGCTCGAGGCCTCACCCGAGACGCCACTCACAGAATTAGGAGCACTCACATGGAGTGGCTCGTCGTCGTACTCAATTTCATTGGGCAGCAGGTCCTCAACGTCCCCGCCTATCTGATCGGCATCATCACCGCCATCGGGCTCATCGCGCTCAAGCGCAACTCCGGACAGGTGGTGGGCGGCGCACTCAAGGCGGCTCTCGGCTTCCTGATTCTCGGTGCCGGAGCCAACGTGGTGGTTGGCTCCCTCGACCCGCTGGGGAAACTGATCCTTGCTGTGACCGGCGCCCAGGGCGTCATCCCCACCAACGAGGTCATCACCGCCATCGCGCAGGAGCAGTTCGGCGCCCAGAGCGCCTACGTGCTGACCCTGGGGTTCCTGGTGATGCTCGCACTGGCGCGCTTCACCCCGCTCAAGTACGTGTTCCTCACGGGCGCCACATGGTCTTCATGGCCACCATGCTCACGGTGGTGCTGTCCGTCGGTTTCGGCGACGGCCTCGGCTGGCTCGTGGTCATGATCGGCGCCCTTCTCCTCGGCGTGATCATGGTCGTGATGCCCGCCTTCGTGCACCCGTGGACCAAGAAGATCACCGGCAACGACACCATCGCGATCGGGCACTTCGGCACACTCGGGTACATCGCCGCCGGTGCCACCGGCCAGGCTGTCGGACGCCGGAGCAAGTCGACGGAACACATCAAGTTCCCGCAGGGGCTCAAGTTCCTGCGTGACTCGATGGTTGCCACCTCGCTGTCGATGGTGCTCATCTATATGGTCTTCTCCGTGTGGGGCCTCATCGCGCTGGGAATTCTCGCGGCCTGGCTGAACCCCATGTTCGGGCTCGCGCTCATCCTCCCCGGCATGGTGCCCCACTTCTTCACCGGTGGTGGAGCCGGTGTCTTCGGCAACGCGACGGGTGGACGAATCGGTGCCATGATCGGTGGATTCGTCAACGGCGTTATCATCACCATCCTCCCCGCCATCCTGCTGCTGGTGCTCGGCGACTTCGGTTTCGCCAACAGCACGTTCGGCGACGCCGACTTCGGCTGGTTCGGCACCCTCGTGGGCGTCAGCGTCGGCGGCGGGACCGGAATGGGCATTGTGCTCTCGATCCTCATCGCGGTTGTGCTGGTCAGCGGCGCGATCGTCTTCCAGATCCGCGTCGTGGACAAGGGCTGGGTGCCCGGAGCCAAGCGTGACGCCTGGATTGCGGAAGAGGAGGCTGCGGAAAAGGCCATCCTCGACGCCGAGAAGGCGCGACGCAAGGCAGAGAAGGAAGCGGCGGCCACCGCCGACCAACTCCGTTGGTCGCATGTTCCGCCAGCGGGCGGCTCCGCAGTGCGGCGCCGCCCTCTGTTCGTGTCTGGGCTGGCAGGGCATCGCGGCCACCTGGGTGGTCGTCGCACACTACGACGGAATTCGATTGCGCGGCCCGAAAACTCGACAGATCAGCGCTGATTTAGGCAGCGGGCTTAGGGCAGGTCGACGATCTGCTTGCCGAGCGGCATCAGCGCGACCGGGATCAGTTTGAAGTTTGCGATCCCGAACGGGATGCCGATGATCGTGATGCAGAGCGCGATGCCCGAAACCAGGTGGGTGAGGGCGATCCGCCAGCCGGCCAGCACCACCCAGACGAGGTTGCCGTGTTCCAGGCCGCATTTGGTTGGACCGACAGCCATCTGGACGGGCTATCGGTAGGGTGAATATCCTGCTATCGGTAGAGTAAAAGTTCTGCTATCGGTAGAGTACGAACATGGACACATACCGTCGCCGCGTGGTGGACTCGGAGCTCGATGACCTGTTCCCGGTGCTGCCGGCGTTGAGTCTCGACGGGCCGAAGGGTGTGGGCAAGACGGCGACGGCCTCTCGTCGTGCCGGCACAGTGCTGCCGCTGGACGACCCTGCGACGGCCGAGGCGTTCGAAGCCTCGGCGCAACCACTCGCGGTGCTCCCGGCGGGAACCGTGGTCATCGACGAATGGCAGCGCGTCCCGAGGTCCTGGGATCTGGTGCGCCGCGCGGTCGATGAGGGGGCGGCACCGGGGCGCTTCCTCCTCACGGGCAGCGCGGTCCCGCGCGGTGCCCAGATTCACTCGGGCGCCGGGCGAATCGTCGGCTTGAGGATGCGCCCGTTGTCACTTGCCGAACGGGATCTGGGCACGCCGACTGTAAGTATGAGGGCGCTGTTGCGATCCGGCCGCGGCGAGGACGGGGTCATGACCACTCTCCCGGACATCGTCGGCCACACCGACGTCAACCTCGCCGACTACGTGCGTGAGATCGCCGGGTCCGGTTTTCCCGGTATCCGCCCGCTGGCCGAACGAGCCCGGCGTGCGCAGCTGGACGGCTACGTGGAACGGATTGTCAGCCGCGAGTTCGCGGAGCTGGGCGTGCGAGTCCGACGCCCGGAGACGCTGCGCGGGTGGCTCCGCGCCTACGCGGCGGCGACATCGTCTACGGCGGCCTACTCGACGATCCTTGATGCTGCCACCCCCGGGCAAACGGATAAGCCGGCCAAAGAGACGACCATGATCTATCGAGACGTACTCGAACAGCTGTGGCTCCTCGACCAGGTTCCGGCCTGGCTGCCTGTGGGGAGGGAGTTCGCCCGGCTTGGCGCCGCCCCCAAACACTTTCTCGCCGACCCTGCCCTTGCCTGCAGGTTGTTGGATCTCTCGGAGCAGGACCTCATCGGCGGACATGGCGCGATTCCGCTTGGACCCCAGGAGGGCACAATGCTCGGCCGGCTCTTCGAGGCACTCGTGGCGCTGAGCTTGCAGGTTTACGCGCAAGCCAACGAGGCTCGCGTCGGGCACTTTCGAACTCGCAACGGAGATCATGAGGTTGATTTCATTGTGGAACAGGGTCCGAGGCGGCTCCTCGCTGTTGAGGTGAAGCTTGCTCGCACGGTGTCCGACGCGGATGTGAAGCACCTGTTGTGGCTCAAGCACCAGTTAGGGGATGACCTCGTCGACATGGTCGTGATCACGACGGGGGACACTGCCTACCGGCGCCGGGATGGTGTGGCAGTCGTCCCGGCCGCGCTGCTCGGGCCGTGAAGCAGATCGATGTTGAGGAGAGTCTTTCTGGTGTTTTCCACTCTCTCAGATCGTGCTCATCACCGTGAAAGCGGCCCCGAGCAACGCAGTGTCCCGCGATGACGAACCGGCTAAGAGTTCGAACTGCCCCGGTTCCACGACTCGTCGTCCTGCGGCATCCACGATGCTGCACTCGGCGACGGGCAGTTCCAGCCGCACCCGCGCGGACTCACCGGGTGCCAGCCCGACCTGGCGGTAGGTCTTGAGCTCCTTGTCCGTCCAGCTCACCGAGGTGACCACATCCCGCACGTACACCTGCACTGTCTCCAGCGTTGGACGCGTGCCGGTGTTTCGCACCGTCAGGTGTGCGACGATCGTGCCGGATGCCGAGAGCGCCGTCTCCTCCAGCATGAGATCCTCGTACTCGACCGTGGTGTAACTGCGCCCCTCACCGAAGGCCCAGACCGGCGACTGGGTGAGGTCGGCGTAGCGGTCGCCGTGCTGGCCGCGAACCTGGTTGTAGTACGTCGGCTGCTGCCCGACGTGCCGCGCAAACGAGATCGGCAGTCGCCCGGTCGGCTCCACCTCGCCGACGAGGATCTCGGCGAGAGCCTGGCCACCCCGCATTCCCGGATTCGCCGTCCAGACCACGGCTGCGGCTCGCTGGACGGATGCCGGCAGCACGAGCGGTTTTGAGGCGAGCAGCACGACGACCACCGGCTTCCCGGTCGCGATCAGCGCGTCCAGAAGGGCGTTCTGCCCGCCGATGAGCTCGAGCGTCGCCGTAGACCGACCCTCGCCGACGAGTTCGATCCTGTCGCCGACGACGGCGATCACGACATCCGCCTGGTCCGCCGCGGCGACGGCCTCGGCGATGAGCGTCTGATCGGGCTCGCACGGCACGACGTGCGACGGGCGGGGCTGACCATCCGGGAAGGTCGGGCCGGCGGGATCCGGCTCCAGCGTGAGGATGTCGGCGCCGCGCGCATGGGCCACAACCCAGTCATCCGGCGCGATCCGCCGGATCCCGTCGAGCACGGTCGTGATCATCTCGCGCGGCTGCCCGTCGAGCCAGCCGACCTGGCCCGATCCACCGGCCCAGTCGCCCAGTTGGGTCTGAGAGTCGTCAGCCAGTGGTCCCACCACGGCGACCCGCGTCGAGCGAGCAGTCGACAGCGGCAACACTCCGTCGTTCTCGAGCAGCACGATTGAACGGCGGGCCACCTCCAGGTTCAGCTCCGCGTGCGCAGCATTCCCCACGATTCCGGCCAGGTCTGCACGGGGAAGCCGCGGGTTCTCGAAGAGCCCGAGCTCGAACTTCAGCGTCAGGATGCGGGCCACAGCCGGGTCGAACGCGCTCGCGTCGAGAAGACCCTGGTCGACGGCCGCCAGCGCACCCTCGAAGAACTCCGGGGTTGTCATGATCATGTCGTTGCCGGCCCGCACGGCAGCGGCGGCTGCGTGCATATAGTCGGGTTGCACCTTCTGCTCCCAGACCATCCGGCCGACGTTGTCCCAGTCGGTGACCAGGGTACCGGTGTACCCCCACTCGCCACGCAGGACGTCGCTGAGCAGCCACTCATTGATCGTGATCGGCACGCCGTCCATGCTCTGGTAGCCGAGCATGAAGGAACGGCAGCCCGCGCGGGCCACCCGCTCGAACGGCGGCAGGAACCAGGAGCGGAGTTTGCGTCGGGAGAGGTCCGACTCGCTCGAGTCACGCCCGCCCTGCGTCTCCGAGTAGCCGGCGAAGTGTTTGGCGGTCGCGAGGATCGCCGTCGGATCGGCCAGACCGGTTCCCTGATAGCCCCGCACCATCGCCGACGCGAGCTCGCCGATGAGGAAGGGATCCTCGCCGAACGTTTCGCCCACCCGCCCCCAGCGCAGGTCGCGGGCGATGCACAGTACGGGGGAGAAGGTCCAGTGCACACCTGTGGCCGCGACCTCGACCGCCGTCGCCCTGGCGACCCGCTCGAGCAGATCTGCGTCCCAGGATGCCGCCATCCCCAGCTGCGTCGGGTAGATCGTTGCGCCCTCCCAGAACGAGTGGCCGTGGATGCAATCCTCAGCGACAATCAGCGGAATGCGCAGTCGCGTTTGGGCGGAGAGTTCATTCGCACGCAGGATCGACTCCGGTGAGGTGTGCAGGATCGATCCGGCATGCTTCCGCAGCACCTGGTCGTCGAGGTCCTCCTGCGCATCGAGTTGGAGCATCTGCCCGACCTTCTCCTCCACCGACATCCGTGCAAGGAGGTCGGCGACGCGTTCGGGGATCGGGAGCGCGGGGTCCTGGTACGGGAGGGAGTCGGTGAACGTCTCGGAAACCGTCATTTCGTGTTCCCTGCCTGACGCCGCGACGGGGTTTCGACGGTGCGGACGACGGTCATCGTGGCGTTGACGTCGAGGCCATTCTTCTTCATCGCCCTGGCTCGCTCCCCGGCCGAACGCAGGCGCGGGTTGACGTACTCGTCGATGCCGAAGTTGATCAGCGACAGCGCGACGCCGAGGATGGCGATGCAGAGTCCTGCCGGCACGTACCACCACCAGAAGTCCGGGAAGGCGCCGTTCTGCTGGGCCCAGAACAGGATCGTGCCCCAATTCAGGTTGGTGATGGGGATCACGCCGATGAAAGCGAGGGTGGTGAGGCCCAGGACCGCTGCGGTGACGGTGCCGACGAAGCTGGAGGCGATGATCGCCATGAGGTTCGGCAGCATCTCCACAAGGATGATGCGGTGCAGCGGTTCGCCGTTCGCACGGGCGGCCTGAATGAAATCGCGGTTGCGCAGCGACATCGTCTGCGCACGGAGCACGCGTGCGCCCCATGCCCAGCCGGTTGCGGCCAGCACGGCGGCGATGAGGATGAGCGGCGGGTTCTCGAACTGGGACGCGACGATGATGATCAGCGGCAGCCCGGGGATGACGAGGAACACATTCGTCACCGCGGAAAGCGACTCGCTCCGCCAGCCCTTGGTGTACCCGGCGACGACACCCATGACCACGGCGATCGCGGTGCCGATGATTCCGGCCAGGAATCCGACGATGAGCACGCCGCGGGTGCCGTAGATGATCTGGCTGAGGATGTCTTCCCCCATGTGCGTCGTGCCGAGCAGGTGGGTCCAGGATGGCGCCTGACGGAGAGCCGTGAAGTCCTTCTCGAGCGCGCCATACGGGGCGAGGACATCGCCGAGGAGAGCGACCGCGACGAAGACGCACAGGATAACGAGTCCGGTCAGTGACTTCGGGTTGCGGAACATCGCGAACGACGACGCCAGCCGCGACCAGAACGTCTTCTCCTTGGGCGGGTTGGTCGCTGCCGGTGAATGCACTGTCACCGTTTCCGGGCTGCCGACGCTTGCCGGTTCGGTGAGGTTTTCTGCGGTTGTCATCTCAGGCCTCCGTCTGACGTGTGCGGGGATCGAGGATTGCATAGGCGACGTCCGCGAGCACGTTCGCGCACAGCACCGCCAGCGTGATGATGAGGAACACGCCCTGCATGAGCGGGTAGTCCTTCGCATTGGTCGCGTCCAGCAACAGCTTGCCGATGCCGGGATAGGAGAACACCATCTCCATCACGATCGTGCCGCCGACGATGAATCCGATGGACAGCGCGAAACTGGACAGCTGCGGCAACATCGCGTTGCGGGCGGCATAGTGCCAGAGCACGCGACGGTTCGGCAAACCCTTGGCCTGTGCCACAGTGATGTAGTCCTCGTCGAGCACAGTGAGCATCATATTGCGCATGCCGAGGATCCATCCACCCAGTGACGCGATGACGATCGTGATCGCCGGCAGTGCGCCGTGAGCGATCACCTGCCCGATGAAGTCGGCCGTGAAAACCGGCGACGAGCCCTTGTCGTAGGCGTGCGAGGCGGGGAACCAGCCCAGGGTCGACGAGAAGACCGCGATCGCGATCAGTCCGAGCCAGAAGTACGGCACCGTGCTGAAGAAGGTCGAGATCGGGACGATCACATCTGCTTTGCTACCGCGCCGCCAGCCGATGAGGGCGCCGGTCGCGGTGCCGAGAACGAACGACACGATCGTGGCGATCCCGACGAGGCCGAGCGTCCACGGCAGAGCCGACGAGATGATGTCGCCGACCGGCGCGAGGCCGTTAGAGAAGGAGCGTCCGAGGTCGCCGCTGAACAGGAGCTGCCAGTAGCCCGTGTACTGCTCCCAGACGGAGGTGTTCTGGTCGAGGCCGAAGAGGATGCGCAGGGACCGCTCGGCTTCCGGGCTGATCTGCCCGGCATTGCGCTGCATGTAGGCGGTGACGGGGTCGCCCGCCATCATGCGCGGCAGGAAGAAGTTGATGGTGATCGCCGCCCACGCCGTGAACAGGTAGAACGCGGAACGGCTGGCGATGAAGCGGACCGGGATCTTCATGCGACACCGCCCTGGGGGCGAGTCGACGCCGTAGCGAAGTGCTTCTCCGGGTCGGGCGAAGCCGACCGGAGCTCCCGGGTGTACTCGTGCTGAGGGTTCAGGATGACGTCGTCGGCGGGGCCGTGTTCGACCACGCGGCCCTGGTGCAGCACCATGATCTGGTCGCTGAAGTGACGCGCTGTGGCGAGGTCGTGGGTGATGTAGAGCACACCCAACCCTTCCTCCCTCTGCAGATCGGCGAGCAGGTGCAGCACACCGAGGCGGATCGACACGTCCAGCATCGACACCGGCTCATCGGCGATGAGCAGCGAGGGTCGCGACGCGAGCGCCCGGGCGATCGCGACGCGTTGGCGCTGTCCGCCCGAGAGTTCGTGAGGGCGGCGGTCGATGACCGCGTCCGCGTCCAGGCGCACCCGTTCCAGGAGGCGCCTGACCTCTGTCTCGGTCTCGTTCTGCGGGACGACGTTGTCCAGCCGCAGCGGACGCTCGATGTGGTATCGGATCGAGTGGTAAGGGTTGAGCGAGGCGAAGGGATCCTGAAAGATCATCCGTAGCGTCTGGCGGTAGCTGCGGAGGCCTCGGCCGTGGCGAGGGATCGGCTTGCCGTTCAGCAGCACCTCGCCACTGGTGGGGGTCTCCAGCTGGGTGAGGATTTTCGCGATGGTCGACTTGCCGCTGCCGGACTGGCCGACCAGGGCGATGGTCTCGCGGTCGTGCAGGGTGAAGCTGACGTCGTCGAGGGCGAGCATCGTCGATGCCCCGCGCACCCGGTAGCGTTTGGAGACGTTAACAAACTCGAGCGTGGTCATCGGACCAGCACTCCCCTCTCGCCGGTCAGGCGGGGAAAGGACGCCAGGAGCGTCTTGGTGTACTCGTGCTGCGGGTGCTCCCAGAGCTCGCGCGCGGGTGCGAGTTCGATGATTTCGCCGCCCCGCATCACCGCGATCCGGTCGCTGATCTCCAGCAGCAGGGGGAGGTCATGGGTGATGAAGATCACCGAGAAGCCGAATTCGTGGCGCAGCATCGAGATCTGACTCAGGATCTCGCGCTGCACGAGCACATCCAGTGCCGTGGTCGGCTCGTCCATCACCATCAACTGAGGGCGCAGAGCGAGCGCCATGGCGATCATCACGCGCTGGCGCATGCCACCGGAGAGCTCGTGCGGAAAGGAGCGGATGCGCTCGCGTCCGACGGCGACGAGCTCCAGCAACTCCTCACATGCGGCGCGGCGCTCGCGCCTGCTCAGGTCGGGACGGTGCACGCGGAACACGTCATCGAGTTGTGCGCCGATCGTGGTGACGGGATTGAGCGCGTTCATCGCCCCCTGGAACACCATCGAGATCTTGTCCCACCGGAAGCGTCGCATTTCTTCGACGTTTAGCGCGTTGACGTCGATGTCGACACCGGATGCGTCATGGAAGGTCACGCTCCCGCTGGCGATCACCGCAGGTGCCCGCAGCAGGCGCTGCAGGCCATAAGCGAGCGTGGTCTTGCCGCACCCGCTTTCGCCGGCGAGCCCGAGGATCTCGCCGCGCTGCAGTTCGAGGGTTACGTTCTTCACCGCCTTGACGGGAGGATCGACGTCATACACGATCGAGAAGTCGTGCACGGTGAGGAGAGGATCAGGCATGGTTCGTCGCTTTCGTGAAGGTCGGCGATGGAGGGGCGGGTGCTGTGGCATCCGCCCCACCAGGATTCGAGTTACTCGACCGGCTTGAGTTTCGTGAGGATCAGCGGGACGGTGACCTGCAGGGGGTCGGCCGTCGCGTATTGGTCCTTCTCGTTCGGCCAGCCCACGTAGTTGCGGGTGTTGTACTCGCCCAGCACCGGGTGGGTGCCGACCGGGATGACTGGCACGTCATCGACGAAGATGCTCTGGATCTCTCCCAGCGCTGCCGTGCGCTCCTCTTCGGTCGCCGAGGTCGCGTATGTGTCCAGCAGCTCGGTGGCACGCGCGTTGTCGTAGCGACCGAAGTTGTAGTCCACCTCGTCGCCCGTCAGTAGCCAGCGCCCGTCCATCGTGTCGGAGTAGAGGTCGTACGGCGTGGTGCCGCTGTCGGTCCAGTGCATGATGGCGTCGAAGTTGCCGGAGCGCTTGTTGGCCCACCAGGTGTCGGCGTCAGGCGTGTTCACCTTCGCGTCGGCGCCGAGGGTCTTCGTGACCTGGTCGGCGATGAGGCTGATGCCGGTGACGTAGTCGTTCCAGCCCTGCGGAACCTCGAGGGTGAAGGAAACAGGCTCGCCGTCGGGGTCGATCAGGGCTTCCTTGGCCCAGGTGTATCCGGCGTCCGTGAGGAGCGCGCGAGCACCCTTGACGTCCATCGAGAGTTCCTTGCCCTGGTACTTGGTGGCGATGTACTGCTCGCCGACGGGGGTCGGCAGACCGGTCACCGACTCCAGTTGGGGGCCGGCCTTCTCACGGGCGATCTCGGTGTGCGCCGCGCGGTCGATGACCATGTTGACCGCCTGGCGGAACGCCAGGTTGTTGAAGGGCTTCTTCTGGTGGTTGAGGAACAATACGTCGGGCGCCATCACGTTCGCCGCCCAGAAGACGTTGTGGTCGGGGTCCTTGTCGACGAATGCGCTCTTCACATTGGGGATGAACGCCTGCGCCCAGTCGGCATCGCCGCTGGCGAGGGCCGTGGTCAGCGCGGTGTTGTCGTTGTACGAGACGTAGTACAGGGTCGGCACGGCGAGGTCGCCGCCCCAATAATCGTCGCGGGCTTGCATCGTGACCGACTGGCTGCTGAAGTTGTCCAGCGTGTACGGGCCGGTGCCGACGGGCTTGGGGTTGGTGTCCGTGGTCGGGTCAGCCACATCGGCCCAGATGTGCTTCGGAACCATCGGGATGTGCAGAACCTGCGCCTGCTTGACGAACTTCGACTCGGCGAAGGTGAGGACAACGTTCTCGCCGTCCTTGACGATGTCGGTCAGCTGCAGGTTGCCCGTGTCGAACGCGGGAGTATTGCGGATGATGTCGAAGGAGAAGACGACGTCGTCGGCGGTGAATTTCTCACCGTCGTTCCAGGTCACGCCGGAACGTGGGGTGACGGTGAGCTGGGTGTAGTCGGCATTCCATTCGACCTTCTCGGCCAGCCAGGGGGTGGTCTCGTTCTGGCCGACCGCGTTCACCATCGCGAGGGGTTCGAAGATGACGTTCTTGTAGCCGAACTTGTTCGCGGACGAGTCACCCACCCAGGGGTTGTTCGACTCCGTGGCAATCACGCCGTCGGGCTTCGCGATGGTGAGTGCGGCCCCGGCCCCTGGCTGCGAGCCGGGTGCGGCGCTCCCGGCGCAGCCGGTGAGGGCGAGAGCCGCCACCAGTCCGACGCCGATGAAGGTTGATCTGAGCCTCATTGCTACTCCTTATGTGATGCAGCACCATCGGGGTGCTCATTCCGCATTTACTTACTTTCTGGTAAGTAAGTTGAGGCTGACGTTACCAACAAGTCAGTAATATGACAACTGACAGTTCTGGGGGTCTCATCGTCGCCGCTGAAAGGAGCACTGTGCCGAACCAAGCCAAAGTCAAAACGCCTCGAACGAGGCCGGAGACACAGCGAAAGCGCAAGGAGATCCTCGACGCGGCCATCGACATCTTCGGCCAAAAGGGCTACGCGAATGGAACCCTTGCCGAGATCGCCGAACAGGTCGATATCACCCACGCCGGAGTGCTCCATCACTTCGGGTCGAAGCAGAACTTGCTGCTCGAGATGCTCACCTACCGCGATGAGACAGACGTCGCGGATCTCGACGAGCATCACATCCCGAACGGGCCGGAGCTCTTCCTGCACCTGGTGCGAACCGCCCTCGTGAACTCGCGGCGCGCCGGCCTCGTGCAGGTCTACACCGTTCTCTCGGCCGAGTCCGTCACGGACGATCACCCGGCGCGCACATTCTTCGAGAATCGGTACTCGACACTGCGAGGCCTGGTCACGGACGCATTCCGCGTATTGTGCGAGCAAGAGGGCGTCACCGAGCCTGCGACGATCGGCGCTGCATCGGCCAGTATTCTCGCAGTCATGGACGGGCTGCAGTTGCAATGGCTCCTGCACCCGAAGGACATCGAGCTCGCGGCGACCAGTGAGTTCGCGATCCGCGCGATCGTGAACGCGGTGCTCCTTCCGGGACCGGAACTGTCCCATTATCGCCGAGGGTGACGCGGCCAGTCAGTGTGACTGCATATGGCTGCGAGCCATAATCGCGGCGTGGGCACGGGCCGTAAAAAAGGGACGCGTGCTCGAACGGGCGGGCCTGTAGCCGTGCCGGGTCGGCCGCTTCCGATGCGCCCTCGGCAGGCCCAAAGTCTGAGTAGATTCACAGAAAACTGCGATTTCTGCGATAGTTGGTGACTTCCATCGCCCGTATACCGGGCATCCGAGTGCCCGCACGCCAGGCATGCGAATAAAGGACTCCAATGACGGATCAGACTTTCCAGCTAGTGGCGATTGTTTTATACCTCGCCGGAATGATCGCGATCGGCTGGTTTGCCTTTAGGCAGACCAACGATCTTGACGACTACATGCTCGCAGGCCGAGGCCTTCGGCCGGGCACCGCGGCGCTCAGCGCCGGCGCATCAGACATGTCCGGCTGGCTCCTGCTCGGCCTCCCCGGCGCCATCTACGTCTCCGGTCTGGTGGAGGCGTGGATCGCCATCGGCCTCACCATCGGCGCCTGGCTGAACTGGAAGTTCGTGGCCCCGAGGCTGCGTTCGTACACGCAGATCTCGAACAACTCGATCACCATCCCGAGCTTCTTCGAGAACCGGCTCAAGGACACAACGCGGCTGCTCCGCGTGGTCTCCGGCGTGATCATCCTCGTGTTCTTCACGTTCTATGTCTCCTCGGGCATGGTCGCCGGCGGGGTGTTCTTCGAGAACTCGTTCGGCTCCACGTTCCTGACCGGCATGCTGATCGTCGCCGGCGTCACCCTGCTCTACACGCTCTTCGGCGGGTTCCTCGGAGCCACCCTCACCGACGTCGCCCAGGGCATCCTCATGCTGGTCGCTCTCGTGGTCGTGCCCATCGTGGCCCTCAACGCCACCGGCGGCCTCACCGCGACCATCGACTCCATCCGCGAGGTCAACCCCGACCTGCTGTCCCTGACCGCCGGGGGATCCGTGCTCGGCGTCATCTCCGCCGCGGCGTGGGGCCTCGGCTACGTCGGCCAGCCGCACATCCTCGTGCGGTTCATGGCGCTGCGCACCGCGCAGGACGCCAAGGCCGGTCGCCGGATCGGCATCGGCTGGATGATCATCACCGCCATCGGCGCCATCTCCACCGCGCTGATCGGCATCGCGTATTTCCAGCAGAACCCCGACGTGACCCTGAGCAACCCGGAAACGGTCTTCCTGCTGCTCTCGCAGATCCTGTTCCACCCGTTCGTTGCCGGGCTGGTGCTGGCTGCCGTGCTGGCCGCGATCATGAGCACGATCTCGTCTCAGCTGATCGTCTGCTCCTCGGCGCTGGTCGAGGACCTGTACAAGATCGTCGGCAAGAAGGATGCCTCGGCCAAGCAGATGGTCAACCTCGGCCGTCTCGGCGTGCTGTTGGTGGCTCTCGCCGCCGGGTTGATCGCGCTCAACCGCGACTCGACCATCCTCGAACTCGTCGGCTTCGCCTGGGCCGGCTTCGGCGCGGCCTTCGGCCCCGTCGTGCTGCTCTCCCTCTACTGGAAGAAGCTCTCCACCTGGGGCGCGCTGTCGGCCATGGTCACCGGCGCCGTCGTCGTCTTCATCTGGGGCAACTCCCCGCTGGGCGACGTCATGTACGAGATCGTCCCCGGCTTCATCGCCAGCCTGCTGGTCGCCTTTGTGGTTTCCCTGCTCACCCACAAGCCGTCGGCCGAGGTTGAGGCCGAGTTCGACGCCGCGGTGGAGCAGTCTCACCACCTCTACGAGGCACCGGAGACGGTCGCCAGGTAGCAACCGGTACCACGCAGCACAACACCACGGCACCACCCGTATCGACAGCTGCCCCCGGCCCTTCCTGGCCGGGGGCAGTTTCGTGTGTGTCGGCACGTTCAGGCGTGCTCGCTCACCGCGTAGACCTCGTCGGCGACAAGACCTTGCGCCTCCCGGTGCACAGTGTTGGACGCCTCGGGATTGGGCGCGTCGACCAGTCAGAAAAGTCTCCCGGCCTGCACGTCGACCCAGTACTCCTCTCCGACCCTTATGCCTGGTTGGAGGGGTACATCCTCGACGCTCAGTGCGAGTTGAGCTGCCGCCACAGCCACCCCGACACCGCGCTCGGGGTGGAGTTGCTGGGATCGCTGGCCTCCCGAACCGGCATAAGAGAGCTCACTGTGCGTTCGCTGCTTCACTCCGAACCCTCGGCGACGAAGCCGCCGGGCGGGCCACCCACCTGCTCGGCGCCGAGATCGACAATCCGGCGCTCGCAGGGCGCCTCCCGTACCGGATGGAACGGGAGTAGGGTCACCTCAATCGGCAGCGGAATGGAGCTGGATCGCGATGACAGGTGACAACCTTCGACACAGATCCACGAGGCCACTTCAGGCACCCGTCCGGACGTTCATCGCGCTCTCTCTGGCCGGGCTGGTGCTCACCGGCGCCAGCTGCGCGCGGTCACGTCCCGCCGGGTGGTGTAATTCATCGTCACCGTGCGGGTCAGCTGATTTGATTATGCAGCAATGAGCTCGGGAACGGGAATCACCCCCGTCAAGGCGCTCGCGTCGGGGAGGTTGAGGGCCGCGTTGAAGGCCGTCAGCTGGCGCATGGAGTCCTCGGAGAGGTAGCGGCGGACGCCGGCCTCCCATTCGTCGTGTTGCTCGACCAGCACGGCTCCTGCGAGGCGGAGCAGGGCGGCCGGGTTGGGGAACACACCGACGACATCGGTCCTGCGCTTGATTTCCTTATTTAAGCGTTCGATTGGGTTTGTCGACCATACCTGTCGCCAGTGTTTGGGTGGGAATCCGCAGAATGCGAGGATGTCGGCGCGCGCGTCGTGGAGCATCTTGGCGACTTTCGGGTGAGAGCGTTCAAGCATGCGGGTGACCTCGTCGAACTGGGCCTGGACGTGCTTCGCGTCGGGCTGGGCGAAGATGGTGCGGATGACGGCGGCGACCATATCCTGGCTGGCGCGCGGGACGATGGAGAGTACGTTTCGCATGAAGTGGACTCGGCAGCGTTGCCAGGCGGCACCCTGGAAAACGGTGCTGATGGCCTTCTTCAGTCCGCTGTGAGCGTCGGAGATGACGAGCTTGACGCCGTCCAGCCCGCGGGCCTTCAAGGACCGCAAGAACGCCGTCCAGAAGACCTCATTCTCGCTGTCACCGACGTCGAAACCGAGGACCTCGCGGCGGCCGTCAGCGGCCACGCCGATGGCGACGACCATGGCCTGGGAGATAACGCGGTGGTTGACGCGGGCCTTGCAATACGTGGCGTCGAGGAAGACGTAGGGGTAGCCGGTTACGCCGAGGTCACGGTCACGGAACGTGGCGACTTCCCCGTCGAGATCCGCGCAAATCC
This sequence comes from Actinomycetales bacterium, assembly GCA_038251725.1. Classification (GTDB taxonomy): domain Bacteria; phylum Actinomycetota; class Actinomycetes; order Actinomycetales; family Microbacteriaceae; genus Lacisediminihabitans. Next base: position 17,243 of record JBBSBA010000054.1, read on the forward strand.
GGGATACTTCGGACTTGGAGATGCCGGTGTCCGCGCCGAGAGCCTTGACCAGGTCGTCGACTTTGCGGGTCGAGACGCCGTGGAGGTAAGCCTCCATAACGACGGCGAACAGGGCTTGGTCCACGCGTCGGCGCCGCTCGAGGAGCGCCGGGAAGAAGGAGCCCTGGCGCAGCTTGGGGATCTTGAGATTCAGGTCCCCGGCCGTGGTCGTCAAGACGCGCGGGCGGGTCCCATTGCGTTGGTTGGTTCGATCGTCAGAACGCTCGAACGGGGCCGCGCCGATGTGGGCGGTGGCCTCCGCGTTGATGAGTTCTTGGTAGAGCGTTTCGGTCACCGTTCGGATTCGATCGGTGACGTTGGTGAGCTTGAGTTCCGCGAGGAGCGCGAGCAGGGCAGACTGGTCTAGAGCCATCGTGTGATGTGTCTTTCTGTGAGGAACTTTGAACGGTTCTCACTGACCATCGCACGGTGGTTCGTTACGTTGTTAATCCAACGCTCGAACCCCGGGAATTACACCACTCAGGGGGACGTGACC
>JBBSBA010000055.1:0-17513 GCA_038251725.1 Actinomycetales bacterium
ATGTGCCCGATTGAAACCCCGGAAGGCCCGAACATCGGCCTGATCGGTTCGCTCGCCTCGTTCGCGCGGATCAACGCCTTCGGTTTCATCGAGACCCCGTACCGTCGCGTTGTCAACGGCAAGGTCATGAACGACCAGATCGACTACCTCACCGCAAGCGAGGAAGACGAGTTCATCGTCGCCCAGGCCAATGCGCCGCTCACCAAGGACTGGCACTTCGCCGAGGCCCGCGTGCTCGCCCGCAAGAAGGGTGGAGAGGTCGACCTCTTCCCCGCAGAAGACATCGGCTACATGGATGTCTCGCCGCGCCAGATGGTGTCCGTCGCCACCTCGCTCATCCCGTTCCTCGAGCACGACGATGCGAACCGCGCCCTCATGGGTGCCAACATGCAGCGTCAGGCCGTTCCGCTCCTCATGAGCGAGAGCCCGCTCGTCGGTACCGGCATGGAGGTCTTCGCGGCCATTGACGCCGGTGACGTGCTCACCGCCGACAAGGCCGGCGTCGTCATGGAGGTTTCGGCTGACGTCGTGACCATCCAGCTCGACGAGGGTGGAACCCAGGACTACTACCTGCGCAAGTTCGCGCGCTCCAACCAGGGCACGAGCTACAACCACCGCGTCATCGTTCAGGCCGGCGAGCGGATCGAAGTTGGCGAAGTCATCGCCGACGGCCCCGCCACCGAAAACGGAGAGCTCGCTCTCGGCAAGAACCTGCTCGTCGCGTTCATGCCGTGGGAGGGCTACAACTTCGAGGACGCGATCATCCTCAGCCAGAACCTGGTCAAGGACGACACCCTCTCCTCGATTCACATCGAGGAATACGAGGTCGACGCCCGCGACACCAAGCTCGGCAAGGAAGAGATCACCCGCGACCTGCCCAACGTCTCCCCGGATCTGCTCGCAGACCTGGACGAGCGCGGCATCATCCGGATCGGTGCCGAGGTTCGCCCCGGCGACATCCTCGTCGGCAAGGTCACGCCCAAGGGCGAGACCGAGCTGTCCGCCGAAGAGCGTCTGCTCCGCGCGATCTTCAACGAGAAGAGCCGCGAAGTTCGCGACACGAGCCTCAAGGTTCCCCACGGTGAGCGCGGCACGATCATCGGCGTCAAGGTCTTCGACTCGCAGGATGGCGACGACGAGCTCGGCTCGGGCGTCAACCAGCGCGTTGCCGTCTTCATCGCCCAGAAGCGCAAGATCACCGAGGGTGACAAGCTCGCCGGCCGTCACGGCAACAAGGGTGTCATCTCCCGGATCCTCCCGATCGAGGACATGCCGTTCCTCGCCGACGGAACCCCGGTCGACATCATCCTCAACCCGCTCGGCATCCCCGGTCGAATGAACTTCGGCCAGGTGCTCGAGACCCACCTGGGTTGGATCGCCAAACAGGGCTGGGACGTGGAAGGCAAGCCCAAGTGGGCGGCCAACCTGCCCGAGCAGGCGCACCACGCAGCCCCGAACACCAAGGTCGCGACCCCGGTGTTCGACGGCGCGTTCGAGGTCGAGATCGAGGGCCTTCTGGACTCGACGACCCCGACCCGCGACGGCGACCGCCTGATCGGCAGCTCCGGCAAGACCCAGCTGTTCGACGGCCGCTCCGGTGAGCCGTTCCCGAACCCGGTTTCCGTCGGCTACATGTACATCCTGAAGCTCCACCACCTTGTCGATGACAAGATCCACGCCCGTTCCACCGGCCCCTACTCCATGATCACCCAGCAGCCGCTGGGTGGTAAGGCGCAGTTCGGTGGACAGCGTTTCGGTGAGATGGAGGTGTGGGCGCTCGAAGCATACGGAGCCGCTTACGCCCTGCAGGAACTCCTCACCATCAAGTCGGACGACATCCTCGGCCGCGTGAAGGTGTACGAGGCCATTGTCAAGGGCGAGAACATCCAGGAGCCCGGCATCCCTGAGAGCTTCAAGGTTCTGATCAAGGAAATGCAGTCGCTCTGCTTGAACGTCGAGGTGCTGTCTTCTGACGGAACCGCCGTCAGCCTGCGCGACACGGATGACGAGGTGTTCCGCGCTGCGGAGGAACTCGGCATCAACATTTCGACTCGGTTTGAGTCGTCCTCGATCGACGACATCTAGGGCCGGACGATGACGAATACTTCGAATACTGTCCAAGGAGAGAAATTGCTCGACGTAACCACGTTTGACGAGCTTCGCATTGGCCTTGCGACCGCCGACGACATCCGTCGCTGGTCTCACGGTGAGGTCAAGAAGCCCGAGACCATCAACTACCGCACGCTCAAGCCCGAAAAGGACGGCCTGTTCGGCGAGCAGATCTTCGGCCCGTCCAGGGACTGGGAATGCTCCTGTGGCAAGTACAAGCGAGTGCGCTTCAAAGGCATCGTCTGTGAGCGTTGTGGCGTAGAGGTCACGAAGTCGTCGGTGCGCCGTGAGCGCATGGGCCACATCGAACTCGCCGCCCCGGTCACCCACATCTGGTACTTCAAGGGTGTCCCGTCCCGTCTCGGCTACCTGCTGGACATGGCCCCGAAGGACCTCGAAAAGGTCATCTACTTCGCGGCATACATGGTCATCACGGTCGACGAAGACGGCCGTCACCAGGACATGCCCGGCCTTGAGAACGAGCTTCGCCTCGAAATCAAGACCATCGAAGGCCAGCGCGATTCCCGGATCGCGGACCGTCTGCAGCGCCTCGAAACCGACCTCGCAGCACTTGAGGCCGAGGGCGCCAAGAGCGACCAGAAGAAGCGCACCAAGGACGCCGCCGAAAAGGAGATGAGCCAGGTCCGCAAGTCCCTCGACGAGCAGATCGCTCACCTCGAGCGCGTGTGGGAAGACTTCCGCACCCTCAAGGTCGGCGACCTCAAGCCTGAGGACTCGGTCTTCCACGAGCTGCAGGACCGCTTCGGCATGTACTTCGAGGCCTACATGGGCGCCGAAGCCATCAAGAAGCGCCTGCTGGCCTTCGACCTGGTCACCGAGAGCGAAAATCTGCACCTGCAGATCGCCGAGGGCAAGGGCCAGAAGAAGATCCGCGCCATCAAGCGTCTCCGCGTGGTCAACGCGTTCATCATGACCGGCAACTCGCCGGCCGCGATGGTGCTCGACGTCGTCCCGGTGATCCCGCCCGAACTGCGCCCGATGGTGCAGCTCGACGGTGGCCGCTTCGCGACTTCCGACCTCAACGACCTCTACCGTCGTGTGATCAACCGCAACAACCGCCTGCGTCGTCTGCTTGACCTCGGTGCCCCCGAGATCATCGTGAACAACGAGAAGCGGATGCTGCAGGAAGCCGTTGACGCGCTCTTCGACAACGGTCGTCGTGGCCGCCCCGTCACGGGTACCGGCAACCGCGCCCTCAAGTCCCTGAGCGACATGCTCAAGGGCAAGCAGGGTCGTTTCCGTCAGAACCTGCTCGGCAAGCGCGTCGACTACTCCGGCCGTTCGGTCATCGTCGTCGGCCCGCAGCTCAAGCTGCACCAGTGTGGTCTGCCCAAGCAGATGGCACTCGAGCTGTTCAAGCCCTTTGTGATCAAGCGCCTGATCGACCTGAGCCACGCGCAGAACATCAAGAGCGCCAAGCGCATGGTCGAGCGCAGCCGTCCGCAGGTGTGGGACGTGCTCGAGGAGATCATCCGCGAGCGCCCCGTGCTGCTGAACCGTGCACCCACCCTTCACCGCCTGGGCATCCAGGCGTTCGAGCCTCAGCTCGTCGAGGGCAAGGCCATCCAGCTCCACCCGCTCGTCTGTGCGGCGTTCAACGCCGACTTCGATGGTGACCAGATGGCCGTGCACCTTCCGCTGTCCGTCGAGGCCCAGGCCGAGGCGCGCATCCTGATGCTCGCCTCGAACAACATCCTCAAGCCGTCCGACGGCCGCCCGGTGACCCTTCCTACCCAGGACATGATCATCGGACTGCACCACCTCACGACGCTGAAGAGCGAGGTCACCGGCGAAGGCCGCGCCTTCTCCTCCGTGTCCGAGGCGATCCTGGCGCACGACCAGCACTCGCTGGATCTCAACGCCAAGGTGCGCATCCGTCTCGAGAACGTCGTGTTCGCCGAGGGTGAAGCGCCCGCCGGTTACGACGGAGCGAAGCCGGTTCTCGTCAACACGACCCTCGGTCGCGCGATCTTCAACGAGACGCTTCCGGTGGACTACCCGTATGTCGAGGCCGTCGCCGACAAGGGCCAGCTCTCCGCGATCGTCAACGATCTCGCCGAGCGGTACCCGAAGGTGGAGGTTGCCGCGGCACTTGACCGCATCAAGGACGCCGGATTCCACTGGGCGACCCGAAGCGGCGTCACCGTCGCGCTGAGCGACATCCTGACCCCGCCGTCGAAGCGCTCGATCATCGAGGGCTACGAGAAGCAGGCCGCGAAGGTGCAGACCCAGTTCGAGAAGGGACTCACGACCGACGCGGAGCGTCGCCAGGAGCTCATCGAGATCTGGAACAAGGCAACGGCCGAAGTCGCCAAGGCGATGGAAGACAACATGCCAGAGGACAACAACATCAGCCGCATGGTCACCTCCGGTGCCCGTGGTAACTGGATGCAGGTCCGCCAGATTGCCGGTATGCGTGGACTGGTGTCGAACCCGAAGGGTGAGATCATCCCCCGCCCGATCATCTCGTCGTACCGTGAAGGTCTCTCGGTCGCCGAGTACTTCATCGCGACGCACGGTGCTCGCAAGGGACTGGCCGACACGGCGCTTCGTACCGCCGACTCCGGTTACCTCACCCGTCGCCTCGTCGACGTCTCGCAGGATGTCATCATCCGCGAGGACGACTGTGGCACCACCAAGGGCCTCGACCTCGCCGTCGCGACCGTCGGCGCCGATGGCGTGCTGGTCCGCGACCCCAACGTCGAGAACTCGCTCTACGCCCGCAGCCTTTCTGCTGACGCGGTCGACGCCAGCGGCACGGTGGTCGCCAAGGCGGGAGACGACGTCGGAGACGTGCTCATCCAGGAGCTCATCGACAACGGCATCACCCAGGCCAAGGTGCGTTCGGTGCTCACGTGTGAGTCCGTCGTCGGTGTCTGCGCGGTCTGCTACGGCCGTTCGCTCGCGACCGGAAAGCTCGTCGACATCGGCGAGGCCGTCGGTATCATCGCGGCCCAGTCGATCGGCGAGCCCGGAACCCAGCTCACGATGCGTACCTTCCACACCGGTGGCGTCGCGTCCGCGGATGACATCACCCAGGGTCTGCCGCGCGTCACCGAGCTGTTCGAGGCTCGTACCCCCAAGGGCGCGTCCCCGATCGCCGAGGCCGCCGGTCGCATCACCATCGAGGACACGGACCGCAGCCGCAAGCTGATCCTGACCCCGGACAGCGGTGACGAGCCGATCGCCTACCCGGTGCTCAAGCGCGCGACCCTGCTCGTCGAAGACGGCCAGCACGTCGAGCTCGGGCAGCAGCTGCACGTCGGCGCGATCGACCCGAAGGAAGTTCTTCGTGTCCGCGGCGTTCGCGCAGTGCAGATCCACCTCGTCAGCGGTGTGCAGGGCGTCTACCGCTCGCAGGGTGTGCCGATTCACGACAAGCACATCGAGGTCATCGTGCGCCAGATGCTCCGCAAGGTGACTGTCGTCGACCACGGTGACACCGGGCTGCTCCCGGGCGAGCTCGTCGACCGGTTGAAGTACAACGAGCTCAACCGTTCCGCGCTCACCGAGGGCAAGAAGACCGCATCCGCTCGCCAGGAGGTCATGGGTATCACCAAGGCATCCCTCGCGACCGAGTCGTGGCTGTCGGCCGCGTCGTTCCAGGAGACCACGCGTGTTCTCACGCAGGCCGCAATGGAGGGCAAGTCCGACCCGCTGATGGGGCTCAAGGAGAACGTCATCATCGGAAAGCTGATTCCTGCCGGAACCGGTCTTCCGCGGTACCGCAACGTGTCTGTCGAAGCCACGGAAGAGGCGAAGGCGGAACGTTACCCGAACCGCATCTTCACGGATGACTCGACGTTCAGCGAGGCGGACCTCTCGTTCGTCGACTTCGACAGCTTCTCGTCGGACGAGTACAAGCCGGGAACGTACAACTAGGCACTGAACTCGAATGGCCCCTTACTGCGGTGAGGGGCCATTCGTGCGTTACCACGCCGTGCCCCCCTATTGCGGGACTGTCGCGAACCCAACGGCCGGGCGAAACTTGAAAGCTCGATGGACTGTCCATCGAGCACTCGCACTGTCACGCTCCTCCGGCTTAGCGTCGGGCGTGTCGTGCGCAGAGAGGGTACTCCGTGGCGTCACTAACCGACATCTTGATTCTTCGTGGTGCGCTACCGATTGAGACCCTCGATTCCCTCGACGACAACGATGACGACGACGACGTGCGGCATCTGGTCGACGAGGGTGTGATCACCGAGCCTCAGTTCGCCTCGGCACGAGCGGCGCAGGCCGGCCTCCCATACGTGGAGTTGACCGATTACCCGGTCGACTCGATGGCGGTCGCACGGGTAACCGCGGCGGTCTGCCGTCGATACATGGTGCTTCCGTTGAACATCGAGGCCGGTCGGCTCGTGATTGCCATGGCGGACCCGCGCGATGTGTTCGCACTCGATGACGTCGCGGCGGCGGCACGGATGCCGCTCACTCCCGTCGTCGCGTCGGAAAGCGACCTCCGCGCCGCCATCGAACGCTTTCACCGCGTCGATGGTGAGCTGAATGACCTCAAGAGCGCGCTCGAGGAGGAAAGCGCCGGTTCGGAGCTCGAGATCATCAGTCGGGGCGAGGTCGAGGACGAGGCCCCGATCGTGCGCTTCGTCAACCTTCTCGTGAGCCAGGCGATCCAGGACCGTGCCTCCGATATCCACATCGAACCGGCGGAGCACGAACTCCGCGTCCGCTACCGCATCGACGGAGTGCTGCACGAGATGCAGCGCGCGCCGAAGGCCATCCAGAATGGCGTGATCTCCCGGCTCAAGATCATGAGCGATATCGATATCGCTGAGCGACGCAAGCCGCAGGACGGCCGGATGTCCGTGAAGCATGCAGGGCGCAAGATCGACCTCCGCGTCGCGACCCTCCCCACGGTGTGGGGCGAGAAGGTGGTCATGCGAATCCTCGACAACTCGAGCTCCAACATGGACCTGAGCGGACTGAACCTCCTCGAGCGAAACTTCGAGGTGTACCGCCAGTCCTATACGAAGCCCTACGGCATGATCCTCGTGACCGGACCCACCGGGTCGGGCAAGTCGACCACCCTCTACACGACACTGCACACCGTCGCCAGACCGGAGATCAACGTGATCACCGTCGAGGACCCGGTGGAGTACCGGATGGCGGGCATCAACCAGGTGCAGGTCAACGTCAAGGCCGGTCTCACCTTCGCGAGCGCCCTGCGCTCGATCCTGCGATCGGACCCCGACGTGGTGCTGCTCGGCGAGATCCGCGACCACGAGACGGCGCAGATCGCCATCGAGGCGTCGCTCACCGGTCACCTCGTGCTTTCGACTCTTCACACCAATGACGCCCCGAGCGCGATCACGCGGTTGACCGAAATGGACATCGAGCCCTTCCTCGTCGGCTCCGCTCTCGACTGTGTCGTCGCACAGCGGTTGGCCCGGCGGCTGTGCGAGCGGTGCCGGGAGCCATACCAACCCGCCCGCGAATACCTCACGGCCATGCGCTTCGCTTTCGATCCGGAACGTCAGACCCCGGTGCTTCACCGCCCGGTCGGCTGTTCCGCGTGCTCGAACACCGGCTATCGCGGGCGCATCGCGGTCCACGAGATCATGCAGGTCACGGAAGAGATCGAACGTCATGCCGTGGCCCGCTCGGCGAGTGCGGAGATTTCGCGCACCGCGCAGGAGCAGGGAATGCTCACCCTTCGCCAGGACGGCTGGGCGAAGGTGCAGCTCGGACTGACATCCATTGAAGAACTCATGAGGGTCGTCGCCTAGGCATCGATCTGCGCGGGGGCGCCAATAACTTGCAGCACGATAAACGGGGGGAAACCGTATGAACGAGTCAGGCCAGGAATTTTCAGCTGAGAACGAGGGGGTGCGTCCGCGCTTTCGCGCGGTCGCCGACGATGTACCACCGCCGGTGAGCATCGCACGTCCGGTACTGACCTATGCGGATGCCCCGCCGCCGGTCTTCGTTCCCGTCGCGGCGCAGGATGCACAGACGCCGGAGCCGGAGTGGTTGCCCTTCCTTGCCGGGCCGAAGCCGCCGCCGCCGCTGAATGCCCCGATCATGGAAGCTCCGAGGGTGAGCTACCCCTACGCGGTTCCGGCGATGACGTTGTCGCCAGCGCCCGAGGCGGTCGAGCCGGCCGAAGAGGTGCCGTGGGCCGTGACCGATGGCTACCCCGATTCGTTTCCGCCGAGTCCGTTTCTCACCGCCCCGGCGCCCCCGCCCCTGGTCGGCGAGCCGACGGTCACCGGCGCACCCGTGGTGCCCGAGGTGTTGATGGCTCCGCCCCCCGGGGCGCAGTCATTCCCGTTGCCCGCGCCCTTGCCGACGCCGGCCCCCGCGGTTGCAGTGGACATCGTCGACGAGTTCGACGACTCTGCGTCCGGCCTCTGGTCGATCGATGATGACGATTCTTCGCAGCAGGCGGCTCTCAGTGGTGCGGACCGTGAACTCGTCGCAGCGCTGCAGGAGGTGCTGCGCTTCGGGGCGTCCGACCTGCACGTGACCGTCAACGCACCACCCATGATCCGCGTCGACGGCGGTCTGCGCCCACTCGCGGACTCGGTGGTCTGGGACCGTTCCCGGGTCTCGAAGGCGCTGCGCAGCATCCTCAGCCAGGACCAGCGCGAGATCTTCGAGCACGAGCTCGAACTCGACTTCGCCTACACCATCTCGTCGAACGCCCGGTTCCGGGTCAACATCTACCAGCAGCGGGGCTCCATGGGGGCCGCGTTCCGTCTCATCCCGACCGAGATCAAGCCGCTGGCCGATCTTGGCGTTCCCGATGCGGTGGCGCACTTCGCAACCCTCGCTCGCGGCCTCGTTCTCGTCACCGGTCCCACCGGCTCCGGCAAGTCGACGACTCTCGCGGCGCTGGTAGACCTCGTCAACCGCACGCGGGCCGACCACATCGTGACGGTGGAAGACCCGATCGAGTTCCTGCACCAGAACCACAGGTCGCTGGTCAACCAGCGCGAGGTCGGGCCGGACACGCACAGTTTCGCTAATGCGCTCAAGCACGTGCTCCGGCAGGACCCGGATGTCATTCTCATCGGCGAACTCCGCGACCTCGAGACCATTTCCGTCGCCCTCACCGCGGCCGAGACGGGCCACCTCGTCTTCGCCACCCTGCACACCCAGGACGCCGCACAGACGATCGATCGGGTGATCGACGTCTTCCCGCCGCACCAGCAGGGACAGGTGCGCTCACAGCTCGCCGCGGTGCTGCAGGGCGTGGTCTGCCAGACCTTGGTGAAGCGCGCGAGCGGCAAGGGGCGCGTCGTCGCGACCGAGGTACTCGTCACCACTCCCGCCGTGGCCAATCTAATCCGAGAGGGCAAGACCTATCAGATCCCCTCCGCGCTGCAGGCCGGCCGGGACCTCGGAATGTACACGATGGACCAGCACTTGGCCGAACTCGTGGACGAGGGCAGGATCACCCACCTCGCGGCCATGGAGAAGGCGCACGACACCGAGGGGCTCAAGCGACTGATCCATCGGGTCGACCCGGGCGCCGGTACCCCGGGCAGCATCATGTCGACCGCCGCGGGTGTCGACTTCGGCGACTTCGGCTACAACGGGGGCGCCCACTGATGGCCGACACTCTCACCTTCGCCTACACGGGCAGGGACAGCGCAGGCAAGGCGGTCAAGGGGCGGGTGGATGCCTCCTCGGAGGGTGCCGTCGCGGCGCGGCTGCGCACGATGGGCGTCTCGCCGATCACCATCGAAGAGTCGCAGGGCGGCACCGGCCTCAACCGGGAGATTAACCTCGCGATCTTCAAGAAAAGCGTGGGCCTCAAGGATCTCGCGATCATGAGTCGCCAGATGGCGACCATGGTCAGTTCGGGACTGTCGCTGCTGCGAACGCTCTCGATCCTCACTGACCAGTCGGCGAATCCGACGCTCGCCGAGGTGCTCAGGGCGATCACCAAGGAGGTGGAGTCCGGCTCGTCGCTGTCCGACGCCATGGGCAAGCATGTCGCCGTGTTCCCGCCGATCATGATCAACCTCGTGCGTGCTGGCGAAACCGGCGGATTCCTCGAGGACTCCCTCGACACCATCGCCAAGAACCTCGAGTCCGAGTTCAAGCTGCGCAACACGGTCAAGGCGGCGCTGACCTATCCGACAATCGTGCTGATCATGGCCGGAGTCTCGGTCACGATCATGCTCGTGTTCATCGTTCCGATCTTCAAGAAGATGTTCGAACAACTGGGCGGCACGCTCCCTCTTCCCACCCAGATCCTGGTCTGGCTCTCGAGCGTGATGACGTGGCTCGCGCCGGTACTCATCATCGGCGGGATCATCTTCTCGTTCTGGTGGCGCAAGAACAAGAACACCGACCGGGTGCGCCGGGCCCTCGATCCGATCAAGCTCAGACTGCCCGTCTTCGGTGGGCTGTTCAAGAAGATCGCGATCTCGCGGTTCACCCGCAACTTCTCCAGCATGATGAGCGCGGGGGTGCCGATCCTGCAGATTCTGCACATCGTGGGGGAGACCTCCGGTAACTGGGTCATGGAGGCCGCCCTGCTCAAGGTGGCGGAGTCGGTGAGGCAGGGCAAGTCAATCGCGGCGCCGCTGAGCCGGGAGCCGGTGTTTCCCTCGATGGTGACCCAGATGATCGCCGTTGGAGAGGACGCCGGCGCCCTGGAGCAGATGCTCTCCAAAATCGCCGACTTTTACGACGACGAGGTGCAGTCCACTACCGAGCAGCTGACGGCCCTGATCGAGCCGCTGATGATCGCCTTCCTCGGCGTCGTCATCGGCGGGATGATCATCGCGCTCTACATGCCGATCTTCCAGATCTTCACCCTCATCAAATAGGGGCTCCGCGCGATGTAAAGCTGAGTGGATTCACTTGGGTAAGTTTGTGCGCTTGGTGGTAAGATTCTAGCGCAGGATCGCGGACGCCGTAGGCATCCCGCCAGTATCCGTCATGGACTTCCTGTGGCGAGAACGACGCGATTTCCGAGTGCTTATGGGTGTTGCACCAGAGCAAAGCTCCTCGGCGTTCCCCACTGTGGTGGCAACGCCTTCGGCGCGCTCGAAGTAACGTAGAGCAACGTGCGCTGATCGTCGCTGTCGTCGACCACTAGGATCGTGATCTTCTCTCGGGCGATCAGGAGAGCGGTCAACGGAATAACATCTCTCGGATCACCACCAGCGCTGCGACGATCGTAAGGGCGAGGGCGGCCTTAGGAATCAGCCAGAATTCCGAGCGGCGGTTGTCGTCAATCTCTCGCTGAAGGAATGCGTCTCCCGGATTGCGAGGATCTGTCGGCGGCTCGAAGGCGCGCCCCTGCGGGGGCACGCGAGTGGAGTGCTGACCGTGCGGAGAAGCCTTCCGGGTGTTGCTCATGCCATCACCCGCCCCGTCTTCTCGGTCTTGTCCCAAGTCGCTTCCGCGTGCCGGAGTTCCTTGATGTACGAATCAAAGGTGATCGCACACAACAGCGATCCGTAACCGACCAGATAGAGCAGGAGCGGGGAGAGGAACGGGCCGAGGCGGGTCTTCTCCACCTTGCGGGCCGCCCAGGCCCCGACCATGGAGAACGGAATCCAGATGTAGATCCCGATCGTGAGCGCGAAAAGGCCGGCCGGGGTGAAATGCTCGCCAAACAACCCCGGGATCTGGCGTTCCACCAGCCCGGGGAAGAACGCCGTGAGCATGACCAACATGGCGATGACTCCCGGGAAGGTGAGCACTTCACGCCACGCCTGCCGGCTCAGCTTGCTGTCGAGCTGTACGCCGAGCGCGAGGGTGAAGACATAGGTGCAGGCCGCGGAGATCCAGAGCACCCGGAAGACAGACTCCGCAAGTGCGCTGTGCATGAGCAGTAGCCCGAGCAAACCGATCGACGAGACGATCATGGCCAGCGGAAGCAGCCACAGGCTGAACCAGACCAGCCCGAAGGCCACCGTGCCGAGCTTGTGCACCTTCGACGGTCGGAACCATACCTTCTTGTAGCGCGCGGTGACGGAGACGTTGCCGCGAGCCCAACGGAGCCGCTGCTTCCACAGCGCATCGATCGAGCCGGGCTCCTCGGCGAGCACGACCGCGAGCGTCTCAAACACCACGGTCCGCCCTCGGAGCTGGGTTTCGAAGGTCGTGATGGTGTCCTCGGCGAGTGAGGAGGTATCGATCCGGCCGCCGATCGCCATCAGGTTTTCCCTGGTGTGCAATTGGGCGCCGCCAGCCAGGCAGGCCTGCGCCCCGAGAACGTTCTGAGCCCGGCGGGCCGCCGGCTGTGACAGGACGTATTCGATCCCGATGAACCGCGTGAGGTAGTTCTTGTCCGCGCTGCCCTCGCGGATGTAGGCCGAAACGGCGCCCACCATGGGGTCGGCCAGATGTCTGGTCATGCGGCGAAGGGAGTTCGGCAGGTAAATGACGTCGGCGTCCATGATCAGCAGCGCCTCCATCCAGTCGTCCTCGAGGATCACCCGGATGCCGTGGTTGAGGGTGTGCGCCTTGCCCTCGCCGCCGACCTCGCGCCGGAGATGGAAGACGGACCCGGGATACTGCGCCGCCTTCGCGAGGACGACGTCGGGGGTGTCGTCGGTGCTCGCGTCGTCGACGACGTAGACCCGCAGGCGGTCGAGCGGGTACTCGAGCGCCATGAGGCGGTCGATAGACATCCCGATCACAGCACCCTCGTTCCAGGCTGGAACGACGATCGCGACCCGCGGCAGGTAGGGCGCCGCCTTCGCGTAGTGGTTGCGCACCGAGTGGAACGGAATCGCGAGGAACGAGTAGGCGGCGGTGATAACGGGAAACATACCCGTCGCGACGAACAGCAGCAAGAGGATCTCGAGAGCGCGGGTCGCGATCTCGAGGACGCTCACGAGACGCCCGCCATCAGTCGCGCGACGGCGGAGTAGCGGCCGACATCCTTCGCGACGTGGCTGTCAGTCGAGGCGACGAGGCCGACTCCGGCAGCTCTCGCTGCGGCCAACGCCCGCGGACCCGGGCAGGCCCACTTCTCATTCACCTCGACGAGAGTGCCGGTCAGGGCCGCCTCCGTCGCCCAGACGGTGAGGTGCTCGTCGGTGAGGTCGGTCTCGCTCAGGCCGATCTTCGGCAGAATCGAGAAACAGTGGGCGAGCTGGGCGACGGCGACCGAGCGCATCGCGGCCACGATCGCGGCGACGAGCAGGTCGAGGGCGTCGCCGACAGCGAGACCGGCATCCAGTCGCTCGATCGTGGCACGGGGCGACCACGGTCCGTCGGTCCCGGGGAACTGGTGGTCGGCGATCAGCACCGCGTCGATTCCCCCCGGTCCGATCAGGAGGTCATTCGGGAGGTCGAGTGTCCCGCGGCTATCGAGGATCTTCGCCTCGACACCGGTGAGGACGGTGAGTCCCTCCGGGACCCGTTCGGCTGCGACCGCCCTGACGAACTCCGGCACCCAGGTTGTCGATGTCCGAACGTGATCGACGAGACGGAGCTCTCGCAGTCCTGCCGAGGACGCCGCAGCGATGTTCTCAGCGAGTGTGCTCTCCGCATCGTCGGAGTAGGTCGAGTGCACGTGGAAGTCACCGCCGAGCGCGGGATGCGGCAGGTTCGACATCAGCCCTCCATTTCGTCGTGGGCCGCGTTGTCAGAGAGCAGGATCTCGGAAAGGTCGACGAATATGTCCTCGAGGAAGCGCACGTTGGCCAGCTCGCGGAATACCACCCGTGAGGGCAGCTCCCGGCCGAGCGCGAGATCGAGGGCAAGGGAGGGCATGTCGACCCCGGCGGCGATCGTAAGCGGCAGCGCCCCGGGGAACCTCGGGTTTACCTCGAGCAAGGCGGCGACTCCGTTCACGTCGTAGCGCAGCTGCACGTTCGCCACCCCGGTGAGGCCGATCGCCCGCGCGACATCCGCGGCCGTCGACTCAAGTTCCGAGTCATGAATCGTGCGTCCGGCGATGGAGACGCCGGAGTCGACTCGGGTGCGGGTGCGGGGCACCGCCGCGATCACCAGGCCGGCCGCATCCGCGAACACGTCGACCGAGAACTCGTCGCCCGGGAGCAGCTCCTGGGCGATGAGGGCGTCGTCGTCTCCGAGCGCGGCGAGGCTGGCCCGGTCGTGCACGAGGCGCACTCCCCGGGAACCGGCGCCGCGACGCGGCTTGACGATGATGGGAAAGGTCCACGGTTCCGCGCTGCTCGCCGGTCCAACCACACGTGTCGTTGGCACGCGAGCGAACGGGGCAACCCGTTCGGACAGGGCGAATTTGTCGAGGCAAACCTCAAGCGTGGCGAGCGACGCGGACGCGAGGACGGCTCCTCCGAGCTCGTCCCGACGCGCGGCGAGGGACGGCAACTCGGCGTCGACGGTGGAGAACAGCACGGTGAGATTATCGGCGGCGCAGAGCGAAATGACGGTCGGTACAAACTCCCGATCCGCACCGCGGGGCACGATTCGCCGACGTTCCGCCGGAACGAGGTAGAGGCCGCTTGCCCAGCCATCCATGTCGGCGGCAAAGACCTCGACATCCGCCCGCTTGAGCAGTGATCGGATCACAGCGACCCCGGCCGGGCCGCCCGCGCCGGTGACGAGCACGCGTTCCATCAGAGCACGGCCTCGTCGCGGGCCTGCCGCAGCCGCTCCGCCTGCACCGCAGAGGCGATCTCGTCGCGAGACACCGACAGGTCTAAGGATTCCCTCAGGATCTCCAGCGGCTCGCAGAACTTTCCACCGCCGAAGCGCGACCAATAGCGGGCGGTCGCCTCAACGTAGTCCGGTTCGAGATACCAGCGGATCTCGGCCTGGGAGGCAAACGAAGCAAGCACCTGATTCTTGATCGTGGTGAAACCGTCGATCGAGACGAAGCGGTTCGGCCGGAATTCGATGGTCGCTGACGGGCTCTGGTAGCAGGCCACTGTGCGCACCGAACGGGTCGCGACGAGGGTCGCATCATGCACGGCACGGTGGTCCTGGTGGCGGTCATGGCTGCTGTGCGTGTAGACAATGGTGGGGTTGATCTCCGCGGCCACCCGCTCGATGATGGAGACTGTCGGATCGAAGTTGCTGATCCTCGTGTCTTCGAGGTCCTCAAGGAACAGGCGGGCGCCGAGAAGCTCGGCCGCGACGAGAGACTCATCCTGGCGGTCATCCACCTTCCCGCCGCGTCCTCCGCGGGAGAGAGTGAGGATGGCAACTGAGTGTCCTGCCGCACGATGCGCCGCGAGAATGCCTCCGACGCCGATCTCGACGTCGTCCGGATGCGCGCCGATCGCGAGCACCACCTCCCCTGGCGAGAGTGCGGCCTTGACCCGGCGGAACTGCTCAGCCAGTCGCTGCACGACGGCGATGAGATCGGCGGAGCTGACGGGTTTTGAGAGGAACTCGTCGGCCTGGTTGCGAAGGGCGTCAACCGCGTAGTTGACAGAGACGTGGGCGGTCATCACCACGATTGGGGTTCCTGGGCGCTCGGCGCGAATCTCCTCGATGAGATCGAGGCCGGTCATCCCGGGCATTTCAATGTCGGTGATGACGACGTCGGGTGAAAGACGGCGCACGACTTCGCGGGCCAGGAGGGGGTTCGACACCCCTTCGACGACGCATCCGCGCTTCTCGAGCACTGCCTTCGTATAGAAAGCGACATCGGGGTCGTCCTCGACGACCACGACAATATGTGGCTGGTCAACCACCGGTTTTTTCCCCCCGATATGTATTGGCGCGTCTACTCTAGGGCCGCGCCAGGCTTTCGAGCGGCCATATTCTTTAGCGTCGTAGCCCCAATACAGGGTTCACGGAGCGCGCTTACGCCACCCGGCCGGAGGAGATCTAGGCGATTGCCACTCCCATCAGTTCCACGGTCATGCTGTTTCCGGCACCGGTCGGCGAGAGCACTCGCTCTGCACCACCACGATGAGGCCCCAGCGACCTACGGAGGGCGGGTTTCCTGATGTTACCGATCGCGATCTCATTGCCTGTTGTGTCCGAGGTCACGACTGTTGTGCTTGCCGCCGCGTCGGCGTAGATGGAAGACCGTGTTGCCAAGCTGAGAGCAGCAGGAGCCCACCTCGAAGACGGTGTGGGGACGAGTCATAGTTGTATCCTCCCCGCAGTCACCTCATGGAGCCTGGGCGACTTGAGGGGCAAAGATGAAGAATTGCGACTGGAGCCGGAATTAACATCTACCCGTGGGAGTTGGCGACCGCTCCCGGTACATCGAAGTACACGATGTTCCGGGACGAGCAGGCTGATCCACCGGCCCTCGTGTGCCAAGTGGGATCAATGACGCTGAATGCCACTTGAGCGCGATCGATGATCTAACCACATGGTTGCGCGAGCACGGCGACTGGGTCGCGCTCGGCGCCGCTGACGAGATGAAGCACCCTGCCGAGGGAACGGTCAGGGCATGGGGGCGCGCCGAGAGTGACCCTGTCGGAGACTGGTACGGTCTGCGCAAAGGGTATCGGGGCAGATTCCGCATGTACCTCCCGCCTCTGCTTGAGGCTCGGGGCCTCGTGGAACTTACCCACGGCCCCGCGCAACAACAGGGTGCGCGCTCTCTCGGAAGGTTGACGCACGTGCGGCCCCCCAAGCGCCACCATTACAGGAGCTGAGACTCATGAGTTCGATGATTCCGAAGTTCCCGCCCGGGACCCTGCTCGTCGACACTCCCACGAAACCGAACGACCTGAGGGTGGGTGACGTCGCCACCTACCAGATCGCGTCGGTCAAGCTCGGTGGCACCGGCACCGGACGCCCCGTCGACGTGGGTTGCATCGTGAGCCGCCGCCGGGTGATGAGCGTTCTCCGTGACGAGACCGGGAACACGACGACCTCTGCGGTGTTCGCGATCGCCGCGCTGGTCTTCGGTGCGATGATCGTCGGAGTTGCCATGGCGCTGGTTCACGGCGTCCGCTACGAACGGTCGGGCATCGGGGTCCGCTTGTTAGCGGCCATGCCAAGGTGGTTGTTTTGCGATTGACATCCGGTATCCATTAGCTGCCTGCAGCGCAAGCATCATCCACGCGGTCTGGCAATGATCAAAATTTCTCAAAATACGAGATTGCGGGCTCGCAAAAAATCTCGTACTGGCCGGTTCGACACCCGTTTGAGCCTGGGATTCCGAGGGCTCGCTCCCGGCTGGGCGTGGTGGCCCTCGGTTTGGGGCCACCGAAATCCCCAATGTGCCCCCTTTGCGGGATTACGAGGCGGGCGGCACTGCACCACGATGGTGTGTGGGGGTCAAGTTCCATGGGGGCCCTGTCCACGCATAAAACACACAGACAGGAAGAACTTCAATGTTTAATCGAATCAATCGAGCTCTTGCCGCCAAGCGGGCCGGACTCACGAACGATGAGGGCTTCACCCTCATCGAGCTTCTCGTCGTCGTCATCATCATCGGCATCCTGGCCGCCATCGCGATCCCGGTCTACCTCGGCATCCAGAACAATGCCAAGGAG
>JBBSBA010000056.1:0-17485 GCA_038251725.1 Actinomycetales bacterium
ATGGCGGCGTTCTGGTCCCATGCGCTGACGAGCCAGTCGGCGGCCATCGCTGCGGGAAGCGTGCCCCCGATCACCCAGCCGAAGAACCGGCCCGACGGCATGGCCATGAGACCGGGGTCGGCCGACACGGTTCGAGCGTAGACCCGCGGGCGGGCCGGCGAAAGGCATCCGACACCCTCGGTACGTCGCCGGGGGACGGCTACTGCGACTGGATCAGGTGAAGCCTCGCGTACCGGCCGTGCGCGGCGAGGAGACTCTCATGGCTGCCGGTCTCCACGATGCGGCCATGTTCGAGCACAACGATGCGGTCGGCTGACCGCACGGTCGACAACCGGTGGGCGACGACAAGCGTCGTGCGGTTCTTCATCAGGGCACCGAGCGCGTCGCGCACCTTGATCTCCGATACCGAGTCCAGCGCCGAGGTGGCCTCGTCGAGCACGAGGATGCGCGGCTCCCGCACGAGCGCGCGCGCTATCGCCAGCCGCTGCCGCTGCCCGCCGGACAGTCGCGCGCCGCGCTCGCCGACCGGGGTGTTCCAGCCGTCCGGGAGGGCCTCGATGATGTCGAGGGCGTTCGCGTCGGAGAGGGATGCCGTGACCCGGGCGTCGGAGACGTCGGTCAGCCCGTAGGTGATGTTGTCGCGGATCGAACCCTCGAAGAGCACTGACTCCTGCGGCACCACTGACATGAAACGGCGGAACGAGCGCATGTCGAGCTCTTCCATGTCGATGCCATCGAAGAGGATCCGACCAGAGCTCGGGCGCACGAATCCGAGCACGAGATTGAGAAGAGTCGATTTGCCCGACCCGGAATGGCCCACGAATGCGACGGTCTCGCCGTCGGCGATCTCCAGGTCGATGCGGTGAAGCGCCTCGGCCGTCGAACCGGGGTAGGAGAAGCCGACGTTGTCGATCCGTATCCGCCCGTGCGCCGCAGCGGGCCGGCTCTTTCCCTCGTTGTGCTCGAGATCCGGTTCCTGCAGCACCTCGGCGATGGACTTGAGCGACTCGCCGCCGCGGGTGAGGATGGGAAGCAGCGAGAGCAGTGACGTCACCGCCCCCGTCAGCAGGGCGAAATAGCTGCTGAGCAGCACGACCTGGCCCGCGCTGATGGCCGCCCAGCCGGAGATCGACGCCCACGCGGCCAGCAGCAGACAGACCACGCCGATCAGCTGGAGGATCACCCAGGTGAGTGCGCCGAAGCCGCTGTTGAGCACGTCGAGGGTGTACCCGGCCGTGCGAACACCCTCGGCGCTTCTCGCAACGCGCTCGCTCGCCACGTTCTCCAGGCCGTGGGCGCGGGTGATCGGCATGAGGGTGGCCATCTCGCCGATGCGCGAGGAGAACTGCTCGACCTCACGGCGGAAGGCGGCATTGCGGGCAGCGGACCGGCGGGTCATGAGGGCCCAGAGCCCGGCGCCCACGGGAACGGTCAGCGCGAAGATCCCGATGAACTGCGGCACGCTCAGTGCGGTGATGGTGATGGCGCCGACGAGCACGAGCACGGCCGAGAGCGCGGCCGGTCCGGCCTGCTGCATCATGAGCTCGACGTTTTCCACATCGCGCACGACCTTGGACTGGATGACGGCGGCGCTCGCGCGCGAATGGAAGCCGATCGACAGGTGTTGAAGTCGCGAGGTGAGGGTGTTGCGCAGATCGGCGCCGAGCTGGCGGCTCGCTCCGCTGTACCAGCGGGTGAACAACAGCTGGGTCGGATAGTTCTGGGCGAGCACCACGAAGGCGGCGAGTCCGAGGAAGGCGAGTCGGCCGAGCGGTCCGTGCGCCACCACGGCGTCGATGATCGACGAGGTGATCACCGGCATGAGCCACACCGGACTGTCCTTGAGCACGTAGATGAGTGCCGCGCCGATCAGCCGGGCCCGGTAGGGCGCGAGCGACCGACCGAAACTCCGCACCGGCCGAGCCGCGTCGAGACCGAAAAACTGCACTGTGTGATTTCCCTCGAACGTGGTGCAATGGACTCATTGTCGAAAACGTTTCGGCACGCAGACAGTATCAGGGACGCGAGTGTTGTGGCGCTCTAAGATGAGCGTGGCACTGCTTCCCGCGGCCTGTGGGCGCAGCGGGAGCGTGTTCTGGAGGAATCCGAGTGACTAAACGTGTGACGATCGTTGACGTGGCGGCGCGCGCCGGGGTGGCGATCAGCTCGGTCTCCAGTGCGCTCAATGACCGGCCGGGCGTCTCGGCCGGCACCCGCATCCGCATCATCGCGGCGGCCGACGAGCTCGGCTTCGTGCCGTCGATCCGGGCCCGCAGCCTGTCCTCGAAGCGGGCGTTCGCCGTGGGACTCGTGGTGCAGAGGGACCCCGACGTTCTCGAGTCCGACCCGTTCTTCGCAAGCTTCATCGGCGGGGTCGAATCCGTGCTCGGCTCGCGGGGCTACGCCCTCGTTCTGCAGATGGGTGCGGGGCGCGAGGAGACCCTTGAGCGCTACCGGCGCCTGGCCGCCGACCGCCGAGTCGACGGCGTCTTCCTCTCGGAGATCGAAATCGACGACGACAGGATCCCGTTGCTCGAGCAGATCCAACTTCCTGTAGTCGGTATAAATGCCGAACGGGATGACTTTCCTTTCGTTTGTGTCCGACAGGACCACGTCGCAGGCATCGAACGGCTCATGCGCTATCTCGTCGATCTCGGCCATACCCGTATCGCGCACGTCAGCGGTCCGAGTCGGTTCATTCACGCCCGACAGCGCGAGGCGGCCTGGCGTGAGGCGCTCGTCCGGCTCCAGATCGAGCCGGGACGAGTGGTCGAGGGTGACTTCACCTACGAGGGCGGCCACCGGGCCGCCGACGAGCTCCTCGTCGGCGGCGATCTGCCAACGGCCGTCATGTGTGCCAACGACCTCACGGCGGTGGGCTTCATGGCGCGGGCCATCGACCTCGGATTCTCGGTTCCTGGCGATGTCTCGGTGATGGGCTACGACGGCATCCAGCTCGGCGAGTATGTGCGTCCCACCCTCACCACCCTCAAGACCTCCCCGCGCCTCATCGGTGCGGAGGCCGCGCGGCTGCTCCTCGACCAGATCGACGGTGACCCCGTCGCGGACATCGACATCCCCCCGGTCCAGCTGATCGTGCGTGATTCCACCGGGCCGTCGGCGCGTCGCTGACCGACTTCTGTCGATCGCTTGAACCTCACGCCACGGGGTGCTAACGTGTCGAAGACCGAAACGTTTCGGTTACCTAACACTGGAGTTAATATCATGGCAACAACGAAGTTGCGAGAGGGCCGCACTGCTCGTCGCGGGCTCACTGCGCTTACTGCGGTCGCGATCATCGGCGTCCTCGCCGGATGCGCGAGCACCCCGGCCACCGGATCGACCTCGGCCCCGTCGGGAACCCTGAACATCGTCGTCTCAAGCGCCGACGCATCCGATGCCGCGTTCAAGGCCATCAACACCGCCTTCGAGGCGAAGTACCCCAAGGTGAATGTAAAGTTCAGCGCCATCCCGAACAACAACTACACCGCCGCGAAGTCCTCGCGACTCACGGCCGGCAACGTCGACATCCTCATCGCCGCGCCGATGACCGTGCCGAAGTACGTCACAACCGACTCGGCCTCGGACGACTCACGTGCGGCGGACGCCGGCGTCTTCCTCGACCTGAGCAACGAGCCATTCATGAAGAACTTCACGCCGACGCTGCTCAAGGCGATCGCCTACAAGGGCAAGCAGTACACGGTGCCGACAGGCGTGAGCTACTACACCGGTGTGTACTACAACAAGACGATGTTTACCAAGCTCGGACTCACCATCCCCACGACCTGGAATGAATTCGTCACCCTGTGCGACACCCTGAAGAAGCAGGGCATCGCCCCGCTCGGCATCGGCGGCAAGGACAGCTGGCCGGCCGGTCTGACCATGATCTCCGCCGTTCAGGGTCTCTACCCGACCCAGGCTGACAAGGAGGCGCTCGCCCAGGGCCTCTGGCAGAAGACGGTCAAGCTCACCGATTCGAAGCCGCAGTCGGTGCTCGATCGGGTCAAGCAGATGTACGACTTTGCCGAGCCCAACTTCGCCGGCGTCTCCTACGCGGCGGTGCCGGCCGGGTTCGCCTCCGGGCAGTACGCCATGACGCCGGACGGCACGTGGGACCAGCCCGTGATCGAAGCGGCCGTCGGCTCGAAGTTCAGCTACGGCTACTTCCCGATCCCCACGAGTGACAACGCCGCGAACAACAAGTACCTCGGCGGCAAGGTTGACCTGCGACTCGCGGTAGCCAGCAGCACCAAGAACAAGTCGGCGGCGCTCGCCTACCTCGGCTTCTTCTCCGACCCCAAGAACTACGCGACCTTCGTGAAGATCTCCGGAACCGCTCCCGCCGAGCAGAACATCCCGACCAGTGCGTTCCTCGACTCGATCAAGTCGTACACGTCGAAGTTCTCACCGGCATGGGACACCCTGTGGATCGCGAACTCCAAGGCCGGGGCTGCCGCGGTGTTCCCGTTCAACTACCCGGGCATCGCACCCCTGGGCACCGGAACGGCGGCTGCCGCCGCGAAGCAGTCGCAAAGTGACTGGGCCGCTGGCTTCTAGGCCAGCGTAGTGGGCGGCCGTCTCACCGACGGCCGCCCACCATTCTCGTCTGCAAAGGAAATGACGATGTCCAACTCCTTCCCGTTCCCACGCCGCGCGCCGCTGCGTGTCACCTTCTCCATCGGCATGGCCGTGCTCGTGATGTTCGCGATCGTGCCAGCGGTCGGAGTGCTCGTGATCTCCTTCACCGACATCCGCGGGCTCCCGTACCTTCCGGTGAGCTGGATCGGCATCGAGAACTACATCTCGTTCTTCTCCGCGGCGCATCTCGGATACAACCTCAACGCCGTCTCCAACACCCTCGTCTACGCGATCGTCAGCACCGTCGTGGGAATCACCCTCGCCCTCGGCATCGCCGTGCTGTTCAACCAGAAGCTCCGCGGCAGCACCTTCTACCGCGCCGTCGTGTTCATGCCGACCGTGCTCGGTGTGACGGTGATCGGGCTCATCTGGTCGCTCATCTTCAATCCCTCGGCCGGTCCCGCATCCACGATCTGGTCGTGGTTCGGCGCCAGCTCCGCGTTCTTCGGCGACCAGCACCTGGCTCTCGCCCTCGTGATCTTCGTGCAGATCTGGGCAAACCTCGGTGTCTCCGTCGTGATCTTCCTCGCCGGTCTGCAGGCCATTCCCCAGGACCTGTACGAGACCTCGAGCATCGACGGTGCAAGCGGATGGCAGAACCTCCGGCTCATCACGGTGCCAATGCTCGCACCGTCGATCACCGCGAACGTGCTCCTGGGCATCGTCTCATCACTCCAGAGCTATCAGCTCGCGTATGTGCTCACCGGGCCGAACAACCCGGCCACTCAGCTGCTGTCCCTCGCGATCTTCTCGCAGGGATTCGGGGGCAGCTCCGCGAGCGGCACCTCGCAGTCCCAGGGCTACGCGGCATCCATTTCCATGGTGCAGTTCGTCATCGTCGGCGTGATCTCGCTTTCGGTGCTCATCTACCTGCGCAAGAGAGAGGCCAGGCTGTGAGCCAGAATCTGACGGCCGTCGCGCCGACGACAGTGACCCAACCCGACCCCAGTCGCATCGCCGCGCGCCGACGCCGGCCACGGCCTGGACGGGTCGGCGGCTACGTTCTCGTCGGCCTGGTCATGCTGGTCTACCTGTTCCCCCTCATATTCCTGCTGAACACGGCGCTCAAGAGCAACGCGGCCTTCTTCCAAAACCCCATCGGAATCGTGACGAACCCGGATTTCTCCAACTTCGTCACGGCGTGGGTCAAGGGCCATTTCGGCGCGTACATCCTCAACAGCGTGCTGTACACGGTGAGCGCGGCAGCGATCGGAACCTTCGTCTCGCTCGTGCTCGGCTTCCCGGTGGCGCGCGGCTACCTCAAGCACACGCGACTGTGGAACGTGCTCTTCGTCATCATGCTCTTCCTGCCGAACGCACTCATTACACAATTCCAGCTGCTGCTGCGCCTGCACCTGTACAACACGCAGATCGGTTACATCCTGATCATGGCCGCCAGCGTGGGCGTCGGGCCGATCCTCATGGCAGGCTTCGCTCGGTCCCTCCCCATGGAGCTGGATGAGGCGGCCGCTCTCGACGGGATCGGCTACTGGCGTTACCTCTTCACCTTCGTGCTGCCGCTCGCCCGTCCGGCGATCGCTACCATCTTCATCCTCCAGGCGATCGGCGTCTGGAACGACATCATCCTCGCCACGATCCTGCTCCCGGATTCGGCGAAGTCGCCGGTAACGCTCGGGTTGTTCGCCTTCCAGGGCACCTATTCGAGCCAGTGGGGGCTGCTGTCCGCGGCAACCATGATCGTCGCGGCCCCGCTCGTCATCGCCTACATCTTCCTGCAGCGTTACCTCGTCGGCGGGGTAATCGGCGGAGCGGTCAAGGGTTGACCGTACGCCCGTGAATCCGGGGCGAGCGCCGCCCCGACTGCCCGTTCGACCCAACAGAAGGCTTCCTCATGACCTCGGTCACCACCGCACTGTCCACCGCCATTCCATTCACCATCACGAGACTCGGGGTGCTCATGGCTCCGGAGGCCGGCAACCAGAACGAGGTCGAGGGCGTGCTCAACCCCGCCACGGCATGGGGGAGCGACGGCCAGCTGTACCTCTTTCCGAGGCTCGTGGGGGAGGGCAACTACTCCCGCGTCGGGCGGGCCCGCGTGGTGATCACTGACGGCGTGCCGACCGGCGTCGAGCGCGACGGCATCGCCCTTCAGCCGGACCGCGGCTGGGAGCACGGGCGCGCGCACGGCGGCACCGAGGACCCGCGCATCACCTGGGTGCCGTCGCTCGGGCTCCATCTCATGACCTATGTCGCCTTCGGCCCGCTCGGCCCGCGGCCCGCGCTGGCCGTCTCGGAGGACGGCGCCGAGTGGCGCCGGCTGGGACCATTGCAGTTCGAGTACGAAGACGACCTCGACACCGACCTCAACCTGTTCCCGAACAAGGACGTGCTGTACTTCCCCGACATCGTCCCCGGTCCCGACGGCACACCGAGCTACGCGCTCCTGCACCGTCCGATGTGGGACCTCAGCTTTGCGAGGCCCGACGAGACTCTCCCGTTGCCGGTCGGCACAACGGACGAGCGACCGAGCATCTGGATCTCGTACATCCCGGCGGCCGCCGTCGCCGCGGACATCCGCGCCCTCACCCGCCCGTCGGGTCACCGCCTCGTCGCGTCGCCGGAGCAGCCGTGGGAGGCGCTCAAGATCGGCGCCGGCCCCGCACCCCTTCGGGTGGCGGAGGGCTGGCTCGTGATCCACCACGGGGTGGCCGGCGAGATCATCGGCGGCAGTTTCTCCCCCCAGCAGAACGTGAGCTATGCCGCCGGCGCGATGATCCTCGACGCGAACGACCCGTCGCGGGTGCTCGCACGCTCGGCGCTGCCGCTCCTGAGCCCCGAGACGCGTGACGAGACCGACGGCACCGTCGCGAACGTCGTGTTCCCGACCGCCATCGAGAAGATCGGCGACCAACACTTCGTCTTCTACGGCATGGCCGACGCGAAGATCGGCGTCGCTCGACTCGACCGGGTCTGAGCCCGGCGAACCAACACGCGAATCCCACCCATCGAGAGGAAGATCCCCATGGAACCCTTCAGTGTCGAAGCACTGCGAGAGAGCCTTAGCGTGGCCATCGCAATGCACAACGAGCAGACCAACGCCCTCGCGCAGGACGACTTCTCGGGAGAGTATTCGTCACGGCCGGACTGGGCCATCGGCCCGTTCACGAAGGACGACTCGCTCACCTTCACCCTTGAGACCCAGTGGGACGACCCGACGGGGATCGGCTGGACATCGGAGTCGATCTTCAACCCGTCCGTCATCGAGCGCGACGGTGAACTCACGATGTTCTATCGCGCGTCCCCGCGCAAGGAGACGACGTCCAGCAGGATCGGCGTGGCCAGACACACCACCAACGGTTGGGTGGATGACGCGGCCAATCCGGTCCTCTACCCGACTCTCGACAACGAGCTGCTCGGCTGCGAAGACCCGAAGATCTACCGGGCGGACGGCCGCTACTACCTCTTCTACAACGGCATCTTCCCGGCGACGGACGAGGATCGCGCAGCCTTCCCCTCGCCCGGATACCGGGTGGAGACGGTCGGCTGCGACATCAACCTCGCCGTCTCAGACGACCTCGTCGAGTGGCAGAAGCTCGGGCCGATCATCGACCATGAGGTGTCCCGGCTGTGGGCGAAGGGCGCGGTTATCCCGCGCAATTCCGACGGTGAGGCCGTGCGGATCGACGGTGAATTCCTCATGTATCTCTCCGAGGGCTGCAACGGAGTGCCGCACGTCGGCCGTTCGAACGACATGATCTCCTGGAGATTCGAACCACAGCCGTACCTCGATCTCGCGCCGCTGAACGGTTCGCTGCACGAGGTGGCCTGCGCGGTCACCGGTCATGACAGCGACAGGCTCGTTCTCGATTTCTTCTACGGGGACGAGCACGGGCGATTCGCCGCGGCGCAGGCCCTCTACAGCGTTGACGCTCCCTTCGAGCAGCTCGCCCTGAATAGCGGGGGCTCGCTCTCCTGGGGCGGGCTCACCCAGCACGAAGGCACCTGGCTGTTCGCCCAGGGCTGGGATGCACCGCGCGGATCGCGCGAGATCTACTTCTACCGGGGCGGCGTCCAGAGCTGACGGCCGGGGCGCTCGGTCAGCGCATCCGGCGTCACGCGGTGTGGCGAGAATTCCGTTGCGGAGCGATGACGACGAGGGACGTGTAGGTGATGATCGCGAGCGCCACGTGCATCGCGACCAGCACGAGGACTGCCTGGCCGGACTGACCCTGGTAGAGGATCCAGGCGTCGGGGGCCAGCGCGACGATGGACACGACCACCGCGAGCAGGAGATAGAGCCGGCGGGCGCGGGAGGCCAGGAAGCTCGCCGCCGGCCATCCGAATGACGCGAACACGACGCCGATGATGGTCAGCTTGGCGTAGTCGTTGAATCGAAAATGCTCATAGCCGACCGTCGCGGGAAACACAGCGGTGCCGATCGCCGCGAGCACGGCGCAGGCGACAAGCGACAGGAGCACGGCGATGGCCGTCGCCAGCACGAAGCGGAACAGTCGCGGTTGCGCCGCGCCGGCCGGGAGATCGATGCCCCAGCGTGCGAGGAGACCGCCGGTACGGACGTCAATCGACTCTGCCTGATCATTCACGAGTGGGTCCTTATGGTCTGGGGCGTCGGCAGCGGCCGGCGTCGGTTTCCGTGCGGCCGTGGCCGACGTTGAGATTCGTTGAGCTTCTCTTTTCTACCGGCCCGAGTCTAAGAAATCTCCCATCGCCCGGCGGACCAAAGCCGTCGACCTCCGCTCCCGCCACGTGACGGGCGACGGGCAGAATGGAGGACATGACCATCACTGCCCGCTACGGTACCTGGCGCTCGCCGATCTCTGCCCGTGACATCGCCGAGAGCGGGCATCCGGTGGAGGGCGGCCGCTGGGTCGGCTCCGACGTGTGGTGGCTGGAGGGGCGCCCCTCGGAGGGTGGACGGTACGCCGTGCGCAACGCGCACGGCGATGTGCTTCCAGCCCCATGGAACGCCCGCAGCCGGGTGCACGAATACGGCGGGGGAGCCTGGGCGGTCACGGCGGACCGCGCAGTGGTGTTCGTGGAGTTCGCCGACCAGCGGCTCTATCGACTGGATGACGGGGGCACGACGCCCGTGCCGCTCAGCCCGGCCGATCGGGGATTTCGGTTCGGCGAGCTCAGCATCCGTGGCTCCGAGGTGATCGCGGTGCGCGAGACGCACGCCGACGGCACGCTCACGCGCGACATCGTGGCGGTTGAGCTCGACGGCACCGGTGCCGACGACGACTCCGGCATTCGGTCGCTCACCTCCGGGACGCGCTTTCTCGCGTTCCCGCGCTTCTCGCCCGACGGCAGCCGCCTCGCCTGGATCGGTTGGGAGCACCCGCAAATGCCCTGGGACGGCACCGAACTGCGCGTGACCGACCTCGAGACGGGAGCGGTGACGGTCCTCGCGGGGTCCACAACCGAGAGCGTGTTGCAACCGGAGTGGATCGACGACTTCAACCTTTCGGCGATCAGTGACCGCGGCGGCTGGTGGAACCTCCACAACGTGAATGTGCACGGCGACATCAACGCGCTGCACGCCGAGCCCGCCGAGTTCGGCGGCCCGCTCTGGCTGCTCGGAGCACGCTGGTATGACACGCTCGACGACGGGCGCATCCTCGCGGTGCGCACCGTCGGGGATGACACTCTCGTGATCATCGACCCCGTCGACGGGTCAGCGCAGACGCTGGATGTTCCCCTCACCGCCATTGGACTCGGTCCGCGGAACGGCCAGCGGGTGCTGCTGACCGGGGGAAGCTCGACCCTGCCGGGCGGGCTGCGCATTCTCGACCTCTCCGACCTGTCTCTCACCGATGTCCGCCTCGACGTTGACGCGATGCCGGATGCGGCATATGTCTCGGTGGCGGAGGCACGCACCTTGGGCGGAACGCGTGACGTGCACGCGTTCGTCTACCCGCCGTATAACGCGGACTTCTCGGCACCGGAGGGCGAGAAACCCCCATTCATCGCGGTCGTTCACGGCGGACCCACCGGTCACGTTTCGGGCGAATACTCGCCGACCTACGCGTACTTCACGAGCCGCGGCATCGGGATCATCGACGTCAACTACGGCGGCTCGACGGGCTACGGCCGCGAGTATCGCAACCGGCTGCGCGGCCAGTGGGGTGTCGTCGACGTGGAGGACGTGATCGCCGCCGTGCGGGGGCTCGTGGCTGCCGGCCTGGCCGACCCGGACCGCCTCGCCATCCGCGGAGGGTCGGCGGGCGGCTTCACGGTGCTTGCCGCTCTCACCAGATCGGACGTCTTCGCGGCGGGAGCCTCGTACTACGGTGTCTCCGATCTCAAGTCCCTCGCCGAGGACACTCACGACTTTGAGTCGAGCTACACGGACGGACTCATCGGGCCGTTGCCCGCGGCATCCGCCGTCTACGACGAACGTTCGCCACTCACGCATGTCAATAACCTGACAACACCGGTGCTGTTGCTGCAGGGGCTCGACGACGAGGTGGTGCCGCCGGCACAGGCAGAGTTTTTCCGCGATGCGCTCTCGGCCAAGGGCCTGCCACACGCATACCTCGCCTACGCGGGCGAGTCGCACGGCTTCCGGCTGGCCGAGACGATCATCGACGCCACCGAGGCCGAGCTCTCCTTCTACGGCCAGGTGATGGGTTTCGAGCCCCCTGGCGTGCCGAGACTCGAACTCTCCTAGGCGACCATCAGCGGCTCACCACGCGGGTGTGGGGCAGGTCACCGAACGCCACGTTCTGGTCGATGTCGAGAGTGAGCGAATCGTTCGCGAAGTCGAGAGTGAAGGTGCGGGAGAACGGCGTGCCGACGTTGTGCGCTCGGATGACGAGCGTGTCGGGTGAGACCCAGGCGCCGCTCGCCAGGACACGGGAATCGGCGGACTCCCGCCACTGACCGTGGCCGAAGGAGAGGGCCTTGCCAGCGGTGCCGCGGGAGATCGTGAGCAGCCCCGGTTCGAGAGTCGCTGCGGAAACGTTCGTGTCGTCGAAATCGAAGCGGATGCCGGACACCCGCGCCGCCGTCGGCGACGTTGCCTCACCGGCGACGGTCGGCAGGGCGAGGGCGGTGAGCGTGGCACCGAGCGCAGAGCCCGTCTCGGGGAGGGACTGCTCGCCGAAGGCGGGCAGCAGGTGCTCCCAGACGAGATCGAGGGCACGCTGCGCCACCGGGAGCGCCGAGGTCAGCACGACCACGGCATCCTGCTCGGGAAGCACGAGGCAGAACTGGCCGAAGGCACCGTCCGCGCGGTAGCCGGTCGGCCGGTTGCGCCAGAACTGGTAGCCGTAGCCCTCGCGGCCGTCGACATCATGGTCGGTGCCCGCGGTGTCGACCTGCACCGAGGTGGCCTGGTCTATCCATTCGGCCGGTACGAGTTGCGTGCCGTTCCACTGGCCGCGCTGCAGCAGCAGCTGGCCGAAGGTCGCGAGCTGCTCTGTCGTGACGCTGAGGCCCCAGCCGCCCGCGTCGATGCCGCGCGGGCAGGTCTGCCAGGTGGCACCCTCGATGCCGAGCGGGTCGAACAGCCGCGGGGTCAGATAGTCGAACAGGCGCTGTCCGGTGAGTTGCTGGAGGATCGCTGAGAGCAGGTAGCTCGCGCCGCTGTTGTAGACGTAGTGGGTGCCCGGTGCGAACTCGAGGGGCTGGGCGAGGATCGTGCGAGCCCAGTTGTCGCCGTGCGAGTCGTCGGCGAGGGACACCGTGTCGGTCGGATGCCCCGTGGTCATGGTGAGCAGGTGGCGCACGGTGAGCGCGGCCAGGTGCGGACTGATCTCGGCCGGCAGATCGTCGGGCAGCAGCTCGACGACGAGGTCGTCGAGCGTGAGGCGGCCCTCGTCGATGGCGAGCCCGACGGCGGTGGAGGTGAAGCTCTTGCTCACCGAGAACATCAGGTGCGGATGCTGCGCCGCGTAGGGATACCACCAGCCCTCCGCGACGACGCGACCGTGTCGCACGACCATCAGGCTGTGCAGGCTCTCGAGCTGATCCTCCGCCGCGGCGATGAAGTCGAGGATGGCGCCGGAGGGGATTCCCTCGGCTTCGGGAGTGCTGCGGGGGAGCGAGGTCATTGCCCAATTCTGCAGGGTCGATGGGGTGCCGGTCTACTTTGCTCGCTAGCATGGCGACCATGTCACTGCCCTCCGCCTTCGATCTCACCGGCCGAACCGCCCTCATCACCGGGGCCGGCAGCCCGAGCGGTATCGGGTTCGCGACCGCCCGTCTGCTCGGCGAACTGGGTGCTAAGGTCGCGATCACCGGCACAACCGACCGCATCCACGAGCGCGCCGCGGAGCTGCGCGAGCTCGGCATCCACGCCATCGGTTTCGTCGCCCGCCTCGAGACGGCGGAGCTCGTTGGCGTGTTCGGGGAGGCGTTGGCCGCGGCATCCGTCGCCCCGACGATCCTCGTGAACAATGCGGGCATGATCGCGAGCGGCGACGCCGAGATGCCCTCCGGTGACGCGCTCATGGCGCCGGGCGACTGGGATCGCGCCATCGCGATGAATCTCACGAGCGCCTTCCTGGTGACCCGCCTCGTGCTGCCGCTCATGCGTGCCGCGGGATGGGGCCGCATCGTCTCGATGGCGAGCGTCACCGGACCGGTGATGGCCTCGCGCGGGGACGTGGCCTACGCGGCGGCGAAGGCCGGCATCGTCGGCCTGACCCGTGCGGTCGCGGTCGACGAAGCGGATGCCGCGATCACGGCCAACGCGGTTGCCCCCGGCTGGATCGAAACGGGCTCGCAACTGGCATCCGAGGCCCTCGAGGGAGAGCGGGTGCCCGCGCGGCGCAGCGGAACTGCCGCGGAGGTCGCCTCCGCCGTCGCCTGGTTGGCGAGCCCGGGCGCCTCCTACGTCACCGGCCAGGTCATCGTCGTCGACGGCGGCAACAGCGTCGGGGAAGAGCGACTGGAGCTTCCGCCCCGAGCGTAGGTTGGGCGGGTCACACCTCGACCAAAAGGAGCACTCATGGCACAGCACTGGATCGCCACCGATTTCGGCGGACTCGATGTCTTCCGGTTCGTCGACGTGGACGTTCCGCCGCCCGCCGCCGGGGAGGTCACGATTCAGGTGCGCGCCGCGGGGATGAACCCGGCGGACATCAAGCACGTCGCCACCGGAGCCGACCGCAGCACGCTCCCGGTCGCCGTGGGGTACGAGGTCGCCGGCGTGATTTCCGCGCTCGGCCCCGGCACGAGAATCGCCTCCGGTGGTGGTGCCGTTGGCGACGAGGTGATCGCGTTCCGCGTGCAGGGCGGATACGCCACATCGCTGACGGTCGCGGCGACGGACGTGTTCGCAAAACCGGCGACTCTCGGCTTCCCGGAGGCGGCGAATCTGCTGCTCGCCGGCTGTACCGCGTCGGAGATGCTTCAGGTCACCGGGGTCGCCGTGGGTGAGACGATCCTCGTGCACGGCGCATCCGGCGCCGTCGGCGTCAGCGTGATCCAGCAGGCGAAGCTCCTCGGCGCCCGGGTCATCGGAACCGCGAGCGAGCGCAGCTTCGCGGTGCTCGAGCGTTTCGGCGCCGAGCCGGTGGCCTACGGTGACGGGCTGGAGCGACGCGTGCGTGAGCTCGCGCCCGACGGCGTCACCGCGTCCCTCGACACGGTCGGCACGGATGAGGCGGTGCGGGTGTCCCTCGCGCTCGTGGGCGATCTCGGCCGAATCGTGACCATCGCGGCCAGGGAGCGGGCGAGGGAGACGGGCATCCGCCTGATCGCCGGGGCGATCCCGGCCAGCGCCGCCTATCGGGACGGCGTGCGGGCGCACCTCATCGAACTTGCCGGCGATGGCGCGCTCGTCGTACCGATGGCACGAACGTTCCCCCTCGCCGACGCGATCGAGGCGCTGGAGTTGCTCGCCTCCGGCCATCCGGGCGGGAAGCTGGCGCTCATCCCCTAGGGCCGCGCCGCGCCGGCTACGACCCGGTGAAGGCCGACGGCCGCAGGCGCACCCGGCGGGAGCCGTTCGGGCCGTCGTCGTCCATCTCGACCTGGCTGTTGCGGGATTTCACGAATTCGGTGAAGGAGCCGAAGCCGAGCGAGGCCTCGTTGAAGGTCGGGTTCATGCGCAGCATCTGGTTCTTCAGGGCGGAACTCGACATCCAGTCGGTGTCTTCCTTCGCGAGGCCGAGTCGCAGCGCGCGAACGAGCAGGCTCCCCGCGGCCCGGGGCGAGAGCCCGGATGCGGTGGTTCCCGAGCCGTCGGGTTCCTCGGAACCAGCGGATTCGGGTGGAACGGCAGTCGGTGTCCTGCCCCGCGTGACCTCCGTCCGATCGGGGGCGGCATCCGGCTCTTCCGGCGCCTCCCGACCGCCGATGCCGGGTAGTGAGTCGTAGTCCGCGAACTCGTCGCACGCGGCGGCCAGGGCCTTGCTGGTGGATCCGGCCACACCGATTCCGATCACGTACCGACCGAGCCGCTTGCAGCGCTGGGCGAGGGCGATGTAGTCCGAGTCCCCGGCGACGATGATGATGTGGGTGAGATCCGCCTGCCGGAAAAGGTCTTCGACCACATCCACCGCCAGCCGGATGTCCGCGCCGTTCTTCATCTGCTGCGTCGTGGAGAAGAGCTGGGTCAGGTCAACGGCCCGATCGATGAGCTGCTGCTGGTAACTCGCGTTGGCCCTGGCCGACCAGTCGGCGTAGGCGCGGCCGATGGCGACAGAGCCGAAGGAGGAGGCGAAGTCGAAGATCGCGCCGATGTCGACGGTCGCCTCCGCGATGCGAGCGCCGACGGGATCGGTCGACCTCGAGTCGAAGTTCCGCGCGCCGTCGGTGGTGAACTTTCGAAAGCCGTGCAGCTGGTTGTACCGGGAAATCACGATGTTGTCGAAGTCGATGTAGACCGCGACTCGATTGTCGGAAGGATCCGTCATGGTGTCCCCTGAGAGAAGCGGCCGCAAAGTGCGTGGCTCGAGTTTCTCCCGCTTTGCCTGGCAGCGCAATGCGTGAGGAGCACGCGGACGGCTATGGCTTCGCATTCGAATTCCCGGCCCGCTCCGAACTACACTGCAGCATCAGCCGACCGCAACGAAAGAGGGCGCGAATGGCCGGACGCAGTGCGACCGCCACGACGGAACTGCTCGCCGCAGCTCCGCTCGACATCACCTGGGACATCGCGACGATGCACACGCCCGTCGGTCTCTACCCGAAGTCCGGCCTGCTGCCCGGGGTCGTGGAGGTGCGCGACCAGAGCGGGGACTGGGACCAGGCGGGGCAGACCCGCCAGCTGATGCTGTCCGACGGCGGAAGCGTGATCGAGCACACGACGGATGTCGACCGTCTCCGCTTCTTCGCCTACAACCTCAGTGACTTCCAGAAGATTTTCGGCGTGATGGTGGAGAGCGCCAGGGCCGAATGGTCCTTCAGCACGGCGCCGAACGGCACCCTGATCCGGTGGCAGTACACGTTCCACGCCCGCCCGGGCTATGGGTGGCCTCTCGCGGGGATCATCAAGTTCCTCTGGGGTCCGTACATGGCGCGGGTGCTGCCGGGGATCGTCGCGGAGGTCGAGCGCAACCGCTGATCGCCCACGCCCGTCGATGTGGGCCGCTAGCCTGACGGGGTGCCGCTCCGTGATCCGCTCGACCGTGAGATCCTGCGGCTGGCCGGGCCGACCCTTGTCGCCCTTGTCGCCGAGCCGCTCTTCCTGCTCGTGGACACCGCGCTCGTCGGGCACCTCGGGGGAGTGCCGCTCGCTGGCCTCGGCATCGCGAGCATCGTGCTTCAGACCGCCGTCGGCCTGCTCGTCTTCCTCGCCTATGCCACAACGCCGACGGTCGCCCGGCTGCTCGGAGCGGGTGACCGCCGCGCCGCGGTGCGTGCCGGGGTCGATGGCATCTGGCTCGCGATCGCCGTGGGAGCGATGCTGCTCGTGCTCGGGCTTCTTCTCGCTCCCGGGGCCGTGCGGCTGTTCGCGGCGGCACCGGGCGTCTCGGTCGCCGCCACGAGCTATCTCACGATCTCGGTCTGGGGCCTGCCGCCGATGCTGCTCGTGCTCGCGGCGACGGGGCTGTTGCGCGGGTTGCAGGACACCCGCACGCCCCTCAAGATCGTCACGATCGGCTTCGCCGCGAATGCCGTGCTCAATGCGACCTTCATCTACGGGCTCGGCTGGGGGATCTCCGGCTCCGCAGTGGGGACGGTGCTCGCCCAGTGGGGCATGGCGCTTCTCTTCGGCATCCAGGTGGTGCGAGCGGCCCGGGCCAGCGGGGCCTCGATGCGACCGGGGTTCTCCGGGGTGACCGTTGCCGCGGCATCCGGAGGTTGGCTGCTGATGCGCACGGCGTCGCTTCGGCTGGCGATGCTCGCGACCGTGTTCGCCGGAAGCCTGCTCGGGGTGACCGGCCTGGCCGCGCTGCAGGTGGCGCTTGCCGTATTCTCGCTGCTCGCCTTCGTGCTCGACTCCCTCGCGATCGCCGGGCAGACGATGATCGGTCACGGCCTCGGGGCGGCCCATCTCGAGCGAGTGCTGACCGTGATGCGGCGGCTCGTGCGCTTCGGCCTGCTCGCCGGCACGGTGGTCGGCGTGCTGATCGCCGCGCTGTCACCGGTGCTCGGGAGCGTGTTCACCGGCGACACGGCCGTTAACCGCGCTCTCCTGCCGGTGTTTCTGGTGATGGCGATCGGGGTGCCTCTCGCCGGGTTCGTCTTCGTTCTCGACGGCGTGCTGATCGGTGCCGGCGACTCGCGCTATCTCGCGGTCAGCGGCATCGTCAACCTGGCCGTCTACCTGCCGCTGCTCTGGTGGGCGACCCAGCAGCACAGCCTGCTCGCCGTCTGGACCGCCTTCGGGCTCGGGTACATCGGCGCCCGTGCCCTCACCCTCGGCCTCCGGGCGCGCGGAACGCGCTGGCTCGGGGTGGGATCGCGCTAG
>JBBSBA010000057.1:0-17326 GCA_038251725.1 Actinomycetales bacterium
ATTTGACATTGTGCACGCTGTTGAGTTCTCAAGGATCGGACGCTCCTGGTTTTCACCTCACGGCTGCTACCCAGGGCCTAACCTACTACCATCGCCACCCCCCACTCACGCGCAGGGCAACTTGACTAACTTACCACCGTCCCGGTGCTTGTCA
Source organism: Actinomycetales bacterium (assembly GCA_038251725.1). Lineage (GTDB taxonomy): Bacteria > Actinomycetota > Actinomycetes > Actinomycetales > Microbacteriaceae > Lacisediminihabitans. The sequence goes on from JBBSBA010000057.1 coordinate 155, forward strand.
ATTCGACACGCCGCCAGCTCTTCTGCTGCCGACCGAGCGAAGAATCATGCTCCGGGAGAGGCTTTCAATCCTAAGCTCCGAGCGTTTCACCTACAAGAGGATCTGACGCGTGAAGCTGGGATTTGGTCCCACGTGAGGCCGGTAAGCACTGCGGCTTGGCCGAACCTTTGGGGTGACAAGAAAGAAGAGTACGTGGATCCCGGGGGGCGCGCAAATCCAGCTCGCAGCCCGGGCGCGTCGCCCGGAATCCCGGGGATCAGCGCCCGGTGGGGCCCGAAATAACGACCATTCGTCACTCAACGAAGACGCCGGCGAGCGTCTTCTTTCCGCGCCGAAGCACGGCCATTCCGCCGGGCAGGGTGTTGTCCTTCAGGGTGAGCGTGACATCCGTCACCGTGATGTTGTTGAGGTGCACGCCGCCCTGCTCGAGAGCGCGCCGCGATTCGCTGAGACTCGCGGCCAGGCCGGTGTCGACCAGCAGCTGCACGACGGTGGTCGTCTCGGGGGTGGTGGTGTTCGGCAGCTCCCGCAGCGCGGCCTCCAGCGTGACCGCATCGAGTCGCTCGAGGTCGCCCTGGCCGAAGAGGGCCGCAGATGCCGCGATCGCCGCCTCCGTCGCCTCCGCTCCGTGCACGAGGGCCGTCACCTCGAGGGCGAGGGTGCGCTGCGCCTCCCTGCGGAACGGCTCGGTCGCGACCGCCTCGGCGAGCCGATCGATCTCGGTGCGCGGCAGGAAGGTGAAGATCTTGACCCGCTCGATCACATCCGCATCGTCGGTATTGAGCCAGAACTGGTAGAACGCGTACGGACTCGTCATCGCCGGATCGAGCCAGACCGCATTGCCCTCGCTCTTGCCGAACTTCGAGCCGTCGGAGTTGGTGATGAGTGGGGTGCCGATCGCGTGCGCACTCCCGCCCTCTGCCTTGTGGATGAGGTCGGTGCCACTGGTGAGATTGCCCCACTGATCGCTCCCCCCGGTCTGCAGCACGCAGTCGTAACTGCGGTACAGCTCGAGGAAGTCCATGCCCTGCAGGATCTGGTAGCTGAACTCCGTGTAGCTGATGCCGGCGTCGCTGTTGAGCCGGGCGCTCACGGCCTCCTTCTTCAGCATCGTGCCGACCCGGAAGTACTTGCCGACATCCCGCAGGAAGTCGATCGCGCTGAGCGGAGCCGTCCAGTCCAGGTTGTTGACGAGACGTGCCGCGTTGTCTCCCTCGAAACTGAGGAACTTCGACACCTGCGCCTGAAGGTAGCCGACCCACTCCTCCACCACCTCCGGTGAGTTGAGGGTGCGCTCGGCGGTGGGGCGCGGATCCCCGATGAGCCCGGTGGATCCGCCGACGAGGCCGAGGGGATTGTGGCCGGCCAGCTGGAACCGCCGCATGAGCAGCAGCTGCACGAGGTTTCCGAGGTGCAGGCTCGGCGCGGTGGGATCGAACCCGCAGTAGTAGGTGATCGGCGCACCGCCGAGCAGGGCCTTCAATTCGGCCTGGTCCGTGGACACATGTACGAGTCCACGCCAGACGACCTCGTCCCAGATGTCGTCGAACGAGTCGTCGTTGCGCTGGATGGACAGGGCTTCGGATGCTGGCACGGGCCCAGATTACCAGCGGGCCGATTGCCCACGGATTCGGCCGTGCCGCGGTGCGCGGACCGCGAGTCGGCGCGATGGACCCAATTATCATCCCCTCAGGGTTGATTCAGCCGCATCAAGCGTCTAAGGTTGATGAATGCGGAGTCAAGCCCCGCGGATTGACGAGAGGCACGCGCATGTACGCAATCACCGCCGACCAGGTGGACAGCCGGCACCGCCCGGACATCGCCGAGGCGACAATGCGGCACCTGACGGAGGTGGTCGGCACCGGCCTCGTGCTGCCGGTCGACCGCACGGCCGGCGACGAGATCCAGCTGCTTCTCGAGGGGGCCGACCACGCCCTCGCCGTGATCCTCCGGCTGACCCGCGACGGCGAGTGGAGCGTGGGCTGCGGCGTCGGAGCGGTGAACACTCCCCTGCCGACCAATGCGCGCGAGGCGAGCGGCGACGCCTTCGTCGCGGCACGCGAGGCCGTCAACGATGCGAAGAAGCGGGACACCCGGTTCGCCATGCGCACCGCTCCCGACCATCCCGCCGCCACCCCGACCGCTGACGCCGAGGCACTCGTCGATCTGCTGCTGCAACTGCGCGGCAGGCGCAGCGCCGAGGGCTGGCAGATGTACGACCTGATGGCCACCGGAAGCAGCCAGGTCGACGCCGCGAGACGGCTCGGGATCAGTCCGCAGGCCGCGAGCAAACGCGCCCGCAGCGCGGCTCTCCGGGTGGAGTCCGCCGCCATCGCCCCACTGGAACGTATGCTCGCTGCCGTGGCCGCATCCGCGACCCAGAGGAGCACAGCATCGTGATCGTGCAGATCGTCGCGTGGATTCTTGCCATCATCGTGATCGCGACGGCGCTCGCGATCAGCGTCAGCGCCATCCGGTTTCGCAAGCCAGCGCTCGCACTGCTCGCGACCATTCCCGTCGTGATCGGCCTCGCGGGCATCGCGTTCCGCACCGTGGTGCCGGCGCCGGCCCATGCCGTCGCCGTGATTGCCGGAATTCTCATCACCCTGCTCGGGATCGTGGGCGGAAGCCCCATCACCGTCGCCGTTCTCGCGATGTCCGCGCGCGGAAGCGGTTCTGCCCCGGCCGTGCCGGGACCGCACGGTGGCATCGTCGTTGATGAGGGGGGAACCCCATCCGGCGTTCACCACGCGGAGGCGCTGCGCGGCGGAACCGTCATCGGCTACCTCGAGCGTCTCGCCCTAATCGCGGCGATCGTGCTCGGCCGGCTGGAGGTCGTGGCGGTGCTCATCGCGGTGAAGGGACTCGGCCGCTTCTCGGAACTCGACAGCCCGCAGAAGCGTGAGCGGTTCATCATCGGCACCCTGACGAGCCTCCTCTGGGCCGGCGCGTGCGCGCTGCTCATCGTTCTCTGACCACGGCGCGGCCGCCTCACGACCGTTTCCTGGCTCTCTGCGCCCTGTATGCAGACACGCTCGGCTCGCCCTGCAGCCAGAATCGCCACGGATAGTCGGCCGTGCCGCCTGCACCGGAGACCCCGGTGCGCGGCCCGGTCCCGAAGACGTTGGGCCGGTCGGCAAGCGTGAGGTCGAAGGGCGGCTCGGCGAGGTCCGACCCGCCCTGAGCGAGGTCAATGCCGAGGGCGACGACGAGGCGGGCGGGTCCGCGGGCCAGGTCGGCATCCGTCTTCGACGTCGTTCGCCGGGAGCGGGCGAGTTCGATGCCCTCGATCACTTCTCCCCCGCGGAGCAGAATGGCGGATGCCGCGCCGGCGGGCGAGCATGTCACGTTGGCGCAGACATGCATGCCGTAGGTGAAGTAGGTGTAGAGGTGACCCGGCTCGCCGAACATGGCGGCGTTGCGCTTTCCCTGCCCGCGGAACGCATGGGATCCGGGATCGGCCTCGCCGAGATAGGCCTCGACCTCGGTGAGGCGCACCGAAACGGTGCCCTCGGCGGTCGTGTGGCTGAGCACGGCGCCGAGCAGTCGCGGCGCGAGATCCACCGCTGGGGCACGCAGCACCTCGCGATCGAACATGGCGGACGGCCTCAGAAGAGCGGGGCGCCGCTCGAAAAGAACAGCACCGCGGCGACAACGAGCAGCACGGCAGCGATGCCGAAAATGGACCACATCACTATCTTCTGGGTGCGGTTCTGCTCGGGCTTCTTCGGGCGGTTGTCACTGCTGAGAGTCATTCCCAGGCCTCCTTGAGATCTCGCACGCGGCGGGTCAGCGCGGCGATCTGCTCCGCGACACGTTCGGGCGCGGTTCCGCCGGCGCCGAGCCTGCTGCCGATGGAACCGGCGACGGTGAGCACCGATCGCACCTCGGGCGTAAGGTGCGGCGAAATCGAGCGGTATTCCTCATCGGTCGGCCCGTCGAGCTCGAGTCCGCGCCGCTCGCAGAAGCTCACGAGGGAACCGCTGATCTCGTGCGCCTCCCGGAAGGGCACTCGCGTGGTCACGAGCCACTCGGCAACGTCCGTCGCGAGCGAGAACCCCTGCGGCGCGAGTTCGGCCATGCGGTCGGTGTGAAACACGATCGTCGCGACCATGCCGGTGAAGGCGGGCAGCAGCACCTCGAGGGTCTCGACCGAGTCGAACACCGGCTCCTTGTCTTCCTGGAGGTCACGGTTGTAGGCCAGCGGAAGGCCCTTGAGGGTGGCGAGCAGCCCGGTGAGATTGCCGATCAGCCGGCCGGACTTGCCACGCGCGAGCTCCGCAATGTCGGGGTTCTTCTTCTGCGGCATGATCGACGACCCGGTGGAGTACGAATCGTGCAGGGTGACGAAGCCGAACTCCCGGGTGTTCCAGATGATGATCTCTTCGGCGAACCGGGAGAGGTTGATGCCAATCAGGGACAGGATGAACGCGAACTCGGCCACGACATCCCGGCTCGCCGTCGCATCGATCGAGTTCTCGGTCGGCCCGACGAGTCCGAGTTCGGTGGCCACCAGCTGCCCATCGAGGCCGAGCGAGCTGCCGGCGAGAGCGCCGGATCCGTAGGGCGAGAACGACGCGCGCACCGCCCAATCCCGCAATCGCTCGAGGTCCCGCATGAGCGGCCAGGCGTGCGCGAGAAGGTGGTGGGAGAGCAGCACCGGCTGGGCGTGCTGAAGGTGCGTGCGGCCCGGCATCGCGGCATCCGGATGCGCCTCGGCCTGCGACACCGTCGCATCGATCAGGTGCATGACGAGTTCGCTGATCGCCTGGCCGTGATCGAGCAGGTACAACCGGATGAGCGTGGCGATCTGGTCGTTGCGGCTGCGCCCCGCGCGGAGCTTGCCTCCGAGTTCGGGCCCGGCAATCTCGATGAGGCCGCGTTCGAGGGCGCCGTGCACGTCCTCGTCGGTCTCCAGCGCGGCGAACGAGCCGTCGGCCCAGGCCATCCGCAGCGTCTCGAGGGCGGCATCCATCGCCACCAGTTCGTCCGCGGTGAGGTATCCGGCCTTCTCGAGCGCCTTGGCGTGCGCCTTCGACCCGAGAATGTCGTAGCCGCCCAGCTGCCAGTCGAACTGCGTCGACTTGCTCAGCCGCGAGAGCTCGGGCGACGGACCGCTCGAAAACCGGCCGCCCCAGAGGGCGCCCTCGGCAGTCTGTCCGACATCGCCGCCCGAACCCGTGGCCATGACTACTCTCCCGACAGCTCGCGGCGCGCGGAGATCTTGCTCGGAAGCGACCAGATCTCGATGAAGCCCTTCGACAGCGACTGGTCGAACGTGTCGCCGGTGTCGTAGGTGGCGAGGTTGAAGTCATAGAGACTCTGCTCGCTGCGCTGCCCGGTGACGGTCGCCAGGCCACCCTGAAGCTTCAGCCGGATCTCGCCGCTCACGTACTTCTGAGTGTCGTCGATGAAGACGTCGAGCGAGCGTTTGAGGCTCGAGAACCAGAGGCCGTCATAGACGAGGTTGGACCACTCGCCCTCGACAGCACGCTTGTACCGGTTGAGGTCACGCTCGAGAGTGAGGCTCTCGAGGGCCTCGTGCGCCGCGATGAGAGCCATCGCGGCCGGTGCCTCGTAGACCTCACGGCTCTTGATGCCGACGAGACGGTCCTCGACGACGTCGATGCGGCCGACGCCATGCTTGCCGGCGAGCAGGTTCAGCTGTTCGATGGCCTGCAGCGGTGTGACGGCGACCCCGTCGATTGCCGTGGGGATGCCCTGCGTGAAGGTGATCACGACCTCATCGGCGCCCTTCGCCACGGTCGGGTCCATCGTGTATTCGTAGAGTTCCTCGATGGGTGCGTTCCACGGGTCCTCGAGGAAACCGGTCTCCACCGCGCGACCCCAGACGTTCTTGTCGATCGAATACGGGCTGGCCACGCTCTGCCGAATCGGCAGGTTGTGCTCGTTGGCGTAGATGATGGCCTTGTCGCGCGTGAGCGCGAGATCGCGGACCGGCGCGATGCTCGTGAGCTCGGGAGCGAGGGCGGCGACGGCGGCCTCGAACCGCACCTGGTCGTTGCCCTTGCCGGTGCAGCCGTGCGCGACGCTGTTGGCACCGAGCTGCTTCGCGACGATGGCGAGGTGCTTGGCGATCACCGGGCGGCTGAGTGCCGAGACCAGCGGATAACGCTTCTGGTAGAGCGCGTTGGCCTTGAGAGCCGGCATGAGGAAGTCGTCGGCGAACTCGTCCTTCGCGTCGACGACGATCGCCTCGACGGCGCCGCAGTCCAGCGCGCGCTGTCGGATGTCCTCCATGTCTTCGCCACCCTGCCCGACGTCGACGGCGAGGGCCACGACCTCCTTGCCGGTAGCATCCTTCAGCCAGCCGATGCCAACCGAGGTGTCGAGTCCGCCAGAGTAGGCGAGGACAACGCGTTCTGCCATGTGTAGTGCTCCTTGTGTTCGTTGACAAGCTTAGGGTGCCGATTCGGTGACATCCCCGTTCGAAATCCATGCATTTCTCACCGCCTGCGGCGTGTCTGCCGCACGCAGTCGATGTGTCGCGAGCTTCGCATGGATTTCGCGAAGGGGAGGTGGGTGGAGGGCGGGGACTATTGCTCGAGCAGCCAGACCATGAGGGCCTTCTGGGCGTGGAGGCGGTTCTCCGCCTCGTCCCAGACGACGCTCTGCGGGCCGTCGATCACGTCTGCCGTCACCTCGTAGCCACGGTCGGCCGGCAGGCAGTGCAGGAACAGCGCGTCCGGCTTCGCGAGAGCCATGAGTTCGGTGTCGACCCGGTAGGAGCCGAGGGTGGTGAGGCGTTCGGCCTTCTCCTCCTCCTTGCCCATCGACACCCAGGTGTCGGTGACCACGACATCCGCTCCCGCGACCGCGTCGATCGGGTCGGTGAACAGCGTCACCGAGCCGCCGGTCGTGGGCGCGGCCACGTTCGCCGCCACGACGACGGAATCGGTCGGGGCGTAGTCAACAGGCGAGGCGACGCGGACGTGCATCCCCGCCGTCGCGCCGGCGAGCAGATATGACTGGGCCATGTTGCTGGCCCCGTCGCCGAGGAAGGTGACGGTGAGGCCGGCGAGGGCGCCGCGGTGTTCGCGGATGGTGAGCAGGTCGGCGAGCAGCTGGCAGGGATGGAAGTCGTCCGAAAGCCCGTTGATCACGGGGACGGTGGTGCCGAGCGCCATCTCCTCGAGACCCGACTGCGCGAAGGTGCGCCAGACGATCGTGGCGACCTGGCGTTCGAGAACGCGCGCGGTGTCGGCGGCCGTCTCCTTGCCGCCGAGCTGGCTGTTGGCCGTCGAGATGATCAGCGGGATGCCGCCGAGTTCCGCGATGCCGACCGCGAACGACACGCGCGTGCGGGTCGACGACTTGTCGAAGATCACGGCCACCGTCTGCGGCCCGGCGAGCGGACGAGTGCCGAAGCGGTCCTTCTTGAGGGCGACGGCGAGGTCGAGAATCGCCGTCTGTTCCGCCAGGCTGACATCGTCGTCGCGCAGGAAGTGTCGGGTCATTGCTGCGCCTCCAGGGCCTTGGTGAACAGTTCGCGGAACTCCTCGAGTTCCGCATCGCCGACGATGAGCGGCGGGGCGAGTCGGATGGTGGAGTCGTTGGGTGCATTGACGATGAGGCCGTTCGCGAACGCGGCGGCGGCGATCTCCGCCGCGATCGGCTTCGAAAGTCCGAGACCCACGAGCGCACCCTCGCCACGAATCTCGGCGATGAGCGGCGAGCCGATGGAGCCGACGATGGCGCGAATTTTCTCGCCGATCACGATCGCGTTCTCAAGCAGACCCGCCCGTTCGATCTCGCCGAGCACGGCGTTGCCTGCCGCGGTGGCGAGCGGGTTTCCTCCGAAGGTGCTGCCGTGCTGCCCCAACTGGAACAGATCGGATGCCGCACCGAAGGTCACGAGGGCGCCGATCGGCACGCCGCCGGCGATCCCCTTCGCGAGGGCGAGAGCGTCCGGAACGATGCCGTGCTGCTGGAAGGCGAACCAGGTGCCCGACCGGCCGATGCCGGTCTGGATCTCGTCGAGGATCAGCAGGGCGCCGTGCTCGGTGGCGAGTTCGCGGGCCCGCTGCAGGAATCCGTCGGGCAGGTCGACGACGCCCGCCTCACCCTTGATCGGCTCGATGAAGATGGCCGAGACGGTGCCGTCCATCGCCGCCTCCAGGGCCGCGATGGTCGTGTCGATGTGCTCGACGCCCGGCAGCAGCGGTTCGAACGCCTCACGGAGCACGGCCTTGCCGGTGAGTGAGAGCGAACCCATGGTGCGTCCGTGGAACGAGTTGATCAGCGAGAGGATGCGCGTGCGCGAGCCGTCGCCGCGGTTGAGGCGCGCGAGCTTGATGGCCGCCTCGATGGACTCGGCTCCGGAGTTCGTGAAGAATACGCGACCCGCATCTCCCGCGCCGGTGATGCGGCGAAGGCGCTCGGCGAGTTCGAGCTGCGGCGGGGTGGCGAAGTAGTTGGAGACGTGCGCGAACTTCGCGACCTGGCTGCTCACCGCATCCACCAGCACCGGATGCGCGTGGCCGAGCGCGTTCACCGCGATGCCCGCGAGGAAGTCGAGGTAACGGTTGCCGTCGACATCCCACACGTGCGCACCCTCGCCACGCTCGAGCATGGCCAACGGCGGGGCGAAGGTGCCCATCATGGCCTCGCCGAAGCGTTCGCGCCAGTTGTTCGTGTCCATCACAGTCCCTTTCCGGAGATGACTTCGGTGCCGATTCCCTCGGCGGTGAATGCCTCGAGCAGTATGGAGTGCAGCACGCGGCCGTCGATGATCGCGGCCTTCGGCACTCCCCCGTCGACGGCGGCGAGGCAGGCCGCCATCTTGGGAATCATGCCGGCCTCGAGCGACGGGAGCAGCGCGCGCAACTCCAGGGCATCGATCGTGGAGATGAGCGAACCGCGATTCGGCCAGTCCCGGTAGAGGCCGGTGACGTCGGTGAGGATGACGAGCTTGGCCGCATCGAGGGCGACGGCGAGCGCCGCGGCGGCGGAATCCGCGTTCACGTTGAGCGACTGGCCGACCACCTGCGAATCCGGCGCGATCGAGGAGATCACGGGGATCTGCCCGGCGTCGAGGATCGCGAGCACGACCGCGGGATCGACGCTCGTCACGTCGCCGACCAGGCCGAGATCCACTTCTTCACCGTCGACGACCGTACCGCGACGGAGTGCATCGAACAGGCCGTCGGTCTCGCCGGAGAGCGCTTGCGCGTCGATGCCGTGCGAGTTGATGAGCCCGGCGATCTCGGGGCCGACCTGGCTGCTGAGAACCTCGCGCACGACCTCGAACGCCTCCGGGCTCGTGACCCGAAGGCCGCCGCGGAATTCGCTCGGGATGCCGCGCGCGCGCAGTTCGGCGGAGATCTGCGGCCCGCCGCCGTGCACCACGACCGGGCGAACACCCACCTGGCGCAGAAACACCATGTCTTCGGCGAAGGCGTGCTTCAGCTCGTCGTTCACCATGGCATTGCCGCCGAACTTGACCACGATCGTCTTGCCGTTGAATTGCTGGAGCCACGGCAGCGCCTCGATGAGGGCGGAGGCCTTCGCCGAGGCCTCGGTCGAATGGGTGCCCATCAGCTTGAGTACGCGCTGTTCTCGTGCACGTACTCGTGGGTGAGGTCGTTGGTCCAGATGGTGGCCGTGGCGCTTCCCGCATGCAGGTCGATGAGCAGGTGCATCGCGCGGCCGGTGAGGTCGACGCTCTCGCGCGGCTGATCGGGCTCGCCCCGGTGGGCGACCCGGATGCCGTTCATCGTCACGTCGATGTCGTATGGGTCGAAGGCGGCCTTGGTCGTGCCGACAGCGGCGAGCACCCGACCCCAATTGGGGTCGTTGCCGAACACCGCCGCCTTGAACAGGTTGTTGCGGGCGACCGCGCGCCCCACCTCGACCGCCTCATCCTCGCTCGCCGAGTTGATCACCTCGATCGTGATGTCGTGGGCCGCGCCCTCGGCATCCTGCTGCAGCTGGGTTGCGAGGTCCTCGCAGAGCTCGGTGAGGGCCGCCGCGAACTCGTCCTGCGGGGGCGCGATGCCGGACGCGGCGGAGGCGAGAAGGGCGACGGTGTCGTTGGTGGACATCGCGCCGTCGGAGTCCAGCCGGTCGAAGGTGACGCGGGTCGCCGCGCGCAGCGCCTCATCGAGCCGGGCGGATGGCAGGTCGGCATCGGTGGTGATCACGACGAGCATGGTGGCGAGCCCGGGAGCGAGCATGCCAGCGCCCTTGGCCATTCCACCGATCGACCAGCCGTCACGCTCGACGACCGCCTGCTTGGGGTGGGTGTCGGTCGTCATGATCGCGGTCGCGGCATCCAGTGCGCCGTCGACGCGGAGGAAGGCGTGCGCCGCTGTGACGCCGAAGGTGACCTTCTGCAGGTCGAGCTGGTCGCCGATGAGGCCGGTCGAGCAGACCAGCACGTCCGACGTGGACACGCCGAGCAGCGAGGAGGCGTATTCGGCGGTCGCGTGCGTCACCTGGAATCCGCGTGCCCCGGTGTAGCAGTTCGCCCCGCCGGAGTTGAGCACGATCGCCGCGACAGTGCCGTCGGCGATCACCTGCTGCGACCAGATCACCGGGTTTGCCTTGGCGCGGTTGCTCGTGAAGACGGCGGCGGCGGCCCGGCTCGGCCCGCGATTCACGACGAGCGCGACATCCTTGCCGCCCTTGCCCTTGAGACCGGATTCGACTCCGGCGGCTTCGAAGCCCGTGGGGTGGGTGACGCTCATGGTGCAACTCCGTCGATTGGGAGGCCGCTCGTCTCGTCGAGACCGAGGGCGATGTTCGCTGACTGGATGGCGGCACCGGCGGTGCCTTTGACAAGGTTGTCGAGGGCCGTCACGGTGACCACGCGACCGACCCCCTCGTCGACGGCGAGGCCGATGAGCGCGACGTTAAACCCAAACACGTCGCCGATTCGCGGCATCCGCCCCTCGGGCAGGAGGCGCACGAACGGCTCGTCGGCGTAGGCCGACTCCCAGGCCGCGCGGATCTGGGCGGCCGTCGTGCCCGGCACGATGCGCGCCGTGGAAGTGGCGAGGATGCCGCGCGACATCGGCACGATCACCGGCGTGAACGAGATGGTGGGCGCGGCGGCACCGGCGGCCCGAAGCGCCTGCTGGATCTCCGGGATGTGGCGGTGTGTGCCACCGACCGCGTAGGGGTTCGCGGAGCCGAGGATCTCGCTCGCGAGATTCTCCACCCTGAGGCTCTTGCCTGCTCCGGATGGCCCGACCACGAGAACCGCGACCAGGTCGCGCTCCTCGATCACTCCGGCCGCGATTCCCGGGGCGAGGGCGAGGGCGACGGTGCTTGCGTTGCAGCCGGGGGCCGCGATCCGCCGGGTGCCGACGAGTGCCGTGCGCTGCTTGCCGTCACCGACGGGGAGTTCCGGAACGCCATAGCTCCAGGCTCCGAAGTAGTCGCCGCCGTAGAACGCGGCCCAGTCGGCGGCATCCGTCAGCCGGTGATCGGCGCCGCAGTCGACGATGAGCGTGTCGTCCCCGAGGTGGGCGGTCAGTTCTCCCGACTTGCCGTGCGGCAGCGCCAGGAAGAGGACGTCGTGCCCGGCGAGCACGTCGGGCGTGGTGGGCGAGAGGGTTAACCCGCCAGAGGAGCGCAGGTGCGGCTGCACCTCCGCGAGCGGCTCACCGGCGTTCTGGAACGCGGTCACGGTGACCACCTGGAACTCGGGATGTTGCGAGAGCAGCCGGAGCAGCTCGCCTCCCGCGTAGCCGCTAGCACCGGCGACGGCAACGGAATAGGACATGCTCACACCTTATTGAGAGTGGATCGACGGGGCCTGGTGCGGCGGCGCTGGTGTCGGATCATGATGCCGGATTCGGCAACGGATCAGACGGGGAGCGTCGCCCGCAGTCGCTCTCCGCGACGGTTCGAGCGCACACCCAGACCACGGCGCACAGACGTGCGGCGCTCGGTCGAACCGGTGATGCGAAGGATGTCCACCCGTCGAGCCTAGCGGACAACGCCGACTCGGCCGCTATTCGCGGATGGTGGCGCCGAAACGCGCACCAGCGAGGGCCGCCCCGGCGAGCTTCGCGTCGGTGGCCTCGACCGCCGTGAGGGTGCGGTCGTCGGCCCGGAACCGGAGGGCGAAGGTGAGCGATTTCGATCCGGCCGCAAGGCCAGAGCCGCGGTAGTCGTCCACCAGATGCGCCGTCTCCAGGAGCGGGCCGCACCCCTCGACGAGGGCGGCCAGCACGTCGCCTGCCGGCACTCCGGAGCCGATCACGAGGGAGAGATCCTGGGTCGCCGCCGGATAGCCGGCGATCGCGGTCGGCGCGACCTCGGTGTCCGCGAGCTCGATGAGCAGCCCGAGCTCGAGCTCGAGCACCGCGGTGACGCGCGGAAGGTCGAGTTCGTCCGCGAGCGCGGGCAGCAGCTCTCCGGCGAAGCCGACGCTCGACTGCCCGACGAACAGTTCGGCCGTGCGCCCGGGGTGGAAGGAATGGTGCGCCCCCTGGCGAACGGTGAGGGTGGCGTCGAGAGCGTGGGCGACCTGTCGAGCAGCGTCGAGCGCGTCCGCGATGCCGTGTTGCAGCGCCGGCTGACCCGGCTGCTTGGCCACGGCAACGCCGGTGAAGAGCGCTGCCACGCGAAGAGGCTGGGGCGGGATGCTGCCGAAGATGTCAGCGAGCTCGCTCGACGTCGGACGCACGATACCGGAGGGCAGATCTCCGCTTCCGTAGTGGACGCCGGGCTCCGGCCGGAAGACCGACCCGATCTCGTAGATGGCGAGATCGACGAGCCCGCGGGAGAGGTTGCGGCGGGCGATCTCGATGAGTCCCGGAAGCAGTGAAGTGCGCAGGAACGGCGCCTCGGCGTCGAGCGGGTTCGCCAGGCGGATGGAGGGGACATCCCCCGCAACCGGGCCGCCGAAGGTGGTGTTCGATCGCGCCGAGACGAAGGGGTATGACAACACCTCGGTGTGGCCAGAGGAGGCGAGAAGCCCCGCCACGGAGCGACGAAGCCGCTGCGGCCGGGCGAGCCCGCGTCCGGGAGGAGCGGTCGGCAGCAGCGCGGGGATGCGGTCGTACCCGATGATGCGGGCGACCTCTTCCGCGAGGGTCGCCTTGTCGGTGAGGTCGGGACGCCAGCTCGGCGGGGTTACCGACAGCGCGTGATCGATCGGCTCGATCGATCCCCCGATGTCGGTGAGCGAACGCAGGATCTCCACATCCGAATAATCGGCCCCGACGAGACCGGTGATGTAGCCGTCCGGCAGCACGATCGGCTCGCGCGGAGCGACCGTGAACAGTCGGGAGCCGAGCGGGTCGGCATGCCCATCGGCCAGCCGCACGAGCAGCTCGACGACGCGGGCGGCCGCGGCATCAGCGACCTCGGGGTCGACGCCGCGCTCGAATCGGCGGGATGCTTCGCTCGGCAGCTTGTGCCGGCGGGCGCTTCGCGCGATCGACACCGGGTCGAAGTTGGCGGCCTCGATGAGCACGTTCCGCGTGGACGCGCTGATCTCGGTGCTGGCACCGCCCATGACCCCGGCGAGGCCGATCGGCCCGGAACCATCGGTGATGAGGAGGTCCTGCGGGTGCAGCTTTCGGGTCTGGCCATCGAGCGTCTCGAGCGTCTCAGCGGGGGCCGCCCGGCGAACGACGATTCCGCCGCTGAGGGTGTCGAGGTCGTAGCCGTGGATCGGCTGGCCGAGTTCGATCATCACGTAGTTGGTGATGTCAACAACGAGCGAGATCGAGCGGATTCCCGCGAGGGCGAGCCGCGCGATCATCCAGGCCGGAGTGGGGCGTCCGGCGTCGATGCCGCGCACCACACGCGTGACGAAGACGGAGGCGCCGCCGCGGCCACGGACCGGGGCGCGGTCGTCGATGGTGACGTCGAACCCGGTGGCCTCGACCGGTGTGACGGCGTCGGCCGGGTCGCGGAACACGGCGCCGGTGGCGTGCGCATACTCGCGGGCGACGCCGCGGATCGAGAAGGCGTAGCCGCGGTCGGGGGTGACGTTGATCTCCACGGCCCAGTCGTCGAGGCCGAGAAGAGCCGTCGCATCCGCGCCGACCTCCGGGTCGAGGCCGAGGGATGCCAGACGCAGGATCCCCTCGTGCTCGTCGCCGAGACCGAGTTCGCGCGCCGAGGCGATCATGCCGTCAGAGACGTGGCCGTAGGTCGTGCGGGCGGCGATCGGGAACGGCCCGGGCAGGACCGCGCCGGGCAACGAGACGACGACCTTGTCGCCGACGATGAAGTTGTGGGCGCCGCAGACGATGCCGCGAGGCTCCGGCTCCCCGACATCCACCTGGCACCAGTTGATCGTCTTGCCGTTGGACTGCGGCTCGGGGGTGAACTCGAGCACGCGGCCGACGACGATCGGGCCGCTGAGCCCGAAGGTGTGGATGGTCTCCTCCTCGAAGCCGACGCTCACGAGTGCGGAATGCACGTCCTCTGGCGTCACGTCGAGAGGAACGTCGACGAACTCGCGCAGCCAACTGATCGGGACGCGCATCAGACCACCATTCCGAACTGCTGGGAGAAGCGGATGTCGCCCTCCACCATGTCGCGCATGTCATTGAGGTCATTGCGGAACTGCAGGGTGCGCTCGATGCCCATTCCGAAGGCGAAGCCCTGGTATTCGTCGGGATCGATGCCCGCGGCGCGCAGCACGTTGCGGTTCACCATGCCGCAGCCGCCCCATTCCACCCAGCGCGCACCACCCTTGGCGTTCGGCTGCCAGACGTCCATCTCGGCGCTCGGCTCGGTGAAGGGAAAGTAGTTGGGCCGCAGGCGTATCTTCGCCTCGGCGCCGAACATGATGCGCGCGAAGTGCTCGAGGGTCCCCCGCAGGTGCGCCATGGTGAGGCCCTTGTCGATGGCGATGCCCTCCACCTGGTGGAACACCGGCGTGTGGGTGGCGTCGAGTTCGTCGGTGCGGAACACCTTGCCGGGTGAGATCACGTAGACGGGCAGTTCGCGGGTGAGCAGTGAACGGATCTGCACCGGGCTGGTCTGGGTGCGCAACACGAGGTGCGAGTCGACCGGCTCCACGAAGAAGGTGTCCTGCATGGCGCGGGCCGGGTGGTCCTCATCGAAGTTGAGGGCGTCGAAGTTGAACCACTCGTTCTCGAGCTCGGGGCCCTCCCCGACCTCCCAGCCCATGCCGACGAAGACGTCGGCGATCAGCTCCTGCAGCAGGTTGAGCGGATGACGTGCTCCCGGAGTCCAGCGGGACGGCAGGGCGGTGACATCCACGGCCTCGGCGGCGAGCCGTCCGGCCTCCTCGGCGGCGAACAGCTCGGCCTCCCGCGCGGCGAAGGCCTGGTTCGCCCGGCCACGGGCCTGGCCGACAAGCTTGCCCGCGGAGGCCTTGTCGGCGGGTGCGACATCCCGAAGCCTGGCATTGAGCTTCGCCAGCGGCGATGCCTCGCCGAGGTGCTCGGTCTTGACGTGCTTGAGAGCCGCCATGTCCGAAGCCGAGGAAATGGCGGCGAGGGCGGCGTCAAGGGCCGCGGACACCGTCGGCTCGGAGATCACTGGAGTGGGCTGTGCTGTGGGGTCTGACACGGGTCACAAGCTTATCGGCTGGGCGGACGACGGATGGTGCCGGCCGAGAACCATAGGCCGCTGGCGGCCGGGCGGCGAGCACCCGGGAGCGTCGAGACCGGCCAGACCGGTGTCAGCGGCGGCGCGCGAGGCGGTGGGCGAACGCCGAAAGCGACAGGTTGATCGTGAGGTAGACCGCGAGCGTGACGATGAACAGCGACAACTGATAGTGGCTGCCGTAGAAGCTCGACATGTTGTTCATTGTCGTGCGGATCAGCTCGTTGTACCCGACGATGTAGCCGAGGCTCGTGTCCTTGAGCAACACCACGAGTTGCGCCACGATCACCGGCAGCATCTGTCGAAACGCCTGCGGAAATTCGATCAAGGTCTTGGTCTGCCAGCGGGTGAGGCCGAGACTCAGGCCCGCTTCGCTCTGACCACGGGGCAGTGAAGCGAGCCCGGCGCGCAAAATCTCGCCGATGATCGCACCGTTGTAGAGGGCGAGCCCGAGCACCACGGCCCAGAACGCACCGAACGAACTCGCCAACAGGATGAACAGCATCAGGAGCAGCACCGGCATGCCGCGGAAGAACTCAAGCACCACCGTGGCCGGTATGCGCACCCACGCGAACACGGAGGTACGCAGGGTCGAGAACCCGACGCCGATGGCGAGAGCCAGCGCGGCGGCAACCGCGGCGGCCTCGACGGTTGCCAGCGCACCGAGACCGATATCGCGCCAGACCCGGGGGTCTGTGAAGATGTCCCATCGACTCGGATCGAAGGAACCGGGGAGCGTGATGCCCGACGACTGCCGGGGGGCGGCGAGAGTGACGACCACCCAGAGGACGGTTGCCCCCACGATCACCAGGGAGACGATCGAGAATATCCGCGACCGGCGCCTGGCCTTGGGGCCGGGAGAGTCGAACAGCACCGAGGAACTCATCGGGCGACCACCCATCTCTTTTCAAGTCGTGACGAGATGATTCCGAGCGGGATCGTGATCACCAGGTAGAAGAAGGCAACACCGAGCAGGACCGGGACGATGTTGTCGCCGTTCGCGTTGGCGAGTTGCTTGCCAATAGTGAAGAGTTCCGCCACGAAGAATCCGCCAGCCACGGACGTGTTCTTGGCCAGCGCGACGAGCACGTTGACCAGCGGCGGGATGACCATGCGGAAGGCCTGGGGAAAGATGACGAGCGTGAGCGCCTGGCCGAAGCCCATCCCGAGGCTCCGCGCGGCCTCCGCCTGTCCGATGGGTACGCCATTGACGCCAGACCTGAGCGCCTCGGCGACGAATGGTGCGGTGTAGAGAGTGAGCCCAACGCAGGCGCCCGCGAAGTACGGAAGCCTCGGGCCGAGCTGCGGAAGGACGAACGCAAAGAACAGAAGAACGAGGGTGAGCGGAGTGTTGCGCAGCGCCTCGGTATAGACGGCCGCCGCCCGGCTGAGACCGGAAATCGGGGAGATGCGCATCGCCGCAACGATCGTGCCGAGGATGATGGCCGCGATGCCCGCAATGAAGAACAACGACAGGGTGAGGCTGAATCCCTGCAGGTACAACGGCAGATTGTCGATCACCGCATTCATCGGTCGTTCCCGTCGTGGTTGGTGCGAGGAGGGGTGTCGGGCGCCCCGGGCCGGCCCGCCCACCCCCCCAAAGGGAAA
>JBBSBA010000058.1:0-16784 GCA_038251725.1 Actinomycetales bacterium
GAACGCAGCTTCAACAGACTCAAGAACTGGCGAGGAATCGCGATGAGATCCGACAAGACCGCCCGCAACTACCAAGCCGGCGTCACCCTCGCCGCCACCCTGATCTGGCTCAACACCGACTTATTCAACACGGCCTAGGGCCGTGGCGCGGGACTTTCGGCCTTGAGCGGCCCGCCGCCCGGAGTCATTCTTGGTGGATGGATACTCCCGGCGGCGGACAGGGTGAGCGGCGGCCGCCGGGTTTCTTCGGCCGGTATCCGTGGCTCGGCCCCGCCGGCCTCGCCATCGCCCTGGTGGTCGCTGGACTTTTCCTGTTCTCGATCGGATCCTCTGGATCCGCACCGGAGACCCTGAGCTACTCGAAATTCCTCAGCGCTGTCGACGGCGGCACCGTCACCTCGGTCTCGATCTCCGCCGACGGCTCGACCACCGGTCAGCTGAAATCGGGCGCGTACTTCGACACCGTGATCCCCGTCGCGGCCGTCGACCAGAACCTGCTCGACACCTTCAGGGCCAAGAGCGTGGACGTGACCGCGATTCCGGCCTCGATTTCGTCGCTGGGGTCAACGCTTCTCGGCTGGGGGTTCACCCTTCTGCCGTTCATCTTCCTCGGCTGGCTGTGGTGGCGCATGTCCAAGTCCCAGGCCGGCGGCCAGGGCGCGTTCTCCTTCTCGCGTTCCAAGGGCAAGCTGTTCGAGTCCACCGGCCCGAAGACGACCTTCGCGGATGTCGCCGGCTACGAGGGCGTCAAGGCGGAGGTCTCGGAGGTTGTCGACTTCCTGCAGCATCCGGAGCGCTACCGCCAGCTCGGAGCGAAGGTGCCGCGCGGGGTGCTGATGGTGGGGCCTCCTGGCACCGGAAAGACGCTTCTGGCCCGGGCCGTCGCCGGTCAGGCCGGCGTGCCGTTCCTGTCCGTCGACGGTTCGAGCTTCGTGGAGATGTTCGTCGGTGTCGGTGCCTCGCGGGTGCGCGACCTGTTCAAGGAGGCACGCTCCCGGGCGCCCGCCATCCTCTTCATCGACGAGATCGATGCCGTGGGGCAACGGCGCTCCGGCGCGACGACCTTCGTTTCGAACGACGAACGGGAGCAGACACTCAACCAGCTGCTGGCCGAAATGGATGGATTCGAGGCCGCCAGCGGGGTCGTCGTGCTCGCGGCGACCAACCGGCCGGACATCCTCGATCCGGCGCTGCTGCGGCCGGGGCGCTTCGACCGTCGCATCACCATTCCGCTTCCGATGGCCGGGGACCGGGAGGCGATCCTGGCGGTGCACTGCGCGGGCAAGCCGACCGAACCGGGCCTCGACCTCGACGCGATCGCGCGCGGTACCCCGGGCTTCTCCGGGGCTGACCTGGCCAACCTCACCAACGAGGCGGCGATCGAGGCGGTGCGAGGCGGGCGGGACCACATCTCCCAGTCCGACTTCGAGGCGGCGCGCGAGCGAATCATCCTGGGCCGCCGCGACACGTCGACCGTTCTGCTGCCGGAGGAGAAGAGGGCGATCGCGGTGCACGAGTCGGGACATGCCCTCGTTGCCGCGCTGTGCCCGAATGCGGATCCGGTCGCGAAGATCACGATCCTGCCGGCGGGGGAGAGCCTCGGCGCCACCCATCAGCTCCCGCTCGTGGAACGCCACCTCTACGCCAGGGATGCGCTCGACGACGATCTCGCCGTCCGCCTCGGCGGGCGCGCGGCCGAGCTCGTGGTCTACGACCAGGGGTCGACGGGCGCGAGCAACGATCTCGCGGGCGCGACGAACCTCGCGACGAAGATGGTGCGCGAGTTCGGACTGTCGCCCCGCCTCGGTCCGGTCAGCTACGCCCGCACCGAGAGCGGTGCCGGAAGCGGCTCGCTGCTGGAACGCCCGTATTCCGAGGAGACCCAGGCCGCCGTGGACAGCGAGGTCACCCGGCTTCTTCGGGAGGCCGAATCCCGCGCGGTGCAGCTGATCACCGACAACCGTTGGGCCCTTGATGCGCTCTCGGCGCGGCTCATGGAGGACGAGACCATCGATGGTTCCGTCGTTTACGAACTCCTCGCCCACGAGCACAGCGGCACGGTGAACTGAGCCCGTTCGGGTTGACTTCTCCTCCGCACCGGGCTAGATTTGATACCCCATAGGGGTATAAGAGAAGGGCCGTGAAATGGTCGGATACGCCACAAACAAGGATGACCTGCTGAAGCGACTCCGGCGGGCCGAGGGACAGGTTCGCGGCATCCAGCGGATGGTCGAGTCCGACACCTACTGCATCGACATCCTCACCCAGGTTTCGGCCGCGACGAAGGCCCTCGAGACCGTCGCTCTCGCGCTCCTCGACGATCATCTGGCCCACTGCGTGGCGGAGGCCGTCCGGGAGGGCGGCTCGGTCGCCGACGACAAGATCCAGGAAGCCTCCGCGGCCATAGCGCGCCTCGTCCGCTCCTGAGCCCACACCAACAGACATCGAAAAGAAGGACACACCATGACCACCACCAGCACCACCCAGTACCTCGTCGCGGGCATGACCTGCGGCCACTGCGTCGCGAGCGTCACCGAGGAGGTTTCGGCCGTTGACGGTGTCGAAAGCGTGAGCGTCGAGCTCAACGCCGGCGGTGAGTCCCGTGTCGACGTCGTCAGCTCCGCCCCGGTTCCGGTAGACGCGATCCGCTCGGCCGTGACCGAGGCCGGATACTCCCTCGTGGGTGTCTAATGAGCATCACCGACCTGAACCTCGAAATCGGGGGCATGACCTGTGCGTCGTGCGCGACGCGGATCGAGCGCAAGCTCAACCGCATCGAGGGAGTCACGGCGACCGTCAATTACGCCACCGAGAAGGCGAGAGTGCACGCCACCGGTGTCGACACCGCCACCCTCATCGCGGCGGTGGCGGCCGCCGGCTACACGGCGACTGAACCCGCCCCTCCGCGCGCGTCAGCGACGACGGATGCCGCCCCTCCGGTTGACCGGGAGGCCGCGGAACTGCGGTTCCGCCTGATCGTCTCCGCGACCCTCGCGCTGCCGGTCGCGCTGCTCTCCATGATCCCCGCCCTGCAGTTCACCAACTGGCAATGGCTCGCGCTCACCCTCGCGTCCCCGGTCGTCGTGTGGGGCGCCTGGCCGTTCCACCGCGCGGCCGCCACCAACGCCCGTCACGGCGCGGCCACCATGGACACGCTCATCAGCGTGGGGGTGATCGCCGCCTTCGGCTGGTCGCTGTACGCACTGTTCCTCGGCACGGCCGGAATGCCGGGGATGCACATGACCTTCGCCTTCATCGGGAGGTCCGCGTCGGGCACCAACGACATCTACCTCGAGGTCGCCTCCGCCGTCACCGTCTTCATCCTCGCCGGCCGCTACATCGAGGCCCGCGCGAAGAAGCAGTCCGGGGCCGCGCTGCAGGCGCTTCTCGAACTGGGGGCGAAAGACGCCACCGTGCTTCGCGACGGTGTCGAACAGCGTGTGCCGGCGGCGAGCCTCGTGCCAGGAGACACGATCGTCGTTCGCCCCGGCGAGAAGATCGCGACCGACGGGCTCATCGTCGATGGCGCCTCCGCCGTCGACCTCAGCATGATCACCGGCGAATCCGTGCCCACCGAGGTCGCGCCGGGGGACCGCGTGATCGGCGCCACGGTCAACGTCGGCGGTCGCCTCGTCGTGCAGGTCACCAGGGTCGGTGCCGATACCGAGCTCGCTCGCATCGCCCGGATGGTCGAAGACGCCCAGAGCGGCAAGGCGCAGGCGCAGCGGCTGGCCGACCGTGTCTCGGCGATCTTCGTGCCCGTGGTCATCGGCCTTGCGCTGGCGACATTCGCCGGGTGGCTCATCTTCGGCGGCTCGGTCGAAGCGGCGTTCACCGCCGCCGTGGCGACGCTCATCATCGCGTGCCCGTGCGCGCTTGGCCTCGCGACCCCGACGGCGTTGCTGGTCGGCACCGGTCGTGGGTCGCAACTCGGCATCATCATCCGCGGGCCCCAGGTCCTCGAACAGACCCGCACCGTCGACACCATCCTGCTCGACAAGACCGGCACCCTGACAACGGCGAAGATGGCGGTCGCCTCGGCGGTCCCGTTCAACGGCACGTCGCTTGCCGACCTGCTTGCCACCGCTGCCTCGCTCGAGCACGGCTCGGAACACCCGGTCGCGCGCGCGATCGTCGATCATGCGCTCGCCCAGGGCGCGTCGCTCGGGTCGGCGGAGGGCTTCCTCACTCACGCCGGACAGGGCGTCCAGGGCGTGGTCGATGGACGGGCGGCCCTGGCCGGCCGGACGAGCTGGCTCGCCGATTCCTGGGCTGTCGCGCTCCCGGCGGATGCCGCCGCGACCGCCGCCAGCTCCGAGGGGGAGGGGGCGACCGTCATCGCCGTCGCCTGGGACGGGTCCTTCCGTGGACTCATCACGGTGCGGGATACTGTCAAGCCGTCCAGTGCTGAGGCGATCAACCGGCTCCGCGCGCTCGGGCTCCGACCGGTGCTGCTGACCGGGGATAACGCCGGCGCCGCCCAGAGCGTCGCGTCCCAGGTGGGCATCGACGAGGTGCACGCCGGGGTCACCCCCCAGGGCAAACTCGAGCTCGTCCATCGCCTTCAGGCCGAAGGACACGTGGTCGCGATGGTCGGCGACGGCGTGAACGACGCGGCCGCCCTCGCCGCAGCAGACCTCGGGATCGCGATGGGCAGCGGCACGGACGCGGCCATCTCGGCGAGCGACATCACCATCGTCGGCGGTGACCTCCTGGTCGTCGCCGATGCGGTGCGTCTCTCCCGTCGCACCCTCCGCGTGATCAAGGGCAATCTGTTCTGGGCCTTCGCCTACAACGTCGCGGCGATCCCCATCGCGATGCTCGGCCTGCTCAATCCGCTTCTGGCCGGAGCGGCGATGGCCTTCTCGTCCGTCTTCGTCGTCACCAACAGCCTCCGGCTCCGGCGGTTCCGGCCGGCGGCCTGATCAGTCGCGGTAGGGCTTGCGCGCCGGCCGCTCTCCGCGGTCGTCGCGCCGGGCCCCCGCGCCCCGGTCGGGACGGATCTCGATGAGCTTGCCGCTGATCCGCGTGCCCTGCAGCCTCGTGAGCACGTCGTCGGACAGGTTCGCCGGCAGGTCCACCAGCGAGAAGTCGGGCAGGATCTTGATGTGGCCGAAGTCTTCGCGGCTGAGCCCGCCCTCGTTGGCGATGGCGCCGACGATCTGCCGGGGCTCTACCTTGTGCCGCTTTCCCACCTCGATGCGATAGGTCGACATCGGGCCGGCGTCGGGGCGGGCGCGTCGCTCGGTGCGGTCGGCCCGCTCCGGGCGGTCGCCCCTCTCGGGACGGTCGCCCCATTCGGGACGTTCGGCCCGATCGGGACGCTGCGTCCTCTCGGGCGCGAGCAACAGTGGCGTCTCGCCCTGCGCGACGACCGCAAGGGCGGCGGCCACATCGGACTCTGGCACGTCGTGGTGCTCGACGTAGTGGCCGATGATGTCACGGAAGCCGGCGATGCGGTCTGCCTGGCCGAGTGCCTCGGTGATCGCGTCGTCGAAGCGTGCCAGCCGGGTCACGTTGACATCCTCGAAGCTGGGCAGCTGCATCTGGGTCAGCGGCTGGCGGGTTGCCTTCTCGATCGCGGTGAGCAGCCGACGCTCGCGCGGGGTGACGAAGCTGATCGCGGCCCCGCTGCGCCCCGCCCGCCCGGTGCGTCCGATGCGATGAACGTAGGACTCGGTGTCGATGGGGATGTCGTAGTTCACGACGTGGCTGATCCGCTCGACGTCCAGTCCGCGGGCCGCGACATCCGTGGCCACCAGGATGTCGAGCTTGCCCGACTTGAGCTGGTTGACGGTGCGCTCACGCTGTGCCTGGGCCACGTCGCCGCTGATCGCCGCCGCCGAGTATCCGCGCGCCCGGAGCTTCTCGGCGAGCGTCTCCGTCTCGTTCTTGGTGCGGACGAACACGATCATCCCCTCGAAGTTCTCCACCTCGAGGATGCGGGTGAGGGCGTCGACCTTCTGCGGGTACGACACCACCAGGTAGCGCTGCGTCGTGTTCGCGGAGGTCGTGGTCTTGGTCTTGACCGTGATCTCTTCGGGGTCGTGCAGGTACTTCTTCGAAATGCGTCGGATCTGTGCCGGCATCGTGGCCGAGAACAGGGCGACCTGCTTGTCCTCCGGGGTGTCGGCCAGGATCGTCTCGACGTCCTCCGCGAATCCCATCTTGAGCATCTCGTCGGCCTCATCGAGAACGAGGTACTTCAGCTCCGACAGGTCGAGAGTGCCCTTGGCCAGGTGGTCCATGATGCGGCCCGGCGTGCCGACGACGATGTGCACCCCGCGGCGCAGGGCCGAGAGCTGCACGCCGTAGGCCTGGCCGCCGTAGACGGGCAGAACATGCACGCCGTGCATGTGGGCGGCGTACTTCTCGAACGCCTCGCAGACCTGCAGCGCGAGCTCGCGCGTGGGGGCGAGCACCAGTGCCTGCGGGTTCCGCTGCGACCTGTCGAGTCGAGACAGGATCGGCAGCGCGAATGCCGCAGTCTTTCCGGTGCCGGTCTGGGCGAGGCCGACGACGTCGCGTCCGGCGAGCAGGGGGGGAATGGTCGCGGCCTGGATGGCCGAGGGGGTCTCGTAGCCGACGTCCTTCAGGGCCTTGAGCATCGAGTCACCCAACCCGAGGTCGGCGAAGGTCATCGCGTCCGGGGCGGCAGCTGCCTCGGTGGGCGCGGTCGTGTCAACAGAAGTCATTGTTCAACGGTACTGGTTCAAAGCGAGCGCGCGGCTCGTGGCGCCCATTTGCAGCGAGGGCGACTTACTCGGCTTCGGGGGAGGCCGTCGCCTTCCGGCGGCGCAATGCAAGGGTCTTCCCAATGATGGGCGCGATGGAGAGGACAACGATTCCGACAAGAACAACGTCGATGTATTGCGAGACGAAACCGGCCACGCCGGGCACCTGAGCCAGACCGAATCCGAGACCGATCATCACACCGGACCAGATCGCGGCACCGGCGAGGTTGAAGAGCGTGAACAGTCGACGGGACATGTGGCCGACTCCGGCCGCGACGGGAGCGAAAGTACGCACGACCGGAACGAATCGGGCGACAGTCACGGCGACCGGCCCAAAGCGGTCGAAGAATCCCTGCGTCCGGATCACGCTCGCGCGACTGAATACTCCTGATTCACGACGCTCGAAAATGGCCGGTCCCGACTTTCGGCCGATGAAATAGCCGAGTTGGTCCCCGAGCGCCGCCGAGAGGCCGACGACGAGAATAATGATCCACAGTGGCTGACGAATCGCCCCGCTGACGGTGAGGACACCGGTGAAGAAGAGAAGGGTGTCGCCGGGGAGGAAGAACCCGATGAGCAGTCCGGTCTCGGCGAAGATCGCGAGGCAGACGACGGCCAGTCCCCACACCCCCGCACCGGTAATGAGCGATTGTGGGTCGAGGAGGCTTGCGGAGACGAAGGAGGGCATCATGATCCACCCATCATGCGCAGGCGCCATCTAAGAATTCTCCAACCCACGGACACGACCGCCTTCGGCCGTGAATCACGTGCCACCTGATTTCTTACGGCGATCTGAGGAGGCGGTGGTGAGGATGGGTGAGATGAACGACGAGACTGATCGGATCAATCGAAGGATGACGGTCACACGACGACATCCCATTTCGGGTCGACTCAGCTCTGCCATCAGGCTCGGGAGACTCAGCGGCCTTCGCCACCGGGTCGGTGTCCACCGGATTCCGCTGGCCTTTGTCGTCGTCCTGGGATCCGTGTACTCGATTCTCGCGGTGCGGCGGCACCTGACATTCCTGACGGCCGGATGGGACCTCGGAATCTTCGAACAGGCGATCCGCAACTACGCCTCATTTCACGCGCCGATTGTCGTGCTGAAGGGCGCCGGGTTCAACCTCCTTGGTGACCACTTCCATCCGATTCTCGTGCTGCTCGCGCCGTTCTACGCCGTGTTCCCCAGCCCCATCACCCTGCTGATCGCCCAGGCGGTGCTCTTTGCCGTTGCAGCCTGGCCACTGGTGTCGTGGGCTTCGGCCTCGCTCGGCAGGCGGGCCGCGGTGGCCGTCGGACTCATCTACGGGCTGTCGTTTGGAATCGCTTCGGCGGTGGGCTTCGATTTTCATGAGATCGCGTTCGCTGTGCCGCTGATCGCATTCTCGCTCAGCGCACTGGGACGGAACCGGATGCTCACCGCCGCGCTCTTCGCCCTGCCACTTGTGCTGGTCAAGGAGGACCTGGGGATCACGGTCGTCGCCGTGATCGGTGCGTTGATCTTCCTGCGCGGAGCTCGCCGACTCGGGACCGTCGTCGCGATCTCCGGGGTGGCAGCCACCGCAATCGAGGTTGGGCTGATCCTTCCCTTGGTCAACGGCGGTGCCTATGAGTACTGGTCGAGAGTGGCGGGGCAGCCAATCCTGTCGGTGCTCCTGTCGTCCTCGGGGGAGAAGATCGCAACCCTGCTTCTGACCGTGGCGATCACCGGTTTCGCGGCGCTGCTCTCGCCGATCGCGTTGGCCGCCATCCCGACCCTGCTGTGGAGATTCGCCAGCAACGACGCGAACTATTGGGGAACGGACTTTCATTACAGCGCCATACTCATGCCGATCATGGTGGCGGCGATGATCGATGGGCTGATCAGAGTGCGCAACCGTCGAATCGTCGGCGTGCGAGCCGTGCCGGCTCTTCTGGTCGTGGCGCTGGCTGCCACGATCGGGGCACTGCCAACGCACCCCCTCGCGGAACTGGCCAGTGCGGACCTGTGGACCACCAGTCCACAGGCATCGGCGATCACCGAAGCCCTCGGAATGATCCCCGATGGGGCAACGGTTTCGGCCTCCGACAATCTCGTGCCCCAGCTCACGTCGCGCGACACCGTGACGCTGTTCGGGCTTCGTCCCCTTGCGGCCACGAAGCCGCGGTGGATCATCGTGGATCCGGAATCGACCCGACACTTCACGGTCACGAGGGCCGAGGAGCAGAAGAGACTTCTCGCGGCCGAACACTCCGGCTACGCCGTGCGGTTCCAGAGCCAGGACATCACGCTTCTCGAACGCTCACGGCCCTAGCCGAACTGGCCCGGCACAGGGCGGTCGGCACCACGGAACCTCTAGGAATCGGCCAAGGGGATGCGGAGCTCGATCGTCGTTCCGTCGGTGGAGGTATCGACGACTCGCACCGCGCCCCCGAATCGTTCGGCGGTCTCGCGAACGAGGGAGAGTCCGATGCCGAATCCGGTTCTGATCATTCCGTCTCCGCCGACCGCGTCCCCGGAGCGTGCGAAACGGTCGAAGATCCTGGTCGGCTCGATGCCACTGATCCCGGGGCCGCGATCGCGCACGCGGATGAGCGCCGACGATTCCGCTTTCTCGATCGTCACGTGAATGGTGGACCCCGAGGGCGAGAAGTCGAGGGCGTTGTCGAGCAATGCGACCAGGCATCGGTGCACACCGCCGGCGGGAACGTAGGTCACCAGCGGGGTCTCCCCGTCTAACCGGATGGATATGGAGCGCTCCGCCGCAAGGATCCGCATGGATTCCACGGCTCGCTGCACCACCGGGGCGAGTTCGACGGCCACGGTCGTGGCCGGGTAGCCGCCGACCTCGGCCAATGCGAGGAGATCGTTCACAATCCCGATGAGGGACTTCGTATCCGTGCGCAGGTCGCGCACAATCGGAGCCGAGCGGTCATCCTCACCAAGGCCCCGTTGCAGAAGTTGCAGCCGTGCATCGAGCACGGTCAATGGGGTTCGTAGCTCGTGACTGGCATCCGAGACGAAGGCGCGTTGAAGCCGCAAGGCATCGCCAAGTGGACGAACGGCTCGTCGAGTGGCGAACCAACTCATCGTTCCGGCGAGGACGATGGCGATCGCTCCGATCCCGATTCCAGCGATGAGGATCTCCATGCCTCCGACGTCGATGGTCGTCTCATGGGATCCGTTCTGGAACAGTCGGCCCGGTTCGATGTGCGCGAACACGAACACGAATGCGGCAATCAGGACCGCGAGCACCAGGATGCTGGAGGTCACGGTGAGTTGAATTCCAACGGCCCTTGATGCTCGTCGGATCGCGCGGGCATCAGGATCGGCAAGGCCGCGTCCGGGCAGCCGTCTGTCCACGATCATGATGTCGAAGCTCTCCTCACGCGCTCTCTGGACCCCACCGGCTCGCTCCGCAACGAGGGTGACCTCGTGCAGTCGAGGCCGAGCGTTGGTCATGGTGGTCTTCTTCAGCCCGCGTTGAGTCAAGTCCAGTGTGAAGCGGTTTCCCACAGGATTTTCTAAGAGTTCCCCACCGCCCGACTTTCTTAGCTCCGTCTTACAGCCCTCCTCCGAGGGTTGGGAGGAGTGGTCAGAGTTCTGCTGGTGCCGACTCACCTGATTGCTCGCGCGGGAGGAGGTTCGTCGTCGACGTTTCAGCGCTCGTGCCAACCTTCAACGCGGCCGACAATCTCCTCGCCATTGCGTCATCGCCGTGGGCCTTGGTGCTCCTTGCCCTTGTCCTCATCATCGACGGCTTCTTTCCCTTCGTGCCCGGCGAAACGATGGTCGTGGCCCTTGCGACCGTGTCTGCCGCCGGGGCGGGCCCCCCGGTCTGGTTGGTGATCCTCATCGCGATTGGCGCAAGCACTGTCGGGGACGCACTCGCCTACTGGAACGGACATCACCTTGGCACCTCACGCTGGGCGTGGATGCGCCGTGCACGAGTGGCATCGATGTTCACCTGGGCCCGCAACGGGTTGGCGCGTCGACCTGTGCTCTTTCTTGTTTCCGCCAAGTTCGTCCCCGTGGCTCGTGTGGCGGTGACGATGACTGCAGGCGCGTCCACGCTCCCGCTTGCCCGCTACTTTCCCATCGCGGCCCTCGCCTCCACCGTGTACACGACGTATCACGCGGCCGTCGCGGTCTTTGCGGGATCCCTGCTGTCGAGCAATCCCCTTCTCGCCGCACTGTCCGCCATCGTGACCGTCGTGGTCCTTGGCGCGTTCATCGAAGTTATCGGCCGCGTGTTCGCTCGCCGCCGGTCGCGCCTCTCCGCTCGAACTGACGGTCTTCCCAACGCAAATCCGTAGGAATCTCGTCGGTCAACGCCGCTTCAGCCTCGGCGACGAGGGGGAAGCGAATGGAGACGTGCCCGATACGGAGGTGGGCGTCAGGTGCCCCGGCTACCGTCAATGGATGTCCCCACCCACGCTCACGGCCGCGAATGGTCCTTCCAGGTTGGGCTACAACCCGGCCCTGGACGGACTGCGCGCCGTTGCGATCCTTGCCGTTGTCGGCCAGCATGCCGGAATCCCGGGGCTCAGCGGCTACCACGGGGTGACCCTGTTCTTCGTGATCAGCGGTTATCTGATCACCCGACTCTTGCTGAAGGAGCACGACAGAAGCGGGAGCATCCGGTTGCCGCGGTTCTATGCTCGTCGATTCGCCCGCCTCGGACCGGCACTCATCGTTGTGATCGCCGTAACGTGGGGGTGGCTCGCGATCACGGGGGAGCCGTTCACCTCCTATTGGGGAGGTATTCTCGGCAGCCTCACCTACACCACCGATCTCATTCAGGAATTCTCCGGAAACAGCAGCGTCGGTCACTACTTCCAATGGTCGTGGTCCCTCGGAGTCGAGGAACTCTTCTACCTGATCTGGCCGATCTCGTTGCTGCTGCTCGCCAAATGGCACCGCTTCGCCCTGTCCGCGACGGTTCTCCTTGCCGGAGTGGTGGGCAGCTGGGCGCTTCGGGCATTCCTGATCTCAGGCGGAATGAACCACAATCGCTTCTACTTCGCACCGGACACCAACGCCGACGCGCTGCTGCTTGGTGCGCTCCTGGCGCTCCTGCTCGTTCGGTGGCCACACAGCCGGGCGCTGCGCATCGCAGGGCGCATTGCTGGCCCGCTCGGCCTGTTCACTCTCATCGCCCTTGTCTGGCCGCATACGGGCAACGCCCTGGTGCACATTGACAAAGGCGGGCTTGGCCAGGCGGCTCTTGCCTCGGCAGGACTCGTTCTCTGGATGGCCACATCCGATGTCGGTCGGACCGCCGCCGTGTTCTCCTGGCGACCGCTCGTGCTCGTCGGCAAGATATCCTACGGCATCTACCTCTGGAACCTACTCACGATTTTCGTCTTCGCCTCGATCGTGCACCGCAGCCCCATGGCCAGCTGGTGGGGTGTCGTCTGGTTCGCCACACTGATCGGCGTCGCCTACCTGTCGTGGCGATTCATCGAAACCCCACTCAGAACCCGCTGGGCGCCCGCCGCTCCTCCGGAAGCGGAAGCCCCGCCCGTCGGCGAGGCGGCGGATTCCCTCGTCGGGGCAACGGCGCGCACTCAACGACACGGTTGACCTCGCCAACCGACCGGGGACCGGCTAGCTGTTGGTGAAGCCCAAAAACAGTCCGCCCGTCATCTTCACGATGAGGTTGTACATGAGCGCGCAGATCATGCCGAGGATGGTGACGACGATGACGTTGACCAGGCCCAAAATTGCCGCGAACCCGAAAACGCGGCTGAAGCTCAAGAACGATTTCGCGCTGATCCCACCACCGCTCACGGTGCTCCCGGAGATGAGGGAGTCGAGTTGATCGACGGCACCGGTCCCGGTGAGGATGGCCCATGCCAACATGGTGACGATGATCGCGAGCACCCCAAGAACCAATCCGATGAGAATCGACACCATCATGCTCGATCTCAGGTTGAGGTAGACGAGTTTCAATCGCACCTGCTTCGCCTGTCGGCCGGGCGTCTTCTTCGCGAGTTTGTCTGCGACATTGCTCATGTGTGCCTCCAATCCTCATCTGGATTCCCAACCGGAATCATTTGGCGGCTGACGGTCGCCGCCTCGCCGCGCTCGGCGGCAAGGCTGGTGAAGTCACCTCCCCGAGGATAGAGCTCCTCCCTGTCAGGAACCCCTAAGAAAAGTTCGTCAACGGGGTCGGATGCAGACGGACGCGGGTTCGGGGGTCAACAGGGGAACCTCAGACTAGATTCCGTATCATCTGAAGTCCGTGACACTTGCCGCCCCGGGGCCTTTGGCCCGCCCGCCGCGTCAAATTGGGGCGGCGTTATCGGGCCATCGACCGGCAAGGATGTGTGATGAAGGCACGGAGCCTTGTCCAGCCTGCCGGAATTGACGCTTTCCACCGCAAGGCTGAGCCACCCATCGTCCCCGACGTGCCGGGTGAGTTCGAGTGACCCCAATTGGAACCGCGGTGACGATCCCTCCGGTCGGCCAGATCGAACGGACGCGCATCGGAGTTCCCTCACGAACGCCACACTGGGTTCGCTGGGCGCTGCTGGCGCTGCTGGCCTGCTCCGCGGCCGTCTATGGCTGGAATGCGAGCAATGCCGGATATTCCGACTACTACGCGACCGCGGCCAGAAGCATGTCGATGAGCTGGAAGGCATTCTTCTTCGGGGCGTTCGATCCGCAGTCCACCATCACCCTCGACAAACTCTCCGGGTTCCTTCTGCCCCAGGCCCTTTCCGTTCGTCTGTTCGGCTTCAGCACGTGGTCGCTCGCAATGCCGCAGGTTGTCGAGGGCCTCGTCACGATCGTCGCTGCCTACTTCATCATCCGTCGATGGATCGGCCCGATCGGAGGGCTGATCGGTGCCACGCTAATGGCGGCAACGCCACTGCTGGTATCGATGTTCTCGCACCCCATGGAAGACGGGATGCTCACCATGTTCTCGACCCTGGCGCTGTGGGCGCTTCAGGTGGGGATCGATACCCAAAAGCATCGCTATGTGCTGCTCGCCGGCGCGCTTGTCGGGCTTGGATTCCAAGCGAAGATGATGCAGGCGTGGATTCCGTTGCCGTCGATGGCTCTCGTCTACCTTCTGTTTTCCACGGGACCGATGGTGCAGAGGCTCAGGCGTCTGGCGGAAACGGCAGTGGTCACGCTGGCCGTGTCATTTTCCTGGATGACGGCGATCGCTCTCGTGCCGGCAAGCCAACGCCCCTTCATCGATGGCACCTCTGACAACAACATCTTCTCGATGGTGTTGGGGTACAACGGCATCAATCGTTTCATCGCAAATCTCATGCCCGGCGCGTTGACAAACGATCCGATCTCCCGCTCGCCCTTGGACGCCCACCCGGTCGGCTTGGCACCGACAGGTCTTACCCACAATCCGATAAAGCTCTTTCTGCCCGACTACGCAAGCCAGATCGGATGGCTGTATCCCCTCGCGGCGCTGGGCCTTGTGCTCGGCATTCTCGTCATCAGGAAGTCCAGGTCGGATTCCACCACGCACTGGAGATTGCGTGTCGCCGTCGTTCTGAACGGATCCCTCCTGGTGACAACGGGAACCGTGTTGAGCGTCATGAATTTCCCTCACACTGCCTACCTGGCGAGTATGGCCTTCCCGCTCGCGGCTCTCGGCGGGGTGGGCCTCGTGCTCGCCTGGCGTGATCCGCTGGTTTTTCAGTCGAAGCTCCGTTTCGCGCTGCCTATCGCCGTGGCGATTCAGACGATCTGGTCCCTCGTGTTGATGTCGAATTACCCGCAGTTCGTGGGATGGCTGCCAGGCGTCGTCGGAGTGTTCGGGGGGCTGCTGTCGCTTGGCCTCTTTGCCAACGCCTTTGGCCGGCACTATAGGAGAAGGCGGTGGCCCATTGGCGCCGTGCTGCTGCTGTCGATGGTGGCCCCCATGGCGTGGTCATTGTCCACCCTCGACACCGCCTACGCGGGAACGTCGAACGATGCGTATGCCGGTCCGCCTGCAACGGCACTCACCACGATGTTGGCCAAACCCAGCGGCTATGGCATCGGGTTGGACTCCAACCGTGTCATCGCGTACACCCGCCGCAACGAGGCCAGGATTTACCGCTACGCGGTGGAGCACAGCGGCAACAGTCAGTTCGCGCTCGCAACCGACACCTGGCGTAGCGCAGCCCCGCTCATCATGAGCGGGGCCACACGCGTGTTTCCGATGGGAGGCTATACATCTCGCGTTGATGCACCGAGCGCGGCCCGTTTTCGGAAACTTGTCGCCGCGAACCAGATCGACTACGTGCTCCTCACCAGAACCGGCTCCAAGAGTGGAATCAGCACCCCGAATCTCTTTGAGATACAAGCCTGGGTGAGGTCCCACTGTCGTTTCGTGCCCGAGTCGAACTACAACTTCGCCCGGTCGTCAAGCCATGCGAGAGGGCCAGCTGTCGACCAGCTGTACGAATGTCGGGGATGAGAACGCCCTGCGCCACATCCCCCGCGCCGGGCACACCGATGCCAGCCGGCCAGATACTCAGGATGGCCTCCATGCACGGCTGCAACAGACGCGCCCGTTAGGATGCTGACACAGTTCCAACGGTCTTCCGTCGCTCAGGGGCTGGTCAAGATGTAAGCGGCGCGCTCGGGCAATTGATTGGGGTCAGAATTGGCGGTTCGGGGCAACGGCATCACGGCTCGCGACATCCAGGGGGTCGTCTCCTGGCAAGACGGCCATGGCGAGCCGGCGCCGAAGCGGGTGACCTGGTGAGACTCGCCAACCGCGGCGGCCGACTGGCGATCGTGACGGATGCGGGAATCGTGGACGTCGAGCGCGCCAGCGGTGGCCGATTCTCTTCCGACCCGCAGAAGGTCTGGGACGAATGGGATCAGTTCACCCAGTGGGCGGGTGGCGCTGCACTCGTGGGCGGGGAGGCCTTCGAGCAATCGGAGCTCGACGCTCCGGTTCCTCGTCCTCGTCAGGTCTTCGCCATCGGCATCAACTATGCCGCGCATGCCGCCGAGGCGGGTTACCCGCCGAATTCCCTGCCGGTCACCTTCACCAAGTTTCCGGGATCGCTCACGGGACCGGTCGCCGAGGTGACCCTCTCATCGGAGTTCGTGGATTGGGAGGTCGAACTCGTCGTCGTCATCGGCAAACAGTGCGACTACGTCACGCGCGCGGAGGCTTGGGGCTTTGTGGCGGGGGTGATGGTCGGTCAGGATCTTTCCGACCGTGAGGTGCAGATGGCCGGGGCCAAGCCGCAATACTCGCTCGGAAAGTCCTTCCGAGGCTTCAGCCCGACTGGCCCCTGGGTCACCACCATCGACGAGCTCGCCCATCGGGATGACTTGCGCATCGGGTGCACGCTATCCGGCGAGGTCATGCAGTCATCGCGCACCTCGTCGCAGATCTACGACATCCCGGAGCTCATCTCGCGATTGTCCGCGATCTGCCCCCTCTATCCGGGGGATCTAATCTTCACGGGGACGCCAGAGGGAGTGGGCAATGCGCGGACACCGAAGCGGTTCATTGCCCACGACGATGTACTGATCAGTGCGATCGAGGGTCTTGGCGAGCTCAGGACCACCTTCACCGGGCCCACCGCCTGACGGTGCGGCCTGAGCACGCATTGGGGGGCGTTGCTCGCCCGGCATTACTGGTCGTGCGCATGCCCTGAAGTGATCTCAGCATCGGCTCGCCGCCGATTTCGCAGCGTGCTCGTGACTTTGGTCTGATAAAGCACATGAGCGGCTGATTCTTCACGACATTCACACTCGCTAAACAGCGACGACTCCGAGTGTCAAGCCCCGGGTTTGATAGAGGGTCGGTCAGACCCGTTCTATCGGTGTGATGGCCGGGGTGGTGCGGTTCAGGAATTCGTTCTCAACCTCGATGGGTGGTCGGTAGCCGATCTCGCCGTGGAGCCTGCGGTGGTTGAACCAGTCGATGTATTCGGCCGTCGCACACCCTCTGGCGCTTTCGATATCTGCTTCCCACCGCGTCCCATCGCACACCTCCGTGATCGAGGTGTTGCGACGACCGGTTGAATCCGCCCAGTTCGGATTGGCCATTGACAGTGTCGACTGGCGAAAGGAAAGTGAGCCCTCGTGTC
>JBBSBA010000059.1:0-16273 GCA_038251725.1 Actinomycetales bacterium
GCGTTCGTGTACGCGGCATACGCCTTCGTCGCCGCCGCCAGAGCCTCATCGTCGCTCGCGAAGATCGGCGTCGAGGTGGCCTTCGGCACGACAGAACTCACGGGTGCTGTGGGGACGCATCCGCTCAGGATCAGGGTCACGGCAACCGCCACAACGGAGATCCGAAGGATGTTCCACATACCAGAGAAGGTAGGCCATCTCGTGCTCCTCACGCCAGAAGTTTCCACATTCGGGAAGGCTGCGCCCGCCGCACCGGGTGTGAACGAGTCCTCGCACGATACGGTGGGATTTCGAACGAGCATGGCAATCGAAACAGCGAGAGGCACGCGTGGAACTGACCGGGGCATGGAAGAGGGCGGCCCGCGGCGCGATGCTGCTCGGGTCGGACGGCGAACTGAGGCCGACGATCTTCGCCGAGATGACAGCGCTCGCGGTGAGCACCGGCGCCATCAACCTCGGCCAGGGATTCCCCGACGAGGACGGACCCGCAGAAGTGCTTGAGGCCGCGCGGCGGGCCATCAGCGACGGCGTCAACCAATACCCGCCGGGCACGGGCTTCCCTGTGCTCCGCGAGGCCATCTCCGCTCACCAGCGGCGGTTCTACGGGCTGTCCCCCGATCCGGACCGCGAGGTGATCGTGACCGCCGGCGCCACCGAGGCACTCGCCGCCACGATCCTCGCCCTGGTCGAACCGGGCGACGAGGTCGTCACCCTCGAGCCCTTCTACGACTCCTATGCGGCGATGATCGCGCTCAGCGGTGCCGTGCACCGCACGGTCGCGCTACGGGCTCCGGATTTCCAGCCCGACCACGACGACCTGAGGCGCAGCGTCACGGACCGCACCCGCATCATCCTGATCAACAACCCACACAACCCCACCGGCGCGGTGCTGCCGAGGGAGACGCTCGACCTGGTCGTGGAACTGGCCCACCGGCACGACGCGATCATCGTCACCGACGAGGTGTACGAGCACCTCACCTTCGGCACGCCCCACATCGCCATCGCGACGCTGCCGGGAGCGTGGGATCGCACGGTCACCATCTCGAGCGGCGGCAAGACCTTCAGCACCACCGGCTGGAAGATCGGCTGGATGACCGGACCGGCGGCCGTGTTGCAGGCCATTCTCGCGGTCAAGCAGTTTCTCACCTATGTGAACGGCGCCCCCTTCCAGCCGGCGATCGCGGTGGGGCTCGGCCTGCCCGATGGGTTCTTCACCGGAATCGCCGGGGTGCTCAGCGACAAGCGCGATCTGCTGTCGGCAGGACTGACCAACGCCGGCTTCGCGGTGAGCCCATCGCAGGGCTCCTACTTCGTGGTCGCGGATGCCGCCCCGCTCGGGTTCACGGACGGCGCGGCTCTCTGCCGCCGCCTTCCCGAGCTCGCCGGAGTGGTCGCCGTGCCCATCAGCGCCTTCGTGACCGACGAGCACAAGGCCGATTTCTCCTCGCTCGTGCGCTTCGCGTTCTGCAAGAAGGTCGACGTGCTCGAGCGCGCCTCCGCACAGTTGGCTGACCTCGGCCGCTGAGCAAGAACTAGGAGGCGACCGCGACCTGGGGCAGCGGCAACGCCATGATGAACGCGGTTCCGACGCCCTCTTCGCTCTCCACGTCCAGTTCGCCCCCGTGAGCCGTGACGATCGCCTTGGTGATGGTCAGCCCCAGTCCGACTCCGGGAACCGCATTGCGGGTCGCGGTGGATGCACGAAAGAACCGGGCATAAAGCTGGTCGAGTTCGGATTCGGGAATGCCGATTCCCGTGTCTCGGATGACGACGACAGCCTCGCCACCGCGGTGCTCGAGACTGACGGTGACCCGTCCACCTCGGGGAGTGAACTTGATCGCGTTGGAGATCAGGTTGTCGCATGCCTGGCCGAGACGCACGGCGTCGCCACGCACCATCAGCTCGTCCGCCGGGAGTTCGGTGATGAGTTCGACACCGGCGGCCACGGCCCCCGGTGTTGCCGAAAGCACCGCGGCGGAGATCGTCTCGCCGAGCATCACCTGGCTGATGGTGAGGGGGAACTTGCCGGAGCTGACCTGGGCGGTGAACAGAAGGTCGCCCACGAGTCGCAGCAGCCGGTGGGCGTTGCGCTCCGCGACGCCGAGATACTGGAGCTGCTCGACGGACAGGGGGGACTCGTCGTCATCCCGCATGAGCTCCAGGTAGCCCAGGATCGAAGACAGCGGGGTGCGCAGCTCGTGGGAGATCAGCCCGACGAACTCATCCTTGAGTCGCGCCACCTCGAGCGCGTGGGTCACGTCCGTGCCGACGAAGATATAGCCGATGGTCTCGCCGTTGTCATCGACCCGGGGGGTGACCGCCACTGACACGGTGAGGCGCGCGCCGTCGTGCCGGACATACGTCCAGTCGCGCACCTCGGCACGGCCGAGGCGGGCCGACTCGACCAGGGCGGAGAATCCGGGATTGAGCACGGTGGCGCCGGGCGGATAGTTGAGTTCGCGGGAACGCTCATCCAGTTCCTCGGGAAGATGGAACTCGGAGACGTAGCGCCGGCCCTGCACCTCTCTCGAGGTGAGTCCAAGCATCTCGCGCGCACCGGGATTCCATACGTCGATGAGACCGGTCAGGTCGCTGCCGATGACCGACTGCTCCGTCACCCCGTCGAGCACGCTCCTCGTCAGTCGATCGGCGGCCCGGAGCTGCACCTCGTTCTCCTGGAGCTGTCCCGCGACCTTGAGCGATTCCGCGAGCAGCTTTTCGCCCTCAAGGGCAAGCCTCCTGACCGCGCGGACTTGCCGCCGCCCCTGGCGCGACAACTCGTTGACGACCACCGCCGCCAGCCCGTAGACCACGGGAGTGAACACCCCACGCAGCCATTCCGACGGGGTATCCGGCCACCGCAGGTCGATCAAATAGGGGAGCAGAAGCGCCGCCGAAGCGCCGAGGACCGCCACACCCACCCAGCGTCGTCCCGGCTGGGCCGAGATCCAGACCACCGGCAGGATGATCAGCGATGCGAAGAGCGACGTCGTGCCGCCCGTCGCATAGCGCAGCAGAGCGATCGCCAGCATGGAAATTCCCGGCACGAGGAGGAACCACCTGCTGGGACGGCTCAGCCGGGAATAGTGCGCCGCGAGAACCGTGGCACCGAGCATCACAACGGTGGCAAGCGTCAGAGAGAACAGATTGGTCACCAGCGCGGATCGGAAACCCAGCGACAGGAACAGGGCCGCCGTGAAGGCGATGAAGGTGGGCAGCTGTTTGATCACGGGCGCATCCACCGACAGTCGCTTCATCGCCCGTGCGTACGCTCTCACCGACGTCGTCACTTCGAGTCCTCCATCAGATCGGTCAGACGGGCGGCGAGAGCCTTCGGGCTGAAAGGTTTGATGTAGTACTCGTCCGCGCCGGCGGCGAGGCCGAGCGCCTTCGCATGGTCGTCGACGCCGGCGGAGAGCAGGATCAGTCGCACCGTGTCGAGCGTCGGATCCGCGCGAACGGCGCGGCACACCTCGAGCCCGGTCATGGTCGGCATCGAGACATCAAGCACCGCGAGGTCGGGATGCAACCTCGCCACCGCTTCGAACGCGGCGCCTCCGTCGACCGCCTCGGCGACCAGGTCGAGGCCGGCCCGTTTCACGGCGATCGACACGAGCGCTCGGATGTCCGGGTCATCCTCCGCGATCACCACTCGCCAGGTCGCTCCCGCGGTCGTCGCGCTCATACTCCGGTCCGCTTCGGAACCAGGTCGCGCAGCAGTTTGCGCACCTGCGCACCGGTGAACGGCTTGGGCAGGGTCGCGTGCGCGGTCGGATACTCGCTCGCATCGAGCACGGACGTGATCACGACGACGCATTCCGGCCGGTCCGAACGCATGCGCTTGGCGAGCTCCCAGCCGGTGATTCCGGGAAGGATGAGGTCGATCACCGCGAGATCGGGAGTCGCGGCGGTGTAGGCGAGAATCGCCTCCTCGGCGCTGGCGACGGCGGTCACCGCGCAGTCCGCTCGTTCGAAATATCGACGAAGGAGGGAACGCTGATCCTCGCTGTCGTCCACGATGAGCACCGCCACCTTCGCTCCGGCGGTGAGCGTCGTTCGGATACTGGTCATCAGGGCGTAGCCTCTCCGCGAACCCGGCGGAGCTGCTCGGCGCGGGCGACCCCGGGCGCCGAGACCTCGCGATATGGTTCCACTTGTCTGGCCTCCCCCCGAAGCTCCTGTTTCCCTAACTGTAGAGGCGCGACGGGGTCCCGAGCGGCCATATTCCGAAGCGTCGCAGCCCCAATGCGGGGTTCACGGAACGAACCTCCGCCACCCGGTCGGTGGAGATCCAGGCGATCGCGACCCCGGCCTCCTCGCCGATCGTCGCGAGCTCCACCCCCATCGGGTCGACGATCATGCTGTTTCCGGCGCCGATCGGCGGGGCTTGGTCTGCGGCGGCAAAGTACACCGTGTTCTCGATCGCGCGCGCCGTCACGAGGGTGCGCCAATGTAACTCCTTGAGCGGCCCGCGCACCCATTCACTCGGCAGCAGCACCAGATCCGCTCCGGCATCGGCGATGCGACGGGTGACCTCCGGAAACCGGATGTCGTAACAGGTCTGCAGGCCGACGGTGAAGTCCCCGAGCGCGAAGGTCTCCGGCTCCTCGATGACCCCGGGCGCGACCCAGTCGCTCTCGCGCTGGCCGAACGCGTCGTAGAGGTGCAGCTTGCGGTACTTCGCGACGAGGTTCCCGTGGGGGTCGAGCGCGACGAGGGTGTTCGAGAACCGGTTGTCGTCTCCGTCGGAGACCTCAAGCATCCCCGCGACGAGGTGGATGCCGAGCACCTTGGCGATCGCCGCGAGGCCGGCGGCGAACGGACCGCCGAGGGTCTCGGCCGCGGCGACCGAGTGTTCGCCGAGTTCCGCGGTGAAGTATGACGAGTACTCGGGGAACACCACGAGACGGGCTCCCCGGGATGCCGCGAGCGTCGCGAGATCCCGGATGTGCTCGAGGTTGGCGACCTTGTCCTGTCCCGGGGCGAACTGGGCGACCGCGATGGCGACGGAGCCGGGCTGCACGGCGCGTTCGGACGGCTCGGGGCGTTCGGTCATGCGGCCAGCCTATTCGCGCGCGGCGTGCTCGGCGATCTCCTGGCGGTACGGCAGCAACTCGGCCTTCAGTCCGATGCCCACGACGCCGACGAGCCGGGAGGCACGGAAGTAGCCGAGTGCGACGTTGGCGGAGAGGTCCCCCAGCAGCAGCCGCGGCTCCCCCTCGGCCAGACCCGGAAGCCCGTAGGCCTGCAGACTCACCTCGAACTGGTTCGACCAGAACGCTGGCATGGGCGTGAAGCCGCGTGCCAGCACCTCCTCGAAGGAGCCGTCGCCGGCCAGCCAGGCGCCGAGCACCGCGCCCGCGCGCTTTCCGGTGTCGGTGGGGATGTTCCAGTGCTCAACCCGGCGCGGAACGGCGTCGAACATGAGGTTGGGGAACCTCGCGATGTCGCCCACGACGTAGACGTCGTCGCGCACGCTGCCGGCCGTCGAGACCGCCCGCAGGGCGGCATCCGCGAGCACGCCGTCGGTGAGGTCGAGCTCGGTGGCGTCGAGCCACCCGGTGTTGCACTCCGAGCCGATGGCCTCGACAAGCACGTCGCCGGCGACGATCGTGCCGTCGTCGAGTTCCAATCCCTCGAAGGCGTCGTCGCCGAGCATCGCCGTCACGGTGCGGCCGAGCCGGAAGACCACCCCGTGCTCCTCGTGCCGTCGACGGAGTTCGGCGCCGAGCGCCGCCCCGAGCGGGCGGAGGAGCGGTTCGGCGCCGGGGGCGACGATCGTCACCTCGCAGCCCAGCTTGCGGGCGGTGGCCGCCACCTCGCAGCCGACGAATCCCGCCCCGAGGACCACGACCCTGGCACCGGGCAGCAGTTCGTCGCGCAGGGCCATCGCGTCATCGAGGGTGCGAACCGTGTGGCGCCCGGTGATGAGGGGAAGATCGAGCCGACGCGCGCGCAGGCCGGTGGCGATCACGAGCGCGCGCCAGTGGTGCTCGCGCCCGTCGGCGGTCGTGACGGTGCGGGCGTCGAGGTCCGCCGATTCCACGCGCGAGCCCAGCATCCACTGGACGTCGGCCGTCGCCGCCCGTGCGGGGAACGCGACGGCCTCGTGGGAGACGCCGGTGGAGAGCACGTCCTTCGAGAGCGGCGGCCGGTTGTAGGGCGCGTGCGCTTCCTCGCCGATCACCGTGATCGGGCCGACATAGCCCGCACGTCGCAGGGCCTCGGCGGTGCGGAGCCCTCCCATGGAGGCTCCGACGATGACGACGGGCGCGTCTGTCATGGTGTTCTACTCGACGATTCGGATGGCCTGCATCGGACAGACGTCGACGGCGGATTCCACGTTGTCGCGCTCGGAATCGTCGGCCTCGGCGAGGTACTCGAGCTTGTCATCGTCATTGAGCTTGAAGACGTCGGGCGCTTCGAACACGCACTGCCCGTAGTGCTGGCAGAGGGTCATGTCCACTTCGATCTTGATCACGGGAGCTCTTTCGGTGTCTGGTCCGTCACTGTCGACGGGTAGAGGTCTTTGGATGGGGTGCGGATGCCGCGGAACTCCCAGTCGCCGCCGAGCGCCGTGGAGACGACCTCTTCGCTCTCGCTTGGCTGGGCGCCGACATCGGTGCGGATGGGGGTCGGGCCGGTGACGATCAGGTTACGCAGGCTCCCGAGGCCCTCGACCTCCACCTCCACGACGTCACCAGGTTCGACCGGTCGGGAGTACGCCGGCGTGCCGGAGAACAGGAGGTCGCCTGGGCTCAGCGTGATGGTGCGGGCGATGTCGGCCACGAGATAGTTCATGTCCCACTCCATGTTGTCGGTGTTGTCGTCCTGCGTGACGACACCGTTCACCAGCGTGCGGATCTGCTTGCCCCGGAAGTCCCAACCGGTCACCAGCCCCGGTCCCACCGGGGCGAGCGTGTCGCTGCCCTTGACCCGGAGCATGGATCCGGCGTCCGTGTCCCGGAAGTCGTGCAGCCCGAAATCGTTACCGATCGTGTAGCCGGCGATGTAATCGCCGGCCTCCGCCGGGGAGACGTTGCGGCAGGTTCGCCCGATCACGATCACGATCTCGCCCTCGAAGTTGAGCCACTTGCAGCCCGCCGGGCGCACCACCGACCCTCCGTGGCTGTTGAGCGCGGTGACCGGCTTGTGGAAGTAGGTGGGCGCCGACGGGAGCTTGGTCATGAACTCCTCGGTGCGGCTCGCGTAGTTGAGGTGCACCGCGATGATCTTGGACGGAACCGTCGGAGGCAGGTGCAGGGCAATGCCCACCCCCACCTCCCGGCCGTCGGCGGCGACCAGGATGTCGCCGTGACGCACGACCTCGGTGGCGACGCCGTCGAGCAGGATGCGCCGGGTCTCGTTCGTCCGCTCAGTCACGCGACAGCACCAGGTCCTTCGCCGCCGGGAAGCCGCCCTGAGGGCGGGGGAACCAGACATGCACCTGGCCGGTGCCGATGGAGTTCTCGTATTCGCTATAGAGCACGCCGGGTGCGGTGCAGGCCTCTTCGCCGATCGCACCGATCGTCATCAGCCAGTGCCCGAACATCCCCTCGGGGCGAACCTTGTGGAACTCCGGCATCGTCTCGAGCACCTTCGCGTGGTCCCCCGCCTCGAACCAGTCGAGGCGCTCGTAGTCGGCCGCGCGGGCCGCGTCCGAGAAGATGTGGCTGGGGTCGGCCATCTCGTGCTTGCGCAGCTCGCGCAGCTTGTAGAAGGTGTGCGACAGCGCGCCGGAGGCGAGCAGGATCACCCGGCGGTCGCTCTTGGCGATGGCTTCGCCGATGGCACGGCCCGCACGCAGGAAGTCCTCATCGGTGGCCGTCTGGCAGAGGCTCACGCTCACCCACTTCTTGTCGGGAAGCCCCTCGCCGAGGTACTTCCAGAGATTGATGGTGGCGTACATCACCGGCAGGTCGGGGTCGTCGATCGGCGTGATCCAGGTGCCGTTCTTCTCCGCCTGCTCGGCGATCAGCTGCGCCAGCTCCGGGTCACCGTCGTAGTCGAATGGCACCGCGTGCATGCCCCGTGGCAACTCTTCCGAGGTGAACTTGCCTCCACGGTGCGCGTGGGAGGTCACGACGAACTCGACGGTGGTGGCCCAGTGGCTGTCGAGCACGATCACAGTGTCGTAGTCGTCGGACTCGAACACATCCTTCCGCAGCTTCTTCAGTCCGGAAACGAGGGTGGAGTCCTTTCCCTCGTTCAGGTCCATGCGCGTCTCTTCCGGCAGCATGATCGTTGGTACGTGGGCGATCAGGCCCACACCGACTACTTCACCCATGAGCTATTCCTTCCATCCGTTGGGAGCGACGACCGTGTTCTTCACGTCCGCGTAGAAATCGAAAGACCAGGTGCCGCCCTCGCGGCCGACCCCGGACTTCTTCGAGCCGCCGAAGGGCGCCCGGAGGTCACGCACGAAGAAGCAGTTCACCCAGACCGTGCCGGCGACGAGGCGCGACGTGATCGCCTCAGCATGCGCGCGATCCCCGGAGACGACCACGGCGGCGAGCCCGAACTCGGTGCCGTTGGCGAGGGAGATCGCCTGTTCGTCGGAGGAGAAGGTCTGCATGGTGAGAACCGGACCGAAGACCTCCTGGGTGACGATCTCGCTGCCCGCCGCGGGCTCGTCAACGAGGGTCGGCCGAAAGTACAGGCCACCGAGTTCGTCGTTCTTGCCACCGCCGAAGACGATGGTCGCGCCATCGGCCCGTGCCCGGTCGACGAAGCCGGTGATGCGCTCGAGATGCTTGATGTGCACCTGGGGACCGATGTCGGTGAGCGGATCGCGCGGATCGCCCTGGGTGAGCGACTCCACCTTGCGGGTGAAGGCGGCCGTGAACTCGGCGGCGATGCTCTCGTGCACGAGCAGGCGGGTTCCGGACAGGCAGACCTGGCCGGCGTTGTCGTATTGCTCCACCGCGAGGCTCGCGGCCAGCTCGATGTCGGCATCGGCGAGCACGACACACGGGCTCTTGCCTCCGAGCTCGAAACTGCAGGGGGTCAGGTTCTCGGCCGCCGCCCGCGCGATGGTCTTCGCGGTCGGCACGGATCCGGTGAACGAGATTCGGCTGA
This sequence comes from Actinomycetales bacterium, assembly GCA_038251725.1. Taxonomy (GTDB): domain Bacteria; phylum Actinomycetota; class Actinomycetes; order Actinomycetales; family Microbacteriaceae; genus Lacisediminihabitans. The sequence goes on from JBBSBA010000059.1 coordinate 9,079, forward strand.
TGGCCGGGTGGGCCACGAGGGCGGCGCCGGCCTCGGCGCCGTAGCCCTGAACGACGTTGAAAACCCCGTCGGGGAGACCGGCCTGCTTCGTCAGGTCGGCGAAAAAGGATGCCGTGAGCGGGGTCCATTCGGCCGGCTTCAGCACCACGGTGTCGCCAGCGGCGAGCGCCGGCGCGATGCGCCACGTGGCGAGCATGAGCGGCGCGTTCCAGGGCGTGACGATGACGGCGACGCCGGAGGGATCCCAGGACACGTGGTTGGAGTGGCCGCGGGTGTCGAAGTCTTCGGTGTCGAGATGTTCGACGAGCCAGTCGGCGAAGAAACGGAAATTGTGGGCCACGCGCGGCATGACCCCCCGCAGGTTGCTGCGCAGGAGTCCGCCGTTGTCGAGGGTCTCCATGTTCGCGAGCGCGTCGACGTTCTGGTCCACGAGGTCGGCGAGGCGGTGCAGGATCGCCGCGCGCTCGGCAGGAGAGGTCGCCGCCCAGCCGGGGAAGGCATCCCGCGCCGCCTGAACGGCGCGCTCCGCCTCGACCGCTCCGCCCCGGGCGATCTCGCCGAGGAATGATCCGTCGATCGGCGAGGTGTTGGTGAAAGTCGCGGCGGATGCCACGCGCTCGCCGCCGATGAAGTGACGGGTGTCGACGGCCACGCCGGCGACCACGAGGCTGTGGGCCGACGTCGGCTGGGTGGGCGCTGGAGTCATCGCACTGCCTTCCGTTTCGAACGACTCGCCGTTAAGTCATTCGGATGCTAATGAATTACCATAGCGAATCGGGGAGGGCAGTACAACCGGCGACTATTCCGGCTTCTCCACGTGAGCGGTCACGAGCCGCAGCATCTCGGCCAGATCATCACGCCGCGCGGGATCGATCGGGCTCGCGATGTGCTGCTCCTGGAGATTGAAGGCGGGAAAGAGCGTCGTCATGAGCGTGCGGCCCTGCGGCGTGAGCCGCACGACCACGAGGCGGCCGTCGCTGCTGCTGCGTTCCCTCGCCAACCAGCCCCGCCCCTCGAGGGTCGAGAGCACCCCCGTGAGCGTCGCCTTGGAGAATCCCCCCTCGAGGGCGATCTGGCGGGTCTCGATCGGCTCCCAGATCCAGGTGACCCAGAGCACGACGAACGCCGTCCAGGACAGGTTGTTCTCGGAGAGCACGGTGCGCTCGAAATGGTTTCGCACCGCGTGGGCCGCGCGGTGCAGATTCGACGCGACCGCCATCGCCGAATAGTCGAGTTGCAGGTCGCCGATGCGGGCGGCGACCTGACGTTCGGTCTCTGCGAGGGTGTGCGGACCGACCATGGATGCTCCGTCTGAGAGGATTCGTGCTGAAGGACATGCAGCACTCGAGCCGAGTGATGCGAACTGCAGTCACTCTAATTGACCACCGACGCCCCACCCGGGCCTGTCGCCACGGACCGCCATGGCCTATCGTCGGGTATAACTTGTTCGTTCCCTAACAATATTCGACAAAATGATAGCGAGGATTGAGTTGACTTCAACGACGAATGTCACATTGGCCGATCTGGATCTCTTCGAAACCGGGGACCCCTGGCGGGTCTTCGACGAGCTGCGGGCGAGCGCCCCCGTGCACTGGGACGAGGAGGAGGCCCCGAACCACGGCTTCTGGTCACTGACGCGCTACCACGACATCGTCGGTGTGCTGCGAGACACCGAGACGTTCTCGAGCGAGCGAGGCACCGTCAATCTCGAGGAACTGGATGCCGAGCAGATCGAGGCGCGCAAGTCGATGCTCGAAACGGATGGCATCCGCCACCGCGCGCTTCGCCGCCTGATGCAGGGCGAGTTCACGCCGAAGGCGGTCGCCGGATACGAGACGTTCCTGCGCGGACTGACCGCGTCGACTCTCGACGCCGCCTTCGCCAAGAAGGAGTTCGACTTCGTGGCGGAGGTCGCGGCCGACTTCCCGATCCGGGTGCTCGCGAAGATGCTTGACGTGCCCGACTCCGATATCTACAAGCTCATCGACTGGGGCAACCGCATGGTCGGCAACTCCGATCCTGATCACGCGGACGTGCTCGCGGAATCCGCCGAGAGCGAGAAGTACCGGCTGCTGCCGTTCCGCTCCCCCGCGGCCCAGGAGGTCTTCGACTACGGCAACGAGCTCGCGCGGCAGCGCCGCGGCGGCAGCGGCACCGACCTCGTCTCACGACTGGTCAACCAGACGCCCATGGATGGCATCCCGCTGTCACAGCGGGACTTCAACAGCTACTTCCTGCTGCTGGTCGTCGCCGGCAACGAGACGACCAGGCACACCATCTCGCACTCGATGAACTACCTCATGCAGAACCCCGAGCAGCTCGCCATGCTGCAGGAGCGGCCGGAGCTGATCCCCTGGGCGGTCGAGGAGTTCCTGCGGATGGCGAGCCCCGTCTACCACTTCCGCCGCACCGCGACCCGCGACACCGAGATCAACGGACAGTCGATCAGGGAGGGCGACAAGGTGGTCACCTGGTTCGCGGCGGGCAACCGCGATCCCGAGGTCTTCGACGACCCGTACCGCATGGACGTGACCCGCAATCCGAACGAGCACATGGCGTTCGGCCGCGGCGGCCCGCACATGTGCCTCGGCAACGCCCTCGCCCGGCTCGAGATCCGGGTCATGTACGAGGAACTGCTGCCGCGTATCACGAGCATGGAGCGGCTCGGGGAGGTTTCGAAGCTCCGCAGCAACTTCATCAACGGCATCAAGCGCTTCCCGGTACGAGTCGAGCTGGCGAGCGGTAAGTGACCGGAGAGATCCACCCCGTGTGGGGCGACGAGTCCGCGATCGTGGACCTCGCCGTCGGCTGGGCGGCCCGGCGCGTGGTGCGGCACACCGATCCGCTGTCCACCGCGCGATCGGCGTCGGAGCTCGCCGCGGATGCCGGCCCCACCGTCACCGCGGGCGGTATCGGCGCCGATGCCGCGCTCGACGTCTTCGACCGGGTGCTCGAACCGGCCACCCGCTCGCAGGACGATCCGATGAACCTCGCCTACATCGCCGCCGCCCCCACCCGCGCCGCCATCGCGTTCGACCTCGTCACAAGCGCCGCGAACATCTTCGGCGGACTGTGGGAGACCGGTGCCGGGGCGATCTACGCGGAGAACGAGGCCCTGGCCTGGATCGTGGGCATGCTTGGCTGGCCGGAGGGCGCGGGTGGATGCTTCGTCTCGGGCGGCACGTCGGGAAACCTCTCGGCGCTGATGACCGCGCGCGAGACCGCGAAGAGCCGCCGCGGCGGCCGACCGTCCGGTGGCTGGCAGTTGGCCTGCACCGACAACGCGCACTCCTCCATCGGCGCTGCGGCAAAGGCGCTCGACGTTGACGTCGTCGAGGTTCCGGCGGATGCCCGCGGACACCTCACCGGCGCGGCGCTGCGCACCGTGCTCGAGCGCTCCCCCGACGTGTTCGCCGTTGTCGCCTCCGCCGGCACGACCAACGAGGGCCTCGTCGACGACCTGGCCGATGTCGCCGCGGTCGCGCGCGAGTTCGGGGTCTGGCTGCACGTGGACGGCGCCTACGGCGGGGCGGGGCTCGCCGCCCCCAGCGTGCGGGCGCTCTACGACGGCATCGAGCTCGCCGACAGCTTCATCGTTGACCCGCACAAGTGGCTGTTCGCGCCCTATGACTGCTGCGCGCTGCTGTACCGCGACCCGGACCTGGCCCGCGCGACACACTCCCAGCACGCGAGCTACCTCGACCATGTCGACCGCGAATCGTGGAACCCGAGCGAACTCGCGCTGCATCTCACCCGGCGCGTCCGCGGCCTGCCGTTCTGGTTCAGCCTCGCCACCCACGGCACGGACCGGTACCGGGATGCCATCGAGCGTTCCCTCGACACCTCGCGCGCGGTCGCGGCGGCCATCCGGGCATCCGACCACCTGCGGCTCGTCCGGGAACCGGAGCTGTCGGTGGTGCTCTTCGAGCGCCCGGGCTGGGAGGCGGCGGACTATGCGGCCTGGTCGCACGAAGCCGCGGCGGCCGGCACCATGCTGTGCGTGCCGACCACCTGGAACGGCCGCACCGTGCTGCGCTTCGCCTTCGTGAATCCGGCGACGGACCCGGCCAGCGTGATCGAGGTGCTCGAGACCCTGCGCTAGCCGGCCGTATCCGGCAGCAGCCGGGCGACCCGCGTGAGGTAGGCGTCCACGAGCGCCGCCGTGCGGCCGACCGACGCGGACTCTTCGGCACGGGTGTGCGCGAGCATGGCATCCGGATCCTGGCCGTCGGCGGCCACCTTTTCCGCCCCGCCGGCGTTCAGCCACCCCTCGAGACTCGCCGCGGTGAGCTCGGGGTGGAACTGCACCGCGAGACTCCGGCCATGCGTGAATGCCTGGGAGGCGGATGCCGTGCGCGCGATCTCCCGCGCCCCCGGGGGAACCGTCCAGCGGTCGTAGTGAAACTCGAACCACGGACCGGAGGGCACGAGCTCGGAATCGTCGGTGTGCAGCGTGGTCCAGCCGATCTCCGGTCGACGTGCCGTCGCGATGGCTCCGCCGAGGGCTCGGGACATCAGCTGACCACCGAAGCAGATGCCGAGCACGGGAATGTCCGCAGAAAGTGCGCTCCGGAGCCAGGCGACCTCCGGCACGAGCCAGCGGCCGATGCCGCGATCGTCCCACGCGCCCCACGGCGCCCCCATCGGCACCAGCAGGTCGTAGTCTTCCGCGGCGGGGAAGTCGAAGTGCACGTTGGGGGTGTCCGCGTGGTCTTCGTCCACGATCAGCACCTCGTCAACGTCGAAGCCGCTTTCCCGCAATCGCTCGGAGACCGGGCCGGTGGGGCTCACGTGATCGTGCTGAACGAAGAGCGCACGCATTGGCATCCTCTCGGCCGCAATTCTCGCGGGATGTCGTCGTTGACGGGATTAAGCCCTAGTATCGCACTAATCGTTCAGGGCCGAACGATTTATTGCCGGAGGACCAATGACCATCGACGCACACACTCTTCGCACCGATCTCGAGGCGAAAGGCATAGACGTGCTGCGGCTCGTCTATGCCGACATCCTGGGCATCACCCGATCGAAAGACCTGCTGGTGAGCCAGCTCGAACGAACCGCATCAGGCGGCCCGACCTTCTGCCAGGGCGTGTGGGTGACCACGACGCAGGGTGGGGTGCTCGACGGCAACGACATCATGTCCGATGGGCTTCGGGACCTGGTCAGCCGCATCGACCCCGCCACCGTCACGCCGATGCCTTGGGAGCCGGGAGTCGCCTACGCGATCGCGGATGCCTTCGAGCCCGATGGTTCGGCGAGCGCTCTCGCCCCCCGGTCGGTGCTCCGCGGAGTCATCGCGCAGTACGCCGCCCTCGGGCTCACGCCGGTCGTCGGCCCGGAGCTCGAGTTCTACATCGCGGCGCGCGGCGAGGGCGGTGACTGGCAGCGTGCGCTCACCCGCACCGGTCGCGTCTACACCACCGGGGCCTGGGTCGACCCCGATGGCACGTTCCTGCACCTCATGCGCATGCTCGACCAGATGGATATCGGCGTCGTGGCCGGAAACCACGAGTTCAGCCCCTCGCAGTACGAGATCAACCTCTGGCACGGTGAATCCCTGCGCGCCGCGGACCGCACATTTTTGTTCAAGACCGCCGTCAAAGACATCGTGGCGCGCACGGGCAAGCTCGCGACCTTCCTCGGAAAGCCCTGGAGCGATGAGGGCGGCAGCGGCTTCCACCTGCACTTCTCGCTCGTCGATGCCTCTGGCGCCAACCTGATGAGCGAAGCGGATGGCCAACTCACCGTCACGGCGAACCGGCTCATCGCCGGCATCCTCGCCAACGCGCCCGCCCTGGCCGCCATCACCAACCCGACGGTGAACGCCTACAAGCGCCTCGGACCGGACACCCTCGCGCCCTACCGGGCCAACTGGGGACACGACAACCGCAGCTCGATGGTGCGGGTACCGCCGGAGCGCGGTTCGGGCACACGGCTCGAGATCCGGATCGGCGACGGCGCGGCCAACCCCTACCTGATGATCGCGGCCGTGCTCGCCGCCGGGCTCGACGGCCTCACTCGCGAGCTCGACGTTCCACCGACCGCGGACGGGTGGTCGTACGAGAACGACTCCGCCCCAGTGCTCCCGACCACCCTCACGTCCGCGCTCGACGCGCTCGACACGGACACGGTGCTACGCGGTGCTCTTGGCTCCCCGGTCGTCGATGTCTTCAGCATCCTCAAACGGGATGAGGTGGCGCGCTACGAACACTCCACCGACGACCCCAGCTCCCGCGACGTGACGCCGTGGGAGGTCCAGGAGTACCTCGAGGACTACTGATCCGTCGCCGGTGCCCCGGATTGACATCGGGGCACCTGCGCGCGTCACACGGCGCGCGAGCGGTCCTCGATGAGGTCTCCCCCGGCGAAGGTCACGCCGAGTTCACGGTAGTAGCCGCCAAGGATCTCGTCGATGGGCAGGATCGAGTGAAGTTCATCCCACTGCGAGTCGGCGAGCGAGAGTTCCGCATCCCCGCGCCAGGCCTGACCGAGGTCGGCGTCGGTGCCGCCCATCGCCACGAGCTGGTCGAGCGAGAGTCCCTCGCCCGGGGCGATCGAGGGCATGAAACGGTTGTGCAGCATGCGGTGTCCGTTGACGAAACCGTTGTGATCGGAGGGCTCGCGCAGGGTGACAACGGCGGATGCCAGGCGGTGGTCATAGGCGGCGAGTGACGCCCCGATCTGCGATCCGGCCTCGAGTCGCGGCGTCGCCTTGCCGTGCGAGAACAGTCGCGTCACGTGAATGGAGCCGAGCTTCTTGGGGTAGCCCTGGAACCATCCGCGGCCGATCGCGAAGTCCTTGGTGACCCAGATGGCGACGCAGCGGCTGTAGGTCACGCCGCGGTGGGAGCAGCGCACCACGACGAAGGCCTCCAGGTACTGCGAGCGAATGGGGTCGAGAAGCTCGAGACCGCCCTCGCTGCAGGACTGCCAGTCCGCCCAGATGAAGGCGACGGCCCCCGGTCGGTCCGGAGCGAGATCGATGTCGGGCGGCAGGATCGCCCGCACGTTCGCCGGATCGGTGAGGTACTCGACGGTGAGCAGGGTGCCGGAGTAGTACCACGGCGGCTTCGGGACGAGGGCGCTCGCGCCGGTGGGGGTCAGCGGGGGCAGAAATCCGTTGAGATCAGTCATAGCGCCAGAGTGTAGCCCAGATGGTGCCTTGTTCGTATCCGAATGAAATTGCCGAAAGCAC
>JBBSBA010000060.1:0-16101 GCA_038251725.1 Actinomycetales bacterium
CCGGCGTCCAGCCCGTCGAGCGGGTAGGGCTTCGCGGACTCGTAGCCCAGGTGCAGCGCGGACAGGGCCCGACGGGCCTGGATGAACCTAGTCGCGTTGGCCACCAACGGGATTCGCGGCAGCATCTTCTTCAAATCTGACGCGAACCTGGACCGGTAGTCCGGGCAGTGCAGCAGCCCGTACACGTAGAAGAAGACGTCATCCCTGGTGATGTCCTGCCCGTATGCCGTCTGGAACCGTGCCAGCGCTTCGTCCCGAACTTCCCGCAGTTGCAACGATGTTGGTCGTTGAGCACCGGCGAGCGGCACGCAACCCGGCTCGGCAGCAGGGCGCGTCGGTGGTGTTGCGGTACTTCGTTGCGGTACTGCTGGGCAAAGCTGCCTCGATCGAACGCTTACGGTTCCCGGTTCGTCAGCACGTAGGTGAGGCGAACCGTGGACGTGGGAGTCTCGGGGCTGGTCGTGGCGCCCAGCATCTGTGGGCGTACGCAGGGGCCCTCCGGATCTTGCGTTCAACGGCCACTTCGCGGGATCTATGCCTGCAGCTCATGAGAGCTTCGCAGCATTGGCACATTCGCAAAATGCACACGAGAGACCTACTCGCGACCCAATGATCGTGGGTAGGTTCTGCTCGGGTCTAGTTTCGCTGCGAGTTCCTTCTCGCGCCAGTGAGCCCAGCGCTCCGCTAGGTATGCCTTGCGCTCATCCGACATCATCACCGTTCGGCCGAGTGCCTCCATCGGATCCCCAAGGGTGAGCGCGTCGTGCCCGGTGTGACTCGGGGAGGTTTGGTAGACCGGCGAGAAGGCATATGCCTGGGGCCCCTTGGCCGTCATCATGACGGTAATTGAGCACGCATGATCGTAGCGGGGCCGTAGCGAGTCGAAAGTCATGAAGGCCTCGTCGGGCCGGAGTTGCCCGTCCCGTTTGTGGCGGATTTCGTCGGGGTTATTGTGTCCGCCGCTCAAATCGAACTCCGACTGACGTCCATAGATCAGGACGTACTGAGGCCTGAGCGGCCGGTTGGCGTATCGCTCGCCGAGCAGAAAGGTGCTTCGGAAGAGCGAACCGTTCTCATCTCGTTCGAACCACGACCGCCAATCGTTGAGTTGGTCATGCGCGGCCGTAAAGTCAGCGGTCGGCCGTCCTGCCTTGGTGAACCATCTCTTCGATGGCTTCTCAATCTCGATGAGGATCGGTGTGATGAGCCCTGACGACCTGGTGACCCACATGAAGTCGGGGAAGAAATCGCGCCCACCACCCTTGAGTTTCGGTCTGGTGAAAACAGCACCCATCTCCGAGCCGTGGTGCCCTCCGGGGCCGACGTCCCCGCTACCTCCCGGCACCATCGCGGGATGGAGTTCGAGGAAGGCCTGGATCGCGTCCTCTTCCGGGTTGCCCTTAAGCAGGGTGTACCACTGCGAGGTCACTTCGTCGTGGTACTCAAGCCAGGGCATCGGCGGTATTCGGTCATCGCTCGTGTCTGCAGTGAATGTGTCGCGCATTTCCCCAGATGTGCTCTCCGCATGGTTCACGAGCGCACGCTATCGCTACTGGGAACCAGACACGCGACCTGATGGCGCGGATTGGCCACGACAGCATGAACGCGGCGATCATCTACAAGCACGCCACACGAGAGGCTGATCATGTGATCGCAGACAGCTTGGATGAAGGCCGCTCGGAAAGCTGCTGCCGAAACACCTGAGGACGCCGAAGTCGACGAGTCCGAAGCTCATGCGGACCCTGGCTAGTCGGGCATGGCCTGCACGAAGGGTGATATTCGTGTCCACAGGCACCATCTCCACGGGGGAGGTGGTGCCCGATTTGGCTGTCCTGCAACACTTTTCGCTCATGGAGCGGGTGACGAGAATCGACCCGCACTGTCAGCTTGGGAATGGTAACTGTGCCTGCGTGGCTGCACGGAGGACAGGGTCAGGAGTATCCCTATCGCACCGTGGCTGTCCGTCAGGGATCGTTCACTGATCGTTCGCCGATGCGAGGGTCAGCCGTGAACGTGGGAGTCTCGGGGCTGGTGGTGGCCCAGCATCTCAAGAGGTGCGCCATCGCGGCCCAGGTACTCAGTTCGTGAAGGTCCCTTGGCGGGTTCTAGCCCTGTCCCGACTCAGAGCTTGGGGCCTGGGGGCCGTGCGGAAGCTGGCTGCGCCGATCCCCTCCCCCTCGTCCCCAGCGCATGTAAGTTCGCCTAACGAGTCACGGGAGTCCGGGACCTCCTGCTTGCAGACTCGCGGCTGAGTCAGTGTTGCCGCGGCTGAGCTGATTTGCGATGCGGTTTGTGGGTCTCGTCCTCGGCTGGTGAGCAGATGGGACGTGGGGGCCATGAGGAAGCTGGAACGCTGTCTGCCTAGTCCCTCCTGCCAAGCACTTTCCTGAGGTGTGGCCATGCGGCCGGCTGCTCGTACTCGGAGAGGGCCCGGCGGGCTCCCGACATCGCAGTGCTGAATTCGCGCATCAGTTCGTCGTCGCGTGGGTCCCAGTCGTCGGCGTCGGAGTGTTTGACTTCACGGCCTGACACTTCCAGCGCTGCTGTGTGAGCGAAGCCGATGTGGGCCGAGATCCCCGCCTCGCGCATCCCGTAGAGATGTTTGCGGTCGAAGTCAACCAGCTGCCCGGCGACGCGCCGCATGAGGTCTCTTGTCGAAAGTGGGTCGTCGTTGTCCTGAGACTTTTCGACTTCACGCTGCACGTCTGCGAGGTAGTCGGAGACGAGTACAGACAATTTGGAGCGGCGGTCGGCTTGATAGTTCGGCACAGCGAATCTGTTGGATAGCCATACGCTAGATAGGGCGATGGCACCACCGAGCAGTGCGCCGAGAGCGGTGTCAAAGGATGGCGTCATTTCAACAGCATTGCTCATTCGCGGCGCGTTGTGGCCTTCCTGGTGCGATGGCAGGGCGGTGGTGGTGATGTTGCGGTACATCGTTGCGGTGCCGGTGGCGCACGGGGGGGGGGTAACAGACCCATAAGTGAGTGTGCCGCCGCCCGATCGTCGGAGGTGGGCTGTCCCCGGACGTCACCCAGCCGGGTACAGTACGAAGACGGAACCGTCTCTGTTGAGAACGCGGATCTGCCAGAGCTTTTGACCGACGAGCGTCGCAGGCTCAGCCCGGCAGCCCCAGCTCCACCCAGGGGGGGCATAGACCGTGACGACGTCGAGTTGGCCGAAGCTGAGCGTGACTTGTCGCACCACCTGGCGCGAGTACTGGCTGTCGTCGCCCGCCTCGGGATGAGCCCGGTGCCAACCGAGGTATTCGGCGGTGACGTCAATCGGACCGACGGCTTGAGGGATCACGGTTTGTGGTGGGGCGGTGACGGTCGAGTGGACGGTTCGAGTGACAGTTGCGGTGGCAGTCACGGTGGCAGTCACGGTGCTGGTGACCGTTTCGGGAGGTTGGCTGACGGTCGCCGCGACTGGGACAGGCTGACCACCGCAGGCGCTCATACCCATGACCAAAGAAAGGGTCCAGAAAAGCTGCGCTGAGCGGATGGCCACTTCTTGTTCTCCTGACGGCTATGTCGGCAGGCTATCGCTGGTGGGGAGGCACCGGAACCTCCGATCGGAACAATTGGCTCAGCTCGAGATGCCCACGCGGTGAGCCCCTCCTTTATGCGGGCTGGTGAGGGTGGGACCGGCCGGAGGCCGCATGCCCGCCCGACACTCGCCCGGCCGTCGGCGAAGCCGGCGGCTTTAACGCAGTACAGAAACTCCTCACCAGACGCGACCAAGGCAGCAACCGAGTCAGCTGTCCGAGACTCGACCTACACACGGACCTACACATCGCATCGGATGACGTTGGAACACGCGTCGGCTCACAGAGACCGGAGCACTTCGGATCGGGGGTCGCGGATCATCAATCCCCGTTCGAACACACGCACAGAGCGACAAGCCAAGGATCGTGCTGTCGCCACGCGGCTCACGAGGCAGGGGTCCCGCTCGGTGCGCAGTAGGGTCTGTTGGATGGGGTACGCGTACGAGGACCTAGACGACAGCCAGTTCGAGCGGCTCGTTGTTCAGTGTGCGCGGAAACTATTCGGTGACGGTGTCCAGTCGTTCACCGCGGGACCCGACGGTGGCCGAGACGCGCGCTTTGATGGAGTCGCCGAAAGGTTCCCAAGCAGCGCGTCACCCTGGACTGGTGTGACAATTGTTCAGGCAAAACACACGAATGCTACAAACGCCCACTTTAGCGACCGCGAATTCAGTAGCGCTGCAACAAGTTCAGTACTTTCGAAAGAGATTGTGCGAATAAAGAGACTGGTCGACACCGGTGAGGTTAGGAACTACATAATCTTCAGCAATCGACGCCTCGGCGGCGTTACTGCCCCTCGTATAGCGAATCGCCTGGCAAACGAAACCGGACTCGACCGCAGCCTCATTTTCTTAGCGGGTAACGAATATCTCGACGATCTTATGCACCGTCACCTCGATCTCATCTCGCTGGCACGTATCGACCCGATCGATGGCCCTCTGCTCGTGTCGAGTTATGAGCTTGCCGAAGTGATTCTCGCAATCGCCGATACACTCGACGCTCTTCCGCCATCTTTCGATGCCATAGTCGTGGATCGCGTTTCATATGCGCAGAAGAACGAGATTAACAATATGTCTGCGCCCTTTGCTGCGCTGCTAACTGAACGCTATATGAAGTATACCCGTGAGATCGAGAGATTCTTGGCAGCTGCCGGGAACACTGAGATTCTGCGTCTCTACGAAGGGGCCGTGGATGATTTCCAGCTCAAGATCGTCGCGAAGCGTTCTCAATATCAGAGTTTCGACGACGTCTTCAACCATTTGATCGACCTCCTGGTCCGTCGTGACGGCGTGTTATCAAAAAACCGACCCCTACTTCGCGCCATGATCTTCTACATGTACTGGCACTGCGATATCGGCTCGAGCGTTGATGCTGACACCCAATAAGCATTCGCACCCCGACGAAACCGTTCTTGCTGCGGCGACGACAATCCTGCGCGAGGTCAGGAGGAAGCGTGCGATCCCCTACGACGATCTGAAGAGGAAACTCGATAAATACTCGCGCGGGTCGGAATTCCTGTTCACGCCCGCTGTTAACCTGCTCTATGTTCTCGGCTTGGTTGAGTACCGGCCAACAATAGATTCGTTCGAATACACGGGAAAGTAATGAGACTCCGAAGGCTATATTCAAACCAAAGTGATATCTTTGAACCAATCCGTTTTAACGATGGCCTGTCGGTTGTCATCGCCGAGATCCGAGTGCCTGCCAACCGCCTTCTCGACACTCACAATCTCGGCAAAACGACGGTGGGCGAACTGATCGATTTCTGTCTGCTCAAGGGTAAATCGCCGACCTTCTTTCTGTTCAAGCATGAAGCACGGTTCGCCGACTTCACTTTTTACCTTGAGATCGCTCTTCTCGATGGAACTTTCCTTACGATAGGGCGCTCCGTCGTCCCTGGGTCTCGGGTCGACTTCAAACGAAGCGATTGCCCGCTCGAAGATGCTGGTGCACTCTCTCCGGCTGAGTGGGACCACACGAATCTTCCGTTCGATCGGGCGAAACTTCTGCTCGACGGAGTGCTTGGACTCGAGTCTCTTAAGCCATGGGGATTCAGAAAACTCGTCGGTTATCTCATTAGATCTCAAGGCGACTACCTCGATGTCTTCCAACTTGGCAAGTTCTCCGGTAAGCACCAAGACTGGAAGCCGTTCGTTGCCCACATAGTGGGAATGGAATCACGGCCCGTCATTGATTTGTATGACAAGCGCGAAGAACTAACTCGCGCGACGGATCACCTTAGCTCGTTAACTCAAGAGTGGGGTGGTGATGATGCTGACCCGTCGGTGCTCGACGGACTGATCTCTGTGAAACGTCGTGACGTGACGGCCAGAGCTAACACGCTGGACTCGTTCAATTTCGGAGAAGAGGATGGCCGTGCCACAGCTGACGTAGTTGATGATATTGAGATTCAGATTTCTTTGCTCAACGAGGAGAGGTATCGCCTGGCCCAACTTGTGAGACGCCTATCCGACTCCCTCGAAGAAGAGACGATCATGTTTCGGCCCGCTGACGCCGAGTCCCTTTTTCGCGAGGCTGGGGTAATTTTCGGCAAGCAAATCAAGAAGGATTACACGCAGCTCATCGAGTTCAACCGTGCTATCACGCAAGAGCGCCGTGAGGCTCTTGAGATACAGATGGATGACGCGCAATCAGCCTCGCGCGGGATCGAGATAGAGTTAACGCGTCTCAATGAAGAGAGATCGAGGTCGCTTGAGTTCCTACGGGAATCGGAATCCCTCGTCAAATATAAGGAGCTCTCGCGAGAGCTTGTTACGCGTCAGGCCGACTTGAATACTTTGGAAGCGAAGCGAGCCGCGGCTGCTCGGCTGATTGAACTTCGCCGCGAGCAACGAGTGCTTGCTGAAGAGTATGGGCACTTAGAAACGACGGTGGAACGCCAGATCGACGAAATCGGTCGCGACGAGAGCAGCAATTTCGGGCGCTTGAGAAGATATTTCACGGAGATTGTTTTCGACGTTCTCGGACAAAACGCCATTATTGCTATAAGGATGAACCGTAGTGGAGGGCTGGATTTTACGGCTGAGTTCATCGGCGAGTCGGGAACAGCGACAGGCGGCGATAAGGGCACATCGTACAAGAAGTTGCTCTGCATTGCGTTTGATCTAGCTTTGCTTCGAACTTACATCGATGTTCCGTTTCCCCGGTTCGTTTATCACGACGGAGCGCTGGAACAGCTTGAACCCAGAAAGCGCGAGAACCTGATTGGGGTGTTTCGGCGTTATGCGAGTTATGGAATCCAGCCGATCATCTCTGCCCTGGATAGTGACTTGCCGCAGCCTATCGATTCTGGTTCCACCTCGCTGTTTCCCAGTGATATTGTCCTGAACCTTCATGATGAGGGGGACGGGGGTCGACTTTTCAAAATGGCGCCGTGGTAGCTAGTCTCCCCCCCCAACGCATCTCCGAGAGCATTCTGGGCCTCAGAATGCTCTCGGAGATGCGTTGGGGGGTGATCGCTGGCGACCGTGTAGTCGCTCGTCCCGTGCGGGTACTCAGTGCGGGCGTCCATCACCGAGGGCCCTTTGCCGTCTCGGGTAACGCATCTTCGAGAGCATTCTGGGCTTCAGAATGCTCTCGAAGATGCGTTGGGGGGCTCTCCCATAGGGTCTGCAGGATCCGTACAATCGAGCATAGGTTCTAAAGGTCATCTCGCGACTGACGAGCACGGAGAACCGCTCGCATACTGATGTCGGCGGATGGGGGTGACCCTCGGTTTTTCGAGGGCTGAATGCTCGTCTACCCAGCCTGAGTCCAGTCTTCGTGAGCCAGGGGCGCCTTGTTGAGGCTGTCACGGTGCAGGCGCCACTCGGGCAGGAACTGGTCCATCAGCGCCGTGAACCTCTCCCCGTGGTTGCGCTCGAGCAGATGGGTCATCTCGTGCACCACAAGGTATTCGAGGGAGTCGGGGTGCTTCTTTGCCAGCTCAAGGTTGAACCAGATATGGCCGCTCTCGCGGTTGCATGAACCCCACTTGGTCTTCATCCGCCGAATGCTCCACCGGGGAACAGCCCGACCGACCACCGGCTCCCACTTCTCGATGAACCCGGGGATCCGGGCCCGGAGCTGCTCGCGCTCCCACTGCTGTAGGACGGCCAGCCGAGCCTGGTCGTCGGTCCCGGCGGGCACGTACAAAAGCAGGCGCTCACCGTCGATCTCGACATGGGCGCGGCCCGGACGCTCCACCACCTTGAGTCGGTACCTCACGCCCCACACGTAATGGGACTCCCCGGTGACCATCTCGCGCTTGCTCTGGCGCTCCGCCGAGCGCAGCTGTTCGCGCTGCTTCTTGATCCACGGCAAGCGCTGGATCACTGCCAGACGCACCCGGTCATCATCCAGACGCAGCGGTGCCGCGACACGCACCCTGCCCAGTGGCGGGTAGACACCGATGTGCAAGTTCTTGATGTCCTTGTAGATGACGTCGATGGCGATGCCGCGGACTGTCATGTAGGCGCTAGTGGTACTCATGACGCGCCTTCACCAGATCAAAGAGTTCCTCGAGGCGGTCGAAGCCCGCTGGCAGTGTCTCCGCGATGGCTCGTTTGACCTTCTTCTCCTTGAATGGGTTGCCGATCCAGGAATCCGGCTTCGTGTGCCGGATGGTTGTGTCGATCTCAACGGCCAACTCGGTCGAGGGAGAGAAGAAGTCCACCAATGCCCGCCTGGCTCCGTTGTCGGCCCACTTGGGGTAGACCGTGTCGGACTCACCCCTACCAAGCCTTCCAGCCTGATCGAGGAGCTTGGCGAGGTACTCCTTGTAGCGCAGCGCGCCCTTCTTGCGCTCTTCAAGGATGGCGTCCAGCAGTTGCGACATCTTGTCGTAGTACTTCGGGTTCATCGCGTGCTCGTCGATGATCACCTTGCGCATGTTGTTGGTGATCGTCTCCGCCACCGCCTCACGGTCCTTCTTGATCCCCTCAGGCAGCTTCTCGAGAGCCGCGGCACCGAGCTGCACGATGAGCTGGATCAGCCCTGTGTCCTTGAAATCGGCGACGACCTCAGACGGCTTCGCGTTGATGTAGGTGTCCAACAGGTGGCGCATCCCGGCCTCGTACTGCTTAAAGTCGACGTCCTCGCCGGCGCCAAGCTTCACCTCATCACGGACGCTGGCAAAGTGCGCGATCTCTGCCTTGATGGTCGCCGCCTCGGCGTCGGAGTACCCGGCGTCGCTCGTCTCGTTGGCGAGGTTGGCAAAAGCGCGGGTGACCGCAGCCACAGCCTTGTACAACTCCACCCGCTTCGGCTCGTTGGCCTTGAGTTGCTCGGCGCTCCCTGGCTCGATGGCACAGAAATAGTGCTGGTACTGCAGCGTGTTCTTCGGTGGCTCGACCGGCTCACACAGGGCGCGGATGGTCTCCAAGGCGTCGTCGAGGTCCTCGCGGGCCTGGTCGATGCGATTGGACAGCAGCCCCTCGATGTCACCCTTCTCGTACCCGTCCAGAGCCCCGCTGGTGTAGTCGGTGATGGCCGTCTCGAGAGAGTTGAACAGGTCGCGGTAGTCGACGATGTAGCCGTAGTCCTTGTCCTCGCCGTCGAGCCGGTTGACCCGGCAGATGGCTTGGAACAGTCCGTGGTCCTGCATCTTCTTGTCGATGTACAGGTAGGTGGCGCTGGGGGCGTCAAAGCCGGTCAGGAGCTTGTCGACAACCAAGAGCAGGCGCATCTGGCCCGGGTGCTTGATGAAACGCTCCTTGACCTCCCGCTCGAACTGCTCAACCTTGGTCATCGCCTGGTCGGCAGGTTCGTCGAAGTGGTCGGACAGCATCTGACGGTAGATGTCGTACTTCCGCAGATTCTCCGTCGCGCCCTCACCGGAGTCCTCCTTGGCAATATCGCCGGCCTGCGGAGCGTAGGAGGTAACGATGGCGCACTTGCCCTTGAAGCCGGCCTGCACGAACAGCTCGTAGAACTTGCACGCCTGGTAGATGCTCTGGCCGACCAGCATGGCGTTGCCGCGGCCATCGGACAGCCGTGGCTTGATCTCCATATCCAGCACGATGTCGCTGACGATCTGCCGAGCTCGAGGCTCAGAACTGACCACCTTCTGCATCGTGCCCCAGCGCTTCTTCAGCTCGGCCCGGGACAGGTCGGTCATGCCCTTGGTCTTTGCCTCGAACCACCTGTCGATCTTGTCGGAAGACGTCAGATCCTGGTCGATGTTGCGGGCCTCGTAGCGCAGGTCGAGCACGACCCCGTCGGCTACCGCCTCATCGAACTTGTACGTATGGATGAAGCTGCCGAACGTCTCGATGCTGGTCGCCTTCTCGACCTTGAGCAGCGGCGTGCCCGTGAAACCAATGAACATGGCCCCGGGCAGCAGCTTCTTCATCGCCATGTGCATCTTCCCGGACTGAGTCCGGTGAGCCTCGTCGACGAACACGAAGATGTTGCCCTTGGCACGGAAGCCCTTCGGGACGCTGGAGCTCAGCTCCCTGATGAAGTCGCCCTCGGCCACATCGCGGGCGTCCTCATCGTCCGAGCCACGGAACTTGTGAACAAGCGAGCAGATCAACCACTCGTCCGACTTGTTCAAGGTGGCCAGCATGTCTACACCGCTCGTGGTCCGGTAGATCAACTCGTTGACCCCGTTGAACACCTTCTCCAGCTGATCGTCCAGCTCAGTGCGGTCGGTGATCAGCAGAACCCTCGCGTCCTTCTGGTGCTCACGGATCCACTTGGCCAGCCACACCATCGTCAGGGTCTTGCCCGAACCCTGGGTGTGCCAAATGATGCCGCCCTCGCGCTGGGCGACGCGCGCCTGGGCAGCCTTCACGCCGAAGTACTGGTTGTGCCGGCAGGTCTTCTTCACGCCCGCGTCGAACACCATGAAGTCATGGATGATCTCCAGCAGCCGGCCCTTGGAACACATCTGCGAAAGCGCCCGGTCCAGCGGGTCGGGGATGGCAGACGCCTCAGTCCATGACAGCCAGTACTTCTCTGCGGTGTCGATGACGCCGTAACGAATCCCCTCGACGTCGTTGCCGGCCATCACCAGCTGGACCGTTGTGAAGAACTGTCTGATGAACTCCGGCCTCTGGTTGCCGATGGTCTGCCGGATTCCTTCGGAGACAGCCACCTTGGAGCGTTTGAGTTCCAGGGTGACCAACGCGATGCCGTTGACGTAGAGAACCACGTCCGGCCGCTTGGTGTGCTGGCCCAGGACCGTGACCTCCTCAGCGAGGGTGAAGTGGTTGGCCTCCGGGTCCGCCCAGTCAATGAGCCAGACCGTCTCAGTCTGCTCACCGATGCCGGGCTTCACATGGACGCCGTAGCGCAGCAGGCCATAGACATCCCGGTTCGCCTCGTACAGGTCCCGGCCACCCCCAAGCGAAGCGTCCTTCTTGAGCTTGTCGATCGCCTTGTTGGTCAGGTTGCTGTCGTAGCCTCGCGCCATGAGGTTCTGCCTCAGCAGCTCCACCTCGACGTTGGAGTTGCCCTCGCGTTTCTCCCAGCTGCCCTCGTACTCGTAGCCCAGCGAGTCACGGAAGAGTTTGACGACCCTGTCTTGGGCCTTGCGCTCGATCTGACCGACGTTGCTCATGCCGCGCCCTCCTCGACCGGGAGCCGAGTGCGACCCGTCAGAAGCTCTTCCATCATGCCCTGTTTGACAGCCCTCGCTTTGACGAGACGGCGCCGCAAGGCACGGATTTCATCGTCCGAGTCGCGGAGCGCTTGTGTTATCGCGAGCTGTTCGTCCACCTCGGGCAGTTGCAGGACGATGCTCGATATGTATGAACGTGTCGTCGCCAGAACCTTGGTCCCTGCTGCCAAACGGAGCAAGGCGTTGCGGAACTCTGGAATGAACTGCAGGTAGGCCTTAAACCCATCCACAAGAACACCCTTGTTGAATCGCGCGGCAATCGTGTGAAGTCCGGGTACGACGCCTTCAGGTGGTACAGAGGTAATTTCGACGGACTTGCCAACCCCTGCAGGGTCTTCAGAGGCATCAGCGAAGATGACATCGCCCACCTGGAGGCGGCCTGCGGATCCGACAAGAGCTGAAGAAACCCTCGGCATCGACGTCTCAGCGGTTCCAAGCACCACGTCTGAGTTGGTGTGAATGTCCCCGTAATGGAGATAACGCACGGGTGAGTCGCTGTCGAGTTGGGCACGAGATAGTGCGACCGTCTTGACGTAGGCCACGTGGTCGCCGATTCGAACCTCGCTCCATGGCATGGCGAAGCCCGGGAGCCGGGTCTTGCCAGTGAGAAGCTGCTGCATCATGCCCTGCCTGATCGCCTGCTGCTTAATGATCAGTCGATCTAGCGACGTGATCAACGCATCAGCATCGTCGAGCACGGCAGCTATCCTGCGCTGCTCATCGACGGGAGGGAATGGAAACACCAGATCGTTGATCTTCTTGAGGGTGAGACGCGTGATGGCGTTCCCCGACATGGCATTCGCAATCTGACGGCGCCCTCGTGAAAACAGTATGTACTGCAGTAAATACGACTCCAGGGCATGGTTATGATCGGTTCGAATAAGCGCGACACTCGAAAGCAGACTGACTTCCTCACGAAAAGTGCTGATTGCTGCGTTTCCGGTGTTGGCACCGTCCTTTGTGAGCAGCACGTCGCCAGCACGAACTTCGCAACGTCGGTATATCTTGCGATGTTCTTCGGAAGATATCAATTCTACCGAGTCCAGTTTCATGATACCCGGTCCAATGTTCTTTGAAGTAATGTACTTGTACTCGGAGCCGCCAAGCACCGGTGAGAAATGCGTCCCGTCCTGAATCTTGACGGCAACTTCGCGAAGAGCATGAGCGCACCAGCCCGCCGGTAGATCGTTCGGAGCAGGTACAGGTTGGGTGCTCATTTGACCCCCATGTCTGCCAGGTGGACGGCGACTCGGCTGCCAAGTTGTGCGATCTTGGCATCTAGGTCCCCGAGCGTTTGGTCATACCGCTCGCCGAGTTCCTGGATACGGCCTACTAACACCAGCGTGAGGGAGGTTACCTCGACCGCCACGCGCGTTCTGATGATGGCGTGCCACTTGTCGTCGAGCAAGAACTGCTTGATCTCGGGCTCCGTCAGGTCGCCGTACTTCTTCAGCGTGGCAAGCTCCAGAGCAGCCTGGGCAACCTTCGCTGCATTCTTGGCGGCGGCTTCTCGTTTCAGCAGTTTTAGGGCGCCCGTCACGGCGGCCGCGGTCTCGTTGTCCCCCTCTTGCTTGGCCACCATCATGCACGCCGCTGCGGACTTCTGTGTGACTTTGCCCTTGTCATCAACGGCATCCCAGAGGAGTCCATCTTCAACCGCGTGCTCCTCTACGTACTCCTCGACAGAGCGAGTGGCTTCCTCTGCGTTTGACTTCAGCTCGTCGACCTTCACTTGCTGACCCGCGAAGAACCGGGAGATGACAAGCGCAGGCGGAATCAAGTCCATCACGAAGCGCCCAGCGGAAACACCGGTTCCAAACTGGATATCCGCGTCTTCGAACTTGGGCTTCTTGTTCTTGTCGTACCCCATGATGCGGGCTGCACGCGGCATGGCCGCGCCCATCCACCCTGCATACATGACTAGGAACACGTCATCGTGCATGACACCGTGCCAGTAGGTCATGAACTGCTCGTAGACGTCATACTCGTCGAGCAGCGGCACATCCTTGAAACGAGCCAGCAAGTCGTCACCGATCCTGCCAACTAGCCCTTGCGGAAGCGTGTGCTCGTTGAGCCCCTGCAGGATCGGCCTGTGGGAAGCGAACCACTGGTCAACCTCGCCGCCGACCTTGGTGGCGAAACCCTTGAACTCGTCGGAGTCCAGGATCGTCTGCTGGACCTGCGGCACCTCGACCGCCAAGTCGCTATAGCCAGGACGGTTCGGCCGGAAGAGACTGCTGCGCAAACTCGGGAAGGCATCCCAATATCGACCCAGCGCGTCGAGGTCACGGTTGGGGATGCCGCCGTGCAGGTGGGCGTGGAGGTCCTGGATGTCCTCGGGCTCGGACGAGTCGATGTACCGCGGGATGTTGAGGTTGTATTCGTTCTTCGGGTCCGCGATCTCAGCCAGGGGCACCATCCGCGCGTAACGCTCGATCTCGGTCTGCTTGTTGAAAACGTCAACGATCCTGTGGATGTCCTGGGAGCGGAGGCGGTTCTTCGGCCCGTCCTTCATGAAACCCTTGGAGGCGTCGATCATGAACACGCCGGTGCGCGCCTGGGCGTTCTCCTTGTCCAGGATCACGATACAAGCCGGGATGCTGGTGCCGTAGAAGAGATTGGCCGGCAGGCCGATGATGCCCTTGATGTAGCCACGATTGAGGAGCTGCGTGCGGATGGTGGCCTCGGCGCCACCGCGGAACAACACCCCGTGCGGAAGGATCACGGCCCCCTTGCCGGTGCTCTTGAGCGACTTCAAGATGTGCAACAAGAAGGCGTAGTCGCCGTTCTTCTCCGGCGGCCTGCCGAACTCGAAACGGCCATAGTCCTGCTCCAGGCCGTTGCTCCACGACTTGACCGAAAACGGCGGGTTGGCCACAGCGAAGTCGAACGTGCGCAGCTCGCCACCCTTGGTGAACTGCGGACTGGTGATCGTGTCGCCCTTCTCGATCTCCGCGACCGCGTTGCCGTGCAAGATCATGTTCATCTTGCACAGGGCCCAGGTGGCGTTGTCCTTCTCCTGGCCGTAGATCGTGATGCCACGCGGCGCTTCATCGGCCACCTTCAGCAGCAGGGACCCCGAACCACACGTGGGGTCATAGACCGTGTCGTCCTGACGGGTCTGCGGGCCGATGCCGATGACCTTTGCCATGACCCGGGAGACCTCGGCCGGCGTGTAGAACTGGCCCTTGGACTTGCCGGACTCGGTGGCGAAGTGCCGCATGAGGTATTCGTAGGCATCCCCGAGCAGGTCGTCCCCCTCGGCGCGGCTGCCGCGGAAGTCCAGGTCAGCGAAGATCGTCACCAGCTTGGAGAGGCGATCCTGCATCTCCTTGCCCTTGCCGAGCTTCTCCTCATCGTTGAAGTCGGCCAGGTCGATGACCTTCTCCAGCCCGTTGGCCTCGGCCAGACGACTGATGATCTTGTTGACGTGGTCGCCGATCTCCTTGTCGCCCTTGAGCGCCACCATGTCGTCGAACGAACCACCGGCCGGCACGTCGATCAGGCTGTGCGGGTCAGTGGCCTTGTCCGTCACGTACTTCACGAACAGCAGCGTCAGGATGTAGTCCTTGTACTGCGAGGCGTCCATGCCGCCGCGCAGCTCGTCGCAGCTTTGCCAGAGCGAGCTGTACAGGTCCGATTTCTTGATGGCCATTACTACGCCACCGCCTTCGTCACGATGCTCGACCACGCGGGCTGAGAGATGCCGGGCTGGGGTGACCGCAGGACTGGCAGGAGACGCATAGATTGACCGTCTTTCGCGCGTTGGGCGCCGCGGCAGCCTGAACTCGCCCCACCACGTGCGCTGGGAGCAAACCTAGTGGCCCCCCCGGCCTGACAGAGGAGGCGCGGAGTGCATATGAACGCTTCATTTGGGCCAGCAACTCCTCATAGGCTGTGTGTATGACCTGGACCGTCGCCCGAACTCGTGCTCTGGCGGAGTCATGTCTCGGTGACATGGGCGATCGGTGGCTGCATGTCCAGGCAGTTGGCCGTTCAGCCGAAGAGCTCCAAGCACGGGGCTTGGACATCTCTGACGCTGTCGTCATGGCGGCCTGGCTTCACGACGTCGGCTATGGCGAGTCCGTTGCAGACACGGGTTTCCATCCACTCGACGGTGCGAGGTGGCTCGAGGAGTATGGCGCGCCGCCTGGCGTCGTTGCCCTGGTCGCGTATCACTCGGGGGCACGGTTCGAGGCCGAAGAACGCGGCTTGGCTGATGCCTTGGCACAGTTCCCTGAGCCAGACCCGGACCAGTTGGACGTCCTCACCCTGATCGACATGTCGACCAGCCCAAACGGCAAGCGGGTAGCAGTGTCCGAACGACTCGATGAGATCCTCAGCCGGTACCCGACGGCCGATCCTGTGCATCGGGCGGTCACCCGTTCCCGTGGCAGCCTTGAGGAGTCTGCGAAACGCGCTGCCGAACGCCTGGGCCTAGCCGATGTACGGGCTGGGACGCCGTTCTAGGACCTCTTTGCTCTCGCTGCTGGTCTTCAGCTCACCGCCGAGCAGTCGGGCGGCGAAGCAGATCGAGAACTGCTGGCGCACTTCGCCGTCGTCGTAGGCCATCACGTGTCGCGGGTTGGTGTAGGTGCCGACGATGTCGACGACCTCGACGTCGTATCCGGTCTCCTCCTTGACCTCCCGCACGACGGTTTCGGCGATGGACTCCCCGATGTCGTGGCCGCCGCCGGGGAGTGCCCAGAGGTTGTTGTCGGTCTTGTGAATCAGCAGGATCCGGCCCTGGTCGTCCTCGACGACAGCGACCACTGAAGGCACGACGCTGTTCGCCGTCGGCGCGTTTGGGTCTTCGATGTAGTCAATGCGAGCCACGTATCGACACTAGGCGACTTCGGGCTTGGGCACCTCTACGGCGCGGTCCCAGGTCCGCTCGAAGCTTTGCATGTACGTCGTGAACAGCCGCCCG
>JBBSBA010000061.1:0-15833 GCA_038251725.1 Actinomycetales bacterium
GCACGGTGGTGAGCTGGATGGCGCCGTTCGTGGCAGCCGGTGAGTCGTCGAATCCGAGAACCGCGACATCACCCGGCACGCTCAGGCCGCGCTCTAAGAGCACCGGGATGGCGCCCGTCGCCATGAGGTCGCTCGCGACGAACACGGCATCGAGGTCGGGGAAGCGCGTGAGCAACTCGCGCATGGCGCGTGCTCCGCTGGCGAGGGAGAAGTCCCCGTTGGCGATCCGCTCCGTGGACAGTCCGGCGGCCGTCATCGTCTGGGTCCAGCCGGCCGTGCGGTCGAGTGCCGCGAGCATGTCCGACGGCCCAGTGACCATTGCGATGCGAGAGTAGCCCTTGTCGATGAGGTACTGGGTGCCGCGTGCGGCGGCGGCCAGGTTGTCCACGTCGACGAAATGCGCCGGCTGGCCGTCGACACGCATCGGCCGACCGCCGAAGACGATCGGCAACTGGCCGGCCAGGCTGCCGAGAAACTGGTCACCGAAGTGATGCGACACCACGAACGCGCCGTCGACGTTTCCGGCGGCGAGGTAGCGGGCCGTCTTATCGCTCTGGTGGGATCGAGCGATCTGAAGGTTGAGCACGTAGTCGCTGCCGTCGAGGCCCCTCGTGATGCCCTGAACGATCGCGGCGAAGTACGGATCCCCGAAGAAACGCGTCGTGTCTTCGGGGATGATCAGTGCGATCGCCATCGTCTGCTTGTTGGCGAGGGAGCGCGCCGCGCGGTTGGGGATGTAGTGCAGGCGTTCGATGGCGGCGGTGACGGCCCGCTCGACATCCGGGCTCACCTTGGGGGAGCCGTTGACGACGCGCGACACGGTGGAGCGCGACACACCCGCCTCCGCCGCAACCGCCTCCAGCGTGGGCGCGACACGGGGGATGCTCGGCACTGTAGTCATGAGATTTATGAGTCTAGCCAGTGGGCAGCGGGCGGCAGGGCCCGTTGTGAGATGATCTCCCGGTAGCCGATTGCGCTCTCTTTAAGCGTGCGCTCTTGGGTCTCATAGTCAACGCGAACGATACCGAACCGCTTGTCGTAGCCCCATGCCCACTCGAAGTTGTCCAGCAGCGACCAGTAGAAGTAGCCCTTCACCTCGACCCCCTCGTCGATGGCATCGAGGATGGCGCCGAGGTGCGCCTCGAGAAAGTCGCGCCGACCGGCGTCGTGAACCGAACCATCGGGCTCGACCACGTCGGTGTAGGCCGCGCCGTTCTCGGTGACGTAGAGGTCGACGTCGGCTGGGCCGCTGTAGTCGTCGCGCACCCGGTGCAGCAGGCGAGTCAGCCCCTCGGGCTGCACCTCCCAGCCCATCGCGGTGAGCGGCAGTCCGCGGGAGTGCCAGTGCACTCCATCCGCGGCCGGAAATGGCGAACGCTTCGGACGTTCGGATGGCGCGGCCGTCATCGTTTCGGCGGAACTCGCGCGCGCGCTCACCAGATCGCCGTGGTAATAGTTGACGCCGAGCACGTCGAGGGGCGCCGAGATGATCTCGAGGTCACCGGGGCGCACGACGCTCTCGAAGCCGTTGCCGGCGACATCCCGCAGCACGTCTTCCGGGTATTCGCCGCGGAAGATCGGGTCGAGGAAGAACCGGTTGAACTGGCCGTCGATGCGCCGGGCTGCGTCGAGGTCGCCCGCATCGGTCGCATCCACCGGGTCGGCGACGGTGAGATTGAGGGTGATGCCGAGCTGGAGTGAGGGGTCGCGGGAGCGAAGCTCGTTGACCACGAGCCCGTGGCCGAGCAGCAGGTGATGGGCCGCCGCGAGTCCGGCACCGACATCCTGTCGCCCTGGCGCGTGCTCGCCGCCGATGTAACTGAGAAACGACGCGCACCACGGTTCGTTGAGGGTGGTCCACGAGTCGACCCGGTCGCCGAGCACGTCGTGCACGGTCGCCGAGTACTCGGCGAAACGGTAGGCGGTGTCCCGGTTGGCCCAGCCGCCCTTTTCTTCGAGTGCCTGCGGCAGGTCCCAGTGGTAGAGCGTGAGCCACGGTTTGATGTTCTTCTCGAGCAGTTGGTCGACGAGCTTCGAATAGAAGGCGAGGCCCTGCTTGTTCACCTGCCCGCCGTCGGGGCGCACCCGCGACCAGGATGTCGAGAACCGGTAGGTCTGCAGCCCGAGATCGGCCATGAGGGCGACGTCGTCGGCGGAGCGGTGGTAGTGGTCACAGGCCACCTCGCCATTGTCGCCGCGCACCACGGCGCCCGGCACCCGGCAGAAGACATCCCAGATCGAGTCGGTTCGGCCGTCCTCGTGGGCAGCCCCCTCGATCTGGTATGCGGCGGTGGCGGCCCCGAACCGGAAGTCCGTCGGGAAGCCCCGGCCGGCAGCGGCCAGCACGGGCCGCTGGCGTGGGTTGGCGTCGGTGGCGGTCACTGTGGTTCCTTCGTTGTCGGTCATCCCTTCACCGCTCCCTGCATGATGCCCGCGACCAGCTGTTTGCCGGCGATCGCGAACAGGGCGATCAACGGGAGGGTCGCCAGGAGCACCCCAGCGAGCACGATCGAGTAGTCGACGAAGTAGTTCGCCTGCAGGGTCGCGAGCGACACCGGGAGGGTCGGATTGTTGGAATTCAGCACGATGAAAGGCCAGAAGAAGTTCGTCCAGGTGGTGATGAAGGTGAACAGTGCGAGCATCGCCGCAGCCGGGCGGGCAGAGGGCAGGCCGATGTACCAGAAGGTCTGGAACATGTTCGCACCGTCGACGCGACCGGCCTCGACGAGTTCGTCCGGCAGTGCCTGGCTGATGTACTGCGTCATCCAGAACACGCCGAAGGCGTTCACGAGAGCCGGCACGATGACGGCACCGAGGGTTCCGGTCCAGCCGAACGCCGACATCGCGATGAAGAGCGGCACAACGCCAAGCTGGGTCGGCACCGCTGTCGTGGCGATGACGAAGATCAGCAGCCCCTTCTTCGCCCGGAAACGCAGCTTCGCAAACGCGTAGCCGGCCAGGGTGGAGAAGAAGACGACCGAGATCGAGACCACCGTCGAGACGATGACGCTGTTACCGAGCGAACGCCAGAAGTTGACACTCTCGTTGTTGATGACGGCCGCCGCGTTGGCGAGGAAGTTGCCGCCGGGCCACCAGGACATGTTGGGGTCGTTGATCGTGGAGGAGTCCCCGCTGCCGATCAGCAGCGACCAGTAGAGCGGGAACACCGACCCAACGAGCACGACGGAGAGGAAGGCGTAGACCAGGGGATTGGGCCGGCCGATGGCGAGTAGGCGGCGGCGGCGCGCGCGCGCGGGCGACGCGGCCGCCGTGACCGGTGCGTCGTGGAGTGGTGTCATCGTCATTGCTTGCGCCCTTCGTTGCTGGCGATGCGGCGGGTAATCGCGAGGTTGATGAGGCCGATCAGGACGATCACGAGGAAGAGCAGCCAGGCCACGGCGGATGCCCGCCCGAAGTTGAGCTGCCCCCAGCCGAGGTTGTAAAGGTAGATGGTGAGGGTGAGCCATTGGCTGTTCGCCCCGCCGGTGCCGTTCTGGTCGAAGAGTCGAGGTTCGTCGAAGATCTGCAGGCCGCCGATCGTGGCGGTGATGATGACGAAGATCAGGGTCGGCCGCAATTGCGGAATGGTAATCGAGAAGAATCGGCGGAAGATTCCGGCGCCATCGATGGTCGCCGCCTCGTAGTAGTCCCGCGGGATGGCCTGCATCCCGGCGAGCAGGATCAGGGCGTTGTACCCCGTCCAGCGGAAGTTGACCATGGTGGCGATCGCAAACTGGCTGGCTATCGCGTTGGAATGCCACTGGATGGCCGGAATCCCGATGTGGCCGAGCAGGGCGTTCACGAGTCCATACCTGTCGCCGTACAGGTTGCTGAAGATGAGGGACACGGCCACCGGCATCACGATGTACGGCAGCAGCACCCCCATTCGCCAGAAGGTCTTGCTGCGCAGGTTGCTGTCGAGAACCGCGGCGACCAGGAGAGCGAAGATGATCTGCGGTACCGAGGACAGCAGGAAAATGCTGAAGGTGTTGCGCAGCGCGATCCAGAATTTCTGCTGCTGAAGCACCCAGAGGAAGTTGGCGCTGCCGACGAACTTGCCCTGGCCGCCGATGAGGTCCCAGGCGTGGAGCGACACCCAACCGGTGTAGAGCAGCGGGAAGAGGCCGACGATGGCGAAGAGCACGAAGAACGGGGAGATGTAGAGGTACGGGGAGAACTTGATGTCCCAGCGGCCAAGCTTCTGGTTGAACGCGATCCTGCGGGGGGTGCGTTCCTTGCCCCGGAGCGGCGAGGTTGTCATGGTTCGAGTCCTAGCGGTGCAGGTGGTGGAGGCGATCGAGGGCCGGGTCGCCCGGGGAATCGGGCGACCCGGTGGTGTCTCGAGCGGTTAGCCGAGCGCCTTGATGTCGGTGACGACCTGGTTCCAGGAGTCGGAGACGGACTGCGTACCGGTCTCGACTCGCGTCAGACCGTTCTGCACGGCGGTGTTGATTGCGCCGTATTTGATGCCCTTGAACGGGGTGACCGTCACCGCGTTGGCGCGGTCGATGAAGATCTTGCCGATCGGGGCATCGTTGAAGAACGGGTTGGTGGCAGTCGTCAGCGCTGGGTTGGTGTAGGCAGCGACCTGGCTCGGGAAGTTACCGGCAACCTTGAATGCCTTGATCTGCTGGGCGGGGGCGGTGATCCAGTCGGCGAGTGCCTTGGCCTCGGCGGTGTGCTTCCCCTGGGTCGGAACGAGCAGGTACGAGCCGCCCCAGTTTCCGCCGCCGTTCGGGAAGACGTTGGCGATCTTCCAGTCAGAAACCTTGGGGCTGTCGCCCTGGATGACTCCGAGCATCCACGCCGGGCAGAGCATCGTCGCGAACGCGCCGTTGGCCATGCCGGAAGCCCAGTCGGTGCTCCACTCGGAGAGGTGGGATGACTCGGTTGCGCTCGCCTTGAGCACGGACTCGAATGCCGCCTTCACGTCCGGGTTCGTGGCGGCGATGACCGTGCCGTCGTTCTTCTCATAGAAGTTCTGGTACTGGTTGGAGAGTCCCTGGAAGGTCGCTCCGGCCGAGTCGAACCACGCGGCACCGGTCTTGGCTGCGGCGAAGGTCGCGCCCACCGAGTAGTAGGTGTTCCAGTCGCCGGTGAGGAGCTTGGCGACGGCGGCTGGATCGGTCGGCAGGCCGGCCTTGGCGAACAGGTCGGACCGGTAGCAGATGGCCTCTGGGCCGATGTCCGTTCCGAGGCCGATCTGCTTGCCGCCGGCGGTGCCGCCCGCGGTCTTCCAGCTGGAGTAGCGGCCCTTGTTGTCGGTGGAGGCGAGGTCCACGAACTTCGAGGCGTACTGCTTGACCTTGGGCATCCAGTCGCCGTCGACCGCTTCGATGTCGCCGAGGCCCGAACCGGCCGCGAGCTTCGTGAAGAGGTTGGTCTGCGCCGCGTCGGACGTCGCCGCCTTGTTCTGCACCACGGTGATGTTGGGGTGCAGCGTGTGGTACTCGGCGAGCAGCGCGTCGTTGTAGCCGAAGTTGTTGAAGGTGGCAAGCGTGAGGGTGATTGGCTTGTTCGAAGCCGTGGCACCGGTGGTGCCGCCTGATGAGCATCCGGTGGCGATGAGGGCAAAAGCTGCTGCGCCGGCGATGGCGGCAACGGCGGTCGTGCGTCGTGAGAGTTTCACGGTCACTCCTTTGTGTGCGTGTGCGAGAAGGGGTCGTGCGGACACCAGCATGGGAGCGCTCCCACAAATGGGACGTGGGAGCGCTCTCACCTAATTGCGCTAACACTATGCAGGTGAGGCGACGCGTGTCAAGCACGAAATGAGCGGTCCACCAAAAGTGCTGGTGAACCACCCATTCCGGCGTGGTGTGTTGCGTGGGGCATCAGCGGTTCGGCACCGAGCCCGCCGGTTTGCCCGCGGGTTCCTTGCCGTCATAGTCACGGCTCGAGGTATCGGGTTCAAGCGGCGCGCCCATCATCTCGGCTGCCCGGGTGGCGAGGATCGCCGCATCCTGGTCGGCGACCTCCTGGATGGCCGACTTCTGGCGAAGCGGGGTGGCCTTGAGGAAGAAGCTGAGCACGAAGGCGATGAGCACGACGATGAGGCTGACCCAGAACACGGTGACGGTGGCGTCCGCGAAACCATGCAGGAACGGAGCCGCGAGGCGGTGGTCAGCGGTGGTGAGGAACTGCGTGTCGCCGTTGAGCGACGTGGTGAGGGACCCACCACCGCTCGGCGCCTTGCCGGTTTGGATCGCCTGCAGGAGCGGCTTGTACAGCTCGAGGATCTTGGTGTTGGCCTTGTCGGCGATCACGGCGGGATCGGTGGCGGCGGTGAGTGCGTTCTTGATGAGCGTCTTGTCGTTGAACGCCGCCTTGATGGTGACCGGGATGCGCGTGAAGAGCACCGAGAACAGCACCGCCACGCCGAGCGTTCCACCGATCTGTCGGAAGAAGGTCGAGGCGGAGGTCGCGACCCCGATGTCCCGTGCGCCCACCGCGTTCTGGCTCGCGATCGTGAGGGTCTGCATCAGCTGGCCGAGGCCGAGGCCGACGAAGAACATGCCGAGCATGATGTACCAGATCGGCGTCGACGCTTGGATGAACGTGAACAGCAGGAATCCGAGTGACATGAGGCCGGTGCCGAGGATCGGGAAGATCTTGTAGCGACCGGTGCGGGAAATGAGCTGGCCGCTCACGATCGACGAGATCATGAGCCCGAGGATCATCGGAAGCAGCTGGAAGCCGCTCTGGGTGGGGGTCGAGCCGTTGACGAGCTGCAGGAACAGCGGGATCGTCGACAGCGCCCCGAACATGCCGAAGCCCACCAGGACGCCGAGGATCGTGGCCATCGAGAAGGTGGAGCTCGTGAACAGCTTGAGCGGGATCAGCGCGTCGTCGCCCATCATTCGCTCGATGAGGATGAAGGCCAGGATTCCGGCAGCGCCGATGATGTAGCAGGCAAACGATCCTACGGAAGCCCAACCCCAGTCACGGCCCTGCTCCGCGACGAGCAACAGGGATCCGACGGCCACGATCACGGCGGTCGCGCCCCACCAGTCGATGCGAACGCCACGGTTCTCGCTGCGCTTGGGCAGGTGCAGGAACCTGACCACCATGGCGAGCGCGACCGCTCCGATCGGGATGTTGATGAGGAAGACCCAGCGCCACCCGGTGATGCCGAGAATGAACGGTGCTCCGGCGAGAACGCCGCCGATGAGCGGACCGATCACACTGGAAATACCGAAGACGGCGAGGAAATAGCCCTGGTACTTCGCTCGCTCCCGCGGGGCGAGCATGTCGCCCATGATCGCGAGCGGCAGTGCCATGAGGCCGCCGGCGCCGAGACCCTGGAAGGCGCGGAACACAGCCAGCTCGTACATCGACGTCGCGAAGCCGGAGGCGACCGACCCGGCGATGAAGATCGAGATCGCGAAGATGAACAGCGGACGACGGCCGAAGATGTCGCTCAGCTTGCCGTAGATCGGCGTCGCGATGGTCGAGACGATGAGGTAGGCGGTGGTGACCCACGCCTGTTCGCTCAGCCCGTGCAGGTCGTCGGAGATCGTGCGGATCGAGGTTCCGACGATGGTCTGGTCGAGGGCGGAGAGGAACATGCCCGCCATCAGGCCGTAGATCACGAAGAGAATCTGGCGGTGGGTCATGATCCCACCGGACTCGTGGACCGCTTTGGCCCGGGAT
The DNA here is from genome assembly GCA_038251725.1 of Actinomycetales bacterium. GTDB lineage: Bacteria > Actinomycetota > Actinomycetes > Actinomycetales > Microbacteriaceae > Lacisediminihabitans. The sequence continues at coordinate 7,651 of JBBSBA010000061.1, forward strand.
GTCGTTTCGGCGCGTGACATTGATCCTCGATCGTGAGTGCAGTGGATTGGTGCGAGTCTTCTGCTGCTTAAAAGCAGCAGGCCACCGAAGAGAGCGTCCAACAGTGGCAGAAAATCTTGCGTAGCCTGCAAAGTTACACCGAAGGCAACAACGGTGCAAGTGGCCGAATCCGCGGACGATCACCGCCCACGGTCAGTGGGGTGTTCCACGGCCCCACTCCGTCCGGGAAGAGGCGCCGGGCGCGTGAAAACCGAACCCCGGTCGGGCAGCCGCCCGGGTCAGTTACTCACGGTGACGAGGGTGCCGACCTGCGCCCAGCCGAACAGCGAAGCAATCACCGGAGCGGGAACATGGACGCAGCCGTGAGAGCCCTGGGTCTTGTAGAGCGAACTGCCGTAGGGGAAGGTCTGCCACGACGCGTCATGGAATCCGACGCCGCCGTCAAATGGCATCCAGTAGGCGACCGGATCGTGCCACGGTCCGTTCACGTCGTGACCGGCGAGCACCGTGTTGCGGCTCTTGCCGGTGATGTGCGAGGTGCCGATCGGGGTCGCGTAGTGCACATTCGTGATCGCCGATGCGCCGGTCGTGACGGCGGAGTCGGTGAGCAGCACCGGGCCGGTGCAAGCCCACAGGTGCTGTTGGCTGATGCTCACGTAGATGTGCTTGACCCCGGCGGGTGTTCCGGCGCATTCCGAGGACGCCGCGGGCTGCGGCGCGGGCGCTGCGGTCTTCTCGACCGGAGCCGGCACGGCAGCGGCCTGCGTGGCGGTAGCGGTCGGGGTCGGTGTGGTTGACGGCGTGACGGTGGTCGACGCCGTATTCTGCAGTGCGCTGCTGCACCCCACGAGGGTTACCACGAGCGCCACGGTTCCGGCGGCTGCGGCAATATTCCGCAGGTTGGTCAGTCTTCCCATTAGCAGTCCTCGCACTCGCCCATACACACAGTCGATCAACAACATAACTCGCCGAGGCTGGCCGGTAGCTGATTTGCCGGATCTTTCCCGGCGATTCAGGCGCCGAGCGCGGCGTCCACGATGGTCTTCGCCTCCGCCTGCACGCGCCAGAGGTGCTCGGCGCCGAGGAACGACTCGGCGTAGATCTTGTACACGTCCTCTGTACCGCTCGGGCGTGCCGCAAACCAGGCGTGCTCCGTGACGACCTTCACCCCGCCGACGGCGGCACCATTGCCCGGCGCCTCGCTCAGCTTCGCGATGATGGGCTCACCGGCCAGTTCGGTGGCGGTGATGGCCGAGCCGTTCAGCCTGCCGAGGGCCGCCTTCTGCGCCTTCGACGCCGCGGCATCCACCCGTTCGTAGACCGGGGCGCCGTACTTCTCGGTGAGCTCGGTGTAGAGCCGGCTCGGGGACTTGCCGGTGACCGCGATGATTTCGCTCGCCAGAAGGGCGAGCAGGATGCCGTCCTTGTCGGTGGTCCAGACGGTGCCGTCCTTGCGCAGGAAGCTCGCCCCGGCGGACTCCTCACCGCCGAAGGCGACCGAGCCGTCGACCAGCCCGGGCACGAACCATTTGAAGCCCACCGGAACCTCCCAGAGCCGGCGTCCGATCGACTCGGCGACCAGGTCGATCATGGAACTGGAGACGAGCGTCTTGCCGATTGCGGCATCCGCGCTCCACTGCGGGCGGTGGCTGTAGAGGTACTGGATGGCGACGGCCAGGTAGTGGTTGGGGTTCATCAGGCCGCCATCCGGCGTCACGACTCCGTGACGGTCTGCGTCGGCGTCATTGCCGGTGACCACGTCGAAGTCGTCCTTGTACTTCAGGACGCTCGCCATGACGGATGACGAAGACGGGTCCATGCGGATCTTGCCGTCCCAGTCCAGCGTCATGAATCCCCACTGCGGGTCGACGCGCGGATTGACCACGGTGAGGTCGAGATCGTAACGCTCGGCGATCGCGCTCCAGTAGTGAACGCTCGCCCCGCCGAGCGGGTCCGCGCCGATGTGCACGCCCGCCTTCCTGATCGCCTCAACGTCGATGATGTTCTCGAGGTCGTTCACGTAGTTGCCGCGATAGTCGTAAGTGCCGACGCCGGAGGGTTCGGCGCGCTTCACCGCATGGCTTCCCTCGGCGATGATCTCGTTCGCGCGGTTCGCGATCCAGTTGGTGGCGTCGCTGTCGGCCGGTCCGCCGTGCGGCGGGTTGTACTTGAAGCCGCCGTCGCGGGGCGGGTTGTGGCTCGGGGTCACGACGATGCCGTCGGCCAGGGCGACCGGCCCGGAGGCATTGAACCTGATGATCGCGTGGCTGAGCGCCGGCGTCGGAACGAAGTCGTCGAATTCGTCCACCAGGGCGTCGACGCCGTTGGCCACGAGCACCTCGAGGGCGGTCGTCTGGGCCGGACGGCTGAGCGCGTGGGTGTCGCCGCCGATGAACAACGGGCCGGTGATGCCCTGGCCGGCTCGGTATTCCACGATGGCCTGCGTTATCGCGGCGATGTGGGTCTCGTTGAATGCACGGTCGAGGCTGGATCCGCGGTGCCCCGAGGTGCCGAACACCACCTTCTGCTCGGCGATGCTCACATCCGGCACGAGGTCGTAGTAGGCCGCGTGCAATGCAACGAGGTCGACGAGGTCGGATTCCTGGGCTGGCTGGCCTGCGCGAGCGTTCATGGGCCAAGTCTTGCACCCACCGGGCGCCGCTCACCAGGGATACCGCAAGGGCCGGACGGCCGGGAATGCGGACCGTGGATGCGGGCGGGTTCGCTCCGACCAATAAACTCGGCGCTATGCCGCATCCGACGAACGCCGACGACACGTACTCCTACCTCGGACCTGCCGGCACCTTCACCGAGGCCGCGCTCGCGCAGGTGGCGGATGCCGCGGGCAAGACCTGGCATCCGGTCAACAACGTCGGCCAGGCCCTCGACGACGTGGTGTCGGGACGCAGCACGGGCGCCATGATCGCGATCGAGAACTCGATCGAGGGCGGCGTGAGCGCGAGCCAGGACGCGCTGGCGAACATCTCGAACCTGCGGATCATCGGCGAATACCTCGTGCCGGTGAACTTCGTGCTCGTGGCCCGGCCGGGAACCCGGCTCGAGGATGTGCGCATCATCAACGCGCATCCGGTCGCCTACGCGCAGTGCCAGCGCTGGCTCGACGCGACGCTGCCCGAGCACGGTCATCTTCCCGCCACCTCGAATGTCGCGGCGGCGGCGACGCTGCTCGCCGACACGACCGCGGATGCCGCCATCGCCCCACCCGGCATCACAGCCCACTATCCGCTCGACGTGCTCGCGAGCGAGATCGGTGACAACCCGAACGCGGTCACCCGATTCGTGCTGGTGAGCCGCACCGCCACGCTGCCGGAGCCCACGGGCTCGGACAAGACCAGCATCATCGCCGAACTTCCGGATGACACGGCCGGCCGACTGCTCGAGATGCTCGAGCAGTTCGCCACCCGCGGGGTCAACATGGGCCTGCTCGCATCCCGCCCGATCGGGGACGCCCTCGGCCGCTACCGCTTCGTGATCGACCTCGATGGGCACGTCCGCGACGAGCGGGTCGCGGACGCCCTGCTCGGCCTCAAACGCTTCAGCCCGAACGTGATCTTCCTCGGCTCGTACCCGAGGGCCGACGGGCTCCCGATCACGGTGACGCCGCGCTATGACAACGCGGCCTTCATCGAAGCGCGCGCCTGGCTCGACGACCTGATCGGCTAGGCCTCCTGTCGAGGGACCTTCAGGGTGAGTCCGCCCGGGTCCAGCCAGGCGTGCACCGATGTGGCCTCACCGAAGTCGTCGCCGTCGAGTTGGATCTCCTGCGGGTGCTCAACGGTCAGGTGAATGTCCCGCCCGGTCGCGTAAAGCACATCCTTCACGTCCGAGCTGAGGTCGATGATCGACCGGCCGATCGCGCTCTTGCGCAACACCCCGTTCTCCCACGTGACGCTGTTCCACACCTTGAGCCAACCGAACGGGCCGCGCGGCTTCAGGGCCACGATGTCGAGGATTCCGTCGTCGGGCTTCGCGTCGGGTATGAGCAGGATGCCGCCCGGCAGCGCCCCGCAATTGCCGATCAGGATCGTGTGGACGCTTGTGCTGCGTTCCGGCGCTCCGTCGATGCGGAAGGAGACCTTCACCGACCTGAGTGCCGGTAGGGCGCGCACCCCGGCATCGATGTAGGCGAGCCATCCGACGGCCTTCTTGAGCTTCGGATTGGTGAGGGCGATCATCCTGGCGTCCAGGCCGACACCGGCCATGACCAGGAAGACGTGTTTCTCGGTGGAGCCGTCGGTGCGCGAGATCTCGGCGAGACCGACGTCGATTCTGCGGTCTCCGCCGGTGAACGCCGCGCGGATCGACAGCTCCGGGTCGGTGAGCGCGAGGTCGAGGTTGCGGGCGAGCAGGTTGCCGGTGCCGGAGGGGACCAGGGCAATTGGCACAGCGCTGTCACGCAGGCCCTCGGCGACGGCTCGCACGGTTCCGTCTCCGCCGGCCGCGAGTATGACGGCCGCGCCTCGCTCGATGGCCGTCTTTGTGGCCAGCTGTCCGGCGTCCTCGACCGAGGTGGAATACCACTGCGTGGTCGCCCAGCCGGCGGCGTGCTCCGCAGCGGCGACCAGGTCCTCCAACCGAGGCAGATCGACCTTGATCGGGTTGAACACGATGGCGGCGTGTCGTCCGGCGGGGTTAGGGAAAGCTGCCACGTGCCCAACCGTACGGCATTGCTCCATAGACTGATCTGGTGATTGACCCGCAGCTGCTCCGTGACGATCCCGAGCTCTTCAAGGCATCGCAGCGTGCGCGGGGAGAGTCGGTCGACCTCGTCGACGTCGCTCTCGCGGCCGACCTGAACCGCCGCGGCGCGATCGCAGAGTCGGAGAGCCTGCGCGCGACGCAGAAGACGCTCGGCAAGCGGGTCGCCAAGGCCAGCGGTGAGGAGAAGTCCGGACTGCTCGCCGAGGCCCAGCTGCTCGCCGCGCGCGTGAAGGAACTGGCCCAGTCGGCGGCCGACGCGGAGGTCGAATACACCCGGGCACTGCGGGGCATCGCCAACCCGATCATCGACGGCGTTCCCGCCGGCGGCGAGGAGAACTTCGTCACCCTGCGCGAGGTCGGCGACAAGCCGGTCTTCGACTTCGAACCGCTGGATCACCTCGAACTCGGCGAAAAGCTCCGCGCCATCGACATGGTCCGCGGCGCGAAGGTCTCGGGCAGCCGTTTCTACTTCCTGCGGGGCATCGGCGCCCGCCTCGAGATCGCGCTCATGAGCCTCGCGCTGGACAAGGCGCTCGCCGAGGGCTTCGAACCGCTGATCACCCCCACCCTCGTGCGCCCCGAGATCATGGACGGCACCGGATTCCTGGGCGCTCACGCCGACGAGATCTACTACCTGCCTGCCGACGACCTCTACCTCACCGGCACGAGCGAGGTGGCGCTCGCTGGGTTCCACGCCGACGAGATCCTCGACCTGTCAGCCGGACCGGCGCGCTACGCCGGCTGGTCCACCTGCTACCGCCGGGAGGCCGGGTCGGGCGGCCGCGACACCCGCGGCATCCTGCGGGTTCACCAGTTCAACAAGCTCGAGATGTTCAGCTACGTGCTTCCCGAGGATGCCGAGGCCGAGCACGATCGTCTCGTCGCGTACCAGGAGTCGATGCTTCAGGCCTGCGGGCTCAGCTACCGCGTGATCGATGTGGCTGCCGGGGATCTCGGATCCAGTGCCGCGCGGAAGTTCGACATCGAGGCGTGGGTTCCCACGCAGGGCGAGTACCGCGAGCTCACCTCCACCAGCAACTGCACCACCTACCAGGCCCGTCGCCTCGACACCCGGTACCGCACCGAGTCGGGCAAGACCGCGCCGGTCGCCACGCTCAACGGAACGCTCGCGACGACGCGCTGGATCGTGGCCATTCTCGAGACCCACCAGCAGGCGGACGGATCCGTTCGCGTGCCGGAGGCGCTGCGCCCCTACCTCGGCGGTCTCGAAGCGATGGAGCCGGTGGAGTGACCCACCGCTGGCTCGTCGCCCTTGACATCGACGGAACACTCCTGCGCGAAGACGGTGTCATCTCCCCGGAGGTGATCGCCGCCGTGCAGCGGGTGCGCGACGACGGACACGAGGTCATGCTCGCGACCGGACGTTCCGTGTCGATGACCCTCCCGGTGCTCGATCGCCTGCAGCTCACTCCGGAGTACCTCGTCTGCTCCAACGGCGCGATCACACTCTCCCGCGACACCGGCGCTCCGACCGGCTATTCGCGCATCGCGGTCGACTCGTTCGACCCGTCCGAGGTGCTCATCACCATCCGAGAGAGCCTCGGGGATGCCAGCTACGCCGTCGAAGACGAAACCGGCTTCTACCGCTACACCGGAACCTTCCCCGACTCGACTCTCGGTGCATCGAGCGAGAGGGTGCCGTTCGATCAGCTGCTGCGGAACCAGGCCACCCGGGTCGTGGTGATCTCACCCGAGCATGCCATCGAGGACTTCCTCTCGATCGTCGAGAAGATGGGACTGCACAAGGTCACCTACAACGTGGGCTGGACCGCGTGGCTCGACATCGCCCCTGACGGCGTCAACAAGGCCACGGCGCTCGAGCGCGTGCGGGCCTGGCTCGACATCCCGCGCCAGCGGGTGATCGCCGTCGGCGACGGGCGCAACGACATCGACATGCTCACCTGGGCGTCCCAGCACGGTCGCGGTGTGGCGATGGGCCAGGCCCCGGCTGAGGTGCGCGTCGTCGCCAACGAGGTCACGTCATCCGACCTCGACGACGGCATCGCGGCCCTGTTCGCCACGTTCTAGCCTTCCACCGCTCCACCCCGCCCGCCCATCACTCCCGAGTGGATGAGGCGCGCGGTGGAGAGCGGTGCCGAGCGGGACGGAGCTGGCCGGGCGGGCCGGTCGGCTAAGCTCGATCCGTAATCTGGAGGGCTGTCCGAGCGGCCGATGGAGCCAGTCTTGAAAACTGGTGGGCAGAAATGTCTCTAGGGTTCGAATCCCTAGCCCTCCGCATCAAAAATGCTGATCAGAGTGCTGTTTTGTCGGACAGTCGGTGGTATTTGCCCACATTTGCCCACTTCACTTGCACAGATTCTGGTGGTTCCGGCAATTTGCGCCCAGATCGTCGACAAACCTGCTGGCGTTGACGGAGCGGCGTGGAGCACGAATCCGCAGGAATTCTACTTTGTCCAGGCTGTGCGGGCGGCCAGCCCGAGAGCCGTGGTCGATTCTTCCGCGGTGAGATCTGAGCAGAATCGACGGTCCGGGTCGTAGTGGCGACGGAGCCCCTCGAGGCGATCGGCCTGATCCGATTGCATCCCGCGGTCCAGTCGGTCGCCCTGATTGGTATCCGCGAACTGGGTTCCCGTACCAATGCAGTCGAAGTCGCTCAACGCAGCGTGCGCCCAGGTTTCCCAGACGAGGTCATCGGCACCGAAGACTGGGCCATGATCCAGCGACTCGCCCGCCAGACGACGGATGCTCTCGCCCACATCCATGGGTGACGAGGCCTCACCCTCGGTGGTCACCCTGGGAGAAACGATGGTCCTCCTGCACTCGATAGTGCCGGGTGCGTTCGAAGTCGACCCAGCCATGAACGTCGCCATCGGACTTCGCCACCTCGGTGTCCCCGCGGCCTGGATCGGCCGGATCGGCGACGATAGCATGGGCGCTCGCATCACCCCGGCGGAACTGACGGGGCATAACTCCATCCTCCTAAAGGAAACGGAACTAAACCCAGAGCGAATCAAATCACTAGTCCGCCGCCGCGCCAACAATGTTCGCTCGGCCCGAAGGTGATTTGGTCGTCTGTGGGTGTCTTTATTCTTTGAGGGATCCGAGGTTCATTCCTTGGACGAAATATTTTTGGAGGAAGGGGTAGAAGGCGAGGAGGGGGAGGCTGGCGACGATGATGAGGGCGTATTTGAGGAGGGTGGCGATGTTTTGGAATTGGGCGATTTGTTCGGGGGTGAGGGTGTTGATGGTGGCGGAGGTGAGCTGGTTTTGAACGAGGATTTCTCGGAGGATGAGTTGGAGGGGGAAGAGGTTGGGGTCGTTGAGGAAGATGAGGGCGTTGAAGTAGCTATTCCAGCTGGAGACTGCGGCGAGTAGGACGAGGACGGCGATGATGGGTTTGGCCATGGGGACGACGATTTGGAAGAGGATGCGGAGTTCTCCGGCGCCGTCGAGTTGGGCGGATTCGATGTCCACTTCCA
>JBBSBA010000062.1:0-15511 GCA_038251725.1 Actinomycetales bacterium
CATGGCCACCTTCGGAAATCTCACTGACCGCCTCGCGGACACCTTCAAGAACCTGCGCGGCAAGGGCAAGCTCAGTGCCGCGGATGTCGACGGCACCGTCCGTGAGATCCGTCGCGCGCTCCTCGACGCCGACGTCGCCCTCGAGGTGGTCAAGGAATTCACCGGACGCGTGCGCGAGCGCGCCCTCGGCGACGAGGTCTCGAAGGCCCTCAACCCGGCGCAGCAGGTCGTGCAGATCGTCAACGACGAGCTCGTCACGATCCTCGGTGGTGAGGCGCGGCGCATCCAGTTCGCCAAGACCGCCCCCACCGTGATCATGCTCGCCGGCCTGCAGGGCGCCGGCAAGACGACCCTCGCTGGCAAGCTAGCCAAGTGGCTCGCCGGCCAGAACCACACCCCGTTGCTCGTCGCGGCCGACCTGCAGCGGCCCAACGCCGTCACCCAGCTCAGGGTCGTCGCCGAGCAGGCTGGTGTCGCCGTCTTCGCGCCGGAGCCCGGCAACGTCGGGGCAGAGGATGCCGCCCCCAAGTCGTTCTTCGGCGGGGCCGCGAACCCCGTGAAGGTCGCCAAGGACGGCGTGAAGTTCGCCCGTGACAAGCAGTACGACATCGTGATCGTCGACACGGCCGGCCGCCTCGGCGTCGATGCCGAACTGATGAAGCAGGCCTCCGACATCCGCCGCGCGATCGACCCTGACGAGGTCTTCTTCGTGATCGACGCGATGATCGGCCAGGACGCTGTCGCCACGGCGAAGGCCTTCCAGGAGGGCGTCGACTTCACCGCGGTCGTGCTCACCAAGCTCGACGGTGACGCGCGCGGTGGAGCGGCGCTCTCCGTGGCATCCGTCACCGGGCGCCCGATCATCTTCGCCTCCACGGGCGAGTCGCTCGACGACTTCGAGCCGTTCTACCCCGATCGCATGGCCAGCCGCATCCTCGACCTCGGTGACATCCTCACCCTGATCGAGCAGGCGCAGAAGACCTTCGACGAGGAAGAGTCGCGCAAGGTCGCCGAGAAGTTCATGACCGACAGCTTCACGCTTGAGGACTTCTTGCAGCAGATGCAGCAACTCAAGAACATGGGTTCGATCAAGAACATGCTCGGGATGCTGCCGGGCGCGAAGGGCATGCGCCAGCAGCTCGACAACTTCGACGAGTCGGAGATCACGCGCACCGAGGCCATCATCCAGTCGATGACCATCGGCGAACGTCGCCAGCCCAAGGTGCTCAACGGCTCGCGCCGGGTGCGCATCGCGCGCGGTTCCGGCACGACCGTCACCGAGGTCAACGCGCTGGTGAACCGCTTCGAGCAGGCCGCGAAGATGATGAAGACCGTTGCCAAGGGCGGCATGCCGCAGGTTCCGGGCATGGGACCAATTCCCGGTGCCAAGTTCGGTGCGTCGAAGAAGCCGCAGCCGAAGAAGGGCTCGAAGTCGGGGAACCCGGCCAAGCGGGCCGCGGAGAATGCGGCGCTCGCGTCGGGCGCGAAACCGTCGACCGGAGCGGCCGGATCCGGGTTCGGTCTCGGGGGGAGCGCCGGCAAGCCGGGGCCCTCAGAGGAAGAGCTCGCGAGCCTGCAGAAGCTGCTCGGCCGCGGCTGACCGCCGCCGCAGTTCGCGCGGCCCGCTGGACGGCCCCCGCTGGACGGCCGGAGCCTAAATCTTCAGCTTCGTGCTGCGGATCGCCCCGGCGATGACCTTCGCGAGCTCGCGCTGTCCCGCGACGGTCGGGTGGACGTCGTCGGACTGCAACCAGGATCGGTGACCGGCGAGCGGCTGCCCGATGTCGAGATAGGTGCCGTGAACGGCCTTGATCGCCGCGCGCACCTGCTCGTTGATGGCGTCCATCTGATCGGGAGCAGCGGTGTCGTTCCACACCGTGCTGATGCCGATGATGGTGGCGTCCGGCAGCTTCGCGCGCAGGCTCGAGACGACGGCGAGCGTCTGGGAGCGGAGCTCCGCGTTGTCGATGCCGAGGTCGTTGCTGCTGCCTGACAGCAGGATGAGTGCCGGATGCAGGGCCACCGCCTCCGCGACGAGTCCGGAGAAGTCGCTCCCACAGTCGGTGTCGTCGCCGGTCTTCACAAACCCGGCACCGTCGCAGGCCAGGTTGGTGAGCTTCCAGTGGTTGGTGGTGGCGAGCATCGCCGGCCAGGCCTCGGCCGCGGTGAGCCCGTGGCCCTTCATGATCGAATCACCGATGGCCACGACCACCGGGCGCGCGGCAGACGCCGACGAATTGGTGTCGGTCGCCAGCGTGGTACTGGAGCAGCCGGCAAGGACGAGGGTGGCTGCGACGAGGGCGGCGACGAGGGGGAGACGCCCGGAGCGGAGTGGCATGGTGTAAAGCTAGGCCGTCATCCTTATGAAAACGCCGAAAGAGGGCACATAAGCTGGAGCCCATGACTCACGAAACGACACGTCCGGTGCGCCTGGGCGTTCAACTCGCCCCGCAGCACGCCACCTACGAGAAGATCCGCGAGACCGCGGGCGAACTCGAGGATCTCGGCGTGGACATCCTCTTCAACTGGGACCACTTCTACCCGCTGTCCGGCGAACCGGACGGCCTGCACTTCGAATCGTGGACCATGCTCGCCGCCCTCGCCGAGCAGACCTCCCGCGTCGAGATCGGCGCCCTCGTCAACTGCAACAGCTACCGAAACGCGAACCTGCAGGCCGACATGGCGCGCACGATCGACCACATCAGCGCGAAGGGCACCGGAACCGGGCGTTTCATCTTCGGAACCGGCTCGGGCTGGTTCGAGCGCGACTACGACGAGTACGGCTACGAATTCGGTACGGTCGGGCAGCGGCTCGATGCCCTCGCGGCCAACCTGCCCATCATCGAGGCGCGCTGGGCCAAGCTCAACCCGCCGCCCACCCGCGACATCCCCGTGCTCATCGGCGGGGGTGGGGAGAAGAAGACCCTCCGCATCGTCGCGAAGCATGCGGACATCTGGCACTCGTTCAGCGACCCGGAAACCCTCGAGCGCAAGCTCGGCATCCTCGCAGAGCACGGCGTGGCCGTTGGCCGTGACACGAGTGAGATCGAGATCTCGACCGAGCTGCGCGGCCGCACCACGGTGCAGGCCGACGAGCTCCACAAACTGGGCACGACGCTCTTCACCATCGGCCTCACCGGCCCGGACTACGACCTCGCCCCGGTGCGCGACTGGCTGGACTGGCGCGACTCGAAGAACGCCTGACGTCGCCGGCGGTGGGTGGGTCCTAGGCTGAGCCCATGACCCTCCTCACCGCCGTGGAGTCCGCCGCCGCCGTGCGCTCCGGAGCCCTCACCGCCGTCGATGCCACCCGTGCCGCCCTCACCCGGATCGACAGCGGCGTCCGGGTCGGCGCGTTCCAGGTGGTGCGTGCCGAGAGGGCGCTCGCCGAGGCGGCAGCGATGGATGCCCGGGCCGACCGATCGACGCTTCCGCTCGCGGGCGTGCCGATCGCCATCAAGGACAACATCCCGGTCGCGGGGGAGCCGATGCGCGACGGGTCGGCGGCCACGAGTCCGGCGCCGCAGTCGGCCGATCACGAGATCGTCTCACGCCTGCGGGCGGCCGGGGCGATCATCGTTGGCATCACGCGGGTTCCCGAGCTCTGCGTCTTCGGCACCACTGACTCGGTGTACGGCGTCACGCGCAACCCGTGGAACGCGCGGCGAACCTCCGGCGGCTCGTCCGGCGGGTCTGCCGCCGCCGTGGCCTCCGGCCAGGTTCCCTTCGCGCACGGCAACGATGGCATGGGGTCGGTGCGCATCCCCGCCGCCAACTGCGGCCTGTTCGGCATCAAGCCGGGCAGCGGTCTCGTGCCGCAGGACATCGGTGCGGATGCCTGGCTCGGCATGAGCGAGAACGGACCCCTCGCGACCACCGTGGCGGATGCCGCGCTGCTGCTCTCGGTCATGGCGGGCCGCCCGGAACTGGCCTCGCCGCTCGAACCGTCGCGGCCGCTGCGCATCGCGATCGCGGCGGGGGAGCCCTCCCCGCTGGTCTCTCTCGACCCCGAGTGGCGCCGCGGGCTCGCCGAGACGGCCGCCGCGCTGCGAGACGCGGGGCACACCGTCACCGAGGTCAGGTTCCCCTACGACCCGAATCCGCTGCCCCTGCTCGCCCGCTGGTTCGCGGGAACGGCGACCGACGCCGAGGGGCTCGACACCGCGAAGCTCGAGCGGAGGGTGCGGGTGCACGCCAGGCTCGGACGTATCGCGCGCCGGGTGGGGCTGTTGAAGGACGCGCCGGTCGATCGGCTGCGCGCCCGCGTGCACGGCTTCTTCGCCGACTACGACCTGCTGCTCACGCCCACCCTCGCGCAGCCCGGCCCTCTCGCCGGGAACTGGCACGACCGCGGCTGGTGGGCCAACATCGTCTCGAACATCCGCTACGCGCCCTACCCGTCCACCTGGAACCTGCTCGGCTGGCCGGCGGCGAGCATCCCAGCGGGGTGGCACGCCACGGCCGAGGTGCCCCTCGCGGTGCAGATCGTTGCGGAGCCGCGACCCGACGGCGCCGGCGAGGCGCTCATCCTCTCCCTCGCCAGCCAACTCGAGCGGCTCCGTCCGTGGCCCCGCGTCGCGCCCGGCTTCGCCGAGTAGAGACGGCGGTGGATAGCCTGAGCGGATGACCCGAATCGCCAGCCCCCGCGTGAGGCCGACCGCCGTGCACCCCGGGGCCCCGAAGCTCAGCACGTCGGTGTTGATCGCGATCACCGTGACGGTGCTCGCCTGGTCGAGCGCGTTCATCGTGATCCGCGGCGTCGCGCCGCATTTCGGTGGGGGACCGCTCGCCCTCGCTCGGCTGGCCGTCGGCACCGCCGTGCTCTCCCTGCTGCTGATCGGGCACCGCTGGGTGCGCCCCAACGCACGGGAGTGGCTTCAGATCATCGTGTTCGGGCTGGCGTGGTTCGCCGCCTACAACGTCAGCCTCAACCTCGCCGAGCACTCGCTCGACGCGGGCACCACCGCGATGCTCGTCGGCACCGGCCCGATCCTGATCGCCCTCGGCGCCGGAATCTTCCTCGGTGACGGCATCCCGAAGTGGCTGGCGATCGGGGCCGGCGTGGCGTTCCTCGGAGTCGTGCTCATCGGCATTTCGAGCGGGCTCACCGGGCTCGGCGACGGCACGGGAGTCATCTGGTCGGTCGTCGCGGCCCTCGCCTATTCGATCGGTGTGCTCTGCCAGAAGCCCACGCTGCGTCGGCTGCCCAACCGGCAGGTCACCTTCCTCGGCTGCGCGATCGGTGCGCTCGCGTGCACGCCGTTCGCCGGGGAGCTGTTCGGCGACCTGTCTTCGGCACCGGCCTCGAGCGTCCTCGGGGCCGTGTACCTCGGCGTCGTGCCCACCGCAATCGCGTTCAGCACCTGGACTTTCGCCCTCTCGCGAATGTCGGCCGGGTCGCTCGCGGTGACCACCTACATCGTGCCGGCGCTCGTGGTGATCGAGGCGTTCCTGCTCTTCCGGGAGGTTCCGGCCCCGATCGCCGTGGTCGGCGGAGTGGTCTGCCTAGTCGGCGTAGCCCTGTCACGACGGCGGTCCCGGACCCCCGCCACAACTGATGGTTCCTGAACGCACCAAAAACCTGTAAGAATGGTCAGTCGAGTCTTTTGCCGTTCGACCCTCTAATCAGACGGCACCGACTCCCATCAGAGCTTTTCTGCCGAGTGTGCACCCCACGCTCACGGCAAGCAGTTCGCCCCAAAAAAAATCTCTGGAGAATTGTGGCTGTAAAGATCCGTTTGAAGCGCATGGGCAAGATCCGCGCTCCGTACTACCGAATCGTTGTTGTCGACGCACGCACCAAGCGTGACGGTCGCTCCATCGAGGAGATCGGCAAGTACCACCCCACCGAGGAGCCCTCGTTCATCGAGGTCGACTCTGAGCGTGCCCAGTACTGGCTCAGCGTCGGCGCACAGCCGACCGAGCAGGTCGCGGCACTGCTCAAGCTGACCGGCGACTGGGGCATCTTCAAGGGTGACAAGGACGCCGTCAGCACCGTGAAGACCAAGGAATCCAAGGTCGAATTCATCGCGGACGAGAAGAAGAAGCCCGTGCTGAAGCCGAAGGCCGAGGCGCCCGCGCCCAAGGGCGAGGCAGCGATCGCACCCGCGGTCGAGGGGCTGAACGACGCCGACGCCGCCGCTGTCGAGGCCGTCTCCGATGAGGCAGAGGCCAAGGCTGACGCCGCGACCGAGGCCGACGCCGAGGCCGCAACCACCATCGCCGACAAGGCGTAGGCAATGCTCGCAGCCGCTCTCGAACATCTCGTCAAGGGGATCGTCGATCACCCTGACGACGTTCAGGTAGTAGCAAAGAACTCACCGCGTGGCGATGTTCTCGAGGTGCGCGTGCACCCCGAGGACCTCGGCCGCGTGATCGGTCGCGCTGGTCGCACCGCGAAGGCGCTCCGCACCCTCGTGTCGGCGATCGCCGACGGTCGTAAGGTGCGCGTCGACGTGGTGGATACCGATTTCTAACAACACGCAACCCAGCACCACCACGCCGGCTGGTTCTCAGCTGCGCGTCGGTCGACTCACCAAGGCCCATGGCCTCAAGGGAGCGATCAAGGTCGAGCTGTACACGGATGCCCCGGAACGACGTTTCGTTCCGGGCGCCGTGTTCACCCTCCAGGTGCCGACCTCTTCTCCGTGGCAGGGGAAGACCCTCGAGCTCATCGAGCTCAAGTGGTACAACCTGCAGCCCGTGGCCTTCTTCAAGGATGTCTCCGACAGGTCAGCCGCCGAGACGCTGATCAAGGCGATCCTCTGGGTCGACCAGGATCTCGCCGAGCCATCCGACGAGGAGGACGCCTGGTACGACCACCAGCTCGTGGGCCTCGCGGTGATGCGCGACGGCATCCGGGTCGGCACGATCAGCCAGGTCGACCACCTGCCGTCCCAGGACCTCCTGCACGTCGCCACGTCGAGCGGCGAAGTGCTCGTGCCGTTCGTGAAGGCGATCGTTCCGTCGGTCGACATCGAGGCGGGAAGCCTCACCGTGACGCCGCCGGACGGCCTCTTCGAAGAGCTCCCCGATGATGAGGAGACCCCGGAGGCCGAGACCGCGGTCGCAGGCGCCCGTGAGACGCCGGCCGATCCCGAAGAACCCGCCGCGCACCCCGCCGACTAAAGGAATCCCGCGATGCGCATCGACATCGTCACGATCTTCCCCGAGTTCTTCTCCGTACTCGACGTCTCCCTGCTCGGTAAGGCCCGCCAGACCGGGCTGATCGAGCTCGGGGTGCATGACCTGCGCGACTTCACCGTCGACCGGCACCGCACCGTGGATGACACCCCCTACGGCGGCGGAGCCGGCATGGTGATGAAGCCGGAGCCGTGGGGCGAGGCGCTCGACGGCATCCTGCACGCGGGAGAGGCACAGGGTACCGAGCCTCCCGTTGTCATTTTCCCGTCACCGGCGGGTGAACTCTTCACCCAGAAACTCGCGCACGAACTCGCCCTGGAACCCCGCCTGGTCTTCGGCTGCGGCCGGTACGAGGGAATCGACCAGCGGGTCGTCGACTACGCGTCCACCCGCGCGCGGGTGCGTCTGGTGAGCCTCGGCGACTACGTGCTCAACGGGGGAGAGGTCGCCACGATGGCGATGATCGAGGCGATCGGACGCCTCATCCCCGGGGTGGTGGGCAACCCAGAGAGCCTCGTCGAGGAGTCGCACGCTGATGGTCTTCTCGAATACCCGAGCTACACCAAGCCAGCCGAATGGCGAGGGCTCCCGGTGCCGCCCGTGCTGCTGAGCGGCAACCACGGAGCCATCGCCACGTGGCGGCACGAGCAGCAGCTCGAGCGCACGCGCGCGGTTCGCCCCGACCTCCTGCCGCCCGAGTAGCGGCGCTCGCCAGGGTCAGCGCGCGGTGAGCACCAACGGTCCGTCGTCGGTCACGGCGATGGTGTGCTCGGAATGTGCCGCGCGCGAGCCGTCGAGGCTGCGCAGGGTCCAGCCATCCGGGTCGGTGAAGATGCGATCGGTGCTCTGCATGACCCAGGGCTCGATCGCGAAGACCAGCCCGGCGCGCAGCGGCAGGCCGCGTCCGGGCCGTCCGTCGTTCGGAATATGCGGGTCGCCGTGCATCGTGCGCCCGACGCCGTGCCCGCCGAAGTCGACGTTGACCGAGTAGCCAGCCGCATGGCATACCTCCCCGATCGCCGCGGAGACGTCGCCGATGCGCGCACCAACCCTTGCGGCGGCGATGCCGGCGGCGAGCGCGCGTTCGGTCGTCGCGATGAGGGCGACATCCGCAGGCCTCGGCGTGCCGACGATCACGCTGACCGCCGAGTCGGCGACCCAGCCGTTGACTGAAGCCGCGAAGTCGAGGCTCAGCACGTCGCCATCCTGCAGCGTGTAGTCGTGGGGCAGCCCGTGCAGGGCGGCATCGTTCACCGAGGTGCACAGCACCTTGCCGAACGGCATCGCGCCGAAGGAGGGGTGGTAGTCCACGTAACAGCTCGTCGCACCGGCGCGGCGGATGAGCGTGGCCGCGAGGGCGTCGAGGGCGAGCAGGTTCACGCCCACCTTCGCCGCGGCCACGAGCGCGGTGAGGGTGTCTGCCACGAATCGTCCCGCGGGCCGCATCTGGTCGATTTCGGTCGGTGTCCTGAGTTCAATCATTCGTGTCTCCTTGCGCATATCGACCGGGGTGATCAGAAGCGTTCTCCAGCGAGCGTAAACTTTCGTCCATGTTGTATCGCCGGGTTTTGTTCAAAACCCAGTTCGCCGCAACCATCATCTTGCCGCTCTGGCTGCTGGTCGGACGGGTGTTCTTCGGCGTGATCCTGGGCTGGCACTTTGCGATCGGGCTGTTTCTCGCCCCGCTGCTGTTCATCTTCCTCGCGGTCGTCACGACCATCACCTGGGCACGCAAGAGTTCCCGGCGTTCGGGCGCGGTGACGAGGGTGGATGCCGTACTGCTGTCGGGCTGGTACTTCGCCGTGCTCTGCTACGGCTTCTTCGTCGTCGATTCCGTGCACAGCTACGAACCGGGCACCTCGATCGCGACGCACGCGTTCGGACAGGGCTTCCGGGATGCCTCGTTCACGATCGCCGACATCGCCGGCGGAGTGATCATCATCCTCGCGTTCACTACGCTCTGGGTCGTGCTCATCGAGTACCTCGTGGAGACGCGCCAGGAGGCGGTGAGCCGGCTCACCGGCCTCGACTACGAGGAGCTTCGTCGCCGCGTTGCCGCGGCGGAGGGTGACGGTTCGGGATCGAGTGGCTTAGTTCCCACCGATGTGGCAGAATAGCGGATTGTGCTTCTGCACGACTCTGCCACAGGGGAGTCGTCATCGATATCGGCACCACTTCCTTCTGATGTAACACCCTAAAACGCGGTCGACCTGTGGCGGTTGCAGAGAGCGAACCACCATGCATATCCTCGACGCCGTTGATGCGGCATCCCTCCGCTCGGACATACCGGACTTCCGCGCCGGCGACAACGTGAAGGTCCACGTCAACATCGTGGAAGGCACCCGCGCGCGCATCCAGGTCTTCCAGGGCGTCGTCATCGGCCGTTCCGGTGAGGGTGTTCGCGAGACGTTCTGCGTTCGCAAGGTCAGCTTCCAGGTGGGCGTCGAGCGCACCTTCCCCGTGCACTCCCCGGTGATCGACCACATCGAGGTCGTCACCCGCGGTGACGTGCGTCGTGCGAAGTTGTACTACCTGCGCGGTCTGCGCGGCAAGAAGGCAAAGATCAAAGAGAAGCGCGAAGAGCACTAACTCTCAACAGAGTTTCGCCGGGACGCGCCAGTGGCGCGTCCCGGCTTTTTTGTGCCCGGCTGCCCATTTCGCGCGCCGCGATTCTGGCCCGGCTTGCCGTGCCATCGCGATCGCCCTCGGTATCGACGAGGATGGCTTCATGCCATGGGCCCGCGAGGCCGCAGGGTTCTGCAGTGGCGGAGGGAGGCGGCGCGATGGCACGACGGTCACGCCGGCGCCTTCTGGTCGTTGGCGGAATCATGACCGCGGTACTCGTGCTCGTCGTCGTCGTCGTGGCGTCCGCCTACCGGCCAGAGCCGAGCGGCCGTCGCGCCGCCGGGCCGGCTCAGGGCCTCGGGCTGACCCCGCCGATGGGGTGGAACGACTGGAACGCGTTCGGCTGCGGGGTGAGCGCGGAACTCGTGGAACAGTCCGCCGACGCGATCGTGGCGAGCGGATTGAAGGATGCCGGCTACGAATACGTGAACATCGATGACTGCTGGATGACCAACGCCCGCGACCCGAGCACCGGCGCCCTCGTGCCTGACCCGGTCAAGTTCCCGCGGGGCATTGCCGCGGTGGCCCGGTACGTTCACGCGCGCGGGCTCAAACTCGGCATCTACGAGGATGCCGGCACGACCACCTGCGCCGGTTTTCCCGGCAGCCTCGGGCATGAGCGCCTCGACGCCCGCACCTTCGCCGATTGGGGGGTCGACTATCTCAAGTACGACAACTGCAACCACGGCGACAGCACGTCGACGCAGAACTACATCGATCGCTACGTCGCGATGCGCGATGCGCTCAGGGCGACCGGACGGCCCATCTTCTTCTCGCTGTGCGAATGGGGAGTGCACAAGCCGTGGCTCTGGGGTCCCGGCGTCGGGCAGTCCTGGCGCACCACCCATGACATCGCCGACAGCTACGACTCGATGCTCGCCATCTTCCGCGCAAATGTGCCCCTCGCCGCCTTCGCCGGACCCGGAGGGTGGAACGACCCCGACATGCTCGAGATCGGCAACGGCGGCATGAGCGCGACCGAGCAGCGCACCGAATTCAGCCTGTGGGCCGTCATGGCCGCGCCGCTCATCGCCGGCACCGACCTGCGAACCATCAGCCGGGCCGACCTCGCGATCTATTCGAACCGGGAGGTCATCGCGGTCGACCAGGACCCGCTCGGCAGGCAGGGCGTTGCCATCGCCAACAACGGCGAGGCGGCCGGCAGTCACGGGCTCTGGGTGGTGAGCAAGACCCTCACGGATGGCGGTCGCGCGGTCGTTCTGTTCAACTCAACGGACAGCGAAGCGACGATCGAGACGACCGCCCCCCAGATCGGATTGACGGGCTCATCCACGTTCCGGATGCGCGACCTGTGGTCCTCCCGGGAGTCAACAACCACCGGTGCGATTCGGGCAGTCGTGCCGGCCCACGGCGTCGTCATGTACCGCATCACGGGGTAGCCTCCATCGGGCGCGCCATCGAAGCGCAGCTTTTGCCCGGGTTGGCAGCACCTAAAATGATGGGGAGCACAGGGGTTTAATGACAGACATCGATCCAGCCACGTCGACCGACGGCGCGGTCACAACGAAGCGCCGCAGGTCGTCCGGGGTGAAGCTCTTCCTCCGCGACATCGTGCTGATCGTTCTGGCCGCGATCATCATCTCGGTCGGGATCAAGGCGTTCCTCATCCGTTCGTTCTACATCCCCTCCGGCTCGATGGAGAACACCCTGCAGGTGAACGACCGCATCATTGTGAACGAACTCGTGCCGCGGCTGGTTCCGATCCAGCACGGCGACGTCGTCGTGTTCAAGGATCCGGGAGGGTGGCTGCCGCCATCACCGGTCGCCAAGCAGGGCGGTCTCGTCGGTGGTGTTGACTGGCTGCTCTCGATCGTCGGCCTCAGCGCTCCCGACAGCAACGACCACCTCGTCAAACGCGTGATCGGGCTTCCCGGCGACAGGGTGGCGTGCTGCAACGCCTTCGGCCAGATGACCGTCAACGGCATCCCGCTCGCCGAGAGCTATCTCAAGCTTCCCGCCGGCGTCACCAAGGTCTCCGCGAACGACTTCTCGGTCACCGTTCCGAAGAACAGCCTCTGGGTCATGGGCGACAACCGCTACGACTCCGCGGACTCGCGCTTCCACGTAACCGGTCCGACCAAGGGATTCGTGCCGATCGGTGACGTGGTCGGGCGAGCGTTCCTGATCAGCTGGCCCTCGATCCACTGGAGCTGGCTCAACGACTATCCGGATGTGTTCGGCGGCGTGAGCGCCAGCAACGCCGGCGCGGCGAAGTAAGTGGCGGTCGCCGACCCGACGCTCGAGTTCGAGGCCACGCTGCACGGCGGCGGCGCCCGGTACGTGATCGGCTGCGACGAGGTCGGCCGCGGTGCGCTCGCCGGGCCGGTGGCTGTCGGGCTCTGCGTCGTCGACGCGGCGATCGGAGCGATTCCGGTCGGCCTGCGTGACTCCAAGCTGCTCAGCGAGAAACGGCGGGAGGAGATCGCGCCGCTCGCGGCATCCTGGGCGCTGTTCAGCGCGGTCGGTCTCGCGACCGCTGGCGAGATCGACGAGTTCGGGATCATCGCGGCGCTCGGGCTCGCCGGCAAGCGGGCACTGGTGTTGCTGCACGACGCCGGTGCGCTCATCCGGGATTCCGTGATCCTTCTCGACGGGGGCCACGACTGGTTCACTCCCGTGCTCCAGACGCCGCTGCCGATCGTCACCCGGGTCAGGGCCGACAAGGACTGCGCCTCCGTCGCCGCCGCATCCGTCGTCGCCAAGGTGCATCGCGACCGCATCATGATCGAGGCGAGCCAAACGACTCCCGGCTACGCGT
Source organism: Actinomycetales bacterium (assembly GCA_038251725.1). Classification (GTDB taxonomy): domain Bacteria; phylum Actinomycetota; class Actinomycetes; order Actinomycetales; family Microbacteriaceae; genus Lacisediminihabitans. The sequence goes on from JBBSBA010000062.1 coordinate 12,548, forward strand.
GGGCGTCGAACAAGGGCTACGGCAGTGCCGCGCACCTGGCCGCGATCGCCGAACTCGGTCCGACCGACTTCCACCGCCTGACCTGGCTGCATGCGGGCGAGAGTCCGGACGAGTAGCGTCGCCGGCGTCGAGGGGCCGAGACCATCCGGCGCTCAACTAGAATCAAAACAGCATGGACGAAGACGAGTTCGAAGACTACGACCGCGAGGTCGAGCTGGCGTTGTACCGCGAGTACCGGGATGTCGTGTCCCAGTTCCGCTACGTTGTCGAGACGGAGCGGCGGTTCTACCTCGCCAACGAGGTGGAACTCGTTCGCCGGGACACCGAGCACGACTTCTACTTTGAGCTCACCATGAACGATGTCTGGGTCTGGGACGTCTACCGTTCCGACCGCTTCGTCAAGTCCGTGCGGGTGCTCACGTTCAAGGACGTGAACGTGGAGGAGCTCTCGGCCAAGGAGCTCGAACTCCCCAAGGAACTCGCCCTCGACGAGTAATGACCGACACTCGCGACCGGGCCGACGAGAACCTCTGGCTCGAGGTCATCGACTCCGACGATCGCATCCCGATCGTGAGCAGGCGGGGAGATTTCCTCTACAACTTCTGGCGGGACCGCAACCACCCGCGGGGCTCTGGCGCCGGACCACGCTCGAGAGCTACCGCCAGCCGGAGCCGGTCTGGGATGTGCTGCTCGACGTTGACGCGCTCGGCGCGGCGGAGGGCACCGAGTGGGTCTACTCCGGCGCGAAACTGCTGCCGCACGACTACACGCGGGCGCTCGTTGCGCTCGCACCGGACGGCGGTGACGCGGTGACGCTGCGTGAGTTCGACCTCGAGTCGCGCCACTTCGTCGACGGCGGCTTCTGCGTGCCGACCGCCACGAGCGTGTACTCGTGGATCGACCGCGACACCATCTACCTCGGCACCGACTTCGGCGCCGGAGGCATGACCGATGCGAGCTATCCGCGCACCGTTCGCCGCGTGCGCCGGGGGCAGTCGCTGGCCGAGGTCGAGCCGGTGCACGAGGTGACCGCCGCGGACCTCGAGGTGGTCGGCATCCACGATCACACCCCGGTTTCGAACGCGACTACGTGATCGAGGTGCTCGACTTCTACCGCAGCCGCACCCTTCTGTTCGTGGACGGCGACCTCGTGCACGTGGAGGTTCCGGATGACGCCGACCTGAGCCTGCACCGGCAGTGGATCCTCGTTCAGCCGTGCTCCGAGTGGACGACCGGCGGGGTCGTGCACCCCAGCGGGTCGCTCCTGGTCATCGAGCTCGACGACTTCCTCGGCGGCGCCCGCGACTTCCGGGTGCTGTTCACCCCGGATGCGCACACTGCCCTCGAGAGCTGGGACTGGACGCGCCGCTACCTGGTGCTCACGCTGCTGTCCGACGTGTCCTCCCGTCTGGTCGCCGTCGACCCGGCCACCGGCTGGCAGCGGTTCGACCTCGAGGGAGGGCCGGCGCTCAGCACCGCCCACGTCATCGACACCGACCCCGACGAATCCGACGAGTACTGCAGGCGCTGACCTTCGAGTTCCTGTGGAGGCGGCTGAGCGACTGAGGGCGCTCGCTCCACTCCTCACCCTCCCAGCCTTCGCCGGCGAGTTCACCGATCGCCCCCTCCGCCGCACGCCAAGCGTCACGAGCCGTCATCCTTCGGTGAGGAGGTGGCCATGGCCGCGAAGGATGTGCTTGGCAGGCGCGGCGAGGAGATCGCCGTGCGTGTGCTCACCGCCGACGGGTACCGGGTGCTCGACCGCAACTGGCGCTGCGGCCAGGGCGAGATCGACATCATCGCGGTGGATGGCCGCGGCGGCGAGACGGTGTTCGTCGAGGTCAAGACGCGGTCGAGCGTCGCATTCGGGCATCCGTTCGAGGCGATCACCACGCAGAAGCTCGCGCGGATTCGGCGGCTCGCGGCGGCCTGGTGCGCGGAACACCCCGGTGACCACCGCCGGATCCGCATCGACGCCATCGCGATCGTCGTCCCGCCGAACGGGCCTGAGCAGATCGACCACCTGCGAAGGGTGTTCTGATGCCGATCGCGCACACCACCGCCGTGGCGCTGCTCGGCCTCACCGGCACGCTCGTCGACGTGGAGGCGGACATCTCGAGCAACCTGCCGTCGTTCGTGCTCATCGGCCTGCCCGACGCCGCGCTGAACGAGGCGCGGGATCGGGTCCGGGCCGCGGCGACGAACTCGGGATGCCCGCTGCCGAACCGCAAACTCACCGTCAACCTGTCGCCGGCGGCTCTTCCCAAGCAGGGATCGGGCTTCGACCTCGCCATCGCCGTCGCCGTTCTCGCCGCCGCGGGCACCATCGCGGTCGAGTCGGTCGCGCGGGTGGTGCATCTCGGCGAGCTGGGGCTCGACGGACGACTGCGGCCGGTCACCGGCATCCTGCCCGCGGTGCTCGCGGCCTCCCGCGCCGGGGCCGAGATCGTGATGGTGCCGGCCGGCAACGCGGACGAGGCCGAGCTCGTCCCGGGCATCCGGGTCGTGGGTGTCGTCTCGCTTCGGGATGCCGCGATCTGGCACGGCGGTGCCTTCGAGCCGGTCGTGGTCGACGCCCTCCTGGCGCCACCGGTGAGCCCACCGGTCGACGACGGCCTCGATCTCAGTGACATCGTGGGCAACGAAGACGCCATCGAGGCGATGATCGTCGCGGCCGCCGGCGGCCATCACATCTTCCTGCTCGGACCGCCGGGCGCCGGCAAGACGATGCTCGCGGCACGGCTGCCCGGACTGCTGCCCGACCTCGGTGCCGACGATGCCCTGGAGGTCAGCTCGATCCGTTCGCTCGCCGGACTTCCCGTCGGGTCCAGCCTCGCCGTGCGCCCGCCGCTCGAGTCGCCGCACCACACCGCGACGGCGGCCTCGCTCGTCGGTGGCGGCAGCGGTGTCATCCGACCCGGGGCCGCGGCGCGCGCGTCGCACGGTGTGCTCTTCCTCGATGAG
>JBBSBA010000063.1:0-15417 GCA_038251725.1 Actinomycetales bacterium
GACCGCCCTGGGCAATCCGACGGAGGCGGGGGAGGCTCCGGCGCACGAGCCCGTTGCCGACTGGCCGGCCGCGGCCGTGCGCGAGGCCTGGATCACTAAGCACGACCTGCTCGCCCGGTCGGAGACGGATGCCCGCCCGCTGGTCTGCGGGCTGCCGGCCGGAAGCTTCACCGGCGCCGATCCGACGCGGTATGCGCGGCGTGGCCGCATCCCGGGCAGCGTCAACGTGTCATCCCGCGACCTGTTCGCCTCCAACGGCACGGTCAGGAGTGACGCGGAGCTGCGCGCGGCCTACGGCGCCGCGGGGGTGACCGGTGACGAGGAGGTGCTGCTGTACTGCGGTGGCGGCATTTCCGCTGCGGCGAACGCGCTGACGCTTGCGAAACTCGGCATCGGCGCCGTGCGCATCTACGACGGTTCGCTCGAGGAGTGGGCGGCGGATCCCGCCCTGCCCGTCAGTCTCGGCTGAGGCGGGGCATCCGGCGCGTGCCCCTCCGTGCGAAATCCATGCGGGAGCGGGTGACACGCCGATGCTGTGCGGCAACAGGCCGTTCACGGTCGAGTGGTGCATGGATTTCGAACCATGCGCCGGGGCTGCTCAGCCCCAGCCGAGTCTGTGCAGTTCGTCGTCGTCGATTCCGTAGAAGTGCCCGATCTCGTGCACGAGGGTCACGTGGATCTGCTGCTTCAGGTCTTCGAGATCGGCCGCGACGGCGAGCAGCGGCTCACGGTACAGGATGATGCGGTCCGGCAGTTCGCCGAAGCCGTAGTTGCCGCGGCGGGTCAGATCCACCCCGCTGTAGAGTCCGAGCACGTTGAGTGAGCCGTCCTCCGGGCGGTCGTCGGTCACGAACGCCACATTCTCCAGTCCGTCGACCATCTCGTCGGGCAGGAGATCGAGTTCGGCGATCACGAGCTTCTCGAACGCGTCCGCATCGAGGTCGTGCATCAGTGGTCCAGGCAGTCGACGAGCGAGCCCTGAACGAATCCCAGCCAGTCGTAGAGGTCGTGCAGCACCGGGTCCAGAGGCGCCGCGTCATCCGATCCCGGCCCGTCGTCGGTCTCGATGCCGAGCCGGACGGCGATGGTCAGGCGGATGTCGGTGAGCGCCCGGATCCACGCCTGCGCCGCCTGCGCGTCGACCTTCACCGCCGTGGGGGAGGCCGCGGCGGCGGCTCTGGCGAGGTCGGCGATCATGCGGCGGGCGTTGGACGCCTTGCGTCCGGCGAGGTCATCGGCGGTGAACCGGCGGAACTCCTCTGAGGCCTCCGTGTCATCCGGATAGGCGTCGGGAAGTAGCCGCATCATCGCGGGGTCGGCGGCGCGCGCGGCGGGCTCGTCGAGCAGCGCGATGATCTGCGAGGCGAGCTGGGAGAGGGTGCCGGCCTCCGCCGGCTCGAACACCGCGACGAACTGATGGCGCGATCGCCGGAAGGCCTTCATGCGTTCGCCTTGGTGAGTGTGGCCCAGAGCCCGAAGTCGTGCATGGCTTCCACGTGGCGTTCCATCTCCTCGCGGCTGCCGGTTGCGACCACCGCTCGTCCGTCGTTGTGCACCTGAAGCATCCGTCTCTCTGCCTCCGCCCGAGAGAAGCCGAAGTAGCTGCGGAACACATAGGCAACATAGTTCATGAGGTTCACCGGATCGTTCCAGACGATGGTCACCCACGGCGAGTCGAGTGCGGTCGACTCGACCAGCTCGGTCGCTTCGAGAACATCGGTCATGGGTCAACCCTCACACATCAAGAAGGGCCCAGCGATATCGCCAGGCCCTTCTTCGCTGTGCACAACACAGCATCTGGGTGACCGACGGGGCTCGAACCCGCGACATCCGGCTCCACAAGCCAGCGCTCTACCAACTGAGCTACGACCACCATGCGTGCCGCCCACGATAGTTCATGACCGACACAACTCCACCAGCTTATTACACCCGAGAGCACTTTGCAGCCGCCCGTCGCACCCGCCCCGAGAATCAGGAGAGATGCGGCAGGAATTTCTCCACCACGGCGGTCGAGACGACCTGCACCTCTTCGGTGGTGGGGCCGGGCTCGCCCACGAAGACCGCCTTGCGGTAGTAATCGAGTTCGCGGATCGACTCGAGGATGTCCGCGAGGGCCCGGTGCCCACCGTTCTTGGCCGGGGCGTTGAAGTACACGCGCGGGAACCAGCGGCGGGAGAGTTCCTTGATCGAGGAGACGTCAACGTTGCGGTAATGCAGGTGCTTGTCAACCCGCGGCATGTACTTGGCCAGGAAGGTGCGATCGGTGCCGATCGTGTTTCCGGCCAGCGGGGCATGCTGCTCCGCCGGGATGAACCTCAGGATGTACTCGATCACCGCGAACTCAGCGTCGGCGAGGCTCACACCGTTCGGGATGGCCTCGATCAGGCCGGACTTGGTGTGCATGTCACGCACGAAGTCGCCCATGTTGTCCCAGGCGGCCTTGTCCGGCTTGATCACGATTTCGAAGCCGGGGTCGATCAGGTTGAGGTCGAAGTCCGTGATGACGACGGCGACCTCCACGAGTTCGTCGATCGTGACGTCGAGGCCCGTCATTTCGCAATCGATCCAGACAAGGCGGTCGTTCGTAGAGGACATCCGAGAATTCTATCGCCGGGTACCGACGCCGGGGGCCGGGGTGGGTGCGCGAAAGGGTCAGGCGACCTCGCCGGCTCCGATGGCCTCGGCCTCGACGAGCAGTGGCTCCGGGCCGGTGTTCACCCGGCCGAGGTACTTCACCCCGCCGAGCACCAGAATGGCGGCGATGAGCACCGATCCGCCGGCCACGAAGTACGGCGTCGACGGAGCGAACCAGGCGGCGAGCTGGGCGGCGAGCGGGGGAGCGGCGGCGCCCCCGAGGAAGCGGACACCGGAGTACGCGGACGAAGCGACCGAGCGGGGCAGGTCCGTCGCCTCCATTACCGACTCGGTGAGCACGGTGTTCAGGATTCCGAGCAGCAGCCCGCCCGCGATGACGCAGACGATCAGCGCGACACGGTCGGACGCGACGACGCCGGCGGCGACGAGGTCGACGGTGAGCAACGGCAGCACCAGCCCGAGCACGGTCGTGCGCCGAAGCCGCGCGGTGAGCAGCGGGGCGATCCATACCGAGGTGATGGCGAGCGACAGGCCCCATCCGAAGAAGATCAGACCGAGCTGGATGGCCGCACTCTGCCTCGGGAGGTCGAGGGCGAACGGCGTCCAGGCCAGCAGCGTGAAGAAACCAACGTTGTAGAACAGGGCGGCGGCGGCGAGGATCGCCAGGGCCGGATTGGCGAGCGCGCGGAACGGCGCGGCGAGTCGAGTCGGAACCCGGGCGGCTGCATCCTCCTTGCCGAGCAGGATCACGATCGCCACGAACGCGACGGCCATGAGCGCCGCCGTGCCGAAGAACGGGCCGCGCCAGCTGCGGCTGCCGAGCAGGCCACCGAGCAGCGGACCGACCGCGATGCCGAGACCGAGCGCGGCCTCGTAAAGGATGATCGCCGACGACGTTCCGCCGCTGGCGGCTCCGACGATAGTGGAGAGCGCCGTGGAGATGAAGAGGGCATTGCCGAGCCCCCAGCCGGCGCGGAATCCGATGACCGACTCGACGTTTCCGCTGAGGGCGGCGAGCAGCGCGAAGATGACGATGAACGCCAGTCCGATCAAGAGCGTCTTCTTGGCTCCGATGCGGCTTGAGATCCAACTGGTGAAGAACATCATCACGCCGGTGATCAGCAGGTAGCTGGTGAACAGCAGCTCGGTCTGGGCGGCCGAGGCCTTGAGCTCGCTCGCGATCGCGGGCAGGATCGGGTCGACGAGGCCGATGCCCATGAAGGCGACGACGCACGCGAACGCGACGGCCCATACCTCCTTCGGTTGGGTGAGGATGCCCGCTCCGGCGGTTTTCTCGTGCGCCATCAGGCGACCTTCCTGTTCGCGGTGGTTCGTTTCTCGAGGATCGCGACGGCCCGCTCGAGGATGTCCGTCTCCTCTCCGGTGAGGGTGGAGAACATCGGCTGGAGTGCGGCGCCGAGCTCCACGCGCCAGTCTCCCAACGCCCGAATGCCCTTCTCGGTGATCGCGATGAGCCACGCACGCGAGTCGGCGACGTCGGCGATGCGGTAGACCAGTTCTTCCTCGGCGAGGTGCTGCACGAGCCTGGTCATGGTCGGCTGGGTCACCCGGCTCGCCTTCGCGAGGTCGCCGACTCGATGCGATCCCTCGCTCGAGAGGATGGAGAGCGTGCGCCACACCGCCGCGGGCGTGGTGCTCCCGGTTGCCTGTGCGGCGACGCGCGTGAGCCGGTTGGCCTGCACGATGAGTTTTTCGACCAGCGGTCGTTGTGTTTCGGACATCCCATGACTATATAGCAAAACTATATAGATAGGCTATGTAAATGTCGCTTCGCCTAGGCTCGCCATCGTGACGGTCTTCCTCGCCGTGCTGCTCGTCGTCAATGCCCTGTTCACCGTCCTGGTCTGGCCGACCTTCTACCGTCGGGTCGCGAATGACGCCCGCGCCCGGGACGATTCCGGCCGTCCCACCCGCTTTCTCAGCGTTCACCGGGTGATCGTCGGGGTCGCGTTCCTGATCGCTGCGGTGTCGATTGTCGCAGCGGTCGTCGCGTTCCTCTCACGTTGACATCCGGGCGTGGTACAAATTGAGCATGACTGACGCGCAACCGACCCTGGCCCACGGCGACGAGTACATCGCGATCTACGAGGGTGGGCCCAACGACGGGCAGATCGACACTCGCATCTCCACAAACGGCGGCTTCGACGATGAGATCACGGTCCTGACCGCGGTCGGCGGCAAGGAGACGCTCACCGACTACACGATCGTGGACTTCACGGTGGTCGGCGGCGAATATCACGTGCGCTACACCTTCGATGCCAAGGACAGCGAGCCGTTCGACGACCCCGAAGACCGCGGCGACCGCCAGTAACACCAGGACGCCCGTGCAACTGCTCTTCTTCTCGTCTGCCTTCTGCGACCCCTGCATCCAGACGCGCGCGGTGCTCGATGCCGCGTCGAAGCTCGTACCGGCGGTGAAGATCGCCGAGCTGGATGTCGCGATCAATGGCGACGAGGCCGAGCGCGCCGGCATCCGCTCGACCCCGACCGTGATCGTGCTCGACGCCGACGGAGTCGAGGTCTTCCGGGCGGAGGGTGCGCCCACACTGAACCAGATGCTCGTCGCGCTCGCGAAGGCGATCTGACTGGCGGAGCGGGTGCGGGTCAGTTCTCGCTCGGCAGGGCGCCGCGATAGACGTCGATCACGTCCGCGAGGAACGTCGAGACCACCGTGCGATCGGTGTCGGTGAGCCGTTCCGCCATCTCGGCGACCCCGGCGAGCACGGGCATGAGTGTCTCGAATGCCGCGCGCACGGATGCTGGGGTCGGCACCACCACCACCTTGCGGCGATCGTGGGCGTGCGCCTCCCGATGCACGTGACCGAGCCCGACGAGCCGGTCGACGACCACGGTGGTGGCCGCGGTCGAGACCCCCAGGCGCCGCGAGAGCTCGCTCGGCGTCAGTGGGCCGTCAGTCATCAGGTGCTCCATGGCCGAGAGGTCGGTGTCGTTCACCGCGAGGGAACGCCCGAGATGCTTGCGGAACGAATCCGAGAGTATGGAGATCGCGCGCAGCTGGCTGCCGATGGAGCCGGAGTCGGGCAGCGTGATCCCCTCGGGGGACTTGCGTGAATCTTCCACAACCGACATGCTAGGCGATGAGATAGCTAAAGAATCTAGTTATCAACAAAGTTGGAGGAATCGTGATCGGGATTTGGCGCTTCATCAGCGGCCGTCGAACTGCCTGGATAGTGCTGGCGGGCACGATCGTGGCGGTGGGAATGCTCTTCTCGATGCTCCCGAGAAACGCCGCAGCCGACTTCCCCTCGACGGGGCTCCCCGCCTCCAGCCAGGCGGCGCAGGTTGACGCGGCGCTCGCCAAATTCCCCTCGGCGGAGCAGACCGCCGCCATCGTCGTGTGGAGTCGGGGCGGCGCGACGCTCACCGGCGCGGACCGCACCGCGATCGCGTCGCGGGCGACCGCCCTCGGCGCGTTGTCGACAGCGCCGCGCGCCACGCCGCCGCGCTTCAGTGACGACGGCACCGCCGCGATCTCGGTGGTCCCGCTCAGCAAAGTGGCGGTCGATAAGAACGTCGAGGGCACCGCCACGCAGATCCGCTCCGCCGCGGCGAAGGAACTCCCCGCCGGTCTCTCGAGCTACCTGACCGGCGGAGTCGGCTTTCAGGCCGACATCACCAACGCCTTCGCCGGCGCGGACTTCACGCTGCTGCTCGTCACGGTCATCGTCGTCGCGGTGCTGCTCATCGTCACGTACCGCAGCCCCATCCTCTGGATCGTCCCTCTCGCGGTCGTCGGCACGGCGGACGGGCTTGCCGGGGCGGTGGTCTCCGCCCTCGCGACGCCGTTCGGTATCACCCTGGATGCCTCCGTCAACGGCATCCTCTCGGTGCTCGTGTTCGGCGCCGGAACCAACTACGCACTGCTGCTCGTGGCGCGCTACCGGGAGGAGTTGCTCACGACCGAGGACCGCTCCGTCGCGATGCTGACTGCCGTGCGCGCCGCCGGCCCCGCGATCGCTGCCAGCGGCGGCACCGTCGCGCTCAGCCTCATCACACTGCTCCTCGCCGAGCTCGCGGGCAACCGCGCACTCGGCTTCGCCTGTGCCATCGGCGTGGTCGTCGCCATCCTCTTTGCGCTCCTCGTGCTTCCGGCGGCACTCGTCGTCTGCGGCCGCGGGCTGTTCTGGCCGTTCGTGCCACGCACGAGCCAGAAGTCCGCCGTGCGCCGCGAGGGCTTCTGGACCCGGCTCGGCCGCGGAGTGTCCCGCCGCCCGGTGATCATCACCGTCGTCTCGGCAGCGGTCGTCGGCGTGATGAGCCTCGGCCTCGCCGGGTTCTCGGTCGGCCTGTCCCAGACCGACCAGTTGCTCGGCAAACCCGAGTCGGTGGTCGCGCAGAAGATCGTCGACAAGTCCTTCTCGGCCGGCCTCACCAGCCAGACAATCGTGCTCGCGCCGACGGCCGCCGCGAGCGACGCGGCCGCGATCGCCACGGGAACCGCTGGCGTCGACTCCGTGCAGCCGGGGGAGAGCGCAAACGGTCTCACCCAGCTCTCGGTGTCGCTCACGAGCGCGCCAGGCAGCGAATCGGCCTTCGCCACCATCGCCGCGCTGCGGTCGGCCTACGCCGACACGTCCGGCGCCGTGGGCGCGACCATCGTCGGGGGAACGGATGCGACAGCGCTCGACACCCGCACCACCTCGCAACACGACCAGGACCTGATCATCCCGATCATCCTCGCCATCGTGTTCACGATCCTCGCCCTGCTGCTGCGCTCGCTCGTCGCGCCGGTACTGCTCATCGCCAGCGTGCTCGCGACGTTCTTCGCCAGCCTCGGTGCGGCGAACTGGATCTTCCAGCACCTGCTTGGCTTCCCGGCCTTCAACACGAATGTCATCCTCTTCGCCTTCCTGTTCCTGGTGGCGCTCGGGGTCGACTACAACATCTTCCTCACGACGCGGGCCCGCGAGGAGAGGGAGCGTCACGGCACCTCGGAAGGCATGATCCGGGCGCTGTCGTCGACCGGCGCGGTCATCACGAGCGCCGGCATCCTGCTCGCCGCGGTGTTCGCCGTTCTCGGGGTGCTTCCCGTGGTGGCGCTCACCCAGATCGGCGTGATCGTCTGTATCGGCGTGCTCTTCGACACCCTGGTGATCCGCACCGTTCTCGTGCCGGCGATGGTGTTCATCACGAAGGACCTGTTCTGGTGGCCCTCGCACCCCCACGCCCGCACGATCGCGACAGAACCCGGCACCGCCCCCCTTGGGCGGGATCTCACGGGTTCTTCGGTGTCCGGCGGAGGGATGAACCGCTGAAGCGTGGACCGGCGATGACACGGTGGATGATCTCGATTGCGATGCATCCGACCAGCGCCGTGCCGATCGAGGCACGCAGCAGTCCGTCGCTCGGCAGGCTGAAGTTCAGGTACTGCTGCAGCAGCGGAATCGTCAGGGAGCCGGTGAGAGCGAGACCCATCGCGACCAACAACAGGCCGCGCCACCAGTTGAGCGGGCGCGAGATCACGACAAGCACCCAGAGTCCGAGCATCGACAGGGCGATCGCGGCGGCGGTCTGAATCCCGCTTTCGGTGTCGACGCCGGACGACCGGGCGACGGCGACGACTGTGACCACGACCGCGCTCGTGACCACACCGGCGGGAATCGCGAAACCGAGGGCACGGCGGAGGAAACCGGGCTGATAGCGCCTCTGGTGGGCGGCGAGCGCGAGGAAGAAGGCGGGGATTCCGATGGTGAGGCCGTCGGTCGGCGCAAACTGGCGCGGCAGGAACGGAAACTTCCACAGCAGCACGCCGACCGCCACCGACAGCAGGATGGCGTAGACGGTCTTGGTGAGGAACAGGTTCGACACCCGTTCGATGTTGGCGATCACCCGGCGCCCCTCCGCGACCACGCTCGGCAGCCGGGCGAACTGTCCATCGAGCAACACCAGGCGAGCCACGGCCCGCGTCGCCGCGGCGCCGGATCCCATGGCTATTCCGACATCGGCGCGCTTCAGCGCGAGCGCATCATTGACTCCGTCGCCGGTCATCGCGACGACGTGTCCGCGCTGCTGCAGCGCTCCCACCATCTCCCGCTTCTGCATCGGGCTGACCCGTCCGAAGACCAGCTGGTGCTCCAGCACGTCGGCGAGTTCCGTGGGGTCGGTGGGGAGATCCCGGGCATCGTAGCCGTCGCCGTCGAAGACCAGGCCGACCTTGCGGGCCACGGCAGCGGCCGTGCGCGGGTTGTCGCCGGAGAACACGCGCAATCCCACGCCCTGCTCTCGGAAGTAGGCGAGGGTCTGCGCGGCATCCGGCCTGATCTTCTCCGCGAAGGTCACGAGGGTGGTGGGGGTGAGGCCGTCGGGCAGCCGCTCGTCGCCGGCATCCCGTGACGGCAGCGACCGGTCGGTGCGTGCGAGCGCGAGGGTGCGCAGCCCCAGCCCGGCAAGGGTCGTCGCGAGACGGGACCCACTCTGCGTGAGCTCCGGGAGGATCAGTTCGGGCGCTCCCAGCACCCACGTTCCGCGGGCGGCGCCGTCGGCGACGCTGATGGCACTCCAGCCCCGGTCGGAGGAGAACGGCACCGAGCTGTGCGGCACCACGGTGCCGTCGGAGGCGAATGCCGCGCCGAGAGCACGCGCGGTCGCGTTCGCGTAGTCGTCGGAGGCGAAGCACGCCAGCACCTGCTGCCAGCCCGTATCGGGGGTCTCGCCGAGCTCGTGAATCGCGTCGAAGACGATCTCACCATCGGTGAGGGTTCCCGTCTTGTCGAAACAGACCATGTCGACGCGCGCGAGCACCTCGATCGCCTCGATCTGCTGCACGAGCACCTGCGAACGACCGAGTTTCGCGGCGGCGAGAGTGAAGGCGATGCTGGTCATGAGCACGAGGCCCTGGGGGATGATGCTGGCCGCACTCGACACCGTGCCCACCAACGCTTCGCGCCAGGTGCCGGATCGGAGCGCCGCGTCCCACCCGCCCAGGGCCTGCATCTGCGCGTTGAACACCAGAGCGATCAGCGGGATCAACCCCCAGGTCACCCAGCGCACGATGCGGTTGGCCGCCGCTCGAAGCTCCGAATGCACCAGTGAGAACTTCTTCGCCTCGGCGGTGAGGCGGCTGGAAAAAGACTCCGCGCCCACCCGGAGCACCCGTGCGCTGCCCTGCCCTGCGGTCACGGCCGATCCGGAGAGAATTTCGTCGCCGGGTTCCTTGCGCACGGGCTCGGATTCTCCCGTGAGCAGTGATTCGTCGAGCTGGATCCCGTTCGCACTGAGCAGCACCGCATCAGCCGAGACCTGGTCGCCAGCGCGCAGCACGAGCAGGTCGTCGAGCACGACGGTCTGCGCATCCACGTCGACGACGGAGCCGCCCCGCAGCACCCGCGCGACCGGGGCGTTGAGCAGCGCGAGCGAATCGAGCAGCAATTTTGCCCGGTACTGCTGCACCACGCTGATGAGCAGGTTCGCCAGCGCCGCGATTCCGAAGATCGCATCCTGCCAGTCGCCCAGCGTGAGCAGAACGACTGTGCCGGCGCCGACCACGCCGTTGAAGACGGTAAAGAGATTCACGCCGAGGATGTGGGCGAGGCTGCGGCTCGATCCGCTTGGCATGACGTTCGTGAAGGCGGCCCGCACCCGGGCAGCCACCTGAGTCCGGTCGAGACCCGAGCGTGCCAGTCGCACGTCGTCCACGGCCGGCATCAGGCGCGCCGCAGGCTCCCGGTCGGGATCGGGGGTCGGGGATGAACGCGGAGTCGGCACGATGGCTTCAATGTATCTGACGACACCCTCGGTGGGTGGTGCCCCTGGTAGGAATCGAACCTACGACAAGCGGATTAGAAGGCCGCTGCTCTATCCACTGAGCTACAGAGGCGCGAACGGTGCATGACCGCCGAGCCAAGTCTAATCAGGCCGTCGCGGTCGTCCCGAACCGGCGCCCCAACCGGTGGGGTGACTAGCCCCGCCATTCCTCGTGCTGGTTCTCGTGCTGGTTCTCGTGCTGGTTCTCGTGCTGGTTCTCGTGCTGGTTCTCGTGGTGCTCGTCGTGGTGCTCGTCGTGGTGTTCGTCGTGGTGTTCGCCACCACCATCGTGGTTCTCGTGGTTCTCATCGCCCGCGTGCTCGTCACGCGGCGCCTCCTCGAGTGAGGCATCATCCGAGAGGAAGTCGGGCAGGTCGTGCGAGGCCACTCCGAGCGCCCCCTCGGAGAAGATGAGAGCCTCGGAGACGTCGCGGGAGGGGTCTTCCGGCTCGACGAGCGGGTGGAGGGGCTGCTCCGCGGTCCCGATCGGCACCGCGGAGGCTGGCACAGCCCCAAGGGACTGAGGCGGCCCGAAGGAGGAGACGGCGGGCGTCGGCACGACGACCGGAGCGGGCACGGGCACGGCGGGAGTGGACGCCGACGAATCGACCAGGTCGACCCCGAGCGGAGGGGCCGCGGCCGGGCGCACGAGGGGGGATGCCGTGACCGTGCCGGTCTGATCTGCTTCGGTCACCTGCTGCGCGGCCCACTTCTGCTGCTGGTGCACGAGTTCCTGCTCGCTCACCGACGAGTCGTAGGCCCACGAGTCGAGGTCGTTCTTGAAGAGCTTCTTGGCCCGGCCGGGGCGGCCCTGCCACTCGATCAGGCGGTCTCGGAAGACCAGGAGCGACTGCTCGGCCTGGAAGCTGAAGGAGACGGCATTGCGCTTCATGCCGGCGATCTCGTGGCGAGCCCAGTCGGCCGCGAGTGAGGTGCCCGCGATCGGCAGCAGGCGCAGTCGGATCTCGGCATCGCCGATGAGGTGGTCGATGTGCTGCTGCTCAGGCGCGGGAAGCGTGTTCCACACGGCGGCCTTGCGGGCCGCGCTGATCAGGGCCGTGACGGCAGACGCACGCACCTCGCGCTCGCTCAACTCGATCACCTTGCGGGCGGACGCGCGACCGATGAGGGCCGCCACTATCCCTGCCACGATGATCGCGATGAACGGGATGACGGCGGTCGACACGATGCGCCAACCGTCGGTCGAGTTGATCCAGTCCAAGAAGTTCGTCCACCATTGCATGCACGAACTTTAACCCGGCCACAGGCGACATACAGCAACCCGCTGTGGCGAGTCTCCAACTGGCCCGGTCGGCATTGCCGTCGCGGCATGCCGTGATGGGCACTGCCGGTGGGTGTCCGGGTCAGAAGCCGAAACAATCGATCGCGTCATCCACGCTCCAGAACTCGCCCATTTGGATGAAGCGGTGCTGGCGGGCGATGAATCTCTTGGACCGGAAGCGCAGCCCGGCTCGCACCCGGAACTGCTCGACGTAGCCGAGCACCTCGCCGGACGGGCGGGTCACACGCCAGAGCTGGTCGTGGAGCTGCACGAGTTGGAGGCCGGGTCGGGTCACGGGCCGGTTACCGGTGAAGGCGAGAGTGGTCATGCGCATTCCTTCGTTGCGAGGAGCGTCCTCGCGTGTCAGCCGGCCCGATCGTTGTTGTCTGGAGCCCCACGCTAGGCGGGGGCACCGACATTCGGGCGGCCGCTCAGCTGGTACCAGTGCCGTGAACGGCGAACTCGTCGATCGCGGCGATCTCTTCGGAGGTGAGCGGCGCGCCCTCGAGGGCGGCGATGTTGTTCTCGAGCTGCGCGACGCTCGACGCGCCGATCACGGCCGAGGTGACCTGCGGGTGGCGAAGCACCCAGGTGAGGGCGAGCTGAGCGAGGCTCTGGCCTCGCCCGGCGGCGATCTCGTTGAGCGCGCTCGCGCGGGAAAGGTAGGTCTCATCGATGTTGTTGCCGTTGATCCAGCGTCCCTCGGCGGCACGGGAGTCGGCCGGAATGCCCTTGAGGTAGCGGTCGGTGAGCAGGCCTTGGGCGAGCGGCGAGAAGACGATGCTCCCCATGCCGAGGTCATCCAGAACCGGAAGAAGGCCCTCGGTCTCGATGTGGCGATCGAACATGTTGAAGCGCGGCTGGTGGATCAGAACCGGGATCCTGTGTTCGGCGAGGGCGGTGAAGGCGGCGATCGTCTGCTCGGTGTTGTAGTTCGAGATCCCGGCATACAGGGCCTTGCCCGAGGTCACGGCCGTCGCGAGGGCGCCCATCGTCTCCTCGATCGGGGTCTCCGGGTCGGGGCGGTGGGAGTAGAAGATGTCGACATAGTCGAGTCCCATGCGCTCGAGGCTCTGATCGAGCGACGACAACAGGTACTTGCGCGATCCCCACTCGCCGTAGGGGCCGTCCCACATGTCGTAGCCCGCCTTGGTGGAGATGATGAGTTCGTCGCGGTGCGGGCGGAAGTCATCGGCGAAGATGCGGCCGAAGTTGGTTTCGGCGCTTCCGGCGGGCGGTCCGTAGTTGTTGGCGAGGTCGAAGTGGGTGACACCGAGGTCGAAGGCCCGGCGCAGGATCGCGCGCTGGATCTCGATCGGGCGGTCGAAGCCGAAGTTGTTCCACAGGCCGAGCGAAACGGCGGGCAGCTTGAGCCCACTCCGGCCGACTCGGTTGTACGTGACGGACTGGTAGCGATCGGTGGAGGCGACATAGCTCATGGTGCAAGCCTAGATGGCCGCCCGAATATGAGGATCGGCTGTGAACACGGAATGACGATCCCGCCCGCGGTGTTTCCTTGAGAGGCAGCAGTGCTGTCACCCCACACGCGGAAAGTAGGCTCAGCGCATGCAAACATTCGTACTCGCCGGTGGCTGTTTCTGGTGTCTCGACGCCGTCTATCGCACCCTTGGCGGTGTCAGTGACGTCGTGTCGGGGTACACCGGGGGAGCCACGGCTAATCCCGACTATGAGGCCGTATGCACCGGGATGACCGGGCACGCCGAGGCGGTCGCCGTGACCTTCGACCCCGAGGTGATTCCCGCCAACGTGATCCTCGACGTGTTCTTCTCGCTGCACGACCCCCGCCAGCTCAACCGGCAGGGCAATGACGTCGGCACCCAGTACCGTTCGGCGATGTTCTACACCGATGACGAGCAGAAGACGCAGTTCGAGACCGCTCGCGACCGCGCCTCCGAATATTGGGAGGGCGGACCCGTCACCCAGATCGCTCCGCTCGGCGTCTGGTATCCGGCCGAGACTTACCACCAGGATTTCTTCGCGAAGAACCCGGGCCAGGGCTATTGCATGGCCGTCGCGATGCCGAAGGTCAACAAGATCCGCAAGTCGTTCGCGGAGTACGTGCGCGCCTCGTAGGCGGGCGTGCGAACTACAGGATCGCGCGCAATGCCTCGAGCTGCTGAATGCGCTCGGCGCTCGTTCCGGCGAGCGGCTTTACCGAGATCGTGGTGACCCCCGCCGCGAGCAGCGCCTCGACCCGCGCGCGCACCTCCGTCTCGGTGCCGATGAGCGCCGTGCCACGCACGAGGTCTTCCGGCACGGCCGCTGCCGCTTCGTCCTTTCGTCCGCTGAGGTAGAGCTCCTGCACGGTCGCCGCCTCATCGGCGAACCCGTAGCCGACCGCGAGGTCGTTGTAGAAGTTGGCGCCGCGGGCGCCCATCCCGCCGACGTAGAGGGCCACGTTCTGGCGGTACGCGTCGAGCGCCGGCCCGGAATGGTCCCCGAGGTAGAAGGGCACCTGCGCCGTGATCGCGAGCGGTGCGAGGTCGGGGGAGCGCCGGGACGCGCCTTCGGCGAGAGCGGCTCCCCACGCGGCATCCGCCCGCTCGGGAAGGAAGAACAGCGGCAGCCAGCCGTCGGCGATCTCCGCTGCCTGCGCCACGGCCTTCGGTGTGAGCGCGGCGATGGCGATCGGGATGCTCTCACGTACCAGCCGGTTGATGATCTTGAGCGGCTTCCCGAGGCCGCGGCCCTGATCTGCGGGCAGCGGGATCTGGTAGTGGCGGCCCTGATGCTCCAGCCGCTCCCGCCGCCAGACCGCGCGGCAGATCTCCACATTCTCGCGGATGCGGCCGAGCGGGGCCGTGAACGGGACGCCGTGGAATCCCTCGATCACCTGGGCGCCGGATGACCCGATCCCGAGCTCGAAACGGCCACCGGACACGGAGTCGAGGCCGGCGGCCGTCATCGCGAGCAGCGCCGGGGTGCGCGAGTAGATCGGCAGGATGCCCGAGGCGAGCGTCATGCGCTCGGTGATGGCCGCGAGGTAGCCGAGCTGGCTCACCGCGTCGAAGGAGTAGGCCTCGGCCACCGTGACGAGGTCCACCCCGGCTCGCTCGAAATCGGCGACCTCGGCGGCGTTTGTCGCGAAGTCGTCCGAATAGTCGAAGACGACTCCGAGGCGGGTGTTCGTTGGCATGGGCGGGCCTCTTTCGATTCACGAAATTAACAGCGCAGCATCATGATGATCACCGCACGCAGACATAGGATATTCGTGCCGGCAGCGACCGGTACGTTTCAACAAGGTTCGACATCGTTCGACATCGTTCGATTCAAGGGAGCTCAATGATGAGCAACACACTGCACGACAACACGCACACTCTCACCGGCCACCGTTGGGTGGCGGTCGGCCCGGCCGGGGTCGTTGGTTCGATTCACAGCGTCGAGGGCGGATTCACCTTCAAGCTGATGACGGATGACGGCTACCGCGGAATCTTCCCCACGCTCGACGTCGCGCAGAGCGCGCTCTACGCGGCCCTCCTTCCCGGCTCGGAATGGCCGGAGTTCCGCGAACACTGATCCGCCGCTGACGGGGATTCTGCCGTCGGCCTTGAAAGAACCGGCTGGGGCGTCTACGGTCGACTATCGAACATAGTTCCCGCCCACGATATCAGTGTGATGAGCTTTTCTCGACCGAGTGATTTTCGGGGGTTTCGGCGGTAACCTTCTTCTCCGAAGAGAGGGTCTCGTCATGGCCGGTGACGTGATGGTTTGCCCGCGCGCCCACCAGGACGTGC